>NZ_MAXA01000040.1 GCF_001854695.1 Parafrankia soli
GGAGAAGGACACCGCCGCGGTCTTCGTCGACTACAAGGGCCAGGAAGCCTCCGAACGGCGCTACGGCGCGTTCAAGGGCCCGCTCGAGGCCGACCCGATCTACCTCGAGAACAACAAGCGGATCCACGGACTGCTCCACGTCGTCGGCCTCGCGTTGCTGCTGTTCTCGCTGATCGAACGAGAGGTCCGGCGTTCCACCGGTCCGACCGGAACGGTCGCCGGTCTCTACGCTGGCCGACCCGCCAAGCCCACCGGCCGGCTCCTACTCGAAGCCCTCTCCGGCCTGCGTCTCGTGCCCGCCCGCGACGGCCAGCCCGCCTACATCCCCCGGCCCACACCGCTCCAGCAGCGCGTACTCAACCTCCTCGGAGTAGACCCGACCAAACCCCCGTGATCACGAAACGGGCAGGTCAAAGCATGAAAACCAAACGTGCGGAGTACAGGAGGCAGCGGTACGCCGAGTTCGCCATCCTCAAAGACACCGACAAGTGGGTCGGCTGGGAGGCGACCCGTGATGCAGCCGACCGGGCCGAGGAACTGGCTCAGGCACAATACGCCCAGATCATCCCGCGTCTCGATGAGCTGCCTCGCCGACCATCGGTCGCCGGCAACACCCCGATGGGTTGCAACGGCCGGCCCGAAGACATCGCCGATTCGTTCTGACTCCGGCCACGCCGCCCCCGGCTGCCTTCCTGCCTGTCGGCTAGCAGGCAGTTGTGCCGTTTCCGCAGGTCAACACCGCTAACATGCGGCAACGCCGAAAGCGAAAAATGGGGGATCGATGCGACACAAGAATGCGGCTCGGTTACTGCTCGTGCTCATGGCTGGTGCGATCGCTGCTGGATGCGGCAGCTCTGATTCCGAGTCGGGCACGGCTGCGGACTCGCCCCCGGCGGTGACGCGCACGCCTACGGACGACGCTACCGACCCGTCAGCTGACACCTCCCCGGACCAATCGTCCGCGACGTCGTTGCCACCCGGGGCCGAACCCGGCTTGGACGACATCAATGACGACGGCGAGCCCGACCCGACCTGCGGCACCCAGGATTTCGGCGCCGGACTCGTGATCCGCATCCCGTGCGACATCGGCGGCTACGCCCACGAGCCGGAAGAGGGAACCCGGCTGATCGAGGGCTCGCTCTACCGACTGCCGGGGCCCGACAACATCGACCTCACCGGAATCTCCGGGGAAAACCTTTCCGCGAGGCACGCCGACGGCACCGCACTGTTCATTCTGGTCTTCAACAGCGACAACCTGTTCGCGACCGGCAGCGACGTCATCGGCAGCACGGACACGCTCGACGCCACCATCCGCCTGATCAACTCGCAGTTCTCGGCCGGCGAGATCCAGGTCCGCGGCCACACGGACGCGACCGGCGCCGTCAGAGGCAACCAGACCCTGTCGGAAAACCGCGCCCGGGTCGTTCAGCAGTACCTGCTCGACCACGCTGTATCTGCCACGGCGGTCACTGCGGTCGGACTCGGCAGCACCCAGCCACTGACAGAAGAGGCCAACCCGGACGGTTCACCCGACCCCGAAGGCCAGCGTTTCAACCGGCGCGTCGAGATAGTCGTCCGGCTCCCCGGATAGCCGGTCGAACGACTTGTCGGCACGGGCGGTACTGTCCGGGTGTAGGCGTCAGATACAGATGAGCAACCGACCGCGTATGTGAGCAGCCCATGAGCAGCGGTCAGGTTCATCCGAGCAGTCGCCACCGTCGGTGATGTTCAGTAACATGCCCTCGGTGTCTACGAGCCGCGGGCCGCCCTCGGCGAACAGGGCCTCCGCATCGACCGGCCCGGCGCCGAGGGCGTTCAGCCGGGCTTTTCCATGTCAATGAACTCCACGGCCCCGTAACCGTCGAAAGTCTCGGTATGCCGGCCGGTCTCGGTGAAGCCGATGCGCCGGTACAGGCAGATGGCGCGTTCGTTGAAGGCCGCGACATCGAGCGCCACGCGGCGTCGGCCGTAGATGGGGCGGGCGAACTCCAGGCCCGCCAGCACGAACTGCTCGCCGAGCCCACGACCGGTGAGATCCGGTCGCAGGCCGAACCCGTAGAACAGCGCGTCGCCGCACGGCTCGAAGAAGTAGAAGCCGATGAGGGCGCCGTCGTCGTCGCGCACGGCGAAGAAGAGCTCGGGGTTCTTCACGGGTAGGCCGTCGCTGTCGTAGAAGTCGTAGGGCGGGTCGTAACGCCAGGCGTCGCGTTCGCGGAACATGGCGTCGTCCGCCGGTTCGATCCTCACCGCTCCCGCCCGTCCCGAACGCCGGTCCCACCCATCAGCGCGGTTCTCCCACGGCGCGCGGTGGCTGGCCGCCTCCATGGAATGCTGGCCCTACCTCGTCCRCTGAGCGCGACGTCCAACCCGTCCTCGACCTCCTTCACCGGACACGAACTGCGGTCACGTTCAGTAGCCGACAGTGGGGCTCCGCACCCGTCAGTCCTGGCAATAACTGCTCAACTGGCTCCCGGCGGGAAGGCGGGAGTACGGGTCTAGCCGGAGATGGATGGGGTGAGGTGGGCGGTGAGCGCGGCGGCGGTCGCGGCGAGCAACGGCATGGCTCGCCGCGCGGCCGGGACGGATGGCGCGGTCACCGAGAGCGCCGCCGCTGGACCGCCGTCGCTTGTCGGACCCACCGGTGCGGCGATCTCAACCTCCCCCAGACGCCTTTCTTCCTTGGCGATCGCAAGCGAGCCACCGCGAATATCAGCGAACTGGCGGTGGAGTAGCCCCGGCGCGGTGACGGTGTATGGCGTGACCCGCACCAGGTCGCTCAGGACCTGCTGTCGTAGGGCGTCAGGACCGTGGGCCAGAAAGAGCTTGCCCGCGGCCGTCGCGTGCAGGGGCAGATGTGACCCCCTCGACACGGCTGCGCCCAGCTCGTCGACGACGAGCAGCCGATTGCCGTCGAGGGAGGTGAGCGCCACGGCACGGCCCGTCGCCGTCCGCAGTCCACGCAGGTAGGGCTGTGCGGCGTCGGTGAGCCGACGCTGGCACGGAACCTGACCGCCCAGCACCCACAGCCGGGTCCCCAGCCGGTACGACCCGTCCGCCTGACGTTCCAACCCTCCCCACGCCACGAGCTCCCGCACCAGCCGCAGCGCCGTGGGCAACGGCAGACTGCTGCGCGCCGCGATTGTGGTCAGCCGCAGGCTGGCCGACCCGTCGGCAAACACGTCCAGGACGGACAACGCCCTGCCTACCGCCGACATACCGCCGCCTTCCGGATGCCGCGCCGTCCTAGCCGTCGGGTGACCGCGTGAAATCTATGATCACCGCGCCGCGTCCGGCCGTCACCGCGTCGCTTTCACCTGATGAAACCGGACGCTAMCGCCCTGGCTCCGCTGCCCGGCAACCTGTGAGTTCCCCGATCCACATGAGGCCATGAGAGGCACGCGCATGCTGCTGGACCTGTCGCCCGATGAGTTGTTGTCCACCACCCGGGCGGTACGCCACCGGTTGGACCTGTCCCGGCCGGTGCCGTGGGAGCTCATCCAGGAATGCGTCGAGCTCGCCGTGCAGGCGCCAACCGGTCGTAACCGGCAGCGATGGCATTTCGTCGTGGTCACCGACCGGGAGCGACGCTACGCGCTCGCGGACGTCTTCCGGAAGGCGGTCGCCGCAGCCGACCCGCACGCCAGCCCGCTGACGCAGCGCGACGCCGAGCGGATGAACGCCTACCCGTCGTCGCTGTCCAAGATGCGCAGCGGCTTCCAGCACCTGTACGACAACATCCACCGCGTGCCCGCGCTCGTGGTCCCCTGCGTCGAAGGACGAACCGACGACGCTTCCGTCCTCGCGCAGTCGATGACCTGGGGCTCGATCCTGCCAGCCGTGTGGAGTTTCATGCTCGCCGCCCGTGCCCGGGGGTTGGGAACGGTGTGGACGACCGCACAGGCGCCCCTCGAACGCGAGATGGCCACGCTGCTGGGCGTCCCGTTCAACCGGGTGATGCTGGCCGCGTTCGTTCCACTCGCCTACACCGTCGGTACCGAATTCCGACCGGCTCCCCGAGTTCCCCTAGGCCAGGTGCTGCACCGCAACCACTGGTAACAAGTGGGACGGAAGCGCCGGCGAGTGTCAACAGGCGGGGCGGCAACCCTGGTCGCCATCGCGTTCCAACTGGTTCCCGACCAGCAGAATGGCCAACTGCCGGACGCAACAGAGYCGCCGGATCAAGCTGGCTATCCGGGGTCCTCGAAAGAGGAGGCGAAATTTCTTCAGGAATGTTTCAAAATGCGCAGGAAATGCCCTCCAAGAGTGGGCCGTCAGGGACTCGAACCCTGAACTCACCGGTTAAAAGCCCGTAGGTCGGCCTGTCGGCTAGTGTCGCATGGTGCCGCCAGGTGTGTGTTTGTGCAGGTTGCGGGTGTTCTGTGTGCCGCGGGGTGTCGGCGGCTGCCGGGTGGTGGTTCGCCGTCCGGGTTCACGATGTGCACACCGGGCCGATGCATGAGACGGCCGAGCCCCGGCCGGGGCTGGTGGTCGGCGAGCAGGCCACACGGCGGCACCCCGACACCCCTGAAGATCGCGGTCTTCGACGACTGTATCCAGACCGGCCAGGGCACCCAGACCGTCATTGGTCGACTGGGGTACGGCGACGGCTGCCGAGCGCCATCGGATTCTGGCCCGGGGCTCGGCTTCGTCCTCCAACCAGCCGCCATCACCATCGTCGCCCGCGCCTACGCCCATCTCGCCCGCACCAGCACTACGAACCTCCCAACCGGGCTGGCCACGCTGGAGGGCTTCTGCCGGCTGCTGGTGGCGCGGGCCGCGGTCGATGACGGCCGGCTGATGGCGCCGAAGGGGCCGTGGGGAAGCATGGGTGTCGTCGAGGGCGGGACAGACAGGGCCTTCAGCCCGCCGCCGGTCAGCACCGCGTTGTCCGGATGGAAGCCGCCGACGCCCTGCTCCCGCAGGGCGTCGGCGAGCGGATGGAGGCCGGGGAAGAAGGAGGCCAGCAGGAGCTTGTGCTCCCGGGCCTCGACGAGGGCCGCGAGAGCGTCCTGCCGCGCTGCGTCGATGTTCGCCTGCCGCTCGCCGCTCAGCCGCTCGAAGTCGACGACCTCGGCTGGGCTGGCGGTACCCTCGGTGATCCGCCTACGCAGCAGGATCATCTCCATGGTCGCCCCGATGCTGATCGACGGGATCGGCAGCTGGTACGGCTCCAACGCCGGCGAGCAGTAGGCATCGATCATCACCTGGCGTATCCGTTCGTTGCGGGTGATGTTCATACGCGGGCCCAGCCCGAAGAACTTCCGGTCGCGGGTCGGCCTGATACCGGTCGTCCAGGAGAACATGGCCACGTTCGCCCGCGTGACGAAGTCGAGATCGGCCACCGACGATGGCAGCATCGCTGGCTTTCCTGTCGTCCCGGACGAGCACGAGACGAAGCAACCGTCGGTCTCGAGCCCGGCGATCCACGCATCGAGTCCGTCCACCCCGGGCCGGGGGGTGCTGCCGGCATGGGTCGACACGGTCTGCAGCCAACGGTCCATGCGATCCCATCGCCCGTCCGCAAGCCACGACTCGCCGTAGCTCTTGTACGTGCTGTGGGCGAACAGTAACGGGACCAGGTCCGCAGGTCCGGTGATGCTGGTGTTGACGCCGAGGCAACGCCTGGTCAGTTTTCACTCGGCACCGACAGCTGGTCAGTCCGCTGCTGGCCAGTCGGTTCTTCAGCAGCGGGATCTGGCGGCCTGCGTCTCGAGGCGTTCGCGTGCGGCCTCGATCTGGAGCGGCAGCAGCTCTTCGGCCGGATGGTCGAAGCGATCGTCTGCGTGCGTAGACGGAGCAGCTGGTCAAGTGCCGATGGCATGGGGCCTCCCGCGAGACAAGCTCGGTCATGGAGAAGAAGGGGTGCCGGTCGGGGCCTGGCACGCAGCCAGTCTCGCTTAAATAGACGGTACGGTGCATTTTCGTCCAGGCCCACCCGACATCCGACACCCGGCCGGTGGCCCTGTGGCCCGGCGGGCGCGACGGGGTGAAAGGGTTGCCGGACTTGCCCGAGCCTGCCGGCGGGGAGGGCGCCGGCCGAGTCGCGGGCCGTCGTGCGCCTGCCTGCGAGGGATGCGTGGCGGTGTTCCCGCCGGGCACCTCCGGGAGGGGCCGTCGGCGACCGGGGACTTCAGGGGCGCAACGACCGTAGGAAAAGCTGGACAGCCGCTTTCTGGCGATGCTCCAGGATCACGGGGTCCCGGCTCACTCCGTACATCGCGAAGAGGGTCGGCGCTCCAGCGACCATGGCAAGGAAGTGCTCCGCGAGAACATCAGGCTCGTCCGCGACGATCGCACCCGTGGCGGCATGTCTGCGCAGCAGGACAGCCACCTGCTCGTGGCGCGGCCAGTAGACCTGGCGTGCCCGGCGCCCCAGGTCGGGAAAACGGGTCGCCTGGGCGATGGCGATCCTCTGCATGGCCTGCATCGCGGGGTGGAGGGTTCGGCGGAGGGCGGCATCCGCGATCGCGGCCAGCGCCTTCTCGAGATCGTCCGGATCGGGTGGTGCCAGCTCCGCGACAGGCCAGTCGGGCTGACTCATCGCCCACTCGAAGACGTGCCTGAAGACGAGCTCCTTGCTGGGGAAGCGGACGTAGAGAGTGGCCTTGGTCGTGCCTGCGGCCCGGGCGATCGCCTCCATGGAGGTGCCTTCATAGCCCTGTTCCAGAAAGAGGAGCAGCGCACTCTCTCGTACGTCGCGGTCGAGACGCGCTGTCTCCTCCGGTGTCGGCCGTCCTCGGGACAGGCGTGGGCGGGCTGAACCGGACGCGTCCATGGCTCCCAGTCTGTGGGACGCCGCGACCCGCGCAGGGCCCGGCTGTGGCCCCGCCCGCCATGCCCTGCGCGGGTGGTGGTGAGTGGGCAGGGCGGCGGTGACCACGGCCCCGCCCTGCCCACTCACCATGGATCGTCCGCACCGAGCCACCGGCTATCTTCCAGTGTCTGCCCCGCACGCCGCGCCCGTGGGACATGTGCGCCGAGACCTACCAGCTGCGCCGTCCTGGAATGGGCCCGTGGTTACGAGAGGATGACGGGCATCCGGTCCCATCCGCGCACCACGGGGGACTGCGAGCGTCTCGCGGCAGAAAGGTCGACATCCCACTCGGGGAAGCGGTTGAGCATCTCCTCGAGAGCGACGCGCAGTTCCAGCCTCGCCAGCGACGCTCCCAGGCAGAAGTGGATGCCGTGCCCGAACACGGAGTGCTGGCCGATCTTCCGGTGGATGTCGAAGACATCGGGGTTGTCGAACTGCCGCTCGTCCCGGTTGGCTGCCAGCAGGATGCAGGTCAGCACACTGCCGGCCGGGACCGTGGTGCCATGGAACTCGACGTCCTCGCTGACATACCGGGCGGCGTTCGGTGCCGACGACTCGAAGCGCAGCAGCTCCTCGATGGCGTTCGGGATCAGCGATCGGTCCTCGACGATCTCGCGGCGCTGGTCCGGGTGCTCGGCCAGCACCTTGGCCATCCATCCGAACATGCGGCCGGTCGTATCGACACCAGCGCCGGCCACCACCGTGAGGAACGTGAGGATCTCCGGCTTGGTCAGGTTACGGACGATGCCGTTCTCGTCCTCGAACTCGACACCGAGTAGTTCCGTGATGAGGTCGTTGGACGGATTCTTCTCGCGCCAGTCGACGTACTCGGCGAAGAAGCTCGGGTCGAAGTACTTGTCGGGGTCGACCGCCATCGGCGCCCCGCGCTGGCTGCGAAGATTTCCGGTGGCATAGTCGCGCACGGCCGGCTGGTCGGCGTCCGGGATCCCGACGAGCATGCAGATGGTGCGCATCGGCAGTATGGCGCCGAGTTCGGTGACGAAGTCGAAACGGTCGGTGCCGACCAGCGGGTCGAGGCAGGCGGCGGTGAAGTTGCGGACCTGTTGCTCGATCTTTCGCATCTTGGACGGCGTGAAGGCGCGTGACACCAACGCACGGTGAATCGTGTGGAGCGGCGGGTCCTCATTGATGAAGACCGCCGGCGGCATGACCGGATCAGCCTTGATGACCTCGATGATGTCACCTTTGGTCGAGCTGAGGCGTGCGGTGTCCTTGAGTGCCGCGATGACGTCCTCGTAGCGACTCAGGGCCCAGAAACCGTGCCGATCATTGTAGTAGATGGGAGCCTCGTCCCGCAGCCGCTTGAACGTCGGGTACGGGTCGGCGTCGATAGCGGGATCGTACGGGTCGTAGTAGACGTCTGTAGTGGTCATGCCACTCCTCCTCGCGATGCACTATACACCTGTCCAGCATCGTGCCATACGTACGTATAGTTGCGGGGGCATTGTTGCCTCGGTGAAGGCCACCATCGCGGCTACCGATCAGTCATGATCGAGTGATGCGTCGACGTCGTGTCCGTCCACCGGTTCCGACGTCGGAGTTCGCGGGGTTCCGTTCCCACCCGAGGTGATCGTCTTGGCGGTCCGCTGGTACCTCCGGTTCGTRCTGTCGTACCGGGACGTCGAGGAGCTGCTCGCCGAACGTGGCCTCGAGGTTGATCACGTGACCGTGTATCGGTGGGTGCAGCGCTTTACGCCCCTGCTGGTCGAGGCCGCGCGGCCGTGTCGGCACCGTCCTGGGGATAGGTGGTTTGTGGATGAGACGTATGTGAAGGTCGCAGGCCGGTGGACCTATGTGTACAGGGCGGTTGACCAGCACGGACAGGTCATCGACGTCCTGGCCAGCACCCGCCGCGACCAGGCTGCGGCACGCCGCTTCTTCGTCCGTGCGCTGTCCCATGGGCATCGGCCGGTCGAGGTCACCACCGACAAAGCACCCGTCTACCCGCGGGTCCTCGACGAATTCTTGCCTGAGGCGTGCCACGTCGACGCCGCCCGGGAGAACAATCGGATCGAGGCCGAGCACGGCCGGCTCAAAGCACGGCTCCGGCCGATGCGCGGCCTGAAAC
>NZ_MAXA01000041.1 GCF_001854695.1 Parafrankia soli
CCAGACCGTCGAGGAGAAGGACACCGCCGCGGTCTTCGTCGACTACAAGGGCCAGGAAGCCTCCGAACGGCGCTACGGCGCGTTCAAGGGCCCGCTCGAGGCCGACCCGATCTACCTCGAGAACAACAAGCGGATCCACGGACTGCTCCACGTCGTCGGCCTCGCGTTGCTGCTGTTCTCGCTGATCGAACGAGAGGTCCRGCGTTCCACCGGTCCGACCGGAACGGTCGCCGGTCTCTACGCTGGCCGACCCGCCAAGCCCACCGGCCGGCTCCTACTCGAAGCCCTCTCCGGCCTGCGTCTCGTGCCCGCCCGCGACGGCCAGCCCGCCTACATCCCCCGGCCCACACCGCTCCAGCAGCGCGTACTCAACCTCCTCGGAGTAGACCCGACCAAACCCCCGTGATCACGAAACGGGCAGGTCAAAGCATGAAAACCAAACGTGCGGAGTACAGGATACCCCGATCCTCGCAGACAGGACGGCCGCGCGGCATTCACCTTTCGCCCGCGTCGCCGCCTACCCGACCCTCCGGCAGCGGCATCTCCGTCATGGCAACGGCGTAATGCGGAAGAGGACGCCTGCCGGCTTGGCCAGCCCGGCCTCACGGGAGTAGATGATCACATCGGGTGCCATTCGGCAGCCAGCCAGTCCAGGTCGGCTTGGTCCCGGTCCCGTGCCCTGGCCTCTTCGGTGAAGAGCGCGTCGGTCTTGTGGAGGATGAGCGTGTAGGGGCGGCCCTGGCGCCGGGTGACGTGACTGACGGGCAGTTCAGCGATGTCGATCCGGGAGTGGACATGCTGCCTGCGCTTCTCGGCGAGCGRCCATTCGAGGGTGCGCCGGTCCGGGTCCGCCAGGAACGTGCGCAAGGTGTCGCACAGGTCGCAGGTGCAGCCGCCGGCGGGCAGCTCGATCGACCAGTCGGTGGGCACGCGCCGAGGGAGGGCCAGCCGGGCACGCAGCCGCGCGGCGCAGTCCGCGGCCAGGGCGCCGAAACCCGCCTCGCCGCGGGGGCCGTCGCCGGGTAGGCCCGCCGCGGCGCGTAGCGCGGGCATTACAAGCGCGGTGACGGTGTCCGGCTGCCGCCGGAGGTACCCGGCCGCCGAGTCCCGGGTACTCGCCGCCCCGGTCGCGGCGGCGGTCAGCACCGAGGCGAGCGGTGCGCCCAGGTCGTCGAGGCCGCTGTCGCGGTGGCGGGGGGATGACGACCTGATGGCGATGCCGATGGCCTCACGCAGCCACTCCCAAGCCAGGTCGAGAAGCAGCCGTGCGGTCGCCGCGCCGGCGCCGTGCGCGGCGTGCAGCCCCGCGCACAGACCGGGAAGCGATCCCGCCACCCACCGCTTGCGTTCCGGTCCGCCGATCGCCCAGGTCGGCTGTCCCGCGCCGGCCCACGTCCGCAGCAGTTCCATGGTCCACTGCTGGCCGTACCGGCCGGCGAGCTTCGCGAAGGGCGCGGCGTCCTCCACAGTCAGGTTCTCGACGCGGAACGGGCGCAGCAGCATCGACGCGGTCGCCGCGTCCGCCACGACGTCCGCCGTTCGCAGCGCCTTGCCGAAAATCCCGGAGATCCTGTCCTCGTCCCGCGGCGACCGTGCGCGCAGAACGCCGTCCCAGAACGGCTCGAGTGTCGCCACGGCGGCCTTCGCGTTCGCCGGCGCCATCTCGGCGAGCGCGTCGAGCGCCCAGGCGGGCGAGGTCTCGGCACGGTTAGCGAAGGCCTGCTCGCGCGGCCATACGACAACCGCCGCGCGGTGGTACCAGCGGTCCAGTGTGTTGCCCCAGTTGCCCATGTAGCCCTCGTACTCCGAGGTATAGGGCTCAAGGTCGTCCGTCCCGGTGGACGCGCAGACCTCGTCGGTGCCGACGGACAGCGAGGTCGCCTCCAGCCGGTCGCCGCCCGGACCGGTCCAGTGTGTGAGCGTGATGTCGACGTCGATCAGTTCCTGGACTTCGTAGTMGGCCGAGCCGTCAGGGCCTTCGTCGTCCTCGTCCTCGTCATCGTCCTCCGCCGTATCCGTAGTCGTCGTCCGCCTCGTACGCGCTGTACGTCGTCTTGATGTCGGCGAGCGCGAGGACGGTTTCGTACCCCTCCCGCTCGGCCGCGGCCCGCAGCAGGGACACGCACGCGGCATCGGCGCCCTTCAGCCCATCCCAGCCCAGCGCGCGCGGGGTGTACTCATGGTCGAGGAGGTAGACGAGCCGGTTCGGCGGGTCGGACGCGGCTCCGGGGCGGTAGGTGAGCACCGGTGTGCCGAAGTGCTCACGAAGGAAACCGGCCAGTTCGGCGACTGCTCCCTCGTCGCCCTCCGGCAAGGAGGTGTCCCCACGCAGCAGGAGGTTGTAGGTGAGCGCGATCCGGTACCCCGACCGCACCTCGGCGACCTCGTGCCGGCAGTCGGCGTAGAAGGCGACCAGCGACAGCTCCGTCTCCGACCCCCGGTAGGCCCGCTGCTCGCCGTTGTGCCTGACCACCAGCTCGCCGCCGGTGTAGGTGGACGGCATCGTCACCACCAGGGTGCCGATCATCGAGTCGTCCTTCTCGCTGTCCTGATGAGCGAGGAAGAACTGGCCCGGCTCGTACACCAGAAGGGAATGAAGATCGGCGGTCAGCTCGGCGGCGATCGGCAGGCCCAGCTCATCTTTCGCCGTTGTMAGGATGACGTTCAACGCGTCGTCGTCCCACGTGGCATGAACGAGGTTCTTCGGGATCTCCCACGTGTCACGGACGCCCGGGTCGATCAGCGTCTCCTCACCGCGACCGAACCGGGCAGGCTGACCGAGGCCGAGGAGCTTGYGGGCCTGCGCGTACGGCACCGGGAACGTGACGGGTCCGATGCCCTCGACCTCGAGGCTCAGGTCATCCGTGCTCGCCGTCAGCTCCACGCTGAACGCGGTCTCCGTGTCGCCGCGCAACATCCTCGCCAACCGGTCACGCGCCACGGTCGCCATTGCCTGTCCCCTTGCCCCTGAGGCCCGGCACTATCAAGCACGAGTCTAGAGGGTCCCGCACGCTCGACGGGATTCGGTACCCGGGCGCACGTTGGGTGGCCTTCAGGTGCAACGCGACATCGACAGCTACGGAGCTGGGCGGGGCCGTCCGGCCGAGGATCGCGGTCTCCTGACCGACGTCACCGACGCAGTCGGTAACGTCCTCCGCAGCGGCCCCGGCCTGCCGGCAATGATCAGCTCGGCGATGGAGGTGCTCCTGTTCAGGTCCCGCAACGGCTTCTGGATAAAACACCCGCGAATGCGGTGATGTCCCAAGGAAGCCGCCGATGAAGCCACGACGGCCCACAATCCCGCCGCTTGCCCGGGCCACGGGCCACGGGCCACGGCTGCTGACAGCATGGGATATCGCTTGGAGGTGCGGCCGATGTCCGATGTGCTCATCCGTGGCGTGCCCGATGACGTGCTGGCCGCTGTCGAGGCGCACGCCGCCCGGCTCGGCCTGTCCCGCAACGAGTACCTCCGCCGGCAGCTCGCCCAGGATGCGGCACGCTCGGTCACCCCGGTGACCCTCGACGACCTGCGCTGGTTCAGTGCCGCATTCCGCGATCTCGCCGACCCGGAGGTCATGCGGCAGGCCTGGTCGTGACCGCCACAGCCGAGACGGCACGGCGCTGGCTCATCGACAAGTCCGCCCTCGTCCGGCTGAGCGAGACCCCGACGCCGACCGGTGGCTGTCCCACATCCAGCACGGCCTGATCCGGATCACGACGGTCACGATCCTGGAGGTCGGCTTCTCCGCACGATCCGCTCAGGATCTCCGCGTCCGGCTACGCCGGTCACTGGTCTCGGCGATGCCCGTCGAGAACACCACGCCCCGTATCGAAGCCAGAGCCGTCGAGATCCAAGAGCTGCTCGCCAGCACCGGGCACCACCGCGCACCGTCCGTCCCCGACCTGATCATCGCCGCCACAGCCGAGCTCGCCGGGCTGGTGGTACTGCACGTCGACAAGGACTTCGAGCTGATCGCCGCGCTCACCGGGCAGCCCACCGAGAGGCTCCGCCTGCCGTAGCGGGTGGCGGCCGGCCGTATCTGCCCATCATCCCGGCGGTGGTACCGCGCGGTCTGGCGCATGGTCCACCGCTCGCACCCGTAGAGAGCCGACCAGGAAGTTCCCCTCGACGACCAGCCTTCCAGCGGCGAAGCCCCTGGCAGGACCTGCACTATTCTGTAGCGAGCCCCGTTGGGGGCACCCGAGAGTAGTAGATCGACTACCAAAAGTAAATATTTAGCGTGGTTGACGGAATCTAGGTAACGATACGAGGTCCACCAGCGTTTTTCGCTGCGCTCCGTGACTGTTCGTTCCTTCCGGGGCCCGGCACCCGCCAGCAGTGACATGCGCGGGTTCGAAGCCCACTTCGGCAGGAAATTGGACCTGACGGCCGACGCGGATCTTTCTACCAACAGTCACCGGAGGCGGGATCCGGTTCTCCCGTGATGCAGGCAGACCAGACCTGCTGTTCTCCGTCGACAGACGTCGCATCCGCCTCAGGCGTCACGGTCTGGGCGACTCATGGTGACGGCTGACTTCGCGTGCTTCGACCGCTGCGGTCTGGCTCTGACGGTAGATCTCCGCAAAGCGGGTGATCCCCAGGTGAACCCCGGCCGGCCGCTTCTGGGATGAGGACGACGTCCACACCTGGATCGCAGCGAACCGCTCACCGGACGACACCGACCCCAGCGCCGGGTGACGCCGCTCTAACCCTGCTGCCGAGCATCACCACCCACCGACACACAAACCGGACTTCGACAGACCCCGGTCGGCTGGACAGGTGCAGCGCACCGTGCGGTTCAGTGACGGCTGTGGTTGGGGGTCGCGGCGCCCTATCCTGTCCGGATGCGGGAATCCACGGCAAGTCACGAACGTCCAGCACGCAACTTCGAGCTGATCTGCGAAATCGAACCACCGACCCGACCGGACCTGACCCACGCCCGCCATCAGATCGGCGTCCTGAGCCCCGTCACCGACGCTTTCCTGATCCCCGACAACCACATCGGACGAGCGACCGTGTCGAGCATCGCCGTCGCCCACGAGGTGCAGACGATGGGGGGACGCAGCATCGCCTGCGTGAACTCCCGCGACCGTAACCTGCTCGGCTTCCGCCGCGACCTGCTCACCGCAGCGGCCTACGGCGTCGAGGAGTTCCTCTTCGTCCACGGCGACAAACCCACCGCCGGGAACCGGACCAGCGACCTGACAGTGCGCGCGATGATGGACGAGGCCCGCGCGGCCAGCGAGGATCCGGTCTTCGCCGACATGCCAGCGTTCCGGGTCGGAGCCGCCGCCGGTGTGCGTCCACTGCCCGCATGGAAACGAGCGGCCGACTTCCTGTTCGTACAGGTCAGCTACTCGGTAGACGCTCTACTGCGCTGGCGCGACGCCCATCCGGTCGAACTGCCGGTCTACGCCGGCGTGATGGTCCTCGCGAGCGCCGGGATGGCCCGCCGCCTCGCCGCAACGATCCCCGACATCGACATCCCCGACGACCTCGTCCAAGCAGTCGAACGAGACCGGACCGCCGGGGTCGAAGCAGCCTGCGACCAGGTGCTACAGCTACGCGACAGCGGCGCCTTCGCCGGTGTGCACCTCGTACCGGTCAGCCGCTACCGCCAGGTCGCCACCCGACTCGAAGATCTTCTCTGCCCCCCCCCGGACCTCCGGAGAGATCGTCCTTGGCGTTCACTCCTCCGAGATGCGAGCTCCACGCCGGCCGGTGCGGGGCTCACCCCCATCCTCACTGTCACGTGAGGATCGACGGACGCGTCGATAGCCTCGACCCCCGATGGTTGAGGCGATGCATGGCGGTCAGCGCATGGTGCCATGCTTGCGACGAGCTCTACGCAGAGCGGCCGGGGCGTGGCATCGGAGCGACCGACAAACGGCGCAGGCCTTCTACGCCCGAAGGTCACGGCATGGGTCCGATCTATCCGTTCCATGACCGGCTACAGAGCGCTACCGGAAAAGTCTTTGGCGACACGGGCTGGTGAGGCGTCGGCATCGCCCAGGCGATGACCAAGGTCCGCCGACATGGGCGCGCATTGTGTGCGCGGATGCTCCGGTACGCCGCGACACTCGCCGGCACTACCCGACAGCGAAAATGCCCTGACCGGGATTTAACGGCACTGCGCGGCATATGCCAGTACATTCCGATACGTAGTGTTTCATCTTGTAATCGAGTGGACGAAGGTTCGAGCTCACCAGCCGGTTCCAGAGAGACGGCCCTGACTCGGAGTCTTGGTGATGCTCGTGGCGCGTCGGTCCGTGGCAGGCTGTTGTCGGCGCTTCATGGACACTGACCCCTTGCGGTCATCCTGGGATGCGGGTGAGGGTGCAGATGGTCATCGTCTACGTCGATCTTGTGGTCGTGGAAGCTGCGGGGTTCGCCGGTGCTGATCTTCTGGGTCCTGATGCGGTCGGCGAGGGTGTGGGCGGGGGCGGCGCCGAAGGTGTCGGGATGGCTGAAGACGTGCAGGCCGCGGGTGGCCATCTCGCCGCGGGTAGCGGACCGGTCGTGGTCGAACATGTTGATCAGGGTGCGCAGGAGCAGGTCGAGGTCCTTTGCGGTGACGCCGGTCTGGATGCCGCGGGGGGCGGAGTAGTGCAGGTGGGCCCGATACAGGCCGTAGGGGACGGTCCACTTGCCGCCCATCTCGGTGTGCTTGCCTTTGTCGATGTCGGCCTGATGACTCGGGTGATGGTGTGGTCGACGGGATGACGGGGGTCGATGGAACGGGCCATGCCGTTCTGGAGCGGTCCGCGGATCTGTCCGAGCGAGCGGGTCTTGCCGGTGGACAGGACGGCGCCGAACAGGCGGACGTCGACGTAGCGGTTGGCGAGGTCTGCCTCCGGCGAGGACCATGCCTTTCAAGATCACGATGTGAGCGGCGAGCATGACCGTCACCGATCGCTCGGGTCGAATCCCGACGATCATTGGCTACTCTGCGTGATGGTGAATCTAGGTGTGGTGGTGACGTCGTGATGCCGGACTGCGCGATATGCACTGAGCTAAGCCGGCAGGGGGCGAGAGGGCGCTGGCCGCTGACCAGGCCCAACGTCATCTCACAACAGGTGACGGCACCGATCAACATGGGCAGGGCGGCACACATAATCCGTCGGTCGTGGGTTCGAGCCCCACCCGCTCCACCCATGTGATGATCATGCCCCTGACCTGGATGCATGCGGTTCGCGATCTATCGCTTTGAGATCCAGCGCCACGGAAAGGTGCTGGTCAGGGCGTCGCGAGTTGGTTCGAGCCCCACCTGGACGACCATGTTGGGATCATGCGAACAGGGCTTCTTCGTGACGGCGGATCCGGGCAAGCGTGATGTGGAGGTCAAGGTTCTGATCGACTGCACCGCCGAGGAGATCGACGTGTGTGGCGGCTGCTCGACGACGTCCTGGGGATCGGGGGCCTGCTTGTGCGGCGGAACCTGGAGATCGCGACTGGCCCGGATGGCCCGGTGGCTGGCGAAAACCCAGGTGCCCAGAGGTGGCGGTAGCGAGGACGATGAGGCGCCTGTGCCATGACGGGACGCTTTGAGGAGGATCGCAGAACGGTGTCAGGTCGCGATCTTTCTCGACGGTTCTACGAGCGGGCGGTGCGGCCGCTGGTCTCGGGCGTTCCCCACGCTGCCGCGTTGCTCGGTGAGGGGTCCGAGGTTCTCGGCTTCGATGACGAGATTTCCACGGATCACGATTTCGGCCCCCGCGTGCAGCTGTTCGTCCCGCCAGGTTTCGACGCCACGCCGATCGACGCCGCTCTGGGGGGTTTGCCTGCGCGGTTCGACGGTTTCCCGGTCGTCTACCCCGACAGCGATCGACACGGCGGCCGGCCACACCATCAGGTGGAGGTGACCACCGCGCAGGCGTTCTTCGTCGACCGGATCGGCGTCGACCCCGCCGACGGGATGAAACTGACGGACTGGCTACTGGTCCCGACCCAGATCCTGGCCAGCCTCACCGGCGGCGTGGTCCTGCACGACCCGCTCGATCTGCTCACCACGCGGCGTCGGGCGCTGGCGTGGTACCCCGACGACATCTGGCGCTATGTCCTGGCCGCCGGCTGGCTGCGGGTCAGCCAGGAGGAACCATTCGTCGGCCGCACCGGTGGTCGCGGCGACGACCTCGGCTCGCGGATGCTCGTGGCCCGCGTGGCCCGTGACCTCGTTCGGATCGGATTCCTCCTCGAACGCCGCTGGGCTCCCTCCGGCAAATGGCTGACCGCCGCGTTCGCGCAGCTGACCCTCGCCGACCAGATCGGTGAGCACCTGCACCACGCGCTGCGCGCGACGCGGTGGCGGGAACGCGAAGCGGCACTGTGTGCCGCGGCCAGTCATCTCGCCGCCGCCACGAACCGGCTTGGTCTGGCCGAGCCCGTCGACCCCGCGCCGCGCCGCTTTCACTCCCGAGACATCCACGTACTCGGCGGCGAACGCCTCACCCATGCACTGACCGATGCAATCAGCGATCCGCCGCTGCGAACCCTCCTCACCCGGCTCGGACACCGGCCCGACGGCCCGCTCGGCCATCTCCCCGGCGCGATCGACCAGGCCACCGACAGCGTCGAGATCCTCACCCAACCAATCCGCCGCCGCGACTATGCACCAGCGCTTGGGCTCCGGGCCTGAGTGCCCCGGCACTGATCCGACGGTGCGCGGAGGTCAGGCGCCTCGTCCGAGCTGGAGACGGCGTAGTCGGCACCGCGCGGGCCTTCTTCGTCGACCGGGTTGGCATCGACCCCGCCGACGGGACTTCAGAGGCACGGACCGGCAGTTCCCAACCGCGCTGGCCCGCACATCATCCGGCCGCAGAGTAGCACCACACGACATCTACCGCGGAGGGCATCCGCAGCTACGGTTAGACCGGATTTGGCCGCCATCGGTTTGGGATTG
>NZ_MAXA01000042.1 GCF_001854695.1 Parafrankia soli
TGCTGGCCGGAGACCTGCCCCACAGGCAAGGCATGTCCCCTGGGTATGCCGTCTTCCTCTCCCTCTACGGGGTGGCCCTGGCCGGGCTGCTGTCCSTGCCCACCGACCCGGTGGACRGCCGGGGCGGGAGTGCTGGCAGGCGATGGTACGGCGCCCACCGCTGGYATGCGATCACCCTGCTGGACTGCCTGCTGATCGCCGGCTCGCTCGTCCTGCTGCAGTGGGGGACGGTGCTCGCCCCGCTCGTCCAGAGCGGCCCCGGTCTCAGGCCGTTCCGGTTCGCTTTGACCCATCAGGGTGCCGGTCTGATCCTCGCCACCGCGGTCGTGCTGATCGCCAGCTTCCGYCGSCCSCGCGCCCCSGCGACGCTGGCACTGCTGGGCACSGGCCTGCTGGCCTACGGACTCACCACCAACATCATSSCCTACGTCGCCGCGGAGTACGGGTTCCACCTGCCGCCCTGGGGCCTGATCGGGTTCGCTCTCGCCTTCCTGCTGGTCTTYCTCGCCGCGTTCGTCCCGGTCCCGACCCCCRCGCCCCCCGAGGGCCCCGCTCCGCCCAGCCCGCGGGYGATGTGGGCCCACGCCGCGTTGCCCTACGCCGCGCTCACCGCCGCGGGCCTGCTGATCCTGGGCAAGCTGACCACCGGTGCCCGCCTCGACCGGTTCGAGACCTACGGCATGATCACACTGCTGGTRCTCGCCCTGCTCCGGCAGATGGTCACCCTCGCCGAGAACACCCGGCTACTCGCCGAGATCCGGGAACGCGAACGGCAACTGCACCACCAGGCGTTCCACGACCCGCTGACCGGCCTGGCGAACCGGRCRCTGTTCACCCGCCGGCTGCAACGAGCCCTCACCCARGGCACCGACAGCGACACCACCCACACCCCCGCCGTCACCTCCGGCGAGGACACGGTGTCCGTCCTGTTCCTCGACCTTGACGGCTTCAAAAAGGTGAACGACACCTTCGGCCACGCCGCCGGCGACGAACTCCTCCAGATCAGCGCCAACCGGCTACGCGCGGAAACCCGCGCGGTCGACACCGTCGCCCGCCTCGGCGGCGACGAGTTCGGCGTCATCCTCGACGGCGGCGGCCCCGACGACCCCCGCCGCATCGGCGAACGGCTCGCCACCGCCGTCCAGGCCCCCTGCCTGCTGGCGGGGCGGCCCTACACCCCCCGCGCCAGCCTCGGCCTGGTCACCCTCGACAGCACCAGCACCAGCACCAGCACCCGACCCGCCACCCCCGACATCCTGATCCACCAGGCCGACCTGGCCATGTACACCGCCAAACGCGCACAAACCGGCGGACTCGTCATCTACCAACCCGACCCGTCCACCCCCACGACCACCACCAACTGACCCATCACCAACCGCCACGACCGATCCACCGGTAGTCAGACGCTCCCCTCGTGGAACGCGTCACCCCCACGCGCCCCGGAAGTGTCGTTCTTCCCCTGGCGCAACGGCGACCTGGGCGAGCAGCAGACCCTGGTCGGCGGGTTCCAGACTGCGGACGGCTCTCGGTGGGGCCGTCCGGTGGCCGCGGTCGCGGGACCGGACAGGGCCGTCTACATCACCGACGACCAGGCCGACGCCGTGTACCGGCTGGCTCCCCCGGCGCGCTGAACCAGCCGCAGCGTCATCTACCAGACCTGGCCGAAATGGGTCTCGTCGCTGGCCAGACAGCCCTTAGGGGACGCGGGCGATGGCGCCGTAGACGTTGACGCGGCTGTCGGCCAGTTCCTCAGGGACGTCCTTCTCGGCGTGCCAGCGGTGGACCGGCACGACACCTGGCTCGACGAGGTCGAGGCCGGTGAGGAAGCCCTCGACCTCGGCCCGGGAGCGTGGGGTCAGCGCGATCCCGCGTGCCTGGTAGACGGCCGAGACCCGCTCCGCCTCCTCCGGCGCGAAGTCCCCGGTGGCGTGGGTGAGCGCCACGTAGCTGCCTGGCGGGAGGATCTCCGTGTAGCGGCGGACCAGGCCGTACGGGTCGTCCGACTCAGGGATGAAGTGCGGCACGGCGATCAGGGAGAGCACGAGCGGCCGGTCGAGGTCGAGAGTCTCGGCCAGCTCAGGCGAGGCGAGGATCTTCTCCGGCTCGCGCAGGTCGGCGTCGAGGTAGGCGGTGCGGCCCTGCTGGGTACCGGTCAGCAGGTGCGGGCGTGCGCGAGGACGATCGGATCGTTGTCGGCGTAGACGATCCGGGCGTCCGCGGCGGCCTCCTGCGCGACCTCGTGCAGGTTCGGCGAGGTCGGGATGCCGGTGCCGATGTCGAGGAACTGCCRCAGCCCCAGCTCCCTGACGAGTTTCCGGGTCGCGCGGTGCAGGAACGCCCGGTTCTCACGCGCCCCGGTCCGCATGTCCGGGAAGATGGCCAGCGTCCGCTCGGCGGCCTCCCGGTCAGCCGGGAAGTTGTCCTTGCCGCCCAGGAAATAGTCGTACACCCGAGCCGAGTGCGGAACATCGATCTTCAGATCGGCCGGGGTGAGCTGTTCTGTCACAGGCGTGAACCACGGCCTCGCACCGGACGCTCCGGCATCGGCATCGGTCACCGTGCACAACCCCCCACGTTCCGGCGCAACCATCTGGAATCACCCTAACGGGCAGCCGGCCACCTTCCCCGCAAGACCACGGCAGACAGCGTGCGGCTCGCCGGGAGGCGTCGGGCTGTGAGGTGTCGGGCTGTGAGGTGTCGGGCTGCACCCTTGGCGGTGACACGTGGTTAGCATCCACCCGGATTCGGGTAGCGGAATCTCAAGGGGATGCCCTCGCGGAACGGAGGGCTGACGTGGCATCGGCCTGACGAGGGGGTCCGCGGATGCGCCTTCCGGGCAGTCGATCGGTATGGCATCTGCCGGCCGCCGTCCTCCACACCCTCACCCCACCCCTGTTCGACCGGTTCGAACCGCGCACGGAACCCGGCCGGCGCGACCGCGTCGCCGGCCGAATGACGAGCTTCGAGGTACGCGGAGCCTCCGGGCCGGAGGGCGAGACCCGCTGCCGGGCGCTGGAAGAGGCGCTCGGGCGTCACCCGGGGGTCGCCTGGGCTCGGGTGAACGCGCCACTGAAGCGCGTCCTGATCGGCCTGGTCGATTCCGCGCCCACCGCGGACGAGCTGGCCACCGCCGTGAGGCAGGTGGAGGGGGTGACGGCCGAGCCGAGCGTTGACCTGCTGCCCGGCGGCTTCACCGGACCGGTCCGCCGGTCGGGGATGGCCCTGGCCGCCGACGCGGCGGCGCTGGCACTGGCGTCGGTGGGCCGGCTCAGCCGGTGGGCGTCGCTCCCCGCCGAGCTCGCCTCGCTGGTCACGCTCGTCGACACCCAGCCCCGGCTGCGCTGTCAGCTGGAACGGGTCCTTGGCCAGGACAATGCCGACCTCGCCCTCGCGGTGGCCAACGCGGCCGCCCTCGGCCTGACACAGGGATATGTCAGCCTCGGTACCGACGTCGCCTACCGACTCCTGGCCCTCGACGCGGCACGCGCCCGCCGGGATGCGTTCGCGGCCGTGGCGGACGAACTGCTGGGCCGCCCCGAATGGGCCGGGGCGCGACCGGTGGTCGTCGAACGGCCGCGACCGCTGCCGGCCGGCCCGATCGAGCACTATGCGGATGTCGCCGTGCTCGGCGGGCTGGCGGCCGGTGCGGCCGCGGCCGGCCTCACCCGCGCCCCGCGCCGGGCGGCTGCTCTCGCCCTCACTGCGCTGCCCCGCTCGACCCGGCTCGGCCGCGAGGGATTCGCCCTCCAGCTGACCCGCGTGCTCGCCCGACGCGGCGCGCAGGTGATGTCCCCGGCCGCACTGCGGTTGCTCGACCGCGTCGACACCGTCGTCGTCGATCACGACGTCCTGGTCAGCGGCCAGCACACCATCGGTGACATCGTGTCGTTGCCTGGCGCCGACCCGAGCGAGGTGGCCGTCCGCTCCCACGCGCTGTTTCGTCCCGCCGACACCACTGCCCGCGTGAGCCGGGACGGCTGGACGCTCGGCCCGGTGGAACGGTTGGCCATCCGGGGCCGCACCGGGGTGCGGGAGCGGCGCCGGCTGGCCGCGGCAGGGGCGGTGACCGTGCTCGGCCTCGCGCATGGCACCAGGTTGATGGCGCTCGTCGGGCTGGTGCCCGAGCGTGTGGAGGCCAGCGAGCAGTTCCTGGCCGCCTGCCGCCGTTCCGGCTGCGCCGTGTTCGTGGCCGGCGGCCCGGAGGGTGAGCCGAGCGGGCGGACCCCCTGGGACGGGTGGGCCGGGTTCCAGCATGCCCCGGGGGGCACCCGGCTGGTGGCGACCGTCCGTGGTTTGCAGGCGGAGCGCGGCGGTGTACTCGTCGTGTCCCGGCAGCGGGCAGCGGTCGGCTGCGCGGACTGCGGGGTGGGCGTAGCCGGGCCGGACGGATCGCCGGCGTGGGGGGCTCATGTGCTGGTCGGCAACGACCTCCTCGCCGCGGGCCTCGTGGTCGAGGCTGCCGGTGTGGCGTCCCGGGTCAGCCGGCACGCGGTGCGCCTGGCGGAGCTGGGCACGGGGACCGCCGCCCTGGTCGCACTGACCGGGGCCGGCGAGGCGCTGGCGGCCCGCGCCCAGCTCATGGTGACGGTTGCGGCCGCGGCCGCTCTGGGGGAAGGCGCCTGGGCGGCGCGTGAGCTGGGCCGCAGGCCGGTGCCCCCGACGATCCCGCATATCCCATGGCATGTGCTGCCGCCCGAGGCATGCCTGGACCGGCTCGGCAGCACCCGGCGAGGACTCTCCGCCGGCCAGGTCGCCCAGCGGCAGGTCGGCGAGACGTCCGTGTCCGTGAACGCCCCCGGCCTGGCCCGGGCGTTCGCCGCGGAACTGGCAAACCCGCTCACCCCGGTCCTGCTCGGCGGCGCCGCGCTGTCCGCCTCCACCGGATCGGTCCTCGACTCCGGGCTCGTCGTCAGCGTCGCGGTCGGCTCCGCGCTCATCGGGGCGGTGCAGCGGCTGCGCGCCGACCGGGCGCTGGCTCGTCTCTTCGCCGTCTCGGCCATCCCAGCTCTGGTGCGGCGGGACGGTGCGGACGTGGAGCTGACCGCGGACGATCTGGTGGCCGGGGATGTGCTCACGCTGGGGCCGGGCGACGTCGTCCCCGCCGACTGCCGCCTGCTGTCCACCGAGGCACTCGAGGTGGACGAGTCGTCGCTGACCGGCGAATCGCTCCCGGTGGCGAAGTCGCCGAAGCCGGTCGCCGCCCGGGACCTGGCGGAGCGGACCTGCATGGTCTTCCAGGGCACGACCGTGGCCGCCGGGCGCGCCACCGCCCTGGTGGTGGCTACCGGCACCGCCACCGAGGCGGGGCGGGGCCTGGCCGCGGCCGCCGAGCCGGCGAGACCGGTGGGTGTGCAGGCCCGGCTCGCGGCGATCACGGACCTCACCATCCCGGTCGCACTCGGCGCGGCCGGGACGTTGCTGCTGTCCGGGCTGGTACGCGGCCTCCCGATCCGGAACACGCTGAGTGCCGGAGTGGCGCTGGCCGTCGCGGCGGTCCCCGAGGGGCTGCCCTTCCTCGCCACGGCCGCCCAGCTCTCCTCCGCCCGACGGTTGGCCGGGCGGGGCGCGCTCGTACGCAACCCACGCACCATCGAGACGCTCGGCCGGGTGGACGTGCTGTGCTTCGACAAGACCGGGACCCTCACCAAGGGAAAGATCCGGCTGACCGCGGTGTCGGACGGCTCCCGTTCCTGTCCGCTGGCGGACCTCGACGAGACCGGGCGTCAGTTGGTGGCCGTCGGCCTGCGCGCCACCCCGGACGACCAGCATCGCAAGCTGCCGCACCCGACCGACCGGGCGGTCGTGAAGGGCGCCGCCGCCGCGGGCGTGGGCCGGGCACCCGACGGGCGGGAATGGTCGCCGTTGACCGCCCTGCCGTTCGACCCGAGCCGCAGCTACCACGCCTGCCTGGGCCAGCTTGGCGCCGCCACGTTGCTCAGCGTCAAGGGAGCACCCGAGGTGGTGCTGCCCCGCTGCACCCATCGCCGGACCAGCCGCCGCACCCAGCCGCTCGACGTCCGTGGCCAGGCACGTCTGGCTCGGGAACACCACCGCCTCGCCGCCGCGGGCTACCGGGTGCTTGCCGTCGCCGAGCGCCGCGTGGCGGCCACGGGCCCCGCGGCGCGCCGGCAGCTGGCCGACGACGACGTCGCGGGCCTTGCGTTCCTCGGGTTCCTCGCGCTGTCCGACCCGGTCCGGGACACCGCGACCCCGTCCCTCGACCAGCTGCGCGCCGCGGGCGTGCAGATCATAATGATCACCGGCGACCATCCGAGCACCGCGCGGACGATCGCCGCGGAGCTCGGGGTGCTTGACGGCGATGCGCAGGTGGTGACCGGCGCGGAACTCGATGCCATGGCCGACGCGGAACTCGACGCCATGCTGCCGCTGGTGGCCGTCGTCGCCCGCGGCACACCGGCGCACAAGGTCCGGGTGATCGAGACCTTCCAGCGGCTGGGCAGGACCGTCGCGATGACAGGTGACGGTGACAACGACGCGCCCGCCATCCGGCTCGCGGACGTGGGCATCGCGCTGGGTAAACGGGGGACCCCGGCGGCGCGGGCCGCGGCCGATGTGATCATCACGGAGAACCGGCTGGACGCTATCCTCGCCGTGCTCGTCGAGGGCCGGTCGATGTGGGCCTCGGTCCGCAAGGCGCTGGGCATCTTCGTCGGCGGCAACCTCGGCGAGATCGCCTTCACCCTTCTCGGCTCGCTGGCCACAGGACGCTCACCGCTGTCCGCCCGGCAGTTGCTGCTCGTCAATCTGCTCACCGACCTCGCCCCCGGACTGGCGGTGGCGCTGCGCCCACCGGATCCGGAGGCGACCGGCCGGCTCCTGGGCGAGGGGCCTGAACGGTCCCTGGGCAGTCCCCTCAACGCAGAGATCGCGGTGAGGGCGACCGCGACGACCCTGGCCGCCGCGGGTGCCTGGATCGCCGCCCGCCTCACCGGGCGGCGCCGGCGCGCCGACACGGTCGGGCTCGCGGCGCTCGTCGGCTCCCAGCTCGGCCAGACCCTGCTCGTTGGCGGGCGCAGTCGCATGGTGATCCTCAGCAGCCTGGTCTCGGCGGTCGTCCTGGCCGCCGTCGTGCAGGTGCCCGGGTTGAGCCACTTCTTCGGCTGCACCCCACTCGGCGCGGCCGGATGGACGATCGCCGTCGCCGCGTCCGCTGCCGCGACGCTGCTCTCGTTCCTGCTACAGCGGCGTACCGAACGCCTGCTACAGCGGCGTACCGAACGGCCCGTCCCGRCTCGCGCCGACTTGACCCAGATCCTCCACAGCCTCGCCCGCATTCCCCGAGCGGCGGTCCGGACAAGCACGGCCGGCCCCGTCCCGGCACCGGCCGGTCGCGGAGCAGGATGACGCCGAGCGGGACATTGAGGGGAGCGGTCGATTTTGCCGAGCTCCCACCCGGGGGATGCTATTGCCGTCGTCCGAGGTGAGGAGGAACCATGATGAGCGGGATGAGTAGTCCGTCGCGGGCCCGCACGAGCGGCAGGCGGACGGCGAGCGGCAGGCGGACGCAGGACCAGGACGGCCAGCGGGCCGCACAGTCACCGGTCGAGCAGATGGGGGCGGACGCGAAGGAGCGGCACGAGACCCACTCGGCGATGCTGCGGCTGCCGTTCCTCAATGCGCGGTTCGAGATCCCCCACCCGTCGGGGGAACCGATGCACCTGGGCCCGATGACACTGCCATCGCCGGGGAAGACCGCCTACTACGCGGGGCTGGGGCTGCTGGCCGTCACCGAAGTGATCGAATGGCCGGTCGTCGCCGCGATCGCGGCCGGTACCTATGTCGCCCAGCACACCGGCACCCCCCGGGGCGACCAGCTCCGGGCCGAGCAGGCGCGCCACGGTCAGCGCGAGCCGGCGACCGTGTCGTCCTGACGCGGTCGCCGGGCTGACCGGGCACTCGGCGTCAGGTACCGGCGGGCAGGAGTTCGCCGATCAGCTTCTCGATGCGGGCACGGATGTCGTCGCGGATCGGGCGGACCGCGTCGATGCCCTGCCCGGCGGGGTCGTCGAGTTTCCAGTCCTCGTAGCGTTTGCCGGGGAAGAAGGGGCACGCGTCGCCGCAGCCCATGGTGATGACCACGTCGGAGGCTTGGACGGCCTCGACGGTGAGGATCTTCGGGGTTTCGGCGGTGATGTCGATACCGACCTCGCTCATCGCGGCGACGGCGGTCGGGTTGATCTGCTCGGCGGGCATGGAGCCGGCGGAACGGACCTCGATCTTCCCGGCGGCGAGGTGGGTGAGCCAGCCGGCGGCCATCTGGGAACGGCCGGCATTGTGCACACAGACGAACAGCACCGAGGGCTTCTCGGACACGGACAGGTCCTTTCATTACCAGGTGAGCCTGCGCGGCCGGGTCGGGCCGCGGCGTGAGGGTCAGCGGGGGGCGGGCAGGGTGAGGTCGGGGAGCATGCTGGCGATCAGCCCGCGGACCCGGTGGTCGATGTCGAAATCAGTCATGAGACACCTCCAGGAAGACGTGGCTGGGCGGCGCCGTTCGCCGCGGCGGCGGTGTCGGTGTGTGGGAGCAGGACCTGGGCGGCCTGTGCCGGGGTGGTCGGGGTCGGTGGGTAGAACAGCCGCGCCAGCCCGTACCCTGCGAGCCCTCCG
>NZ_MAXA01000043.1 GCF_001854695.1 Parafrankia soli
ATCCGCGACCGCTCCAGGAACGCCTCCCCACCACGCCCCTGGGAGACGCCGCCCGCGGTCGGGTCGAACCGGCCCTGGAAACGACCGTGGCCGTTCTCGAACGCGGTGTACTCGACATTCGCGAACGGGTAGTCGTCACCCAGACCGAACGTGAGCTGCGGATGCGTCCCCATCACGTGGTAACCCTCGTGGAACGCCTCCTGGGCCACCTTCCAGTTCGCGTTGAGGATCGTCTCCTTCCACCACCACACCCGCATGTTCTCCACGCACACCGCGTCCAGCAACCCCGCTACCGGCGCCAGCGCCTCCCGCAACGGACGGGCATCCGGATCCATGTTGATCCACACGCAGGCACCCCACGTGTCGACCCTGCACTCCCGCAGCCGGATGTCGTCCGGGCGCAGGACCTCCGGCGCGAACCCCTCCGCGCCRTACACGAACGAGTTACTYCCGTCGAGGTTCCACCGCCAGCCATGGAACGGACACACGATCTGCCCACCGGGCAGCCGCCCGGAACCCGAACACAACTGGGTGGCCCGATGCCGGCAGGCGTTGTGGAAGGCCTTGACCGAAAGATCGGGCTGCCGCACGACCAGGATCGACTGGTCGCAGATCTCGTACTCGACGAAGTCGCCGGGCCGCGGGATCTCCTCCAGCCGGCACGCCATCTGCCAGACGCGCGGCCACAGGTATTCCTTCTCGAGCTCGAAGAAGGTTCGGTCGTAATAGCGCTCACGTGGTACGTGTAACGGATCCCGCATGGCGAACGGGACGTCACGGGCAGCGTCGGCCCGGCGGTCGTCGGTGACGGCCATCGACATCAACCTCCTCTCAGCGCCGGCCTCAGCTGGTCTGTGCCGGCGTCAGCTGATCGGTTCCGGCGTCAGCTGGACGCGCTGATCGTCCCGATCTCGGCACCGATCTCGTAGACGGTCTCCACCGCGCCGCTCCAGTGCACCGTGCCGGACGCGCMGGCCTGCACCTCGGATTCGACCTTGTCCGTCGCGATGACGAACAGCSGGTCGCCCTCCGCCACGCGCGCCCCCTCCTCCACGAGAAGCTCGAGCAGCTCCGCCTCCGAGATCGCGACCGATACGCGTGGAATGCGGATCGTGAAGTCAGCCACGGGCACCTTCCCTGGTGGTTTTCCACCGCAGCGTCCGGTGGACGGCGGCGATGATCTTTTCGGAATTCGGGTACACCTGCGACTCCAGCGCCGGCGGGGCCGGGTTCGGCACGAACCGGGCACCCACCCGTTCCACCGGCGCCGAGAGCCGGTCGAAGAGCTCGCGCTGAAGAATGGCGACGATCTCCGCTCCGGGGCCGGCGAACTGCACGGCGTCGTGCACCACCACCGCTCGCGTTGTGCGGTGCACCGATTCGATGATCGCCGCCGTGTCGAGCGGAACGAGGGTACGCAGATCGAGTACCTCGGCACTGATCTCCTGGCGCGCGAGCGCGTCCGCCGCGCCGAGCGACTCGACGACCCCCCGGCCGTAGCTGATCAACGTTACGTCGGTGCCGGCACGCTTCACGTCCGCCTGGCCGAGCGGGATCGAGAATCCCGGGTCGACTGGCACCATTCCACGCTGGCCCTGCAGGCGGATCGTCTCCAGGAAGATGCACGGGTCGTCGTCGAAGATCGCGGACGTGAGCAGGCCTTTGCCGTCGCGCGGCGTCGAGGGAACGATGACTTTCAGCCCGGGAATGTGCATGAACCACGCCTCCAGCGACTGCGAGTGCGTGGCGCCGGTGCCGAGTCCGCCGTAGATCTGTGTGCGCACGGTGATGGGCGCGGTTGTCCGCCCCCCGGTCATGAACCGCATCTTCGCCGCGTGGTTGATGATCTGGTCGGCGGCTATCCCGATGAAGTCCATGATCATTATTTCGGCCACCGGACGGAAGCCCTCCATCGCGGCTCCGATGGCCGCGCCCACGATCGCCGCCTCGGAGATCGGCGTGTCGAGCACCCGCTCGGTGCCGTACCTGCTCGACAGCCCGGCGGTCGGGCCGGATGCCCCCGGGTCGGCGATGTCCTCGCCGATCAGGAAGACGCGCTCGTCACGCTCCAGCGCCTGGTCCAGGGCGAGGTTCAACGCCTCGCGCATCGTCATCCGTCGTTCGTCCACGTCCACCTCATTGCCAGGCCACGTTCGATACGGAATGCACGTTCTAAGCGCGCGTTACGGGGGCAGTCGCGCTACGCGGGGCAGTTGCGCGGATCGGCGTACACGTCCCGGTCCAGCTCGTCGAGTGCCGCGGCGGGCGCGGCCAGGACGGCGGCCAGCGCCTCGTCGACCGCCGAGACGGCGGCCGTCTCGATCTCGTCGAGCTCCCGCGCACCGCAGACCCCGTCGTCCAACAGACGTGACCGGAAACGCGGGAGGGGATCAGCCGCGATCGCGGCGTCCATCTGCTCCGTCGGGATGTACTTCATCGGATCGCCGAAGTAGTGGCCGCGGAACCGGAACGTCACGCATTCCAGGAGCGTTGGGCCGGCGCCGGCTCTCGCCCGCTCGACGGCCTCCTCCAGCGCGGCGACGACGGCGAGGGGGTCGTTGCCGTCGACTCGGACGCCCGGCATCCCGTAGCCGGCCGCCCGGTCCGCGACCTGGGCGATCTTCATCGTGTGCCCGGTCGGCGTCATCTCGGCGTACTGGTTGTTCTGGCAGACCAGCACCAGCGGCAGGTCCCACAGCGCCGCCATGTTCGCCGCCTCGTGGAAGGAGCCGGTGTTCGTGGCCCCGTCACCGAAGCTGGCGACCGTCACCCGGTCGAGGCCCTTGCGCCGTGCGGCCATGGCCAGCCCGACCGCGACCGGGGGCCCCGCGCCCACGATCCCCGTCGACATCATGAGGCCGGAGTCGGGATGCGCGATGTGCATCGTCCCGCCCTTGCCGCGGCCGGAGCCGACCTGGCGACCCAGCATCTCGCCGTAGATCTCGACCAGCGGCACGCCCTTGCCGATCAGGTCGTGCAGCCCGCGGTACGTCGTGACCAGCTGATCGTCCAGGCGGAGGACCGCGCCCACCGCCGCGGCGATCGCCTCCTGGCCACGTGAGGGCCAGTACACGCACTGCAGCTCGCCCGAGGCGATCCCCTTGCTCAGCCGATCGTCGGCCGCCTTCATGAGCGTCATCAGCTCGTACAGCCGACGCCGCACATCGAGCGCCGGCCCCGCCGCCTGCTCCGTCGTCACAGCCCCTCCTCGTCTAACCCGGTCTCCATCTGGCGGCGGCCGGGGCGGACCCCGCCGGTCATTCCTCGCTCCCGGCGGCGAGCAGCTGGTTGGTCAGGACGCCGACCTCCTCCACCTCGCACACCATGTGGTCGCCGGCGGCGGCGTCAACGGCTGGCGGCGGCGTTCCGAGCGTGACGACGTCGCCGGGAAAGAGGCTGATCCGATGGCTGATGTGGCTCAGGATCTCGCTCGGCGCGAACCTGAAATACCGGGTGTTTCCCGCCTGGACCTTGCTCCCGTTGAGGGTCCCGGTGATCGCCAGCCCTTCGAGGACGCGCCGTTCGGTGAGATCCCGCCGGATCCACGGGCCCCACGACGCGAACCCGTCGATCGACTTCGCCGTCGCCCACAGGCCGGGCGCCACATATTCGGCCGCGGTGACGTCGTTGAAGACGGTCCAGCCGAAGATGGCTTCGGCCGCTTCGGCCGGTGACGCGCCGCGCAGCGGGCGGCCGACGACCACGGCGAGCTCGGCTTCCATCTGCACCGCCCCGGTCAGCGCCGCGGGCACCCGGATCTGTGCGCGGTCGCCACCGACGAACCCGCACGCCTTGGGCACCCACATCGGCTGGATCCCCGGCGGGCGCGACGTGCCCGGCTCGAGGAAGCCGCCCATCACGGCGATGAGCCGGACGCCGGTCAGGGGCGCGCCGAGCACAAGATCCGCAAGCGGCAGGGACCGCCCGACACGGCGGTACCCCTCCAGCATGCCGCCGGACAGGAGGTGGAAGCGATCATCCACCACCTCGCCGAAGCACGAGGTGTCGCCCATCAGTGCACGACCGAGCAGCATTGCCAGGCCCCTCTCGCACGGGAGAATCGCGATGGCCGGCGCCGCGAGCCGCGGCCATCCGCCCGGTGAGTTCGCCGGCGGCGCCCTGCGGTTCATCATCGGCGGCACCGCGGTGGCCGTCTTTGCGCATCCGGCCAGATTCGTGCTACTTGCGGTCACCTTGGCGCGCTCCCGCCACTGGACTACCGTCACCCCATGACGCCTGCCGCGGCTACCTCCCCAACCTTGCCCGTTTCGGCCAACGTCCGCTGTGAGGGTGACGGAGGGCCAGTCATCCGAGCCGGTACGTACACGCTCGAGGTCAGGGACGAAGTGGTCACCGGGTGGCACTCCCACGACCTGCACCAGATGGAGTACGCGTTCGAGGGGGTCGTCGAGGTCGAGACCGCGACGGCACGCTACCTTCTTCCGCCGCAACAGGCCGTGTGGATTCCGGCCGGGACGATCCACTGCAGCACCTGGAGCAACGTCAAGGCCGTCTCGGTGTTCTTCGACCCGGTGATGGGCCTGTCGGCAGGTGAGCGGGTCCGGATACTCGCCGCTGCTCCGGTGATCCGGGAAATGGTCCTGTACGCCAGGAGATGGCCGATCAAGAGGACGGCGACGGAGCCCATGGCGGAGGCCTTCTTCGACGCCCTTGCCCACCTCGTCGTCGAATGGCTCGACCACGAGACCCCGCTGTGCCTGCCGACCACTCCCGACCCGCTCGTCGCCGCCGCCATGGACTACACCAACAAACACCTGGCCGACGTCTCGCTACCCCAGCTGTGCGCGGCCATCGGGACGTCGGAACGGTCGTTGCGCCGGGCGTTTCTCGCCGCGACCGACATGTCCTGGCGCCGGTACCTCCTCGAGAGCCGATTACTCAAGGCCATGGCGCTACTCGCTCAGGACAGCCAGAACCAGACCATAATCGCGATCGCCCTCGCCGTCGGATTCCAGAGCGTGAGCGCATTCACCCGGGCCTTCGGCCAGTACACCGGAGAGACTCCCACCGCCTACCGCCAGCGCGTCCGCGGCTGACAGTTCGGTGCTTTCACCCTCACCGTCGGCGACCGATTTGGCCGCCTCTCCGCACGGCGGAGGCTCACCGCACGGCGAAAAACATCGCGAACAGTCCCGGACCAGCTACCGAAAAGACACGGCTGGATTACCGGGGCCACGACCGCCCGGCCGAAACGGGCAAGGACTTGGCCGAACCCGCAAAGACGGCCAGGGCACGGGGCCCGATGATGGAACCTACAGGGCACCGCTGCCTCGAATGCCGCAACGGGAAGCAACTGGGGAGGCCCCATGAACATGGACGACTTGATCCTTATCAGCGTGGACGACCACGTGATAGAGCCCCCCGACATGTTCGAGGGCTTCATCCCGGCGAAGTACGCCGACCGGGCGCCCCGGCTCGTCTCGGACGAGGTGAGCGACAAGTGGGTGTTCGGCGAGGGCGAGGCCCGCAGCTCCGGCCTGAACGCGGTGGCCGGCCGCCCGCCCGAGGAGTACGGCCTGGAGCCGGCGCGGCTGGCGGAGATCCGACGGGGCTGCTACGACGTCCACGAGCGGGTCAAGGACATGAGCGCCAACGGCGTGCTCGCCTCCCTGAACTTCCCGTCGATGGCCCGCTTCTGCGGTCAGTTCTTCGCCAGCCGGGCCGACCAGGACCCCGACCTGGCCCTTGCCGTCCTCACCGCCTACAACGACTGGCACATCGACGCCTGGTGCGGCGCGTATCCGGACCGGTTCATCCCCTGTTCGATCCCGCCGCTGTGGGACCCCCAGCTGATGGCGAAGGAGATCCGCCGGACGGCGGCCAAGGGCTCCCATGCGGTCAGCTTCTCGATGAACCCCTACGCCCTCGGCCTCCCGTCGTTGCACAGCGATCACTGGGACCCGTTCTGGGCGGCATGCGAGGAGACCGAGACGGTCGTGTGCGTGCACATCGGGTCAGGCGCCATCGGCGTGGTCACGGCACCCGACGCCCCGATGAACGTCGAGATCACCTGCGCCGCCATCAAGACCTTCCCGACCGCCGCGGACCTCGTCTGGTCGCCCATCTTCCAGAAGTTCAAGAACCTCAAGGTGGCCCTGTCGGAGGGCGGGATCGGCTGGATCCCGTACTTCCTGGAGCGGGCCGACTACACCTACAAGCAGCACCGTGCCTGGACCCGCCCCGAGCTCGGCGGCCGCCTGCCGAGCGAGATCTTCCGTGACCATGTCGTCACGTGCTTCATCGTCGACGACTTCGGTGTGGCCAACCTCGACCGGATGAACGAGGACATGGTCACCTGGGAGTGCGACTACCCCCACTCCGACAGCACCTGGCCACGTTCACCCGAAGTGGTGATCGACGCCGTGGCGGGACTGACCGACCTGCAGGTGGACAAGATCACTCATCGCAACGCGATGCAGGTGTACTCCTTCGATCCCTTCCCGATCCGGCCGCGCGAGCGGTGCACCGTCGGCGCGCTGCGCAAGGAGGCCGCCGGCCACGACATCTCGATCGTCTCGCGGGGCACCGTGGAGCGCCGGCTGACCACGGTCGGCCAGTTCGCGCACGCGCACCAGCCCGGCAGAACGGCGTGAGCCCGGCGCCGCTCGCCGGGGCGCGCATCCTGGAAGTCGCCTCGCACGTGTTCGTCCCGATGGCGGGGGCCGTGCTCGCCGAGTGGGGTGCCGAGGTCATCAAGATCGAGCACCCCGAGACCGGTGATCCCTACCGCGGCCTGGTCACAGCCGGTTTACACAAGTTGTGGCACGGCGTGGACGTCCAGTTCCAGGCCACGAACCGGGGCAAGCGATCCGTCGCCCTGGATCTGAAGAATCCGGCCGGCCGGCAGCTGCTGTCCCGGCTCATCGCCGCGAGCGACGTCTTCGTGACCAACCTGCGCGCGGACACCCGCGCCCGGCTGAACCTCGAGCTGGCCGACGTCCGGGCCGACAATCCCGCGGTGATCTACGTACGGGGTACCGCGTTCGGCGCCCAGGGGCCCGACGCCGGCCGGGGCGGGTACGACGCGGGCGCCTACTGGGCCCGCAGCGGAATGCAGCAGATCTTCACCGCCCCCGACGCGCCCTGGCCGGCCATGCCCCGCCCGGCGTTCGGGGACGTGGTCGGCGGGCTGAGCATCGCCGGTGCCATCAGCGCGGCGCTGTACCACCGGTCGACGACCGGCGAGCCCTCCACGGTCGACGCCTCGCTGCTGGCGTCCGGAATGTGGCAGGTCCAGATGGACCTCATGAACGCCACCCTCAACGGCCCCGGCGGGCCGGTCGCCACCCGGAGCCGGTACGAGGCCTCGAACCCGCTGATGCTGCCGTACCGCACGGCCGACGGCCGGGTCATCGTCCTGCAGATGCTCGCTCCCGACCGCTACTGGCCACACCTGTGCAAGAGCATCGGTCAGCCAGCCGCGGCGAACGACCCCCGGTTCGTGGACATGGAGGCCCGCCGCCGCAACGCCCGGGAGTGCGTCGAGTGGCTCGAGGGCGTCTTCGCCGAACGCACCTTCGACGAATGGCGGGCCGTCCTCGCGGAGTTCGACGGGGAGTGGGCGCCCAGCCAGTACCCCCACGAGCTCGCAGAGGACCCCCAGGTGAAGGCCAACGGCCTGTTCGCCGACGTCGATCTCGGCAACGGCCATTCCCTGCCGCTGGTGGCCACGCCGGTGCAGTTCGACCAGCGGCCGAGCCAGCCCAGCCGTGCCCCCGAACACGGTGAGCACACCGAATCCGTACTCCTCGACCTCGGCCTCTCGTGGGACGAGATCGGCGACCTCAAAGCCGGCGGGGCGATCCTCTGACCGGCGAGGACAGGCCCATACCCGTGGTCGACGACGACAGCCGCGACTTCTGGCATGGAGGTGCCCAGGGGCAGCTCCTGATCAGCGCCTGCACCGCGTGCGAACGACTGTTCCACCCGCCGGCGCGGATCTGCCCCGGCTGCTATTCCCGTTCGATCGGGTCCCGGCCGGTCTCGGGCCGCGGCACCGTCGAGACCTACACGGTGGTGCGCCGCCCGTGGGTGCCCGGCTACGAGCCGCCCTATGTCGTGGCCCGGGTGGTCCTGGCCGAGCAGCCCGACCTGCACCTGTTGACCAATGTGGTCGACTGYGACGTCGAGGCGGTCACGACCGGTATGGAGGTCGAGGTGGCCTTCGAACAGCGAGGTGACGTGTTCGTACCGATGTTCCGGCCGGTCCCATGAGCGCTGACGTCATGAACATCGAGCGCCGGGCGATCGTCTCCGGCATCGGGCGGTCACCGTCCGGGCGGCGGCTGAACCGGTCCGCAATGGAGCTGACTCTGGACGCCTGTCTGGCGGCCATCGCTGATGCCGGTCTGACCCCGCGCGACATCGACGGGCTCACCTCCTGGCCCGACCACCCCGCCCCGCACGGCTTCGGCGGCCCCCGGGTCGGTGAGCTGCACACGCTCCTGCGCCTGGACCTGTCGTGGATCCTGGGCTGCGGGGACGGCGCCAACGTCATCGGCATCCTCGGGATCGCCGCCCACGCGGTGGCCAC
>NZ_MAXA01000044.1 GCF_001854695.1 Parafrankia soli
TCAAGTGGACCAGGACCGCCGACCAGATCATCGACGCGATCGGACACTACTGCGCGCGAATCTCCGGACCGGGACACTAGGCAGCCGGGCCGACAGGCCGGGACGGGATCAGGCGCCTACCGGTGTCGGCTGGAGTTTGAAGATCGTGCGACGGATGTCGTCGATGGTGGAGTCGAGTCCGGTGATGGCCGCGTTCAGGCGGGCCGCGGTCACGTCGCCAACGGCCCGCGTGAGCGACTGCAGGTGCAGGCCGATCGCGAAGAGCCGTTGGATGACGAGATCGTGCAAGTCCCGGGCGATGCGCTCGCGGTCCTCGAAGACCGCGAACCGGGCGCGCTCGCGGTGTGCCTCGGCCAGTTGGAGGGCCAGGGCGGCGTCGTTCGCGAATGCTCCGGCCAGCTCGGGGTCGTTCCCGGCGAACGGGACGCCCTCGGTGCTGTTACCCAGGACCAGCGCGCCGAGGGGCTTGTCCGCGACGACCAGCGGGATGACCAGCGCCTCGCGAAGCCGCGGATCCGGCGGGATCGGCGGCGGCGCCACCGCCATCGGGCCGTCCGGTCCCTTCGCCGCGGACCCGTCCGGCAGGCCCGCGGCCGCCGCCCGCCCCGACCCAGGCGCGGGGGCGGGGGCGGTCGGCGATGCTGCCGCGGGGACGTTTCCGCGTGGTTCCGGCCGGGCGTCGGTGGGTCCGGTCAGGGCGACCGGGCCGCTCCAGGCGTCGGTCGCGTCGAGATCACCCACGTGCACGGGACGTCCGGCCAGGAACTCGGGACGGTTCTCGGCCGCGTCGAGTGCGAGCGCGAGGCTGTGCAGGGTTTCCGGGTCGGAGTGGCGGTGGGGGGCCGAGTCGACCTCGGTGGCGACCAGGTTGCCCGCCTCGTCGGGTAGTGCCACGGCGCCGACGTCCGCCGAGGTGACGCCGCGGGCGAGCGAGGCGAGCAGCATGAGGGCCTGCTGGGACTGGCCGGCCACCAGCGCGCCGGCGGTGATCTCCGCGCTGGCCGCCAGCCACGCGCGGCCGCGCTGGGCCTCCTCGTAGAGCTGCCGCGACCGGCGCTCGACGCGGTCCCGGTCGATCGCCGCGCCGAGAATGTTCGCCACGGACTGGAGGAAGCGTGCCTCCTCCCCGGTGAAGCGGCGCGAACGCGTGCTGGCCGCGGCCAGCACGCCGAACGGTGACCGGGCCGAGCCGATCCGGGCCGCGAGCGCCGCCTGCGCGCCTCCGGCGTCGGACCACCCGCTGCGCAGGTGTGGACGGGTTCCGAGGTCGTTCGCCACGACGGGCTCGTCGACGCCGAGCGCGAGGTGGACGAGTGAGCTCGCTTCGGCCGCCAGCGTGCCGGTCAGGTAGATCGGGCCGGTGCCGAGCTKCGTGGACGCGGTCGGCACCGACGGGTCGGTCAGGCGCGCGAGGTGCCCGGGATCGGACGCACCGGCACCCGGCCCGCCAGCACCACCGGCGGCGCTGGTGGATGAACCGTTGGCGGATCCGTCGGGCAGACCGGCGCGCTCGGGACCGTCGGCCAGGCTCGCCCGGTCGCCGGCGGGTTCGCGGCGGATCACGTCGCAGACGGCGACGTCCAGGGTGGTGGTGACCAGACCGACCGCCTCGACGAGCAGGGTCGGGATGTCGAGATCTGCCAGCGCGCGCTGCCCGAGCCGGGCGAGCCCGGCCTGCTGGCGCTCGGCCCGGCGCAGGTCGGTGATGTCGGACAGGACGAGCGCGGCCATCTCCTCACCGCCCTGGTCGAACGGGATCACCGAGGCGCGCAGCGCCCGGCCGGTGCCCCGCTCGCCCGCCAGCTCGAGGTCGCCGAGCTGTGCCCGGCGGGTGCGCAGGGCGAGCGCGACCAGGCCCCAGTCGCCACCGAGGGAGCGTGTCTGCCAGTCAGCGGGGTGCAGCAGCTCGACCAGCCGGTCGAGCGGGTCCCCGGGAAGCAGCTGCGCGCCGACCAGGCGGTCGACGACCGGCGAGCCGCGGCGCAGCCGCAGGTCGCGGTCGTAGACGGCGACGCCCGTCGGCAGCTCTTCGGGATCGGTGCCTGCGGTGATCAGTTCCAGCAGCGTGGCGTGCTCCCCGACCGCCTCGGCGCCGAGCCGGGAGTCGGTGACGTCGAGGATCGTGCCGGTGTTGCCGAGCACCTCACCGGACGGGCCGCGCAGCACGTTCGCGCGGATCTGTACCTGCCGGTAGCCGCCGTGGCGGGTGCGGTAGCGGGTCTCGTGGTGGCAGTGGTCGGCGCCGCCGCGCACCACGCCCATGAACAGCGCGGTCGTGTACTCGACCTCGTCGGGGTGGACGTAGTCGAGGAAGCGGGCGCCCAGGCTCGGGCCGACGTCGTAGCCGGTGAGGGTGGTCCAGGCCCGGTTCAGGTAGGTCCAGCGGCCCTCCGCGTCGGTGCGGAACACCACCTCGCTCAGGCTGTCGAGGAGGTTCGCCGCGGACGTCTCCGCGGCCGCCGCCCGGCCCGGACCGCTGCGTGACCAGGGCCGGGTCGTCGGGTCGGCATGGCTTGTCTCGGACGTCACCGGGCCCCCATCCATCACGGCTGCGATCATCACCCGCGCCCCGGCCGGGGGCACGGGCGATCTTCCTAGGACTGACACCGTACGCGGTGCGGGTGACCGCCGCTGCTGGAACAACATCCTCCCCGGAGCGCTTCGCCGGCCCTCATCCGGGGGACCGTTCCCCCAGCCGCAACCTTGTATCCGCAACGACTTCGGCAGCTGCCGGCGCAATCCTCGCGCCCGGGCGGGGGACCGCCGACGGATCCCGGCGGCGCCCGCCGAAAGCCCGATCCGGCGCGGAGAGATCGCTACCGTGGGTTCCGTGGACATGACACCGCTGACGCACGTCGAGGTCGACGGCCACCCCGCGGGCGTGGACGACCTGCGCCACCTCGCCCTGGCCAACGACGGCCACCTCACGACGATGCAGGTCCGGGCCGGCCGGGTCCGGGGGCTGGCACTGCACCTGCGTCGGCTGGACCGCGCCAACCAGGAGCTCTACGGCACCTACCTGGACGGCGGCCTGGTCCGCGACCGGATCCGGCACGCGCTGGCGACCACCCCGGCCCCGCACGGCCCGGCGGAGAGCGGCGACGCGACCGTGCGGACGGTGGTCTTTCCCACCGGAACGGGGTCGGTCTCGATCCTGGTCTCGATCGGCCCGCCGGCCGAGCCCGCCGCCGGCCCGCTGCGGCTGTGCTCGCTGCGCTACCAGCGGCCGTTCCCGCACATCAAGCACGTCGGCAGCTTCGGGCAGATCCACTTCGGCCGGCTGGCCCGCGGGCGCGGCTTCGACGACGCGCTGCTCGTCACCGGGGAGGGCCTGGTCTGCGAGACCACCGTCGCCAACATCGGTTTCGTCACCGCGTCGCCGGCCAGGGTGATCTGGCCGGACGGCCCGTCGCTGGTCGGCGTCACCATGGCGCTGCTCGACGAGCGGCTGCGCCCCGGGGCCACCGCCGAGCCTGTCGCACATCAAGTCCCCGCCGCCGCGACCGCGGTGACGGCGCCCGCCACCGCCACCATCGTGCCCGCCGCCGCGGCCGGAGAGGAGCGCGGCCCGCTCCTCGAGTCCCGACGGGAGCCGGTACGGCTGGCGGACGTCGGCCACTTCCGGGCCGCCTTCGTCGCCAACGCGCGGGGGATCGTGCCCGTCGACCGGATCGACACCACACCGGTCCCGGTGAACGAGACGGTGCTGGCCGCGCTGCGCCGCGCCTACGCCTCGGTGCCCTGGGACGAGATCTGACCGTCGGCCGCTGGGCGATGATGGGGGCATGACAGGCAACACGTCCACCGGGATCGTCGGCTGGCTCGACGCGACCGGCGGGATCAGCGGCGACATGCTCCTCGGTGCCTGCCTGGACGCCGGGGTCGACCTGGCCGTGCTGCGGGCCGCCGTCGCGGCGCTGCGCCTGCCCGACGAGGTGCGGCTGGACGCGCGGACCGTGCAGCGCGGAGGGCTGCGGGCGTCCCAGGTTCTGGTGCGGTGCGCGCCGAGCCCGCACGCGCGCGGGCTCGCCGACATCCTCGGGCTGCTGGATGCCGCCGACCTCGACCCGGTCGTACGGGCCCGGGCCGCGGACGTGTTCCGCGCGCTGGGGACCGCCGAGGCGCGGGTGCACGGTCGTCCCATCGAGCAGGTGCACTTCCACGAGGTCGGCGCGCTCGACAGCCTGGCGGACGTCGTCGGCGCCGTCGCCGGCCTGCACGCGCTCGGGATCGACCGGCTCGTGTGCAGCCCGATCTCGCTGGGCGGCGGTCGGATCAGCGCGGCGCACGGGGCCATCCCGTTGCCCGGGCCGGCCGTCCTGGAGCTGCTGCGGGCGGCCGGGGCGCCGGCGTCGGGCGGCCCGGTGGAGACCGAGCTGGCGACGCCGACGGGGGTGGCGCTCGCCGTCACGCTCGCCGAGGAGTTCGGTCCGATGCCGCTCATGCGCACCACGTCGATCGGGCTGGGCGCCGGCGGGCGGGATCTCGACGGGCATCCGAACGTGACCCGGCTGGTCGTCGGCCGGGCCGATCTGGCGGGGCCGGCGGCGGCGCACGGGGCCCGCCACGGCGACAGCGTCGTGCTGGAGACGAACGTCGACGACCTGGACCCGCGGCTGTGGCCGTCGACGCTGCGGGCGCTGCTCGCCGGCGGCGCGGCGGACGCCTGGCTGACCCCGATCCTGATGAAGAAGGGCCGGCCCGCGCACGTCCTGTCGGTGCTGTGCGAGCCCGCCGCGGCCGACCGGCTGCGGCAGGTGATCTTCAGCCACACGACGTCGATCGGGGTCCGCGAGCACACGGTGACGAAGTCCGCGCTGGCCCGCCGCGAGCTGCGGGTGGCGGTGGCGGGCGGGGAGGTGCGGGTGAAGATCGCCTCGTCGCGCGGTGCCGTCGTCAACGCCTCGGTGGAGTACGACGACGTGGTCGCGGTGGCGGCGACGGCCGGGCTACCCCCGAAGGTGGTCCTGGACCTGGCCCGGGCGGAGGCCGTGCGGGCCCACTCCCCCGCAGCCCCCGGGAACGAGTTTCCGACGGTCGAGCACCCCGGGGCCCACGGGCACGGCCGGCCGGGTCAGCCGGGCTGACGTCCCGGCGGCTCGCCCGGCCCTGTTGATCCGTCCGAACTGATCACCCGGCCCGGCGGATCGCCGATCGCGAGGTCGGCGATCCGCCGCGGGGCGCCAGGTCAGACGGGGCTCAGCGGTGCTGGCCCGAGGTTCCGTGCTGGCGGGGCTGCGTGGGCCGGCGGCGGGCCGGCCGGGTGCGCGGGCCGTCGTGGGGCCGCGTCCGCACGGCGGCTGCGGGGACGGGAGCGGGAGCCGCGGGCTCCAGATCCATGTCCTCCGGCGCCGCCGGCGCGAGGCGCCCGAAGTCCGGCGCGTGGAAGGGGTGGTTCGTCGGCGGCGGAGGCGCCTGCCGACGCAGCGGCCGTACCGGCTCCGCTGCCGAGAAGAGAGGGAGCGAGATCGTGTCGATGAGAGGTCACGCTTTCGGATGGGGTCGCCGTGACGAACGGCGAGACGGGCAGAAAAAGATCATGGAGTGTCACCGTCGGGCGGACACGCCCTCCGGTGGCGACGCGCCCCTTCGGGGCCGCCTGTGTTCCCGCGCGCGGGAACCGTCCCGCGGCGTGCAGGCGCCTGTTCGCGCCCGCACGGCCTCAGAGGTGGGACATCCCCTCGAACGGGCTCGGTATGCGTTCCTGCCGGGACCCGAAGTCGACGAGGACGGCGGCCGTACCCTCGACCCGGGTTACCCGGCCGAGCCCGTACGCGTCGTGTACGACCCGGTCGCCCTCAGCGAACTGAGGACACGGCGGGATCACGGGAGCCTTGAACGGACTGGTGGGCAGATGGCGTCTGGGCACCGCTGACTGGCTCATCACCGCAAGTATGCAACGGCAGGGCGAGGCAGGCAGCTCGCAGGGTCCGCCACGCGGGCGGTTGACGCTCCGCCGGGGCCATGCCCGGGCCTGACCTGGGGATACATTGCCGCACCATCCGTCCATTAGCCCCGGCTTACCCGGGATGTACTGACACCGGACGTGATCGTGCAGGCAGTCCGCTGTACTCAACGGTACGCCCCCGCGGGCCGGAGCGTCGAGGACGGGCAGCCGGCCGGGATGCGAGTTGTCACGTCAGCGCATGGACTGGCTGACGCAACTCACCGGCCCCGCTCCCAGTCGGGGGACTGCGCGGGGGCACCAGCCCGAGGCTGCCCACCCGACCCGCCACCCATCACGATCAGTCAATTGCGGTGTGTTGGCGACGGGCCGCCTACCTGCCGCGCGGCGGCCGGTCCCACCACGTTTCGCACGCTCGTGAGCGGCGATCCTGGCGGTGCGGCCAATCCGAATCCACCACCGGAACGTCCGCCACCGGGCGCGGCGCCGTCGTCGTCGTGGGCGCGTCGGGCAACGTCGGGACGAGCGTCCTGACGGCCCTGGCCCGCTCGCCCGCGATCGCCCGTATCACCGGTGTCGCCCGCAGACCACCTCGCTGGACTGCGGAGAAGACCACCTGGGTGCCGGCCGACGTTGCCCGCGACGACCTGCTCCCCGTGTTCGCCGGCGCCGACGTGGTCATCCATCTCGCGTGGCTGTTCCAACCCACACACGATCCGACGGCGACCTGGCAGGCCAACGTCCTCGGCGGCATCCGGGTGTTCGACGCGGCGGCGCGGGCGGGTGTGCCGGCTCTCGTGTGTGCCTCGTCGGTCGGCGCGTACTCCCCCGGACCGAAGGATCGCACCGTCGACGAGACCTGGCCGACCCACGGCTGGCCAGGCGCGACCTACACCCGGGAGAAGGCCTACGTCGAGCGTGTCCTCGACGCCTTCGAGCTCGATCATCCGGCGATGCGGGTGGTCCGGCTCCGGCCGGGGTTCGTCTTCAAACGGCGGGCGGCCAGCCGGCAACGCCGCCTGTTCGCGGGGCCGCTCCTGCCCGGCGGGCTGGTTCGGGCCGCCACGGTACCCGTGGTTCCCGATCTCGCCGGGCTGAGATTCCAGGTCGTCCACTCCGAGGACGTGGGCGAGGCCTACCGGCTCGCCGCCGCGCGGACCGTTCGCGGGGCCTTCAACATCGCGGCCGAGCCCGTGGTCGACAGCCGGACCCTCGCCGAGGCCCTCAGCGCCCGCGCCGTACGGGTACCGGCGGGGGCGGCCCGCGCCGCGCTCGCGGCGGCCTGGCGCCTGCATCTGGTGCCTGCCACCCCAGGGCTCCTCGACGCCGTCCTGCACCTGCCCCTCATGGACACCACCCGCGCCAGGACGGAACTGGGCTGGACGCCCCGGCACGACTCCCACGCCGCCCTCCGCAGCCTCCTCACCGGACTGCGGGAAGGCGCCGGAGGGGACACCGCCGCTCTCGCACCAGACACCCCCGCGGGCCGTCTGCGGGAGATCCGCACCGGCGTGGGCAGGCACGCCTGACAAGCCGACCACGCGCCGGGAGGGCTGGATACGGTACGGAGGAGAGGATTTGCGGGCGCCGCAGCGGCTAAGCATCGGTCATGGCTGCGATCTGGAGACGGCACCGGGGGGATGAGGAGCCGGTGCTGAGCACCGGCCCGGACTTCCCGGCGCTGCTGGTCCTGGTGTCGCTGCCGGCGCCGGTGGGATCCTGGCCGTCGTCGGCCTGGCCGGCGCCCTGTGGTCCGCCTCCGGTTACATCGCCGCGTTCATCCGCGCCGCGAACGTCGTCTACGACATTCCCGAAGGGCGTCCGGCGTGGAAGGTCCTGCCGTTGAGACTGGCCGTGACACTGACGGCCTGGTCCTACGCGAAGTGGCCGGTACTCGTCCTGCTCGTGATCCTCATGATCGCCCTGCTGTACTGGTCCGCGCCCAACGTGCGGGTGCGCGGCTTCCGCTGGCTGACGCCGGGCAGTGCCCTGGCCGTCGTCATCTGGCTCGCGGCGTCCGGGGGCTTCGCGTTGTACGTCGCGAACTTCGGCTCCTACAACAAGACCTACGGAACCCTCGCCGGAGTCATCATCTTCCTGGTCTGGCTATGGCTGTCCAACCTGGCGATCCTGCTCGGCCTGGAGTTCGACGCCGAGATCGCCCGGGAACGCGCCGTCGCCGGCGGCCTGCCCGCGGACGAGGAGCCGTACGCCGAACCCCGCGACACCCACACCTGGCCCCACCGGCCACGCCGCTCCCGCCGACACGTCGGTCAGCGAACCACCTGACGGAGCCGACGGCGACGAGTGCCACGCCGCGACCCGGTAGCAATGCCCACCCGGCCAGGGCAGGCCGAGCGCGAGGGTGCCGCCCAGCCCTGATCCTCGGGAGCCCGCCATCGAGGTGATCCCGAGCCCGGCCGCGAGCTGGGTGTGGGTGAGCCCGAAGCGCAGGTGCGCCGGCACCAGCAGGGCCTGTCGATCTGCCTGTCAGGAGGTCTCGGCGGGCGGTGGCTAGCTGGTTGTCAGTTGGCGTGATTGCTGGTTGAGCCGCTGGGCTTCGGCGAGTTGGTCTTCGAGGATGACGATGCGGCAGGCGGCGTCGATCGCGGTGCCCTGATCG
>NZ_MAXA01000045.1 GCF_001854695.1 Parafrankia soli
GTCTGCGCCTACGTCGCCACCCAGGCGATGCCCCTGCTCAAGCAGGGCATCCGCATCAACGCGATCTGCCCCGGCCCCACCGACACCCCGCTGGCCCAGACGAACAAGGAGACCTGGCTCGGCTTCGGCGCCGACTACCGGGCCGAGCTGGGCATCGAGGCCGCGACCTCGCTGGAGCAGGCCTACCCGCTGCTGTTCCTCTGCAGCGGCGCCGCCTCCGCCATCAACGGCATCACCATCGTCACCGACTCGGGGTACTTCTCCGCCGGCCTCACCGAGGTCTTCCCCGCGGCCACACCGATCGTCCGGTTCCTCTCCGGCCGCTAGGCCCGACGCATGACCGTGCCGGGTGCCGGGTGCCGGCACCCGGCACGGTCGCTAACCGCCCCCGGCGGGACGGCGGTAACACGGGGGCTCCTTCCCGGAACAGGGTGGAATGACAACCACGAACAGTGACGAGCGGCTGCCGGACGCGCACATCATCAACGAGCTCGGATTCCAGACGACCCGCGTGGGCGACGAGCTCCACGGGTCCGCGGCCGTCGTTCCCGAGATGTTCGTGCCCGGTACGACCAGCATCCGCACATCGATCCTCGCCACCTGGGCGGACATCGTCGCGGGATACATGGTGCTGGACTTCCTCCAGCCGCGCGTCCCGGTCACCCTCGACCTCGACATCCACGTCCACGAACCGCTGCGGGAGCTCGAGCGGGTCGACGCCGCCGGGCGCCTGGTGAAGAAAGGCCAGTCGGTCGCGGTCATCGAGATCGAGCTGACCGGCGCCGACGGCCGCGGCATCGCCGCCGGCGTAGCCTCGTTCATGGCGGCCCCCGACCCGGCGATGCTGATGGACCCGGAGATGCTGCGGCGCCGGGAGCTGCCCGTGCAGCGCGGGCGGCTGCGGGTCCCCTTCGCCGAGCGCGCGCGGTGCGAGATCCGCGAGCCGGGCGTCGCCGTGCTGGCGCACGGGCACGACGGGCTGAACGCGTCCCGCAGCCTCAACGGCGGGCTGATCGCCCTGGCGGCCGAGGAGGCCGCGCTGTCCCTCGCCGCGGGCCCCACCAGCCTTTCGGTCCTGGCGTTGCGCTACCTGCGGCCGGTGCGAACCGGCCCCGCCGTTGCGACGGCGACCGTGGGATCCGGTGGCCTCGGCAAGGTCGAGGTCCGGGACTCCGGAGACGGCGGCCGGCTCGCTGTCTACGCCGTGACCAGGACATTCCCGGCTGCGGCCGGCCGCGGCACACAGACGGCCCCGGCCCGCTGACGGCCGTGGCACAGAGAGGACGACCAGCAGCGATGCGCCCACTCCCCGAGCTCACCCCCGCCACCGAGTGGTTCTGGACCTCCGGCGCCGACGGCACCCTGCGGGTGCAGGGCTGTTCCGACTGCGGCCAGCTCGTTCACCCGCCGGTGCCGATCTGCCCGAAGTGCCGCAGCCGCAACTGGGCGCCGACGGCGGTGTCCGGCCGGGCCACGGTCGTCGGGTTCACGGTGAACGCGCAGCAGTGGTCACCGGCGATGAAGCCGCCGTACGTGATCGCCAACGTGGCGCTGGCGGAGGACGCCAGCGTCCGGCTGACCACGAACATCATCGGCTGTGAGCCGAAGGACGTGCACATCGGCCAGGAGGTCGACGTCCGGTTCGAGCAGCACGAGGACGTCTGGCTCGCCCTGTTCGAGCCGACCGGCACGACCGACCCGACCGACCGCGTCGGTGAGCCGAACCTGCCCACCCCCCGCGCGCCGCTGAGCTCGGACCGCTTCGAGCACCGCGTGGTCCTCTCCGGCATCGGGCGCTCGGCGATGGGGCGCCGGCTCATGGTCGACCCGCTGTCGCTGACCGTCGACGCCTGCCTCAAGGCGGTCGAGGACGCCGGCCTGCGGCTGGAGGACATCGACGGGCTCTCCACCTACCCGGGGGCCGGCGCGGCGGGAATGAGCGAGGGCGGAGTGAGCGCCGTCGAGGAGGCGCTGCGCATCCACCCGACCTGGACGAACGGCGGCGGCGACCTGCCCGGCCCGGGTGGCTCGGTCATCACCGCGATGATGGCCGTCGCCTCGGGCCTGTGCCGGCATGTCCTGTGCTTCCGGACGGTGTGGGAGTCCACCTACCGGGCGCTCGGCCTGGGCCAGGCACCCGCGCGGGTCTCCAACCCTTCCTCGCTGTGGCGCGCGCCGTTCGGGGCGCTGTCGGCGGCGAACTGGATCGCCATGAACGCCAACCAGTACTTCCACCGTTACGGCGCCGACCGGGAGATGCTCGCCGCGATCGCCCTCAACGGCCGGGCCGGCGCGGCGCGCAACCCGGCGGCCATCTACCGGGAGCCGCTGACCCTCGACGACTACATGTCGGCACGGCCCATCACGACGCCGTTCGGGCTCTACGACTGCGACGTCCCGTGCGACGCGTCGATCGCGGTCATCGTCTCCGACGCCTCGGTGGCCGGCGACCTGCCGAAGCCGGCCATCCGCGTCGAGGCGGTCGGGACGCAGATCCTCGAGCGGGTCTCCTGGGACCAGGGCATCATCACGCACGAGCCGCAGGTGCTGGGCCAGTCCTCGCATCTGTGGACCAGAACGGACATGCGCCCCTCGGATGTCGACCTGGCCCTGGTCTACGACGGCTTCACCTTCAACGCGATCTCCTGGATCGAGGCGCTGGGATTCTGCGGCGTCGGCGAGGCCAAGGACTGGCTGGACCAGGGCCGGCGGATCGCGATCGACGGCGAGCTACCCATCAACCCGCACGGCGGCCAGCTCTCCGAGGGCCGCACCCACGGGTACGGGTTCTTCTACGAGGCGATCACCCAGCTTCGCCACGAGGCCGGCGAGCGCCAGGTGGCCGACGCGAGGACGGCCGTGGTCACCTCCGGCGGCGGCACGCCGTCCGGCGTACTGCTCCTCCAGCGCGACGGCGTGTGAGCCGCGCCGGAACCCATCAGCGCAGCGCAGGAGCCCATCGGCGCAGCGCGGAGACGTAGCGACGCAGCACCGGGACAGAGCGGCACCAAGAGGCACGTTGCGGACGGATCAAAGCCATACCAGTTATGACATAGTCACGGTCATGACGGAACTAAGCTGGGATCCGTTCGACAAGGTGATCCACCTTGCGCCGTACGACGTGTGGCGCCGGATGCGCGACGAGGCGCCGGTGTACCGCAACGACAGGCTCGACTTCTTCGCGCTGTCGCGGCACGCCGACGTCGAGGCCGCCCACCGGGATCCGGCGACCTACAGCTCGGCGCACGGCACCGTCCTGGAGATCATGTCGCCGGAGCCGATGCAGACCGGGCTCATCATCTTCATCGACCCGCCGACGCACACCGAGCTGCGCACCCTGGTCTCCCGGGCGTTCACCCCCCGGCGGATCTCGGCGCTCGAGGACTCCATCCGGGCCCTGTGCGCCGAGATGCTCGACCCCCAGGTGGGCGGGAGCGGGTTCGACTACGTGCAGGACTTCGCGGCCCAGCTCCCGTCCAAGGTCATCTCCGAGCTGATCGGGGTCGACCCGGCTGACCGCGAGGACGTCCGCCAGCTCATCGACCAGACCTTCCACCTCGAGGAAGGCGCCGGGATGATCAACGACATCTCGTTCGGCGCCCAGATCAGGCTGCACTCCTACTGGAGCGAGCAGATCGAGCTCCGCCGCCGCCAGCCCCGCGACGACATGATGACCGCTCTGGTCGAGGCGGAGGTCAAGAGCGAAACCGGCTCCCGGCGCCTCACCACGCAGGAGGCCGCCGACTTCACGAACCTGCTCGTCAGCGCCGGCACCGAGACGGTCGCCCGGCTGCTCGGCTGGGCGGGTTTCGTCCTGGCCGCGCACCCCGACCAGCGCGCCGAGATCGCCGCCGACCCGTCACTGATCGGCAACACGATCGAGGAGCTGCTGCGCTACGAGGCACCCTCCCCGGTGCAGGGCCGGGTGCTGACCAGGGAGGTGGAGCTGCACGGCACGGTCCTCCCCGCCAAGTCGAAGGTCCTGTTGCTCACCGGCTCGGCCGGCCGGGACGAACGGAAGTACCCCGACGCCGACCGGTTCGACATCCACCGCCGGTTCGACAGCCATGTCTCCTTCGGCCACGGCGTGCACTTCTGCCTCGGTGCCTCCCTCGCCCGGCTCGAGGGGCGGGTCGCGCTGCAGGAGACCCTGCGCCGCTTCCCCGAATGGGACGTCGACCACGACCGCGCGGTCCGCCTGCACACCAGCACCGTCCGCGGCTACGAGAAGCTCCCCATCACCCTCGGGTAGCACTCTGACCACAATCCTTCTCGGATTGGTCGGGCGACTTGTGGTCGGRAATTCTCCCAGCGCGTTGTCGGCGTTTGGAGCGGACGCTGGCGTGTTCCCGGCGGGCGCGGTGAACCGGGTGAACGGTCCACCCGTCCATCTCCATACCGAGTACCACAGGACCGTCTGACACCCAACACACCATCACGGCACCGTTGCACGCAACGTGACGAAACGTCACCGGACAAGGCTCGATGAGCTGCTGGCAAAGCATGCGTCGCTTTGACCACTTGAATCCACCTCATCAAAACAGGATTCCGACGCGAACCGGCATGCTCCCTGACCTCGGGTGAAGCAGCACGGGATCGGGGTGTCGATCTGCCGATCCAGATCGGAGTGGCTGAACCCGCCGGTATCATGAGGTCTCTGGGTTACGCTGCGCGCTTCGGTGTCGACGCGGGCGCGGGGAATTGCTGGAAATGCGGGCTTCCCTGAAAGATCAGGGCACAGTGGGGCCTGATCAGCTATCCGTGCGCCGGCGCGTGGCCACGACGCACGGCGCCACGACGGGCGCGAACTTCTACTTTTGCTTGTTTGGCGGGCCCAGAGCTACGTCTAGTAGATTGCGGAATTTTTCAGGAAGGACCGATATGACGCCGATTCCGGTGGCGGCGCCGGGGAGAACTTCGCTTCCACTTACTCGGGATCACGCCTCGCTTATCATTCACGGAAAGGACCGAACCGGTATCGTCGCGGCAGTCGGATCGGTGCTGAGTGCCCACGGCGCGAACATCGTTTCGCTTGACCAGTACTCCGACAATCCGCAGGGTGGCGCATTTTTCCAGCGGACGGTCTTCAGTCTCGACAATCTAAATGCGGTGCTGCCTGACATTGAGAAACACCTTGCGACGAAGCTGGCCAAGGAACTCGGGCTGGAGTTCTCGGTCCGTGACATGTCCGTGCCGAAGCGTGTTGCAATCTTCGCCTCGAAGCCCGACCACTGTCTACTTGACCTTCTGTGGCGCCAGCGGCGAGGCCAACTCCCGATCGTTGTCTCAATGGTGATTTCGAACCATCCGGACTCGGCCAGCGAGGTTCGCAGTTTCGGGATTCCGTTCTTTCATGTGCCTTCCGCAGGCCCAGAAAAATCCGCCACGGAAGCCGTGCATCTGCGTTTGCTCCGAGGTAACGTGGATTTCATCGTCCTCGCACGATATATGCAGATTCTGTCGGCAGACTTCATCACAGAGGTTGCCGTGCCGATTATCAACATTCACCATTCTTTCCTGCCGGCCTTCGTCGGAGCCGGGCCATACATCAAGGCAAAGGAGCGTGGGGTGAAACTTATCGGCGCGACGGCCCACTACGTGACCGCCGATCTAGACGAGGGCCCGATCATCGAGCAGGACGTTGTTCGGGTGACGCATGCCGATACCATTGCCGATCTCCAGCGCCATGGGGYCGACGTGGAAAGGGCTGTTCTATCCCGCGCAGTACAGTGGCACAGCGAGGATCGTGTGATCCGAAATGACAACAACACGATTGTCTTTCGCTGAATAGCGGACGCCCGGAAAGAGTCGGCGAGGTCAGATGATCCGCCCACCGAGCGGTCCGCGCCGTCGTATGACGCGCCGGTAGACAGACCGACGGCCTGCCCGGTCATGCGGACGTCGTCGTCGCGACGTCGGCGACATGGCGACCGTGTTGGCCGGCGGTGGCCCACTGGACGTAGCCACGCGGCTACGTTCAGTGGGACCCGGACCCACCGCCATCCCGGCCCCGGTCAGGATGGCAGCGCCACCGCGCCGGGCTCGCGCGTTCCCCCCTGGCGTGGCTGGCCGCCGCCGACGTCGGGATCCCGTCTCGCCCTTGCGCCACGCCGTGGCCCCGGACACCGCGAGGCGGCTCGCTCGGGTACATCTACGGGACCCGAAAAAAATCGGGCGGCGATGTCGAGAACCCGTGGCTGGCTCCGTCCCCGCGGCGAACGCGACGAGGATGGGTCGCACCAGCACCGAGGAGAAGCACGATGGCCAAGTACCTGCTGCTCAAGCACTACCGCGGCGCCCCGGCCGCGGTCAACGACGTACCCATGGACCAGTGGACGCCGGAGGAGATCTCGGCCCACATCCAGTACATGAACGACTTCGCGGCCCGGCTCGAGGGGACCGGCGAGTTCGTCGACGGTCAGGCGCTCGCCCCCGAGGGGATGTGGGTCCGGTACGACGGCGAGGGCCGCCCGCCGGTCACCGACGGCCCGTTCGCCGAGACCAAGGACCTCATCGCCGGCTGGATGGTGATCGACGTCGACAGCCAGGAGCGGGCCGTCGAGCTGGCCGGGGAGCTGTCGGCCGCGCCCGGGGCGGGCGGGAAGCCGATCCACGAGTGGCTCGAGGTGCGCCCGTTCCTGACCGCGCCGCCCACCATCACGGAGTGACCTCCGGGGTGGACGAGCTCCTGCTCCGGAGCCTCACACCGAGCGTGCTCGGGATCCTCGTCCGCCGCGGAGCCGACTTCGCGGCGGCCGAGGACGCCGTGCAGGACGCGCTGGTCGAGGCGGTCCGCGTCTGGCCGGCCGACCCGCCGCGGGACCCGAAGGGCTGGCTGGTCACCGTGGCCTGGCGCCGGTTCCTCGACGCGGCCCGGGCGGACACCGCCCGCCGCCGGCGTGAGGACCTCGTCGACGAGGAGCCGGCGCCCGGGCCCGTGCCCGCGGTGGACGACACACTCCAGCTCTACTTCCTGTGCGCCCACCCGTCGCTGACGCCGTCGTCCGCGGTCGCGCTCACGCTGCGCGCCGTCGGCGGGCTGACCACCCGCCAGATCGCCCAGGCATACCTGGTGCCCGAGGCGACCATGGCGCAGCGCATCAGCCGGGCCAAGCGCACCGTCTCCGGCGTGCGGTTCGACCAGCCCGGCGACGTCGCCACCGTGCTGCGCGTCCTCTACCTGGTCTTCAACGAGGGCTACTCCGGCGACGTCGACCTCGCCGCCGAGGCCATCCGGCTCACCCGGCAGCTCGCGGCCGCGATCGACCACCCCGAGGTGGCGGGGCTGCTCGCCCTCATGCTGCTCCACCACGCCCGGCGCGCCGCCCGGACCGCGCCCGACGGCAGCCTCATCCCCCTCGCCGAGCAGGACCGCCGCCGGTGGGACACCACGTCGATCGCCGAGGGCGTCGCGATCCTGCAGGCGGCCCTCGCCCGCGACCAGCTGGGCGAGTTCCAGGCCCAGGCCGCCATCGCGGCACTCCACGCCGACGCACCCACCGCCGAGGAGACGGACTGGGTGCAGATCGTCGAGTGGTACGACGAGCTCACGCGCCTGATTGACAGCCCGGTCGTCCGACTCAACCGCGCGGTGGCCGTCGGCCAGGCCGACGGACCACGCGCCGGCCTGGCAGCGCTCGCGGCGCTGGACGACTCACTACCCCGCCACGCGGCGGTGGCGGCCTACCTCCACGAACGCGACGGCAACCTGGCGACCGCGGCACGGCTGTACGCCGAAGCGGCCCAGAAGGCACCCAATCTCGCCGAACGCGACCACCTGACCCGCCAGGCCGCCCGACTCAACACCCGCCGGTGCCACTGACTGACCCCCAGACCCTCCGCGCGGTCGCGGGGTTCCGGAAGTTCAGGAGAGGTGCAGCTCCTAGTGTCCCGGTCCGGAGATCTGCGATCTCATGGGACCTGCGGTGTCATGGAGGTATGGCAGGTAAGCCGAGTCTGCCGCTCGTGCTCACCGGGGCCGAGCGGCGGACCCTTCAGGGGTGGGCCAGCCGGCGCAGGACTGCGCAGGGCCTGGCCCAGCGGGCGCGCATCGTGTTGATGTGCGCGGATGACAGGACCAACAAGTCCGTGGCCGCCGAACTGGGAATCAGCYGGGACACGGTGGGCAGGTGGCGGAACCGGTTCGTCCGGCACCGGTGCGCCGGGCTCAGCGACGAGCCGAGGCCGGGCGCGCCGCGCACGATCAGCGATGCCCAGGTCGAGGAGGTCGTGGTCCGCACTCTGGAAGAGGTGCCCGAAGGGGCCACCCACTGGTCCAAGCGCGAGCTCGCGAAGCGGGTGGGGATCTCTCCGACCAGCGTGCACCGCGTCTGGCGGGCCTTTGGCCTCAAGCCCTGGCTGGTCGAGGACTTCAAGGTGTCCACCGACCCGTTTCTGATCGAGAAGGTCCGGGACGTGGTGGGCCTGTACCTGGACCCACCACGGAACGCGGCGGTCTTCTCC
>NZ_MAXA01000046.1 GCF_001854695.1 Parafrankia soli
ACTCCTTCGCGGCGCTTCAGGTACCGCGCCATCTCGGTGCTTGTCCAGTGGCTCAGTCCGGTCTCCGGCGGAGGGGTGGCCCTGGTCAACGCCAGGATCCGCGCCCGTACCCGCCCCGGGACCTCCCGTGGCCGCCCCGGGGACACCCGGCTCACCAAGCCGTCCGGCCCCTCCTCGTCATAGCGCGACAGCCACAGCCGCACGGTAGGCTTCGACGCGCCCGCCTTCTCGGCTATTTCCTGCACTGAGGATCCTTCGTCCCGCCATAGCACCATACGGGCGCGGGCAGCCGCAGACCTGTCGTACCCACCGCCTCCAGCCAAGGACTCGAGAATATCGCGTTGATTATCAGTTAGGATCATGTGTCCAATTTACCCACACTTTTTCCAGCCTAACAGTGGCACTGGAACGGGCATTTGTTTACGCCGCACTAGTCGTACGAGGTGACGCTGGGGGTGCTGGGCGGCCCTATCGGTCGGAGTGATCTTGCGCTCCGTGTCCAGTCTGGGCGTGCTGCGCGGATGCTCGTGTTGGCCAGGCGGAATGTCGCGGGCGACGACTCGCCCGCGACAGTTCGGGACTCCGCGTGGCGGGGTCAGAACTGGTTCTCGCCGCCGTTGACGTGCAGGGTGGTGCCGAGCACGAAGCTGCTGTCCGCGGAGGCGAGGAAGGCCACCGCGGCGGCGACCTCCTCCGGGCGCCCCCTGCGGCCGATCGGCACTCCCGCCGCGAGTTCCGCCTTGACGGCGGCCGCGTTCTCCTCGCCGATGGCGATGTCGACTCCGGGGGTGTCGATCGCGCCCGGCGCGACCGTGTTGACCCGGATGTCCCTGCCCTTCAGCTCGTTGGCCCAGGTCCGCGCGAGGGACCGGATCGCGGCCTTCGACGCCGCGTACAGGCCGAAGGCCTCCCGGCCGTCGTCGGCGCGAATGGAGTCGTTAAAGATCACCGAGGCGCCGTCGTTGAGCAGCGGCAGCGCCTTCTGCACGGTGAGCAGTGTGCCCCGGACGTTGACGCCGAAGATCTGGTCGAACTGTTCCCCGGTGGCCTGCGCCAACGGTGCGAGCGTGGCCATGCCCGCGTTGGCGAAGAGCACGTCCAGGCCCCGGCCGCGGTCACGGATCGCGTCGTACAGCCGGTCCAGGTCGGTCGGCTCCGATATGTCGCCCGGCACCGCGGTGACCGCGGAACCGATCGACTCAACTGCCCTGTCGAGCGCATCCTTGCGCCGGCCGGTGATGAACACATGGGCGCCCTCGGACGCCAGCCGCGCGGCGGTGGCCAGGCCGATTCCTGTGCTCCCGCCGGTGACGACGGCGGTCTTGCCTTCCAGCTGTCCCATTGCTTGAACTCCCGAAACTTAGATACCGATCGGTGCAGAATGAAATCGTAGCACTTCTGCACCGATCGGTATCAAGGCCGTAGGATGGGGCCGTGGAGATCACCCGGAAAGCGCCGATCGGCCGGCCGAGAGGCTTCGACGCCGACGAGGCCCTGGAGCGGGCGATGATGGTCTTCTGGGAGCAGGGCTACGAAGGCGCCAGCCTGACCGACCTGACCCGCGCCATGGGCATCACCCGCAAGAGCATGTACGCGGCTTTCGGCAACAAGGAGGAGCTGTTCCGCAAGGCCCTGGAGCGCTACACCGAAGGTCCCGCCGCCTATGCGGCCCGCGCACTGGAGAAGCCGAGCGCCCGGGAGGTGGCCACGGCGTTCCTCGCCGGCTCGGTCAGCACGACCACCCGCCCCGGCTGCCCCGCCGGGTGCCTGGGCGTGCAGGGCTCGCTGGCCGCCGGCGACTCGGGACGGGCGGCCCAGGATGCCCTGATCGCCTGGCGCGACGACGGCCGTGCTCGCCTCCGCCACCGGTTCCAGCAGGCCGTCGACGAGGGTGATCTGCCCCCCGGCGCGGACCCGGAACTGCTCGCCCGATACGTCATGACCGTGGCGAACGGCATCGCCGTCCAGGCTGTCGGCGGCGCCACCCACTCCGAACTCCAGCAGGTGGCCGACGCGGCGCTGCGGAACTGGCCACCCGTCTGACAGTAGGTGCCCGTGGGAGCGTGTCGCGCCACCCGAAGCGAGGAACCGCACCCAAATCAGCGGCATCGCCAGCCATCAAGCCCTCCGCTTGGACAATGAAGTTAGTCGCCGCAGGTCACAGAACCGCTCTCGGCTAACTTCGCTGTCCAAGGGCACACCGGGTGACTTCGAGGTTCGTCAGGACGAGCAGGGCCCGCAGGAGCGTGATGGCGTGACGGACGTGYAGGCGGAGCTTGGTGAGGATCCTCCAGTTCTTCAGGTGGGCGAAGGCGTGTTCGCAGACCGCGCGGACGGACGCGATCAGCTTGTGTACGCTCTCCCAGCCGATCCGCAGATCTCAACCATCGCTCCCGATCAGCAGACCACCCTTCTACCAGGGCTAATGCGCTGGTCACCGGAGACCGTCCCACGTTGCGTCACGGATCGAGATCTCACCGGTCAGCACTTCTTGCCTGAGAGTGCTGTGTCTGGTGCTGTATGTAGGTGGCTGCCAAACGTTCGGGCTGGTCGGAGTTCCACCGCGCCCAAGAACAACAGCGCGCTCGCCTCGATCGTGAGAAGCGCCAGATCGACGCGGCGGCGAACCGGGTCCAGAAGGCGATGGAACGGGCGCGACAGAAGGCCGAACGCCAGGCCCGGACCGACACCCGACAACGCGAGCAGCTGAACCACGTTCTGATGGCGGCAGAGGCCGAAAAGCTGTCCGCTGAGGTCGACGCCCAGGTTCAGACGCTGAACGCGCTGCTGACCGGGGCGAACCTGGCCCCGTTCTCGTTCGGCGGCCTGCGGCGCGAGGCACGGATCCCCACCTTTGACCTGCCTCGGTTCGGGTCGCCGACACCCATACCGGACTGGGATGAATTCGCCCCGCCCGGCCCTCCGCGCGGACTGGCCGCGATGCTTGGCGGTCGCGCCCGCTACGAGCAGGAGCTGGAAGAGGCGCAGGGGCGCTACCAGGAGGCCGTCGACACCGCGCAGCGCGCGGAGGCCAGCAGGCAGGAACGGATCCGCCAAGCCCGCAGCGACCACCAGCGGCGCGCAGACAGAGTCCGCGCCGAGGTTGCCCGGCACAACCAGCAGGTGGAACTCTTCGAGGCTGCCTATCGTGCGGGCGACACCGACGCGGTCGAGGACTTCGTCACGCAGATCCTGGAGCGGTCGAGCTACCCGGCCGGGTTCCCGAAGAACCGGAGGCTTGCCTACCGGCCCGAGCYGCGTGAGATCTGGATCGAGTTCGATCTACCCACCAACGAGATCGTCCCGGCCGAGCGCGGCTTCCGCTATGTCAAGACGCGCAAGGAGATCGACACCCTGCCCCGGGCAGACCGGGACCGTAAGGCTCTCTATGCCGCCGTCGTGGCACAGACCGCACTGCGTCACCTGCGGGAGATCTTCGAGACCACCCCACGGAGCCTGGTCGACTCGGTCGCCCTCAACGGACACGTACGCACCCGCGACCCCGGTACCGGCCAGCCTGCCCACCCCTGCCTGATCACCCTCAGCGTGACGCGAGAGATCTACGAAGGCTTGGACTTCGACCACCTCCGGCCCGTGGAATGCCTGAAGCACCTGAAGGCGATCGTGTCGCCGCACCCGTACGACGTCGAGGCCGTGACGCCGATCGTTGACTTCGATCTTTCTCGCTACAAGTTCATCGACGACTTCGACGCCGCCGCCGAGCTCGACAGCCGGCCCGACCTGCTTGCCATGGACCCGTTCGCGTTTGAGCACCTCATTCGCCAGCTCTTCGAGAAAATCGGGATGACTGGCTGGGCCAAGACGACACAAGGATCACGTGACAACGGTGTCGACGTCGTCGTCACAGACGCGAACCCGATCACGGGCGGCGTCTGTGTCATCCAGGCCAAACTCTATAAGCGGGTCGTTCCAGCCGAGGCGGTACGGGCACTCTGGGGAACAATGGACGACCAGAACGCCACCAAGGGAATCCTGGTCACATCCTCCTGGTTCGGTCCCGCGAGCAGGGAGTTCGTCGCGAAACGCGCCGGGCGAATCCGGCTCATCGAAGGAGGCGAGCTCAAGGGACTCCTCGAGGAGCACCTGAACAAGAAGGTCCGCATTGCCCTGCCCAAAGCTCCGCCGACCCGCTCCGGCCCGACAACCTGACTCCACCCGGCTCCCCGACCTGCCAGGTATGGACAGTGACGAAGGCGGCCTACCGGGCCTATCCTGATCACAGAGGGTCATCGGAGGCGACCAATATCTACTGGTCGGAGCGTCGGTGACGGTTGGGCGCCGACGGGGTCTGTGGGTGCCTGTGACCGCCGGGGGCCGCGAGGAGACGCGGGCTTCCCGGGATGAAGACCACGCCAGTAGCCAGGCCGGAGGCGGGCAGGACTCCTACACTGGCAGCATGAGCGTGCGCGACGAAGCACACCGGCTGCTTGACGCGCTGCCGGAGGACCGGCTATCCGACGCCGTGGAGCTGCTGCGGCAGTGGGCGGAAGTGGAGCGTGGCGAGCGCCCCCGCCGTCAGTTCCGTACGACCGCCGTCTTCGACGGTGAGCCGGATCTGGGCGAGCGCGCCAAGGAGGTCGTGCGCGAGGCTTGGGGTGATGGGGACCGCCGCAGCGCGTGATCGTCGTCGACACCGGCCCCGTGGTGGCCGTCGCCAACCGCAAGGACGATCACCACCGGCAGTGCGTCGACCTGCTCCAGAACTTTCCCGGGCCACTTCTGCTCCCAGCCCCGCTCCTCTCGGAGATCGGCTACATGCTCTTCAGCCGGGCCGGAGCGAAGGCCGAGGCCGATTTTCTGCGCGACGTGGCGGACGGTGTCTACGAGCTGGCGCCCGTCACGCCTGTCGAGGCCCATCGGGCCGCTGTTCTGGTCGAGCGGTATGCAAATCTTCCGCTGGGCACCGCCGACGCCTTCGTCGTCGCGGTCGCCGAGAAGTTCCAGGCGGTGCATATCGCCACGTTGGACCGCCGGCACTTCAGCGTGGTCCGTCCAAGCCACGTCCCCGCTTTCACTCTGCTCCCGTAGCCTGCCGCCAGCCAGTTTTCCTGGCGTTCGTGTTGCCGGCGTAGCCGGCCCGGCGGATCTTCGCGTGGATGGGTTCGACGGACACGGTCGGGCCGCTGACCTGCAGGTTCAGGTTCGCATTAGTGCTGGTTGGGTGCACAAATCGGCCCCCTGACCTGCGACGATGCCAAGCAAGATCGGCCAGTGCGGGCCCGAAACCCGCTCTGGCGCTTAATGAGCACCAGGTCGCACGCCCACGCTCCACCGGGCACCCGCATGCCACGTGACCTGCACCATCAGCGCCGAACCGGCCGGACAGTCCGAGCACAGGGCTCAGACACCTGATAACTCTCCCGCTCCACCCCGCCGCGAAGACCCCCGCAGGCACCCTGGGATTCGTCTACGGCGCGGTCGCACGCAGGATCTGACCGAGGCGTTTCGCCGCCGCCCGGCCCCGGCGCCGGTGGCTACCGCCCGTCCACCTTCGTCGCGGTGTCGCCAAAGACGAACGAGCTGGGCTCGCACTCCGCGATGAAGTCGCAGGGGAAGCCGAGCTGGAACTCGACCGCGGACTCCAGCCGCCGGATCTCGTCCGCCGGCAGGGTGAGGTCGAGCGCGCCCAAGTTCTCGGCGAGCTGCGCGGTGTTGTTGATGCCCATGATCGGGTGCACCGCCGCGGACCTGCTGCGCGTCCAGGCGAGCGCCACCTGGGCGGGGGTGGCGCCCAGTTCCTCGGCGACCGCGCGGACGGCCGCAGCCGCGGCCCGGTCGCGCGCGGTGAGCGCCCGCAGGTTGACCCGCTCCGAGCCCCGCGGGCCGTCGGGTGCGTCGACGACACCGGAGAGCACGCCGGCGGCGAGCGGCGACCAAGCGGCCACGGTCAGCCCGAGCGACTCCGCCATGGGCAGCAGCTCACGCTCGATGTCGCGGGTCAGCAGGTTGTAGGGCACCTGCACACCTGCGAACGGTGACCAGTCGCGCCACTGCGCCAGGGTGTTCGCCCGGGCGATGATCCAGGCCGGAGCGTCGGAGATGCCGACGTAGAGGACCTTCCCCGCGCGGACGACGTCGTCCAGCGCGCGCATGGTCTCCTCGATCGGGGTGTGCCGGTCCCAGATGTGCACCCAGTAGATGTCGATGTAGTCGGTGCGCAGCCGGCGCAGGCTCTGTTCCAGCGAGAGCACCAGGTTCTTGCGGTGGTTGCCCGAGGCGTTGGGGTCGCCCGCGTCCCGCGACAGCGTGTATTTCGTGGCGATGAGGAAGCGGTCACGCCGGTCGATGACCGAGCCGAGCATGCTCTCGCTCTCGCCGTACGCCGAGGCGGTGTCGAGGACGTTGCCGCCCGCGTCGGCGTAGGCCTCGACGATGCGACGGCACTCGGTCGCGTCGGGCACGGTCATCGTGCCCAGGAAGAGCTCTGACACCCGCAGGCCGGTCTGGCCGAAGAGCCGGTACCGCATCGTCAGACCGTTTGTCGGTGTGCGGAAGGTGCTGCCCATGTGCCTCAGCCTGCAGCGGTACGCCCGACGTAGGGAGACCGTGGCAGGGCCCCTCTGGGCTGCCTAGGCTCGGGGCATGGTCGACAACGTGTTGGGCGGGTTCCTCCGGGCCCGACGGGAGTCGATCTCGCCCACCGATGTCGGGCTGCCGGCCGGCGCGCGCCGTCGCACCCCCGGCCTGCGCCGGGCCGAGCTGGCCATCCTCGCGGGCGTCAGCGTCGAGTACCTGACGCGGCTGGAACGGGGCCGCGACCGCCATCCGTCCGGCCAGGTACTCGGCGCGCTCGCCGACGCGCTCCGGCTGTCCCCGGACGAACGCGTGCACCTCTACCGCCTGGTGAAGGTGGTCGGCGGCGAGGTCTGCGCGATGTCCGCCGCCCCGGCCCGGCCGCCCCTGCGCCCAACCCTGCGGGCACTGCTCGACCGGCTCGAGCCCGCCCCCGCACTGGTCGTCACCGCGCACGGCGACGTGCTCGCCCACACCACCGGGTTCACCCGCCTCGCCGCTCCGGTCGGCCTCGTCGGCGACGTCCCCGCCAACCTCGCGCGCTACGTGTTCACCGACGCGCGGGCGCGGGCGACCTTCCCGGACTGGGCGCGGGTGGCGGACGAGCGTGCCGCGGCGCTGCGGGCGGCGGCCGACCTCGGCGACGGTGCGGCGGCGGCGCTCGCCGACGAGCTGTGCATCACCGCGGGCGGCGAGTTCGGCCACCGCTTCGCGACCGCCGCCGTCCTGCCGGCCTGGACCGGCGTCGAACGGTGGACCCACCCGACCGCCGGCGACCTTCGGCTGGCCTTCGAGACCCTGCTCCTGCCCGGCACCGACGACCACCGCCTCGTCGCCTACCTGCCCGCCGACACGGCCACCGCCGCTGCCCTGACCACCATCCTCACCACCGTCGCGCCCGCCACGGCGCCGGCCTGACCCCGCTGCCAGTCCTGGATGCGGGGGCCCATCCTTTACTGACGATCTTCCGTGCGAACCTCGACCGGGCCCGTCGTAGAGTCCAACCGCACCGTTCCCCGCGCCGCCGCGCATAGATTCCATCCAGCCGCGAGACCACTCCTGCTCCTAACGACCTCGCACGCCAGATTGGCGATGCCATTAACCGTCGCCAGGAACCCCGCCGACACAGATTGTGGATGAACAGAAGCCAGCTGGCCGCAGCTATGAAAAACGCCCGTAGCTACGGCGATACCCTCAACTACCTTACCTTCACAAATATCAGCCCACCATTGATCGTCGGCGCGCAGTACGGTGTTGCGATGACACGATCATGCAGAAACGTCACCCGGCGCCACCAGAGCCCGCAGACCCTGCTGGTTAATTGAGCCGACACGCCGGGTGGGGTCGTCGTCGGGAGCGTGTCGCGGCTGGATCATGCCGTGTGYGGCCGTCTTCCTCCTCTTTTCGTCCGGCTGCGGGATGGGGTGTGTGGTGTCGGTGCATCCTCGGTCGTGGCCGGAGCCGGCGGCGGAGATCGTGAACGCGGTCCGGGTGATGTATGCCCGYCGGAAGGCACCACTGGCGGTAGCGGCGCGCGACCAGTTGGGTGAGCTGTTCGCGGATGAGCAGTTCGTCGAGGCGTTCGGGGTGCGGGGCCGTTCGGGCTGGTCGCCGGGCCGGCTGGCGCTGATCACGGTGCTGCAGATGGCGGAGAACCTGACTGATCGGGCGGCGGTGGACGCGGTCCGGCTGCGGATCGACTGGAAGTACGCGCTGGGCTTGGGGCTCGATGACGAGGGGTTCGACCCGTCGGTGCTGGCCGAGTTCCGGGCTCGGCTGGTGGAGCACGGGCTGGAGGAG
>NZ_MAXA01000047.1 GCF_001854695.1 Parafrankia soli
GGAACGGCCACCCCCTCGACCGCACCCGCACCAGCCACCTCGCACGCCTCGAACTCACCCACGCCGCATAAGGCCGAATTAGCCAGCAGGGTCGGGAGGTGTGGTGGGGGGTGTGGTGGCGGCGCCATTCCTGGGGGGTGGTGCCGTAGGCGGCCCGGAAGCGGCGGCTGAAGTGGGAGGGGTCGGCGAAGYCGTTGGCGCGCGCGATGGCGGCGATGCTGCGGCCGCGCGCGTCCCGGGCCGCGAGCGCGCCGCGGGCCCGTTCCAGCCGGTTGCGCACGATCCACTGTTCCAGGCTGAACTCCGCCTCCCGRCACAGCCGGTAGAGGTGACGCACGGACACCCCGACCGCGGCCGCGATGCCGTCCGCGTTCAGATCGGAATCGGCCAGGTGGGCCAGCACGTGGTGCCGCACGCGGGCCAGCATGATCTCCGCCGGTGTTCCCGGGGGCTCGTCGGGGCCGCGGGCCGCGCTCACCAGTAACGCCCGGACGAGCTCGACGGTCGCGGTGCCGACGCCCGCGGCGGACTCGTCCCGCTCGAGGGCCGCGGCGTCGCGGGCCAGCGCGGTGAGATGGTCGGTGACCAGCGGGTAGAGCGGGCTGCGGGCGAGGTTCGGGGCGCCGCGCCGGACGACCTCGCCGGGCAGGCCGAGCGAGGCCAGCGGTACCTGCAGGCCCTGGCCGCATCCGCCCTCGGCGTTGGCGTACTCGAACGCGGAGCTCAGGTCGGTGCAGTACAGCTCGCCGGCGGCCAGCTCGCGGCGGACCCCGAACTGCTCCTGGACGGCGCGCCCGTGCCGGCGCTGCGCGAAGGACAGCACCGGGGGAGCGCTGTCCTGGCGCACGTGCCGGGCGGTGCGGATCATGTGCTGGCCGGCGTTGACGGTCGTGCGGATCAGGCCGACCTCGCCGAAGCTCCACGACTCGATCCGGCCCCGGATGTCGTGCTGGGCGTGCACGCTGAACCGGCTGGTGACGGTGAGCGCGACGATGGCGTCCCGGGCGACCTCGGCGCGCCGGTGCGCCGGCAGGTGGTCGAGATCAAGAACCGTCGCCACCGGTGTTCCTCCCGTCCGGCCGGCGCGGCGGACGCGGGCCGTCCCAAGCCCCGCCGGGTGGTCTGATCGTCCGTCGCCTGCTCGTCGCCTGCTCGTCCGAGGGCGGCCCGACCAATCGTCCCAAGGGTCGCGGATGTGGCACGGAGAGTCCAGAACCGTGCGCGCAGAGACCAGCACGGCCGACCCGATCCGCCTAGCGTGGACGTGAGGGGACGCCTGCTGACGGCCGGCGCCAGGGATGTTCCTACGCCCCCGGGGCCGCCGAGAGGAGACATCGTGGCGACCGTGACGACGCTGGACGGCACCGAGATCTACTACAAGGACTGGGGCGAGGGCCGGCCCGTGGTTCTCAGCCACGGCTGGCCGCTGCAGGCGGACAGCTGGGAGGCCCAGATGCTCTTCCTGGCCTCGAACGGCTACCGCGTCGTCGCGCATGACCGCCGCGGCCACGGGCGGTCGTCCCAGCCGTGGAACGGCAACGACATGAACACCTACGCCGACGATCTCGCCGCGCTGATCAGTCATCTGGACCTGCGTGAGGTCACGCTGGTCGGGTTCTCGACGGGCGGCGGCGAGGTGGCCCGGTACGTCGGTCGGCACGGCACGGACCGTGTCGCGCAGATCGTGCTGGTCTCCTCCGTGCCRCCGTTCATGCTGAAGACCGACGACAACCCTGGCGGCGTTCCGGCCGAGGTTTTCGACGGCCTCCGTGCCGCCTCGCTCGCCGACCGTTCACAGGCCTACCGGGATCTCGCTGACGGCCCGTTCTTCGGCGCGAACCGTCCCGGGCAGGAACGCTCCCAGGGCATCCGCGACTCGTTCTGGCTGCAGGGAATGCAGACCGGAGCGCGCAACGCGTTCGAGTGCATCGCCGCGTTCTCGGCCACCGACTTCCGGCCTGATCTCGCCGCGTTCGACGTGCCGACGCTCGTCATCCACGGGGACGACGACCAGGTGGTCCCGATCGAGGTCGGCGGCAGGCGTTCGGCGGAATTGGTCAAGGGCGCCGAGCTGACGGTGTACGAAGGTGCTCCGCACGGCATCACCGAGACGCACAAGGACCGGCTGAACGCCGACCTGCTGGCTTTTCTCGCCACTCACCCCACCTCCGCCCCCGCCTCCGCCTGACCAACAAGGAGACACGATGAGCATCGACAGCGCGGCCGGCCCGGCCGGCTCCGGCAAACCCGACACGATCGTCCTGGTGCACGGCCTGTGGATGACCCCGCGCAGCTGGGAGGGCTGGATCACCCGGTTCGAGGAGAAGGGGTACCGGGTCATCGCGCCCGCCTACCCCGGCTTCGAGGTGGAGGTCGAGGCGCTGCGGGCGGACCCGCAGGTCATCGCCGACCTCACCGTCCCGGCCACCGTCGACCATCTGGCCGCGGTGATCGAGGGCCTCGACGCCCCGCCGATCATCATGGGGCACTCGTTCGGGGGCACCCTCACCCAGCTGCTGCTCGCCCGTGGCCTCGGCGCCGCGGGGGTCGTCGTCGACTCGGCGCCGACCGAGGGGGTGCACGTCACCCCGCTGTCCCAGGTGAAGTCGCTCTTCCCGATCCTGAAGCATCCCGGGAACTTCCACAAGGCGGTCGGGTTCACCCCGGAGGAGTTCCACTACGCCTTCGCGAACACCCTCAGCCGGGAAGAGTCCGACAAGGTCCACGAGCGCTACCACATCCCGGCCCCGGGAAACTGGGTGTGGGTCTACGGCCTTATCGCCAACTTCAAGCCGGGACACCAGGAGACCTGGGTCGACTACGACCGCGACGACCGGGCGCCGCTGTTGTTCATCGGCGGCGGATCGGACCACATCATGCCGGCGTCGGTGAACAAGGCGAACGCGAAGAAGTACCACAACTCCGCCGCGCTGACCGAGTACTTCGAGTTCGAGGGCCGGTCGCACTGGACCTGCGCCGAGCCCGGCTGGGAGGCCGTCGCCGACCACGCGCTGCAGTGGGCCGTCGAGCATGCCGGCCAGCGCCCGTCCAGGACAGCAGCTGGCTGAGGCCCCCGCGGCAGCGGGTCTCGTCCGCGGGCCCGCTGCCGCCCGACTGTCGCCCGGTGGCGATCACACTCCGGTGGGTGGCGGCTCGTCGTGGGCGCGGGCGACGTCGGCGGCGATCAGAGCGTCCACCTCCGCGTCCGTGTAGCCCAGGTTCCTCAGGATGCGCCGGGTGTCGGCTCCCTGCGCCCGTGGGGGACGGCGCACCGAGCCGGGCGTGGCGGACAGTTTGATCGGGATGCCGATCCCGCGATAGCCGTCGAGCTCCACGACCATGTTCCGGTGCCGCAGGTGCGGGTCGGCCAGTGCCTGCGCGACGTCGTGCACCGCCGTCGCGGGTACCCCGCGGGCCAGCAGCTCCCGGGCCAGGCCGTGGCGTGCGCGGGGCGCGATCGCCTCACGCAGGATCGCGCGCAGCGCAGCCACGTTCGCGACCCGGGCGGCGTTCGAGGAGAAGCGCGGGTCCCCGGACAGCTCGTCCCGGCCCAGCGCGGTGGCGAGCGCGGCGAACTGCCGGTCGTTGCCGGCGCCGATGAAGATCGGGCCGTCCGCGGCGTCGAAGGTGTCGTACGGAGCGATCGCGGAGTGGGCCGAGCCGGTCCGGATCGGCACCTGTCCGTCCGCCAGGTGCGCCGCCGAGTGGGGATGCAGCAGGGAGGCGGCCGTGTCGACGAGCGTGCAGTCCACGAGCTGGCCCACGCCGGTGCGGGCGCGGGCGTGCAGTGCGAGCAGGATCCCGGCGAACGCGTAGATGCCGGTGACCATGTCGACGATCGGCACGCCGACCCGCAGCGGCGGCCGGTCCGCCTCGCCGTTGATGCTCATCAGACCGCTGTACGCCTGGGCCACGGCGTCGTATCCGGGCATGGCGCCCATCGGCCCGTCGGGGCCGAAACCGGTGATCCGGCACCGGACGAGCCGGGGATGGCGCGCCCGCAGCGTCGGGTCGTCGAAACCCCAGCGCGCCAGTGTCCCGACCTTGAAGTTCTCCACCAGGACGTCGGCTTCCCCAAGCAGCCGACCGAGCACGTCGTGCCCGGTCGGAGTGCTCAGGTCGAGGCAGATGTTCGTCTTGTTGCGGTTGATCCCGGTGAAGTAGGCGCTGGTGCCGTCGGCGACGAAGGGCGGGCCCCAGGCCCGGGTGTCGTCCCCGGCCGGGGGCTCCACCTTGATCACCTCGGCGCCGTGGTCGGCGAGGAGCTGGGCGCACAGCGGCCCGGCGAGAACCCGGGAGAGGTCGAGGACACGGAGCCCGTCCAGGCTCCCGCCGGGGTCGGTCATCCGTCGTCGTCGCCGTCGTCGATCCGCGCCCGTCGTCTCAGTACGACTTCGGCAGGCCGAGCACGTGCTGGGAGACGTAGTTGAGGACCATCTCCTGGCTGACCGGCGCCAGGCGCATGATCCGCGACTCGCGGAAGTAACGCTCGACGTGGTACTCGCGGGCGTAGCCCATGCCACCGTGGGTCTGGATGGCCTGGTCGGCGGCCTTGAATCCGGCGTCCGCGCACAGCCACTTCGCCATGTTCGCCTCGGGCCCGCAGGGCAGCCCCTGGTCGTAGCGCCAGGCGGCCTTGCGTGCCATCAGCTCGGCGGCGTCCAGCCGGATCTGGGCCTCCGCCAGCGGGAAGGCGATGCCCTGGTTCTGGCCGATCGGCCGGTCGAAGACGATCCGCTCCTTGGCGTAGCGGGTGGCCTTCTCCAGCGAGGCGCGCCCGATGCCCAGCGCCTCGTGGGCGAGCAGGATGCGCTCGGGGTTCAGGCCGTCGAGCAGGTACTTGAAGCCCTTGCCCTCCTCGCCGATGCGCGCGGACTCGGGCACGAAGTAGTTGTCGATGAAAACCTCGTAGGACGAGACCGCGTTGCGCCCCATCTTCGGGATGGCGCGCAGGTCGATGTGCTTCCGGTCGATGTCGATGAGGAACAGCGACATGCCGTCGGTGGGCCGGGCGCTCTCCTCGCGCTTCGTCGTCCGCGCGATGAGGATCATCTTCTGCGAGTCGCCGGCCTTGGTGATCCACACCTTCCGGCCGTTGATCCGGTAGCCGCCGTCCACCTTCTCGGCGAAGGTGGTGATCCGGGTGGTGTCCGTCCCCGCGTTCGGCTCGGTCACGCCGAAGCACACGTGCAGCGAGCCGTCCGCCGCGGACGGCAGGATCTCCTTCTGCAGGGCCGGGCTACCGTGCTTGACGATCGTGTTCAGGCCGAAAATGGTCAGGTGCATGATGCTGCACCCGTTCATGCCGGCACCCGAGGCGGCGATCTCCTCGAGCAGCAGCGACGCCTCGGCGATTCCCAGCCCGCCGCCGCCGAACTCCGTCGGGATGGCGATGCCGAGCCAGCCGCCCTCGGCGAACGCGTTGTAGAAGTCCCACGGGAACTCGCCCTTCTGGTCCTTCTCCGCCCAGTAGTCGTCCGCGAAGCTGCGGGCGAGCTCCCGCGCCCCGGCCCTGAGCTGCTCCTGATCCGGAGTGAGTTCGAAGTGCATCGGCTGACCTTCCACTGGACGAGGTGGGCGGGACGGCAGTCGCCTGCCGCGGGGACGTCGTGACGTGCACGGTTCCGTGCGGGACGGGACCGCGAGCGGGCTCCGACGACGCCGCGCGTCGCGAACGTGGTGACTACGTCGCGCTGCGTCAATGCGGACTGCTGTTAGGTGGCGCTAACACACTGGCACGCGGCCGTGCCTCTGGTCGCGGGCCTGTTCGAATTTTCACGAGCCCGGTGCCGGTGCCGGTGCCCGAATACCTGACGCCGCTGCCTGCCACGTCTCCTGCCGCGTTCAGCGCAGGACCGTACCGCCGTCGACGTTCACGACCTGCCCGTTGATCCAGGATCCCTCGTCCGAGAGCAGGTAGGCGACCATGCTCGAGATGTCCCGCGCCTCGCCGTGCCGGGTGCTGCGGGTGCGGGCCAGCATCGCGGACAGCATGTCCGGCGGCGCGCCGTCCCGGATCTCGCGGGTGAGGATCAGGCCGGGCGTGATCGCGTTGGCACGGATCCCCTCGGTGCCCCACCGGGAGGCGACATGCCGGGCGAGCGCGTTGATGCCCGCCTTGGTCACCGCGTAGGCGGGCCGTTGCGGCTCGCCGGTGAACGACGCGATGGACGACGTGTAGACGATCGCGCCGCCGCCCCGCTCCAGCAGCCGCGGGATGGCGTGCCGGCTGACGAGCATGTGGCCGCGCAGGTTCACGGCGACCGTGCGGTCCCAGATCGCGAGGTCGATGTCGACGACGTTGCTGTCCTTCTGGACTGCGCCCATGTCACCGGCGTTGACGTGCACGGCGTCCAGGCCGCCGTGGGTGCGCACGGTGAGGGCGACCAGCTCCGCGACGGAGGCGTCGTCGGAGATGTCGAAGCCCGCCGCGACCGCGTCGCCGCCGGCCTCCCGGATGGCCGCCGCCGTCCGTTCCGCGCCGGCGAGGTCCAGGTCGCCGACGACGACCTTGGCGCCCTCCCGGGCCAGCCGCCCGGCCGAGTCGGCCCCGAGCCCGGTGGCCGCGCCCGCCACCAGAATGATCTTTCCTTGTAGTCCGTCCATAACCGCTTCTCCCACAGTTCCGCGGCGGGGCGCCACCGTCCGCCGGCCGGGCGCGGATCCTTACACGATTCGTACAGGACGCTCGCCGGCGGCTGACCTTTGCACGCCACCATGGTCGTCATGGCAGCCGCGGTCACCACCGACAGCCCCACCGGGGTGCGGGCCGAGCTCGCGCTCCTGTACCGGCGGGCCGGCTTCGGGGCCCGTCCCGACGAGCTCGACGCCGCCGAGCGGGCCGGCTACGAGGCGGCGGCCCGGGGCCTGCTCGACGCGCACGACCGCCCCGACCCCGGGGCGGTACCCCCGCCCGACCTGGACGCCGAGGCCGACCGCCGGCCACCGCCCGCGTCCGACCGGACCGCCCGCGCGGCGTACGCCCGCGGGCTGCGCGAGCGCACCGAGGCGCTGATCGGCTGGTGGCTCGGCCGGATGGTCTCGACCGCCGACCCGGTCACCGAGAAGCTGACGCTCTTCTGGCACGGCCACTTCGCGACGTCCATCCAGAAGGTGCGCTCGCCGGCGCTGATGCTCGCCCAGAACGAGATCTTCCGGCGGTCCGGCCGCGGGCCGTTCGACGCGCTCACCCTCGCCGTCGCACGCGACCCGGCGATGCTGATCTGGCTGGACGCCGGCCGCAACGTCAGGGAGCACCCGAACGAGAACTTCGCCCGCGAGCTGATGGAGCTGTTCACCCTCGGCATCGGCAACTACGAGGAGCGCGACGTCCGGGAGACGGCGCGGGCGTTCACCGGCTGGCGGGCCGGCCGCACCGGCCGCTTCACCGTCGCCGCGGCGCAGCACGACTCGGGCACCAAGACGATCCTCGGCCACACCGGTGATCTCGGCGGTGAGGACGTCGTCAGCCTGCTCGCCCACGACCCGGCCTCGCCGCGCTGGGTGTGCTCCCGGCTGTGGAGCCGGTACGCCGCACCGGTGGCACCCGCCGACCAGGCGCTCACTCCGCTGCTCACCGCCTACGGGCCGGGGCTCGACACCAGCGCGGCGCTGCGGGCGATGCTCCTCGCGCCCGGCTTCCAAGCCACCGCCGGGCGTCTGGTGGCGCCGCCGATCGACTACGTGGTGGGCGTGCTCCGCGCGCTGCGGATCACCGTCCCGGCGCCCGGGGCGGGCGGTGCCGCCGCGCCGGCGCGCCTGGCCACAGTGCTGCGCGGGCTCGGCCAGGTCCCGTTCGCGCCGCCCAGCGTCGGCGGCTGGCCGGCGGGCGGCGCGTGGCTGACGACCGCGGCGAGCCTGGTCCGGACCCGCTTCGCGGCGGCGGTCGTGGACGCGGCCGACATCTCGGCCGTGGCGGACGTCCCGGCCGCGGAACGGGTGGACGCCGTCGCCCGGCTGTTGTCCGTGCCGGCATGGAGCGCGCGCACCCGCTCCGCGCTGTCCGCCGCGGCCGCCGACCCGCCCCGGCTCGTCACCCTCGCCCTGCTCGCCCCGGAGTACCTCGTCACCTGACGCGCCAGGCCCGTGCGCCCCGTCCGTTACCCGGAACGCCTCCGGGCCCAGGCCGATCCGAGGCCGATCCGAAGGAAGAGAACGCCATGCCGCTCAGCCGCCGCCGCTTCCTCATCGCCTCCGGCGTCACCGGAGCCGGGGCCCTCGCCGCGGGCGCGGGGGTGCTCAGCTGGGACGCCCTGCACGGCGCCGCCGCCGACCGCCCGCTGGCCGCGGGCACCGGCGTGCTGGTCGTCGTCACCCTCTACGGCGGCAACGACGGCCTGAACACCGTCATCCCCTTCCAGGACCCGGCCTACCGGCAGGCACGCGGCGACCTCGCGCCTGCCGAGCCGGACGTCCACCCGCTGGCCGACGGCCTCGCGCTCGCCCCGGCGCTCCCCGGGCTCGCCGGGCTGTGGAAGGAGGGCCGCCTCGCGGTCGTGCGGGGCGTCGGCTACCCGGAGCCGGATCACAGCCACTTCCGGTCGATGGCCATCTGGCAGACGGCGTCACCGCGGACGGCGTCGACGTCTGGCTGGATCGGGCGCTGGCTCGACGCGCTGGCCGCGAAGGACGGCGCGACGGGCGGCCCGGCAGGCGGTTCGACGGCCGGCCCGACGGGCGGTTCGGCCGGTGGCCAGGCGGGCGGCGCCGATCCGCTGCGGGCGCTGGCGATCGGCCCCACGCTGCCGCCGCTGCTGGTCGGCGACCACACGGTGGGCTCGGCGGTACCCACCGGCGGCTTCGCCGCGCCCAGCGGTCGGCTGGGAGCCGACCTGCACGCGCTCTACCGCCCCGACCCGGCCGACAGCCCGCTGGCTGCCCGGGCCGCCGCATCCGGCGCGGACCTGTTCACCGTCGCCGGGGCGCTCGCACCGGTGCTCGCCGACGCCCCGGAACGCGACGCCGGCACCCAGGGCCAGCTCGACGGCGGGGACCCCGGGGCAGGCGGTGGCGATGGCGGCGAGCTCGGCGCCCAGCTCGACATGGTCGCCCGCGCCATAACCGCCGGGGTGCCCACCCGGGTGTACTCGGTGAGCCTGGGCGGCTTCGACACCCATGCCGCCGAGGACGGCACCCACACCCGCCTGCTCGGCCAGCTGGATGCCGCGCTGACCCGCTTCCACCGGTCCATGGCCGCCACGCCCCGCGGGAGCGCGGTGACGACGATGGTCTACTCGGAGTTCGGCCGGCGGGTCGCCGCGAACGCCAGCGGCGGCACCGACCACGGCACCGCCGGTCCCGTCCTGCTCCTGGGGCGGCCGGTGCGCGGCGGCTTCTTCGGCGACCAGCCCCCCCTCACCGATCTCGACGACGGCGACCTGCGGGTCACCACGGACTTCCGCTCGGTGTACGCGACGCTGCTGGAGCGCGTCCTGGGAACGGAGGCGGGCACCGTGCTCGGGTCCGACGAGAGCTTCCCCCGCCTCGCGTTTCTCTGACCGTGTCCCAGGCGTGGCCTGGCCCGCGAGCGGCCCGGCTCCGCGATTCCGCCCCGGCCGGCCGGCTCCGGTTCCCGTGACCAGCACACTCACTGAGGTGGACACCCACACGCAGATGGACGCGGACGCCCACGCTCCCGAGCTTGTCCTCGTTGTCGAGGACGAGGCACACATCGCCGAGTTGATCCGCATGTACCTCGTCCGGGAGGGGTTCGCCGTCGAGGTCCGCGCCGACGGTCCGGCCGGCCTGGCGGCGGCGCGTGCCCTCACCCCGGTCGCGGTCATCCTGGACGTCCGCCTGCCCGGCCTGGACGGCCGTGAGCTGCTGCGGGCCCTGCGCGCCGACGGTGACTGGGTGCCGGTGCTGCTGGTGACGGCCCGCGACGACGAGGTCGACCGCGTCGTCGGCCTGGAACTGGGCGCCGACGACTACGTCACGAAGCCGTTCTCGCCCCGCGAGCTGGTCGCGCGGCTGCGCGCCGTCCTGCGGCGCACCAGCGGGCCTGCCGCGCTCGCACGGTCGACCGACGCCGCCGGTGCGCCTGCCGGTCCTGGTGCCGGTGCCGGTCCTGACGCCGGTCCTGGCGGCCCGGTGCTGCGCGCCGGGGCCGTCGTGCTTGACGTCGGGCGGCGGCGGGTGCTCGCCGGCGACCGCGAGGTGACCCTCACGACCACCGAGTTCGACCTGCTCGCGGCCCTGCTGCGCCGTCCCGGCCTGGTCCACACCCGGGACCGCCTGCTCGCCGACGTGTGGGGCTACCAGGCGAGCGCCGGCACCCGGACCGTCGACGTGCACGTGGCCCAGGTCCGGGCGAAACTCGGCCCGGCCAGCCCGATCCGCACCGTCCGCGGCGTCGGGTACACCGCCGATGCCTGACCCCGGGAGCCGCCCGAACCCGCGGAATCGGCGGCCCGCCGGGCTGGCGGTGCGGATCGCCCTGGCGACGACCGCCGTCGCCGCGCTCGCGGTCCTGCTCACCGGCACGATCTTCGCCGGTCTCGTCGGCGGAGCCGCGGACGACGAGGCCCGCCGCGCGCTCGGCCGGCAGGCGGACGTCGTCGTCGCGCTCTACGACCGTCCCAACGCGACCGCCGACCTGCGCGCCGGGGTGACCAGGACGATCGCCGCCCAGCGGGTGACCTTCGTCCGGGTCGCCCCGGACGGCCGTCCGACCGCGCGCCAGGGGCCCGGTGGCGGCAGGGGCCTCGAGCTCCCGGCCGACGTCCTCGCCCGGGTCGCTGCCGGTGCGGAGGTCGGTACGGCCCACACCGTCGGCGGCCGGCGGGTGATCGTCGTCGGCCGGCCGCTCGCCCACGGCGGCGCGATCGCGCTCGTGCAACCGGCGTCCGAGAGTCGTGAGCTCGCCGGCGCCGTCCTGCGGCGGCTCGGGATCGCTCTGGTGTGCGGCCTGGCCGCCGCGACCGTTGCCGGCGCCGTCCTGGCGCGCCGGCTCGCCCGCCCGCTGCGGCGCCTCGCCGACGCCGCCCACCAGCTCGCCGCGGGCCGGCGCGACATCCGGGTTGGCACCGGCGGTCCGCGCGGCCCGGCCGAGGTGGCGGACGTCGGCGCCGCCCTCGACGGCCTCGCCGCGGCTCTCGCCGTCAGCGAGGACCGGCAGCGCAGGTTCCTGCTGTCCGTCTCGCACGAGCTGCGCACCCCGCTGACGGCCGTCCAGGGTTTCGCCGAGGCGCTCGCGGACGGCGTGACCGAGCCGGCCGACACCGCCGGCACCGGTCGGATCATCCTCGGGGAGGCCCGCCGTCTCGACCGGCTCGTCACCGACCTGCTCGACCTCGCCCGGCTCGGCGCGGACGACTTCCGGGTCGACCTCGCGCCCGTGGACCTGGGCGCTCTGGTGGCCGGGGCGGTGGAGGTCTGGCGGCCGCGGTGCACGGCGGCCGGGGTCGAGCTGCGGGTCGAGCTGCCGGACGGGCCGGTGCCGGTGGTCACCGACCCGGTCCGCTTCCGGCAGATCGTCGACGGACTGGCCGAGAACGCGCTGCGGGTGGTCCCGGCCGGCGCGCCGATCGTGATGGCGCTGGGCGGCGGTCCCCAGGGGGCAGTGGTCCCTCAGGGGGTGGTGGTCCCCCCGGAGGCGGTGTTCGAGGTGCGGGACGGCGGTCCCGGCCTCACCGCCGACGACCTCGCCGTGGCCTTCGACCGCTCGGCGCTGTTCGAGCGCTACCGGGGCCGCCGGCCCGTCTCGACCGGCGTCGGGCTGGCGCTCGTCGCCGGGCTGGCCCGCCGCCTCGGCGGTGAGCCGTTCGCCGGGCACGCCCCCGAAGGCGGCGCCGTCTTCGGTATCCGGCTGCCGCCCGGCTGACCCTGCGCGGGGAGCTGACCTCGCGCGGGGGAATGGCGGCCCTCTGACCTGGGCGGCTGGTGCTTGACGCACGCAGAATGTCGCCAGGCGCGCGGCGGCGATCCGGGTGATCTCCGGCGCTCCCACCTGAACGGTCATGCTCGCCGATGGCCGTCCGCGAACGATCACGAAGGGGCCGACCGTGCCGGAGACGTCCGAGCTGACCGCCCCCGTCGGGCGCCGATGGCGGGTGCCGATGGGGGCTCGTTCCGCCGACGAGAGCCACCGGGCGGCGACCCCGCTGGAGCTGCTGTTCGACCTGACCTTCGTGGTCGCCGTCGCGGCCGCCGCGGCCGAGCTGGCGCACGCCGTCGCCGACGACCACGTCGGGGACGGCCTCGTCAGCTTCCTGATGGTCTTCTTCGCCATCTGGTGGGCGTGGATGAACTTCACCTGGTTCGCCTCCGCCTACGACTGCGACGACGTCCCGTACCGGCTGCTGACGTTGCTGCAGATGGGCGGCGTGCTCGTGCTCGCCGCGGGCGTGCCCGCCGCGTTCGAGGACTCCGACTTCACCGCGGTGACGGCCGGCTACGTCATCATGCGGGCGGCGATGGTGACGCAGTGGCTGCGCGCCGGGCACAGCGACCCGGCGAGTCGGGCGACCGCCTACCGCTACGCCGCCGGCACCGTCGTGATCCAGGCCGGCTGGCTGGCCCGGCTGGCGCTGCCCGAGACCGCGGGGTTCGTCGGCTTCTTCGTGCTCGTCGTGCTGGAGCTGGCCGTCCCGCTGTGGGCCGAGCGGCCCACGGGGACCACCTGGCACCCGCATCACATCGCCGAGCGGTACGGCCTGTTCACCATCATCGTGCTCGGTGAGAGCGTGCTCGCGGCGTCCCGCGCGCTCACCCCGGCGGTCGAGGCCGGCGTCACCACCGACGCCGTCCTGCTCGGGGGCGGCGGGCTCGCCGCCCTGTTCGGCTGCTGGTGGCTGTACTTCGCCGCGCCCGCCGGCCGGGGCCTGGCCACCCACCGCGGGATGTCGTTCTACTGGGGCTACGGGCACTACGGGATCTTCGCCGCGCTCGCCGTGCTCGGCGCGGGCCTCGAGGTCACGGCGGAGACACTCGTCCACGACATCCACGCCTCGGACGGCGTCGCCGGTTTCGCCGTCGCGCTGCCCCTGATCGCGTTCCTGCTGCTGCTCTGGGCCCTGCACGCGCCGCTGGAGGCCGCGCCGGTCACCTACCTCGGCGTCGTCGTGGCCGCCTGCGGCGCGCTGGCCGTGATCGCCTGGACGGCCGCCGCCGGCCTCGCCCTGCCCTGGGCCGTCGTCCTCCTGAACCTGCCGATCTGGGCCGCCATCGCCCTCCAGGTCATCGTGGACGACCGCCGCGCCCGGACGTCCACCGTGCCCGGATGACCACCGTGGACGCCTGACCGCCCGTGGGCGTGGGCCTACGCGCTCAGCGTGCCGGCGGGGCGAACTCGGGCTGGTCGATCAGCCGCAGCCAGCTGCCGTCCGGCTGGCGGCGGACGACCTGTGCCCTGGCGCCGGCCCCGTCCTTCGGGGGCGTCGACGTCAGCGCGATGTCGCCGCTGACCAGGGTCGGCAACGGCTGCTCCGGCTCGAAGCGGGGGCCGCCGGCCAGCACCGCCGCCCACAGCTCCCGGATGGCCTCCCGGCCCACCGTCCGGCCGCCGGGCGGGTAGGCCAGCACCGCGTTCTCCTCGTAGAGCGCGGCGACGCCGGTGGCGTCACCGGCGTTGGAACGCTCGACGAACAGCCGGGTGATGTCCTCGGGCCGCATCGCCTTCTCGTAGTCCTGGTAGCGCCGCTCCTGGCGGTCCGCGTGCTGCTGCTGCATGGCTTCCTCCCTGGTCGGCTGTGTCCTGCTGCCCAGCCTGAGACCGGGGGAGCCAGAAGTCCAACAGATGGATCTGCTCACAGCTAGCATCTTTGCTTATGGAGCTGCGCCAGTTGGAGTACTTCGTCGCGGTCGCCGAGGAGCGGAACTTCACCCGGGCGGCCGTGCGCAGCCACGTCAGCCAGTCCGGGGTCAGCGCACAGATCCGCCAGCTCGAACGGGATCTCGGCGCCGAGCTGTTCGACCGGTCCGGTCGCGCCGCGACGCTCACCGCCGCCGGGGAGGCCGCGCTGGGCTGCGCCCGCGCCGCGCTCGCCGCCACCGCGGCCCTGCGCCAGGCGGTCGGCGAGGTCACCGGCCTGATCCGCGGCCAGCTCACCGTCGGGATGGTCACCGGCTGCACCGTCACACCGCTGTTCGACGCCCTCGCCGGTTTCCGCGGCGCCCACCCAGGGGTGGACGTCTCCCTGCTGGAGGGCAACTCCGACCAGCTCGTCTCGGAGGTCCGTGCCGGGACGGTCGACCTGGCCCTGGTGGGCAGCGCCGCCCCGGCCCCCGAAGGGCTGGGGGCGCTGACGATCGTCGAGGAGCGGCTGGTGGCGGCCGTCCAGCCCGGTCACCCCCTGGCGGAGCGGCCCCGGATCACCCTGCGTGACCTGTGTCGGCATCCGATCGTGTGCATGCCGCCCGGCACCGGCCTGCGCACCGTGCTCGACCGGGCCTGCCAGGCCCGCGACCTTCATCCCAGGATCGCGTTGCAGGCCAGCGCGCCGGACGCCATCGCCGACCTCGCCGGCCGGGGCCTGGGCGTGGCCGTCCTCAGCACGTCCATGGTGGCGGCGTACGGTGACCGGCTCGTCGCGCTCCCCGTGGACGGCCTCGACCTACCGGCGCTGTTCACCCTGGTCTGGCGGGTTCCGGTCGGCCCCGCCGTCCGCGAGCTGCTCGCCCACGCCCGCCGGGCCTTCGCCGTCCCCGATCCGGACGGTCCCGCGAACGGTGTTCCAGCCCCGACACGGCAGACCCCCACCTGACTGAGCCCGACACGACGGAGCCGGGTCACCCGGCCCGGCGGGCGGTGACGACGTACGCGGTCTCGCTGAACAGGAAGTCGCCGTCGTCCTGGGCCGCCTGGAGCTGGCGGCTCCACTCCGCGAGCTCGTCCAGGCTCACGTGGCCCAAACCGCGGTCCGCGCAGCGGTGGACGGCGTCGTGGATCTCGCCCAGCCGGAGCGGCATGGCCTCCGCGAGCGTCGGCGAGACGGTCGTGTGCGCCTCGACGGACTCGAGCGCCAGCGGGCTGCGTCGCACCAGGCCCGCGAGGCGACGTCCCAGCTGCGGGTCGGTGGCCGCCATGTACTCGTAGGGGACCGGCAGCTCCGCGTAGGTGAGCAGCACCCGGCGGGCCAGGTCGCGGTCCGCGATCGCGACGGCGATCGTCTCGAAGTCGGTGTGGCCGAGCACCGCCCGCCCACCCGGCCGCAGGACGCGGGCGATCTCGGCCAGCAGCGCCGCCGGATCGGTGAGGCACTCGAACGTGTTGTTGGAGATCACGACGTCGACGCGCCCGTCGGCGAACGGCAGCGGCCCGCTCAGATCATGCTGGACGGCCCCTGCTCCGGGCAGCGCGTCGGTGAGACGGCGCAGTGGCTCGGGGTTCAGGTCGAGCCCGATCAGCCGCGCCGAGGGGGACCGGCGGGTGATCGCGGCGAGGGTGTCGCCGTGGCCGGCGCCCAGGTCGACCAGCGTGTCCGCCGGCCCGGGGTCGGCGAGGTCCGCTATGCGCTCATGCACCGTCCCGGCCGACGTCGGTGAGCCGGTCCAGGAAGGGGATGAGGGCTGCGAGGTAGGCGTCGGGATCACCGCTCCACAGGTCGTGGCCGGCGCCGGGGATGGTCGCGATCTCGACCGCCGGCAGCGCGCGGCGCCACTGGTCGGCGACCTGGTCGGTGACCACCGTGCTGCGGCGCCCGCCCCTGATCACCAGGACGGGAAAGTTCAGCCCGGAAAGCCGGTTCCACAGTGGTACGTCCCGGCTCTCGGTGAAGACCGCTCGTGCCGCGTGTTCCGCCATCCGGTCGATCATCGGCACGCCGCGGATCTCCGCCCGCAGCTGCCGCTCGACGACGGCGTCGGGCGGGCGCACGTGCCGTGCCCCGTAGTCGCCGACCACCAGCCCACGCACCTGCTCCGGATGCTCGAGCGCATACCCGAGCGCGTAGGACGACCCGCGCGAGAACGCGACGAGAACCGGCCGCTCCACCTCGAGCGCGCTGATGACCGCGCCCAGGTCGCTGATGTGGTCCTCCCACGCGTACCCGCTGGCCGGCGCGTCGCTGCCACCCCGCCCGCGCAGGTCGACGACGACAGCCCGCCGCTCACCGAGCTGGTCGAGCAGCCAGCCGTACTCGGCCGCGGACTCGCCCATGCCCGGCACCACCACGACCGGCGGCGCGGCGGCGCCGAGCAGCCCGTTGTCGAGCACGTGTAACCGGACCCCGCCGTTGCTGACGAAGACGGACGCCCCGGCGCCACGCGGCTCGGTCACGGCCGCCGTCACGAGGACCTGCCGCGGTTCTTCATGGACGTCAGCCCGGCGAGGGAGGGAGTCCCGTTGTTCCGCAGCGCGGCGCGGGCGTGGGCGAGGTGGTGCATGTCGAACACCGAGTCGACGGCGGTGCTGAAACCCTGGACGTCCAGGGTGTGGTTGACGGCGCGCTTGGCCATGCGCAGCGCGAACGGGTCCTGGCGGGCGATGCGGCGGGCAAGCTCCAGGGTGGCCGGGTACAGGTCGTCGAGCGGGACGACCCTGTTGACCATGCCGAGCCCGAGCGCCTCGGCGGCCGTGACGGGACCGCCGGTGAACAGCAGTTCCTTGGCCTTGCGAGCCCCGAGCTCCCAGGTGTGACCGTGGTACTCCACGCCGCCGATGCCCATGTGCAGGACGGGGTCGGAGAACTCGGCGTTGTCGGCGGCGACGATGAGATCGCAGGGCCAGCAGAGCATGAGCCCACCGGCGATGCACTTGCCCTGGACGGCGGCGATCGACGGCTTCGGAATGTCGCGCCAGGTCTTCGCATAGTGCAGGTAGTGCCGGGTCTCCCAGTCGTAGCCGCTGTCGGGCGTCCAGGCCGGACGCGGGACGTCGCTCTCGGTGCCGGACATGTCGTGGCCGGCCGAGAAGTGCTTCCCGGTCGATCTCAGGATGATGACCCGGACCTCGGCATCGGCGTCGGCGGCCTGCCAGGCTTCGTCGAGCTCGCGCAGGACCTTGGGGTTCTGCGCGTTGGCGGCCTGCGGCCGGTTAAGGGTGATGACGGCGATGTGCTCGTCAACAACCTCGTAGTCGACGTGCTCGGCCTCGTAGTCGACCTGCTCTGGCCGCGTCGCGCTGCCGGTCGCGCCGCTACCCGCGCTGCCGGTCGGGTTTGTGGTCGGGCTGTCGCTCGCGTTGCTGGTCGGGCTCAGGGTCGGGCTGTCGGTCGCGTTGTCGGGATGCATCGGGTCTCCTTCGCCGGTGCTGGGCGGACGGGAGCGGGACCGCGGTCGACGGGAGCCCGGGGAAGCTGTCCGACATCGACGTCGACATCAATATTCATCCACGGGAGTCGGAAAAGGTCAACGCTCACCCTTAGCCTCGCCCCCACCCCATGCTTCCCGCCACCCCTGCGCCACTTCTCACCCCACTCGCAGCCCCGAACCGCAGCCCCCGGTTCAGTCCTTGGCCCCAGCTCCCAGCCCTGGCCCGGTCCTCCCGGAGTCGGCCCGGTCCCTGGTAACCGCGGTTGCGGAAGTCGCTGGATGGCCGGGTTCGGGTGGGTGAGGTGCTCTGGGGGCTGGAGCCCGGTTTGATGGTGTCCCGTTGGACGCGAGGGGGTCGGTTGCTGTGGAGATCGACGGGATGATGCTGGCGTTGCTGGAGATCCCGGCTGAGTGCACGGTCGAGTACAACCGGTGGTACGACCTCGACCACATGCCCGAGCACCTGGCCAAGTCCGACGTGCTCCTGGGACGCCGCTACGTCGCGCCCCGCGACCTGCGGGAAGCGCCGGGGGTCGTCCGGTCCGACCTGCTCGGCGGGTATCCGCCGTACCTGACCACCTACTGGTTCGGCGGTCCGCTGGAGATGACCAGCGAGCAGGCCCGCGAAGGCTGGCTCGCCCTGGATCGGACGCTCCTCAAAGGCGGGCGCTTCTGGCGGATCGGGCGGCCTCGTCACAGCTCGCGGTGGCGGGTCGCCGCGGCCTGGAGCCGCCCGGGGTGCCTGGTGCGCCCCGTCGCCGTCCCGTATCTCGCGCACCGAGGGGTGATCGTGGCGCTCGGGCGGGCGCCGTCGGCGGCCCGGCTGGGCGAGGCGGTGGACTGGTGGGAGCGGGTGCACCTGCCCGACCTGGCGGCCGTGCCCGGCCTCCTCGGCGCCGTCCGGCTGAAGTGGGCGGACGAGATCGGCGGGGGCGAGGCCGGTGGGAGCGAGACCAGCGGAGACGAGGCCGGCGGGGGCGAGGCTGTCGACGCGGCACCGGGGTCGGATCTCGTGCTGCACATGCTGCTCTGCGAGGACCCGCCCGAGCTGGTGATGGGGCGGATCGAGGAGGCCAAGCGGTACTGGCGCGCCGTCGGCCGGTTCCCCGCGCACCGCGGGGCCTACGAGGAGCTGGCCTTCCTGCCCTACCGGCTGATCGTGCCGCTCGAGTACGACTTCGACATCACCGAGGACGGGACCGAGGAGGTCACCGCGAGAACCGCGGACGTCACCGGTGACGTCCGCGGGGACACCGCCGGGTGAGCGCACCGAGAGCGCAACGGGGGCGGTGGCCGGGCGCGGCCGTCCCGGACCGGCGGGCGTCGGGTGGGTGGCGCGGGTGCGGGAATATCACGATGGTCCGGCGCCGCTGAGCGTGCGGGTGGCGACGTTCACGACGGGTGGCGTCGTCCAGGAGAGGTGCGTCGCGTGCGGTGGTCGATGCCGCCGTATCGACGGCCTCGCGACGACGGAGGTTAGGACGTGGGCAAGCTCGATGACGGGGCGAAGGAACTGCTGGACAAGCCCTTCCACGGGTGGGTGACCACGTTGACCGCGGACGGCTCGCCGCACAGCACGGTGGTCTGGGTCGACGTCGACGGCGACGATGTCCTGTTCAACACCGCGGTCGGCCGGGTCAAGGAGAAGCACCTGCGCAAGGACCCGCGGGTGTCCGTGGGCGTGCTGGACCCGGAAGACCGCTACCACCTGGTGAGCGTGACGGGGACGGCCACGCTCGACACCGAGGGCGCCGACGCCCACATCGACCGGCTGGCCAAGAAGTACCTCGGGGTCGACAGCTACCCGTTCCGCAAGCCCGGCGAGCAGCGGATCATCGTCCGGATCACGCCGAGCAAGGTCGTCTACAACGCCGGTTCCTGACCGCCGCGCCGCCCGCGGTCGCCGGCCTCGTCCGGCGACCGCCCAGCCACCGGCCGTCGCATTCCGGCCCAGACGCAGCCGGACAAGCCGGTCTCCGTCACCACATGGTGGGCTGGATCGGGGGTTCGCGGCGGTAACGGGGTAACTGTTGAAGTTCTGTCAAAAATCGCTATACGTTTTCAGTCTGACCTCTTGCGGTGCCACGTGGCGCGCGAGGGCCTCAAGCGTCGTGGAGGTAACAGACTGTGCTGCTGGAGTTGGATCCCGATCAGGAAGTCCTGCGGGAGGCGACGGCTCGGTATCTGACCGACCGGGTGCCCACAGAGACGATCCGGCGGCTGCGGAACGACGCCTCGGGGTTCGAGGCGGACTACTGGCGTGCCGGCGCCGAGCTCGGCTGGACGTCCCTGCTGGTGTCCGAGGAGAATGGCGGCGGCTCTATCAGTGGGGCGGGCCTGGTCGACCTGACCGTGGCCGCGCACGAGTTCGGGCTCCGGGCGGCGCCCGGACCGCTGGTGCCGACGAACGTCGTCGCGGCGGCGCTGAGCGCCGTCGGCGGCGCGGCGCACGAGGCCGTCCTGGCGGGGCTGCTGGAAGGCACGGCGATCGCCTCGTGGTGCTACGGCGAGCCCGCGCCGAACGATCGTCTCGGCACGGTGGAGCTGACCTGCCGGGTAGAGGGTGACGAGATCGTCCTCGACGGGGTCAAGCGCCCGGTCGAGTCGGCGGGCGTGGCCCAGTTCCTGCTGGTCACGGGGCGCAGCGAGGCGGGTCTCACCCAGGTGCTCGTCCCGACCGACACGCCGGGCCTGACGGTTGAGCCGCTGCGCACCGTCGACCTGACCCGCCGGTTCGCGACCGTCCGGTTCGACGGGGTGCGGGTGCCGGCGAGCGCCCTGGTCGGTGAGCTCGGCGGGGCCGCGGAGCAGGTGGAGCGTCAGCTCCAGCTGGCCCTGGTGATCCTCTGCGCGGAGAGCGTCGGCTCGATGCAGGCCGCGTTCGACATGACGGTGCAGTGGGCGTTCGAGCGCTACTCGTTCGGCCGGCCGCTGGCCTCCTACCAGGAGCTCAAGCACCGGTTCGCGGACATGAAGTCGTGGCTGGAGGCGGCGCACGCCATCAGCGACACGGCGGCGAGCGCCGTCGACGCGGAGTCGCCGGACGCCCCCGAGCTGGTCAGCGCCGCGAAGGCGTTCATCGGTGAGTACGGAACCGAGCTGCTCCAGGACTGCGTCCAGATCCACGGCGGGATCGGCGTGACCTTCGAGCACGACCTGCATCTCTTCCTGCGCCGGGTCGTCCTCGACCGCGCGCTGTACGGCACCCCCGCCGAGCACCGGCAGCGGATCGCCGGCGTGGTCGAACATCTCAAGGAGCGGGCATGAGCACGGGCGACATCGAGGACGTCGAGACCTTCCGCCAGCGGGCGCGGGACTGGATCCGGGGCAACCTGGCGCCGCTCCCGGCGGGCAGCGGGATCGGCGTGATGCGCGCGGGTGAAAGCGACGAGGCGGAGCTCGCCGCGGTCGCGCGCCAGCGCGAGATCCAGCGGATGTTCTACGACGCGGGTTTCGCCGGGATCGCCTTTCCCCGCGAATACGGCGGCCAGGGGCTCACCGCGGACCACCAGAAGGCCTTCAGCGAGGAGATCTCGGGCTACGAGTATCCCGCCGACATCCAGGCCCCGACCTTCTCGCCGTGTGCCGCGGTGCTGCTCGACTTCGGCACCGAGGAGCAGAAGCGCCAGCACATCCCGGCGATTCTGAAGGGCGAGGAGCTGTGGATGCAGTTCCTGTCCGAGCCGAGCGCCGGTTCGGACGTCGCCGCCGCGCTGACCAGTGCCGTCCGCGACGGTGACGACTGGATCCTGAACGGGTCCAAGATCTGGACGACCGGCGCCTGGTGGTCGGACTGGGGCCTCGTCCTGGCCCGGACGAACTGGGACGTCCCGAAGCACCGTGGGCTGACCGTGTTCATCCTGCCGATTCACCAGCCGGGTATCGAGGTGCACCGCATCGAGATGCTGAACGGCAACAAGGAGTTCTGCCAGGAGTTCCTCACCGACGTCCGGGTCCCGGACACCGACCGCATCGGCGAGGTCGACGACGGCTGGACGGTGGGCACCCGGTGGATGTTCCACGAGCGGATGCTGCACAACTCGCCGCTGGTCACCATTCCCGCCGACGGGGCGCGCGGCACGATCCGCGCCACCCACCTGGTGGAGATCGCGCGCGACGCCGGCCGGCTCGAGGACCCGCTGGCCCGTGACCTCATCGGTGAGGGCCGCATGCTCGACCTCGTCACGCACGCGCTGCAGGGCCGGCTGTCCCGTGGCCTGCGGTCCGGCCGGATGCCCGACCAGTCGGCGGCCATCGGACGGCTGTTCACCGGTGTGACGGCCGCGCGGACCACGACCCTGTCGTTCAACCTGGCCGGCGGGGCGAGCGCGGCCTGGACGGACGACGACGGCGCCACCGCCGAGTGCGGCAACGACTTCCTGCTGCGGCAGGTGAGCTGCATCGGCGGCGGCACCACCGAGATGGCCCGTAACGTTGTCAGCGAGCGGGTGCTCGGCATGCCCCGCGAGCCGGCGAAGGACCGCGGGGTGGCCTTCCGGGACGTCCCGCGGGGCGCCTCGAACCGGGGCTGACCCCACCGATCCGTGACATCGGCCGGGCGCGTACCCACGCGCCCGGCCGATGTCGTTCGTCCGGCTCTCTCGTCCGGCTGTCGCTCGTCTGCTCTCGTTCGGCTGGGAGGCTCAGCGCTGGCAGCCGGCGGACGGGTCGGCGGGGTCGCGCACCGCCGCGTCGAAGTCCACGAACCCGTCGGCGAGGCGCTGGCCGCGTATCCAGGAGTTGATCCGCTGGCGGTAGTTCTCGCCGTCGGGGGCGGTGCCGGTGCCGTCGATGACGGCATTGGACGCGGGCGTGATCGTCGAAGCGCTGCAGCCCGCTGCGCCCCGCCTGCGACGGCTCACCGCTGGTCAGGAGCATGTTCCCGCTGATCCCGGCGTTGACGACGGAGACCGGGATGCCGGCGCCGAGCAGCCGCCGCTGCAGGTGGTCGGGGTAGCGCGGGTTCCGGTCCGCGGCGCTGGCGTCCGCGGGGACGCTCAGCGCGGTGGAGTGCGATCCACCGCGAATCTGTCACATCCGACCTGCCTGGATTCGACGTATCCGCAGGGTGCCTGCAGCGCGCAGGAACCAGACCGCACCGCCACGCGGACGCGAGCACAGGCGAAGGACGGAAGCGTATGAAGATCACGATCTTCGGAGCCAGTGGGGCCACGGGGCGCCTCGTGGTGCGACAGGCACTCGACGCGGGCCACGCCGTGACGGCGGTGACGCGTTGCCCGGCGGAGTTCCCGCTGGCCGGTGAGCAGCTCACCGTCATCGGGGGCGATGTGTCCGACGGGGCCGCCCTCGCGCCGGCGATCGAGGGCGCCGACGCGGTGCTGTCCAGCCTGGGGGTGCCGTTCACCCGTGGCCCGATCACCGTCTACAGCCGCGGCGCCGCGAAGATTCTCGAGGCGATGACGCGGCACGGTGTGAAACGGCTGGCCGTCGTCAGCTCGACGGCGGTCGAACCCCACCCCCACCGCGAGGGCGGGTTCCTGCTCAACCGGGTCATGCAGCCGATGATCGTCAGGACGATCGGCAGGACCACGTACGCGGACATGCGGGCCATGGAGCAGATCGTCCGCGAGAGTGACGCGGAATGGACGATCATCCGATCCTCGGGGCTGTTCGATGCCGACCACGTCTCGCGCTACACCGTCAGCGACGGCCCGCTGGACGGAGTCTTCACCAGCCGTGCCGACCTGGCCCACTGCCTGCTGACGCAGGCCACCGGGAAGCGGTTCGTCGGCCGGACGGTCGAGATCACGACCAGCGAGAACGCCCCGACACTCCTACAGGTGATCCGGCGGGAGGCGTTCGGCCGTGACTGACCCCGCCGCCGACCACCTGTCATGACCTTCGAGCCCGCGTCCCCCGCGAACGGCGCCGCCTGGTAYGCCGAACAGTTCGAACGCCAACGTCGCCAGCTGCGCGCCGTCGCCTACCGCATGCTCGGATCCTTCGCGGACGCCGACGACGCAGTGCAGGAAGCCTGGCTGCGGCTCAGCCGAGCAGACGAGACGGCGATCGACAACCTGGCCGGGTGGCTGACCACCGTCGTCGGGCGCGTCTGCGTCGACATGCTGCGCGCCCGCCGGGCGCGGCGCGAGGACCTGCCCGGCACGTGGCTGCCCGACCCGGTCATCACCGAGGCAGACACCCTCGATCCCGAACAAAGCGTCCTGCTGGCCGACTCGGTCGGCCTGGCGCTCCTCGTCGTCCTGGACAGTCTTCGACCGGCGGAACGGCTCGCGTTCGTGCTGCACGACATGTTCGGCGTCCCGTTCGACGACATCGCTCCCATCCTCGAGAAGAGTCCGGCGGCGACACGGCAGCTGGCCAGTCGCGCCCGTCGTCGCATCCAGGGCAGCGGCACCCGGCCGGATCCCGACCTCCCCACCCAACGTCGCGTGGCCGAAGCCTTCCTCGCCGCCGCTCGCAACGGTGATTTCGCCGCGCTCGTCGAACTCCTCGACCCGGACGTCAGACTCCGGGTCGACACCGGGCCCCGCACCTGGCTCGCCCCACCGCTGCTCACCGGAGCACGCGACGTCGCCAGCCACGCCGCCGCCCAGGGCCCACGCTTCGCCGGCCCCTGGGAACCCGCCCTCGTCAACGGCGCCGCCGGCATGATCGCGCGTGGCAGAGCCGGGCTGATCGCAGTCGTGGGATTCATCGTCGTCAACGGCCGCATCAGCGAGATCGACCTCATTCTCGACCCCGACAGGCTGGCCGCCGTGAAAGTCAACGACTGATGCGATGCGCGTCCTAGCCGAACGCCTCCACGATCTCGGTGACGATGGCGCGCGCGGCCGGGGAGAGGTCGCGCCATCCGGTGCCGAGGTCGGCGGCGAACGAGCGCCGGTAGTCGGTACCGGGGGAGCGGATGGTCTCCGTGTAGCCCGAGTGGAACAGCACGGGCATTCGCAGGCCTGGCGCCGTCGCCACGGCGCACGGGCCGAGATCCAGCGCCAGGGCGTCGAAGACCTGCAGTTCGGTGCGGTCCGCATGCTTGACGAAGACCACCACCCAGCCGTCGCCGCCGGCCTTGTCCGGCACGAAGACCGGGGACTCGCAGATCGTCCCGGCCGGGAACGTCCACGCCGACTGCTCGATCATCGACTCCAGGTCGATGCAGACCAGCGACGACGGGATCTCGGTCGTGGGCAGGTCGTCGACGTCGACCACCCGGAACGGATGGTCGGCGTACATCTCGACGATCGCCGAGACCATCGTGTCGGGCGTGGCGCCCCAGTACGCCTGCCACAGGTAGCGGCCCCGCTCGAGCGCCGCCGGGCGGGTGTCGCGGGCGTAGAGCAGGGTTCCCCAGTGCCGCTGCGGGTCGAGGAAGTACCTGCTCTGCCGCACCTGCCCGGTACGGCCGTCGATGACGTGCCGCCCGACCGGTGCGGCGTCGACCGGCGTCGGCATGAACCCGGACAGGCAGCTGCGCAGCCTGTCCCCGGTGCGCCACACGATGTCCGAGCGGGTGATGGCGTAGTTCATGTCCCAGCCGTTCGAGTGCGCGACGTACATCGTGACGTCGTCGCCGTCCTGGCCGTAGTCGGCGAACTCGTGGAACGACTCGTACGGGACCCGCGCGTGCGTCACCGGCACCGCGGAGCCGACCCGGGCGCGGGTCAGCGCCCGCTTGGCGACCAGGTAGATGTCGGTGAACGGCAGGTGCGGCTTGGTGCGGCCGCGGCCGGCGACACTGCCGGGCTCCGGCTGGAAGCCGATCTCGGTGAAGATGACGTAGTCGCGGGTCACCGCGATCTCGTGGGTGCCCTGGGTGATGCGCGCCCCGGGGACCTCCCAGGTCTCCAGCTCGCCGTGGCCGTCCCAGCGCACCACCGACAGCGGGCCCTCCGCGTCGGTGGTCGACCGGCCGCGCGGGCGCAGGTGGATGTTGCTCCACCACAGGCAGCCCTCGTCGGGGTCGACCACCGGGTGGGACGTCGTCTGCACCCCGGGGAACAGCGGATGCGCCCCGACCTGGGGATACTCGTGTACCGCGCCGAGGAACGTCCGGTAGGTCATCGTGACCGGGTCGAGTTCCACCGGCCGCTGTCGGTCGGCGGTGAGCAGCAGCCGGTCGCCGAAGAAGTGCGGCGCGGTGTGGCTGAGTGACGGGCGGGCGCCGGTCAGCAGCCGCTGGAGCTCCTCCGGAGCCAGTGCGGCACGCAGCCCGCCCAGCATCGCCAGGTCCGGCGTGACCACCCGGCGGGTCCGCCAGACGCGTTTCGCCAGATCGACCCGGGTCAGCATTCCCGGCCCGCTCGGCGCGAAGTCCAGCACCGTCGGCTGGGCCGGCCCGACGACAAATGCGAACCCGGTCAGCCCGTCCGGCCACTGGCCGGCGGTGACGACAAGATCGACCTCGTATTCCCGGCTCTGCTCGAGCACGTGGTAAACCGCGTGGTCCACGAGAAAACCTCCCGCCGACCCGTCGGAGGAGCGGCTGAGAGAAATTCTCGGAGCCTGCGGCTGCCGGGCGGTGGACTCAGGGTGAACGCCGCGGGAAAGCACCCCCGCCGGGTTTGTGCCCATGGCTCGATCGCGCCGGTGAATCAAGTAGACGCATCAGTCTACTTTCTGCGAAGCTACCGTTCGTGGCGGCGCCGGGGGAAGGTCCCGGGCCCGACCGGGCCGCCGCCGCCCGGGCGAGGCGGTCGCGGCGACGAGGATGGGCATGATGGCGGGCACGAGGGCGACGGTCGGATTCGTGGGCCTGGGGAGCATGGGCGGCGCCCTGGCGGCGAACCTGGTCGCGGCCGGGTTCGACGTCGTCGCCCACGACGCGGCCGGCCCGGATCGGGTCCCGGTGGGAGCGGTCGGCGCGGCCGACGTCGCCGAGGTCGCCGGCCGGGCCGACACCGTCGTGTTCAGCCTGCCCGACGGGGCGGTGTCCGAGCAGGTCGCCGGTGAGATCATCGCGCTGGCCGGCCGGCGGGCGGCGTACGTCGTCGACACCTCGACGGTCGGGGTGGCCGCCGCGCGCCGGATCGCCGGCCGGCTGGCCGGCGCCGGTGTCGGCTACGTCGACGCGCCGGTGTCGGGTGGTGTGGCGGGCGCCCGGGCGCGCACGATCGCGGTGATGTTCGCCGGGTCCGACGCCGACTGCGCGGCGGTCACGCCCGTCCTGGCCGGCCTGAGTGACCGCCGGACCAGAGTGGGCGACGAGCCGGGCCTGGCCCAGGCGCTGAAGCTGGCGAACAACTTCCTCTCCGCGACGGCGCTGGCGGCGACCAGCGAGGCGATCGCCTTCGGCACCTCGGCCGGGCTCGACATGGCCACGATGCTCGACGTGCTGAACGGCGCGAGCGGCCGGAGCTCGGCGACCGCCGACAAGTTCCCCAACCACGTACTCACCGAACGCTACGCGGCTGGTTTCACCAACTCGTTGATGGCGAAGGACGTCGCGCTCTATCTGGCGGCCGTCCAGGAGCGCGACGGCGCCGTGCGAAGCTCACCGAACTCACCGAACTCACCGAACTCGCGGATCGGGGCGGTCACGGCATCGGTGTGGGAGCGGTTCGCGGCCGCGGCACCCGGTGCCGACTTCACCCGGATCTATCCCTTCGTGAAGGGAACCTGACTGCCCGCCGGACGCCTGCTCCGAGTATCTCCGCACTGTCTCCCGGCCGGGGAGTCTCCTGGGGCCGGGGTCTTGATAAATCGGGTGTTCAGAAACTAATCCGGGCCGGGTCGGTTATCGCTGATGATCGAAAATCATCCTCTCTGTTGAGGAGAGGATAGTTACTAAAAAGTGCAATCGACGGCTGGCGGCGCTCACGCCCACCAGCGGCCAGACCAGGCCAGGTCGGAGGTCGGGTCCTGTCCTGGGGCGTCACCGGCGGGGTTGTGAGCGGTAAGGTGGTTCTCGGGTGCGTCATATAAGGTTTTCCGGGTCTCGTGGCGGCGCCGGCATTCCGGGAGGTCGAATACCGTCCGTGACGCGGTGTCGGAGGCGGTGATCGGCCGGCCGGAATTGATCTGTGGGTCTTGACCGGACCAACGTCAGGTGATAGGCATTTTTTGGGATTCGTTCGGTTCGGACGGCTCGCCCCGGTTATCACAGTACTATTGACCTGCTGTGTGATCGGTATCACTATCGGTTGCCGGGTGTTTACCGGTTCAAGGGCGGAGGAACCTCTGATATGGCACGTATCGACCCGCTTCCCCTCAGGGAATGGCCGAAGGAGATGCGTCCGGCCCTGGCAGCCCTGACGCCGCCCGTGCCGCTGCACCCTCCGATGCCCTCCGAGGGCAAGCCCAAGGCACTGAACACGCTGGGGACGCTCGCCCACCACCCCACGCTGGCGCACGCCTTCTTCACGTTCAACGGCCACATCCAGCGTGCGACGACGCTGACGCTGCGCCAGCGGGAGATCATCATTTTGCGGGTGGCGGCACTGCGCAAGTGCTACTACGAGTGGACACAGCACGTCGTCATGGGCCACGACATCGGCCTGACCGACGACGAGATCACCCGCATCGCGCTGGGCCCGGACGCGCCCTTCCTGGACCCGGTCGAGGCGGCGCTGATCCGCGCGGTGGACGAGCTCCTCACCGAGGGCGCGATCGGCGCCGGCAGCTGGGAGACCCTCGCGGCCAAGCACGACACCCAGCAGCTGCTGGACATCATCTTCACGGTCGGCGCCTACGAGACCCTGGCGCTGATGATGCGCTCGTTCGAGCTCGAGCTCGACGACGACCTCACCCAGACCTGACAGACGCCGGACGAGCGACCCGGCACGGCGCCGTCCCCACGGGGTGGTGGCACACCCAGACCCGACAGGAGTAGTCATGGCCGTGACCGTCACCGAGATCAGCCCGGAGGTCGGCGTCGAGATCGCCGGCCTCGCCGGCCACCAGCTCGCCGACCCGGCGGTCGCGGCCGACTGCCAGGCCCTGCTGGAACGCCACGGCGTCGTCGTCTACCGCGAGACCCACGTCGGCGACGACGACCTGGTCGCCTTCAGTCGCCTGCTCGGCCAGGTGGTCGTCGCCCCCGTGGGTGGCACGGACACCCACCCCGAGATCTCGAAGATCACTCTGGACCCCGCCGAGAGTGTCCTGGCCGCCTACCGGCGGGGAACCTTCTTCTGGCACATCGACGGGGCCAACGACGAGCTGCCGCAGAAGGCCACGCTGCTGACGGCCCGCCAGGTCTCCGACGAGGGTGGCGACACCGAGTTCGCCAACACCTACGCCGCCTACGAGGCGCTCTCCGACGCAGAGAAGGAGCAGTTCGCGAAGCTGCGCGTCGTGCACAGCTTCGCGGCCTCGCAGTCGCTGGCCGAGCCCGACGCGTCGGAGCGGACCCGCGCGCTGTGGGCGCGGGTGCCGGCCCGTGAGCACCCGCTGGTCTGGACCCGCCGCAGCGGCCGCAGGTCGCTGCTGGTCGGCGCGACGACCGACCACGTCGTCGGCTGGCCGGCGGACGAAAGCCGCGCCCTGCTCGACCGGCTCCTCGAATGGTCGACCCAGCCGCGGTTCGTCCTGCGCCATCACTGGCACCCCGGCGACCTCGTGATCTGGGACAACACCGGCATGCTGCACCGGGCGATCCCGTACACGGCGACGTCGCACCGGTTGATGCACCGAACGACCCTCGTGGGCGAAGAAGTCGTAGCCTGACCTCCGCGCGCGGCACCCCCGCGCGAAATTCTGACGTCCATCGGACGGTCGGCCCGCGGGCAAGGCCGAGGCCGGCGGGACGACGGACGTCCGCACTGTCCGAACTGCCCGATGGAGGTCAGCATGCGAGTGGTCGTGGACTTCAAGCTCTGTGAGAGCAACGCGCTGTGCGTGGGGCTCGCTCCCACGGTGTTCGAGCTCGACGACAACGACTATCTGAACGTGCTGGACGAGCACCCCGAGGAGGACCTCGTCAAGGACGTCCGCGCGGCCGTCACCGCCTGCCCCAAGCAGGCCATCAAGCTCGTCGACGACTGAGCGCACAGGTCGGCGCCGGGCGGCCACCGACCGTCCGGCGCGTCGGCCGCGTTCCGTCCCCGGGCCCGCGGCGCCGCGGCGTGACACGGTGTCGTGAACGGGGGGTGACGGTTACGCAGACGATTTTTGGCCGGCAAGTGAACGCCGCCTTCTCTTATCATGGCGGTTGATGTCCCGCGCTCACTCCAGTCCCCGTGACCGGACCCGCTTTGGGGCCGGCGAGGAGGGTGTGGCCGGCGGGGCCCGATCCGCCCGGCATCGGCACGCCGCGCAGCGGTTCTGGCAGCTTTCCGACACCGATCTCGACGACCTCCTGGCGCTGACCGGCGAGGCCGACCGGGTCGAGCTGAAGCTGGTCGTGCCCGTGGCCGCGCACGAGGCGACCTGCGCCGCGCTCGGCATCGAGTTCACCCGCGCCCGGGCGCTGCGGGTCTTCTACCTGGACACTCCCGAGCGCGCGCTGCACCGCAACGGTGTGGTGGCCCGGGTCCGCAGCATCGCCGGCCGCGCCGACGACGCGGTGGTGAAGCTGCGGCCCGTCGTCCCGGCCGAGGTCCCGCCGCGGCTGCGCCGCTCCCGCAACTTCATCGTCGAGATCGACGGTATGCCCGGCCGGTACGTCTGCTCCGGGGCGCTGCGGGCCCGGCTGGACGCCGCCGACGTCGACCGGGCGATGGCCCGGCGGCGGGCGCTGCACCGGCTGTTCACCCCGCGGCAGCTGCGGCTGCTCGCCACCCGCCTGCCGGCCCGGCTCAACGTCGACGATCTCGCGGTGTTCGGCCCGGTGGACGCCCGCCGGGTCAAAATCCTCCCCGCCGGTCACGACCGCGCGCTGCTCGCGGAGCGGTGGACGTATCCGGACGGCTCGCRCATCCTCGAGCTTTCCACCCGCTGCCGGCCCGCCGAGGCGCTGCGTGTCGCCGGGCGCACGGCGGACGTCCTGCGCCGGCACGGTGTCGATCTCAGCGGGCCGCAGCAGACGAAGACCCGCACCACCCTCGACTTCTTCGCCGGCGAGCTGACCGGCCCCCGGCGGTGAGGGCGGCCGGCCCGGCGGTGGCCGGCCCAGCAGCGGGCGGGCGCTCCCTCGCGGGTGGCCGACGAGCATTCACTGTACTGACGGGTTTGGTTCTGGGAGCTTCACGCCAAGTGGGTCACTGGGTCGTCTGCCGGTAGCCGCGGACGAACAGCGCGACGCAGGAGCGGACCGCAGTGTCCAACTGCTCGCCGTCCACGCCCGGCGGGGGCGGGTAGAGGAAGACGCCCGCCTCGGTGATCTGCCAGGCCGTGCCGGTGACCAGGACGATGAACTGGCTCGCGGCCCTGACGGGGTCGTCGATGCGCAGCGCGCCGGCGTGCGTGAGCCGGGTCAGCTGGCTGATCACCTCCGACCAGACGGGGCCGGCGACGCGGGTGCGCCACAGCTCGAGCAGATGTGGTTGGCGAGGGCCCTCCGACTGGAGGAGTCGTCGCAGTGACGCCGTCCGGGGATTGAGGAAGATCGCTGTCAGGCGTCTCGCGAGATCGTTCAGCTGCGACTCGGCGTCCACCGGGCGTTCGGCCGGGCTGGTGGTCGGCCGGTCGGCTGAGGCGTGCAACGCCTCGAGGGTCGCGTTCAGGTGCGTGTCGATGACCGCACGGAACAGCGTCTCCTTGTCGCCGAAGTGGTTGTAGACGGTCTGCCTCGAGACCGGGGTCGCGGTGGCGATGTCGTCGAGGGTCGTGGCCGCGTACCCCTGGCGGACGAAGAGATCGAGCGCTGCCTCCATGATCGCTTCCCGCTTCGCGGGAAGGCCGCGCCGCGCTCGCGGGAGCCCACCTTCGTTGCCTGGCATCGGGTCAGGCTAACCTTGGACACTGCTGTCCAATACTCTAGGCGTGGACGTCCAACCTAAGCCTGGCTGTGCGCGTCGAACGGGACGCTGGCCGGGTCGGTCCCGCCTCCGATCAATGGAGAGATGAGTGCCCAACCCCGACACCCCGCCCAGCGGCCGCCCGCACACCGTCGTGATCGGGGCCGGACCCGCGGGTCTGACCGCTGCCTACCAGCTCGCCACCAGAGGAGCGCCCGTCTCCTGCTACGAGGCCGACGACGTGGTCGGCGGCATCAGTCGCACCGTCGTGCGTGACGGGTGGCGTTTCGACATCGGAGGCCATCGCTTCTTCACGAAGGTCTCGCAGGTGGACGCACTCTGGCGGGAGATCCTGCCTGAGGAGGATTTTCTGCTACGCCCCCGGATGAGCAGGATCTACTACAACGGGAAGCTTTATGACTACCCGCTGAAGGCGCTCAACGCGCTCGTTAACCTCGGTCTGGCCGAGGCATCGCTCGCCATCGCGTCGTACCTGTGGGCGCGCGTCCGACCCCCGAAGKGGCAGGCGACGAACTACGAGGCATGGCTGGTGGCGCGGTTCGGATGGCGCCTCTACCGGACCTTCTTCAAGACCTACACCGAGAAGGTGTGGGGAATACCGGTCAGCCAGATGCCGGCTGACTGGGCGGCGCAGCGAGTGAAAGGCCTGTCGCTTCCCGCCGCCATCGTGAACGCGGTGCTGCCGAAGCGCAACCAGAAGAAGATAACCAGCCTCATCGAGGAGTTCCGTTACCCCAAGTACGGGCCGGGAATGATGTGGGAGGCGGCCGCGGCCAAGGTCGAGAAGCTCGGTGGACGGGTCGTGATGAACACGTCCGCGACCAGGATCCACCATGAGGACGGCCGGGCCGTCGCGGTCACCGTGCGGACGCGGTCCGGTGAGTGCTCGCGGGTGCCGGCCGATCACGTCATCTCGTCGATGCCGATGTCGACATTGCTCACCAGCATGGATCCGCCGCCACCCGCGCATGTTCTCGACGCGGCCAACGATCTGCGCTACCGCGACTACCTGACCGTCGCGCTCATCGTGCCGGAGGAGTTCAGCTTCCCGGACAACTGGATCTACATCCACGACCCCGGGGTGCGAGTGGGGCGCATCCAGAACTACGGGTCGTGGTCCCCGTACCTGGTCAAGGAGGGCCGGACCTGCCTCGGGCTCGAGTTCTTCGTCTTCGAGGGCGACGACATGTGGGTTCGTCCGGACGACGAGCTGGTCGCGCTGGGCACCGCCGAGCTCGAGGCCCTCGGGCTGGTCCGCCCCGGCGCGGTCGAGAAGGGCTACGTCGTCCGCGTCCCCAAGGCGTATCCGACCTACGACCAGTTCTACCGGCGGAACGTGGAGGTGATGCGGGAATGGCTGGCGCTACATGTTCCCAATGTGCATCCGGTCGGCCGGAACGGCATGCACCGCTACAACAACGCCGATCACTCGATGCTGACCGCCATGCTCACGGTGGAGAACATCCTCGACGACGCCGGGCACGACATCTGGACGGTGAACGTCGAGGAGGAATACCACGAGGAGAAGGTGAGTGAGCGTGGCAGGGCCGGCGGTGGGGGGACCGGCCGGGACGCGCCGGTGATTCCCCGTCCGGTGGCCGGCCCGGCCTCAGCCCCCCGCTCCGTCGGCCGCGGTTGAAACACCTGCGGATCGTCGGCCGTCAGCCGGCCGAATCCAGCAGAGTGATCGCGCGGGCCACCCGGTCGGCGTGCGCGGACTCCTCGGTGCCGCTGATCCGGAGCAGGCGGGCGACCTTCTCGTCCGCCTCGGACGCCGCCCACCGCTGGTAGTCGGCGTCGCCGGCACGTTCGCCGCGCACGATGGCGTTCAGCAGGGCCGCGTCGACGGCGGTGGGCGCGGCGACGGGATATCCCGCCTTCAGGTCCGCCGAGGCCTCGTAGGCGCGTCCGAGTTTGATGCCGATGGCCTGTCCCATTCGGTTGGCGTGGCCCAGTTCCTCGCGGCCGTTGCGGCGAAGCAGCTCGGCGGCCTCCTCGTTGCCGATGTTGTCCGCCAGATGGAAATAGAGCTGCCCCGACGTCCTTTCCAGCTTGTAGAGGATCTCGAGTTCGGGCACACCCAGGTGGTCCAGTTTCGCGAGCGCCTGCGCGGCCGCACCGAATTCCCGCTCGTCCATTCTTCGTCGCCTCCTCGGCAACAGTGGCCATCGGACCGGCCTGACTGTAGGGACGCCGCGGGCATCGGCGCGCGACCGCAGCGGCCTTCCCGCGTACCGCGGCGGCCCAGTTCGGACCGGCCTTCCCGCGTACGCGGCGGCCCCGCCCGGACCGGCTGGTCGCCTACGATTCCAGCGTGACGGCAGTGCCATTTCTCCCCATGCGCCGGTGCGTGACGGTCGGCGCGGGCACGGTGGAGCACCGGGCGGACGAGTTGATCTCCTACTGGCACCGGCACGACCTGCACGAGGTCGAGTACGCCGTTTCCGGTCTCGCGGAGATCCGCACACCGACGACCCACTATCTGATGCCGCCGTCCTACGCCGCGTGGGTGCCGGCCGGGGTGGAGCACTCGCCCCTGCTCAGGAACGTGACCACGATCGCGGTGTTCTTCGACCCCGCGGTCTTCGACTTCCCGTATTCGCGGGCCGCCGTCATTCCCGTGCCGCCGGTGCTGCGGGAGATGATGCGGTACGCGACCCGATGGCCGATCGGCCGGGGCGAGGACGACGCCGAGGCCGACACCTTCTTCAAAGCGCTGGCCGCGGTGGTCCGCGGCCAGCTCGCGCACGAGGCACCCCTGTCGCTGCCCACCACGGACGATCCCGTCGTCCGGGACGTGATGGCCTACACCACGGACCACCTCGCCGAGGTCACGGCGGCCCGGGTGTGCCGGGCCGTCGGCATCTCGGAGCGGGTGCTGCGCCGGCGGTTCGCGGCCGTCCTCGGGCAGTCGTGGCGGGAGTACCTGCGGCAGGTCCGGCTGATCCGGGCCATGGCACTGCTGAGCACGCCGACGACCTCGGTCGGCGAGATCGCCACCGAGGTGGGCTTCGGCAGCGCGAGCGCGCTCGCACGTGCCTTCCGGGCATGGACGGGAGAGAGCCCGTCCGCCTACCGCGACCGATGGCTCACGACCGCCGCCCTGGACGACCCCAGCCATCTGACGAGTACGTAAGCGTCGCTGTTTCCGGCCAACGGGTGCGTGGGCGGTGTGTTCTGGGAGAAGCTGAGATGAACGCGTCTCATCCGGCAGGCGCGGTGAACGAGGAGGTCAACGCCGTGATCCGGCTCAGCGTGTTCTACCCCAGGACCGAGGGTGCGACGTTCGACATCGACTACTACGTGAACAAGCACATCCCGATGGCCTGCCGGATGTGGGGGCTCACCGAGGTCGAGGTCGACCAGGGCATCCGGGGGCCGTACGTGGCGGCGTCGCACTTCCTGTTCGAGTCGGCGGAGGCGCTCCAGGCGGCCATGAGCGCCGACAGTACGGCCATGAGCGCCGACCTGACGAACTACACGACGATCACCCCCGTCATGCAGATCAGCGAGATCTTGACGTCCTCCCCCGGGTGAACCGCGGGGGATTCCAACTCCTACGCACCCGTCGGAAGGGGTGCGCGGTGTTGAGGTTCGCGGTTCGCGGGCACGGCCGACGCCGTGCCTCCCCGCGCGGTCACGGCCCGTCCGGCCGCGATACTCCCAGACTCCCAGCAGCGATGTTCCTGGCCGCGTTGACGTCGGCGTTGGCCGTGTGTCCGCAGGCGACGCACCGGAAGACCGCTTGGCTCTCGCGGTTCCCGGACGCCACATGCCCGCAGGCAGAGCAACGCTGACTCGTGTACGCGGCGGGGACCTTTTCAACCCGGCCGGGGGCCTTCTGCTCCAACCGGCGGACGAGTAGACCCCAGCCGTGGGCGAGGATGCCCCGGTTCAGCCTGGCTTTCCGCTGGACGTGCCTGCCCGGGGCATCGACGGTGCCCCGAGCCGAGCGGGTCATCTGTCCGATCTTCAGGTCCTCGACGCGGATCAGGCGGAAGAAGTTCCCCATCGCCGTCGCGAAGTCACGCAAAGCCTGCTGCTGCACGGCGACACTGCCCGCCGCCAGCGCCGGTGGCAGGTCCGAGCGTCACATCCGGTCGGGATCGGCCCGGACCTCCTCGTTGGTCCGGCCGCTGAGCACCGAGCGCGGATGCTCCTCCAGGTCCCAGCCGGCCACCGCGTGGGCGTCCCGTGTGTGCAGCAGGTGCCACTGCTCACCGTCGCCGCGGACCAGCACCAGCCGGCCGCGCAGCTTGTGCCCGAAGACGTCGGCATGCAGCTCGCCGGCGGCGACCGCCGCGACCGGGTCGGTGGTGCCGTGYGGCGCCCAGGTGCCGAGATCCCAGACGATCACGTCCCCCCGCCGTACCGCCCCTTCGGGATGACACCTCGAAGTCGAGGTACTCGATCGGATGGTCCTCGACGTGGACGGCCATCCGGCGCACGGCGGGGTCGAGAGTCGGGCCGCGGGGGACCGCCCAGCTCGCCAGGACCCCGGCCATCTCGAACCGCAGGTCGTAGCGCAGCTGTCGGGCCCGGTGGTGCTCCATGATTACCTGGCAGTACTATGCATCGAGCTTCTAGGTTACCGAGGGGGGAAGCAGCGTGAAGGTCGCCAAGGATCTGGTGGCCGCCTCGGCGACCCCGATCGTGCTCGGCATCCTGGCGGAGGAGGAGAGCTACGGCTACGCGATCCTCAAGCGGATCAACGAGCTGTCCGGTGGCGAGCTGGACTGGACCGAGGGCCTGCTCTACCCGTTGCTGCACCGGCTCGAGCGCCTCGGGCACGTGGAGTCCAGCTGGCGGTCGGCCACCGGCGAACGTCGGCGCAAGTACTACCGCATCACCGACCGGGGCCTGGCTGAACTGGCCGAGCAGCGCCGCCAGTGGGACACCGTCGTCGACGCGCTCAAGGAGATCTGGACCGGCCTCGGTGACCGCGCCGCGCTGCCGGTGATCCCAGTGGAGGGCCACGCATGACAGCACAGGAAGGCCAGGAGGCAGTGGAGACGCAGGCGCTGGAGGCGCAGTTCGCGCAATGGCGGCACTACGCGCAGCGCCGCCGGGAGCTACAGTCCTCCGACGCGGACGAGCTCGAGGACCATCTCCGCGGTTCCGTCGACGAGCTCGTCATGGCCGGCCTGAGCGCCGACGAGGCGTTCCTGGTCGCGGTCAAGCGGATGGGCAGCCTCGACGAGCTGTCCCGCGAGTTCGCCCGGGAGCATTCGGAACGGCTGTGGAAGCAGCTGGTCCTGACCGGCGGCCCGGACGCGGACACGCGGTCGCGGCGGGACCTGCGGGTGATGGTGCTCTGTGCCGCGGGTGCGGCGGCGTCCCTCAAGGCGCCGGAGCTGTTCGGCACGAAAATGACCGATGACGGCTCGGCCTCGCTCTACGGGCCGAACCTCGGCCTGTTCGTGCTGCCCTGGCTGGCCGGCTTCCTCGCCTGGCGCCGCCAGGCCCGACGCCCGCTGATCGGGATCATGGGGGCGCTGTTCGCGCTCGGCGCGGTGGCGGCCAACGTCTATCCCGTCGCCGACAACTCGCAGTCACTGGCCCTCACCAGCATCCACCTCCCGATCGCACTGTGGCTCGTGGTGGGCCTGGCCTATGCCGCGGACGACTGGCGCTCGTCCCGTAGACGTATGGACTTCATCCGCTTCACCGGCGAATGGTTCGTCTACTTCGTCCTCATCGCCCTCGGCGGCGGTGTGCTCACCGTGTTCACGGCCGGCACCTTCGAAGCCATCGGAATCGTCTCGGACGACTTCATCTCGCAGTGGCTCCTTCCCTGTGGAGCGGCAGCCGGGGTCATCGTGGCCGGGTGGCTCGTCGAGGCGAAGCAGAGCGTGGTCGAGAACATCGCCCCGGTGCTCACCAGGCTGTTCACACCGCTGTTCACGGTAGTCCTGCTGGCCTTCCTCGTCGCCGTCTGCTGGACCAGCACCGGCATTGACGTCGAGCGTGACGCGCTGATCCTGTTCGACCTGCTGCTGGTCGTCGTCCTGGGGCTGCTGCTCTACTCGATGTCAGCCCGCGATCCGCTGGCCCCGCCCGACCTGTTCGACAAAATGCAGCTCGCCCTGGTGGTAAGCGCGCTGGCCATCGACGTGCTGGTCCTACTGGCAATCACCGGGCGCATCACCGAGTACGGCACCACGCCCAACAAGGCCGCGGCACTCGGGGAGAACGTCATCCTGCTGGCGAACCTCGCCTGGTCGGCGTGGCTCCTGCTGAGGCTGGTCCGCCGGCACACGCCATTCGCGGCGCTCGAACGCTGGCAGACCTCTTACCTGCCGGTGTACGCCGTCTGGGCCTGGATCGTGGTCCTCGCCTTTCCTCCGTTGTTCGGCTATGCCTGACCGAGGCATCGCCGGGCCCGCCATCGAAGGCGGAACAAGGGAAGGCGGGGAGAGAGGCGGGGTGCGCCCCGCGCGGCCGGGTTCTGGCCGGCCGCGCGGGACGAGATCCCTACTCGGGGTCGTAGGCGAGGTTCGGGCGCAGCCAGCGCTCGACGTCGCCGACCGTCAGGCCGCGTCGCGTGGCGTAGTCCTCGACCTGGTCGCGGCCGATGCGCCCGACGGTGAAGTACCGCGACGACGGGCTGGCGAAGATCAGCCCGCTGACGGCGGCGGCCGGGGTCATCGCGAAGGACTCGGTCAGACCCAGGCCGACCTGGCCGGCGTCCAGCAGGTCGAACAGGGCCTGCTTCTCGCTGTGGTCCGGGCTCGCCGGGTAGCCGAAGGCGGGGCGGATGCCGCGGAAGCGCTCGGCGTGCAGGTCCTCCAGCGCCGGCTCGGAGCCCGGCTCGAACCAGGCGCGGCGCGCCTCGAGGTGGACGTACTCGGCGAACGCCTCGGCCAGCCGGTCGGCGAGCGCCTTCACCATGATCGAACGGTAGTCGTCCTGACGGGCCTCGAAGGCGGCCGCGAGTGTGTCAGCGCCGTGGATGGCCACCGCGAACCCGCCGAGGTGATCGCCGGCCGGGGCCACGTAGTCGGCGAGGCTGCGGTTCGGGCGTCCCGCGGGCTTGGCGGTCTGCTGGCGCAGCATCGGCACCCGCAGTCGGCCCGCCGCGCCAGTGCCACCACCAGTGCCACCACCAGTGCCAGTGCCACCACCAGCGCTGACGTCGATCAGGATGTCGTCGCCGTCCGAGTTGGCCGGCCAGAAGCCGTAGACGCCCTCGGCCCGCAGGGAGCCGTCCGCGATGATCTGGTCGAGCAGCGTGTTGCCCTCGTCGAACAGCTCGCGGGCGACCGGCTGGTCGAGGATCGCCGGGTACTTGCCCTTCAGCTCCCAGGCGAGGAAGAAGAACTGCCAGTCGATCATCTCGCGCAGCGCGGTGAGCTCCGGCGTGACGACGCGGACGCCGGTGAACGCCGGCACGGGCAGCTCGTCGAAGGAGACCTGCTCGCGGTTCGCCCGCGCCTGGGCGAGGGTGAGCAGCGGCTGCTGCTGGCGCTTCTCGTGCTGCTCACGCAGGTGCTGCTGCTCGTCCCGGTTGCGCACGGCGAGGTCGGCGGCCCGGTCGCTGTCCAGCAGGTCGGAGACCACGCCGACGACACGGGAGGCGTCCAGCACGTGGACGGTTGTGGCGTCGTAGGCGGGGGCGATGCGCACGGCGGTGTGCTGGCGTGAGGTGGTCGCGCCGCCGATCAGCAGCGGCAGCTTCAGCCCGCGCCGCTGCATCTCGGCGGCCACCGAGACCATCTCGTCCAGCGACGGGGTGATCAGGCCGGACAGGCCGATCGCGTCGGCGCTCTCGGCCACCGCCGTGTCGAGGATGACCTTCGCGGGGACCATCACCCCCAGGTCGATCACCTCGTAGTTGTTGCAGCCGAGGACCACGCCGACGATGTTCTTGCCGATGTCGTGGACGTCGCCCTTGACCGTCGCGAGGACCACCTTGCCGTTGCCGCTGCGGTCGGAGCTGGCGGTGCCGTCCAGCAGCGCCTGCTGCTTCTCAGCCTCCATGAACGGTTCCAGGTAGGCGACGGAGCGCTTCATCACCCGGGCGCTCTTCACGACCTGCGGCAGGAACATCTTCCCGGAGCCGAACAGGTCACCGACGATCTTCATGCCGTCCATCAGCGGGCCCTCGATCACGTCGAGCGCGCGGGCCGCGCCGGCGCGGGCCTCCTCCGTGTCGGCCTCGATGAAGTCGACGATGCCGTGCACGAGCGCGTGGGAGAGCCGCTGCTCCACCGGCCCCTCGCGCCAGGACAGGTCCACGACGCGCTTCGTGCCGCTGCCGGTCACCGTCTCGGCGAACGAGACGAGCCGGTCGGTGGCGTCGTCGCGCCGGTCGAAGAGCACGTCCTCGACGAGCTCGAGCAGGTCCGCGGGGATGTCCTGGTAGACCGCGAGCTGGCCGGCGTTCACGATGCCCATGTCGAGCCCGGCCTGCACGGCGTAGAAGAGGAACGCCGAGTGCATCGCCTCGCGGACGACGTCGTTGCCGCGGAAGGAGAACGACAGGTTCGAGATGCCACCGCTGATGTGCACCCCGGGGCAGCGCTCCTTGATACGCGGCAGCGCGTCCAGGAAGGCCTTGGCGTAGCCGTTGTGCTCGGCGATGCCGGTGGCGACGGCGAGCACGTTCGGGTCGAAGACGATGTCCTCGGCCGGGAACCCGACCCGCTGGGTGAGCAGGTCGTAGGCGCGGCCGCAGATGGCCACCTTGCGCTCGGCGGTCTCGGCCTGGCCCTGCTCGTCGAAGGCCATCACGACGACGCCGGCGCCGAAGTCGCGGATGCGCCGGGCCTGCTCGAGGAAGGGCTCCTCACCCTCCTTGAGGCTGATCGAGTTGACCACGCCCTTGCCCTGCACGCAGCGCAGCCCCGCCTCCAGCACACTCCAGCGCGAGCTGTCGATCATGATGGGCAGTCGGGCCGCCTCCGGCTCGGTGGCCAGCAGGTTCAGGAAGGTCGTCATCGCCCGCTCGCTGTCGAGCAGGTCGGCGTCCATGTTGACGTCGAGCAGGTTCGCGCCGCCGCGCACCTGCTCCAGGGCGACGTCGATGGCGCCCTGGAAGTCGTTGCCCTCGATCAGCCGGCGGAACCGCGCCGACCCGGTGACGTTGGTGCGCTCGCCGATCATGACGAACCCGGTGTCCGGGCCGATCTCGAACGGCTCCAGCCCGCTGAACCGGGTGCGCGGCGGCAGCGCCGGAACCGGGCGCGGTGCCGCGCCGGCGACCGCGGCGGCGATCCGCGCGATGTGCGCCGGGGTCGTCCCGCAGCAGCCGCCGACGATGTTGACCATGCCCGCCTCGGCGAACTCGCCGATCAGCCGGCCGGCCTCCTCCGGGGACTGGTCGTAGCCACCGAACGCGTTCGGCAGGCCGGCGTTGGGATGGCAGGCCGTGTACGTCCCCGCGAGGCGGGCGAGGTCGGCGACGTGCGGGCGCATCTCGTCGGCGCCCAGCGAGCAGTTCACCCCGACGACCAGCGGGTTCGCGTGCGCGATGGAGCTCCAGAACGCCTCGACGGTCTGCCCCGACAGCGTCCGCCCGCTCAGGTCGACGATCGTCACCGAGATCCACAGCGGCAGCTGGGGCGCGACCTCGCGGGCGGCGGCGATCGCGGCCTTCGCGTTGAGCGTGTCGAAGATCGTCTCGATGAGGAGCAGGTCGACCCCGCCCTCGGCGAGAGCCTCGATCTGCTCGGCGTAGGAGTCCCGGACCTCGTCGAAGGTTGCCGCCCGGTAGGCCGGGTCCTCGACCCGCGGCGACAGCGAGAGCGCGACGTTCAGCGGCCCGATCGACCCGGCGACGAACCGCCGCCCGCCCGCCTCGTCGGCGGCCTGGCGGGCCAGCTGCGCGCCCCGCACGTTCATCTCCCGCACGAGCGACTGCAGGCCATAGTCGGCCTGGGCGATGCTCGTCGCGGTAAACGTGTTCGTGGTCGTGATGTCCGCGCCGGCCGCCAGGTACTGCCGGTGCACGCCGAGAATGACATCCGGCCGGGTCAGGTTCAGCAGGTCCGGGTCGCCGCTGACGTCCTTCGGGTGGTCGGCGAACCGCTCCGTGCGGTAGTCGGCGGGGGTGAGGCCGGCGTTCTGCAGCATCGTGCCCCAGGCCCCGTCGAGGACGACGACCCGCTGCTCCAGCAGCTCCCGCAGTGCCTGTTCGCTGCCGGTGGCCGCCGGCCGGACGGCACCGCCGCCTTCGGGCCGTGCGCCGGCGCCGGCCTCGGCTTGCTCGCCTCCGACAGTGCCGGCGGGGACCGACACCTCGTCGAGCGATCCGGATCCTGCCATCGCGCACACCTCCCGGTTGTGGGAGGCGCCCTTGCGGATGAGGTTCCGATCGAGCGTGGCGGACCTCGGTCCGTTGCAGCGCCCCTCGACCGGCATCGACGATACCGTGCCGTCCGCGCGCCGCGGGGCGGGGCTCGACCGGCCGGGTGAACGGTCAGCTCAGCGGATCGGCCGTACCCGGCGGGTCGGTCACCGCCCGATGACCCGCCAGCGCCGGGGTGTCAGCCGGGGCCAGGTGGTCGGTCAGCAGCGTGCGCAGCGCGAGCCGTTCGCTCCACATCGGTGCTGTTGCCGGGAACACATGTGACCGGGCGGCGGGAAGAGCCGCGGCGAGGGCCAGCGCCGTCTCCGTGCGGTGGATGAGGTCGCCCTCCTGGCCGACGACCAGCGTCCGCGCGCGCACCCGCGCCAGCCGGGCGCGGTCCGGGACGGGCGCGTTCCCCGGCCGCTCGGTGGGCGCCGAGCAGGCCATCAGCATGAGCGCGTACGCGCGCAGGTAGACGGCGCCGCCGCGGGCGTCCCGAAGCTCCGGGGACATGCACCGCGCGATCTCGGCCCGCAGCTCCGCCGGGTCACCGGCCAGCCTGGCGACGTGGACGCGCCGGAACATCTCGTGGATCTCGGCCGGGATCGGCTCGTCGACGGCCGGGGGCAGCAGCAGCGCCATCGCCGTGAACAGGTCCGGCTCGCCGTCGGCCAGGGCGAGCAGCGCGCCCGCGCCCATGCTCTGCCCGACCGCCGCGCTGGCCCCCACCGCGCGGGCGACGCCGGCCAGCTCCTCGGCGAGGTCGGCGTACGTCCAGCCGTTCGGCCGGGGCGACGAGCCCCCGTAGCCGCGGAAGTTCACCGCGACCAGCGTCCCGGGGACACCGGCCACCGTCGGCAGCATGACCCGCGCCGACGCCCCCCACGCGTGCGCGACCAGCACCACCGGCTCCCCGTCGCCTACGACGAGCACCTCGTTCACGGCACCTCGGGCGCCCACCGCCCGCACCTCCGGCGCCCGCCCGTTCGTCCGTGCCCTCACCGACACCCGCTTTCCCGACCCGTTCCGACACCCACGTTCCGACATCCACCATCGTGGACGTCCCCGGCCCACGCACCGCGCACGGCCGCCTCGACGAGCGGGCCCGCCGCGGCCGCCATCCCGGCGGCGCTCATTCCACGGTGCTCATCCCGGTGGCGCCGCGCCGCACACGCGCCCTACGGCGCCGCGGACGCCGGGTCACCCGTCCGAGTCGCCGTGGGCGTCGCGGGGCCGGACCCCACCGCGGCTGGCGCCGTGGTGGCCGGCTGCGAGGTGGCCGGCTGCGAGGTGGCCGGTGGAGACGTGGCCGGCTTTGAGGTGGCCGGTGTCGACGTGGCTGGCGGCGAGGCGGCCGGTGGAGTGGCGGGCCGGACGGGAGTTCTCGGTGTGCCGGCGGGCGATCCGGTAGACGGCCCGGGTGCGGACGCCGGCGGCTTCGGGGACGGCGCGTGCCCGGTGGGCGGAGTGCCGGTGGCCGCCGGGCGGGCGACGAAGGCTTTCACGTTCACCTGGCTGACCAGCAGCCGCACCGTGTACACGCGCCCGGACTCGGCATGCGCCTCGAGGGTGAGGACGAACCTTCCCGCGGGCAGGCCCGCCGCGGCGAGGTCCCCGCCGGCAAGCCGCGCGAGCAGGGTCGGCTTCTCCTCCCCGGGCGTCGTTCCAGCGGCCCCGGACGCCGCTCCCGTGCCCCCGGGCGCTGCCTGCGCGGGCCGGTCCGGCTCGGCGGGAATCGTGATCTCGCTTCTCGCGATCGGGCGCCCGGCCTCCGTCGCGGCGGTGGCCACCACCCGCAGTGGTCCGGCCGGAGCCGGGCGGCGCGCCGAGGTCAGGTCCAGCGCCTCGAAGCCGGCGGCGGTGCCGTCGAGCTCGACCGGTGTGACGGCGAGATCGGTGACCGCGATACCAAGGTCGCGCAGCGCCGCGGACACCGGCTCCTCGCCGACCCCGCCCCCGTCACCCGGCCGGTGCTCCTCCGGGACGACCTCGACGCGGGGCCCTCCGTCCCCGCCGGCAGGCAGCGACGGCCCCGGCCCGGCCGGGGGCTCACTGGGGGCCGGCGTGCCCGGTTCGGCCGGCGCGGTGGGCTCAGCTGGCGTGGTGGGCTCAGCCGGCGTCGTGGGCTCGGCTGGGACCAGGGGGCCGCCAGCCGGCTCCGGGGCGGTCAGCTCCGGGATAGCCGGCTCCGGGTCACCGGCCTGCGCCGGCTCGCCGGGCAGCGCGGTCGCGCCCTTCTCCCGATAGGCGGTCATCCAGGTCAGCACGGCGTTCACATAGGACGTCGACGGGTTGTAGGAGAAGATCGCCGCGCGCAGCTGGTCCGGCCGGCTCACGTCCCGCCCGTGGGCGCAGAGGTAGCCGCCCGCGGCGAGCGTCGCGTCGTGGATGTTCTGCGGATCGCGGCGGCCGTCGCCCGACCCGTCCCGGCCCGACGTCCGCCAGGTGGTCGGGATGAACTGCATCGGGCCGACCGCGCGGTCCAGCGTGGTGTCGCCGTCGAACACGCCGTCATCCGAGTCACGGATCAGCGCGCGCCCATCCCGGCCGTCGAGGACGGGACCGAGGATCGGCCGGGTCACCGTGCCGTCGTCGGCCATCGGCCGGCCCGCCGCGTGGCCGGACTCGATCTTCCCGATGGCGGCGAGGAGTTCCCACGGGAGGTGGCAGCCGGGCAGCTCCCGTTCGACGCGCCCGGCGGCCTGGCGGTAGGCGTCGAGGACGCGGTCGGGGACGCCCCGCCCACCCGTGATGACAGTGCCCGCCGGCCCCGACCCGTCGTCGCTCCCGCTCCCGCTGCCGGCGCTCCCGTCCCCGCCGGTCTCGTCCCCCGGGGCGGTCGTCGCGTCGGTACCGCCATCGCCGGCCGCACCAGAGTCCTCTCCGAGTGGGTCGAGGCCCGCGGGGATCTCGGTGAGGCTCGCCACGTCGGTCGGCGCCGTGCCCGGCGGCCTGGAATCCGCCAGGTTCCACCGGCCGGCCTGATCGGATGGCAACGGCTCCGACTCCGGCCGGGCCGCCGCGCCGGAGCAGAGCAGCAGCAGCCCCGCCGTGGCGACCACTGGCAACGCCGTCCGGACGCGACCGTCACGGGGCTGCCGCCGGGGCCGCCGGTGGCGGCCGCTCGGCGTGTCGCCGTCCGCCGGTGTCATCGGATCGGGCGAGGGTCAGGATCCGCCGGGAAGTACCACATCCGTACAATTGTGGCTGCCCAGCGCGACCATCGGGCGAAGAACAGGTGACATGAACGCGACCCGCCGCTCTGCGGACGCCGCGCTCAGCCCTCCTGCGCCGGCGGGCAGAGGCAGAACGGGTGGCCGGCCGGGTCGAGCAGCACCCGCCAGCGCTCGCCCCCCGGCTGGAACTCGGCCTGCGTCGCCCCGAGCTTCTCCGCGAGGCTGATCGAGGCATCCAGATCCGCCACGCGGAAGTCGAGGTGGACCTGCTGGGGCGCGGACTGGTCGGGCCAGCTCGGCGGCTGGTAGCTCTCGACGCGCTGGAAGCCGATCATGATTTCGGTGCCCGGCGGGCTCAGGAACGCCCAGGCGCCCTCCTCGTCCGCGCCGCCGACGCCCCAGCCCGTCAGCTCGCCGTAGAAGGCCGCCAGATCCTTCGCGTTCGGGCAGTCGAGCATCAGCCCTGCCCAGGTCACGGGCGCGGCCTGGCTGGGCTGGGCGGTCTCCGTGGTTGCCATGGTCGAACTCCTTCGCTCGTTGGTTCCACGCGTCGGTGCGCTGTCAACACCCATCCTGGCGTCGATAACTGACTTCTCCTGTCAGGTATCGCCGGGAGATGACAGAAGGAGACGGGGGAGAATTCGGTCGTGCGTGCCAGCCGGCTCCTCTCCGTCCTCCTGCTGCTGCAGACCCGCGGCCGGCTGACGGCCCGTGAGATGGCCGCCGAGCTGGAGGTGTCGGTCCGCACGGTCTACCGGGACCTGGACGCGCTCGCCGAGGCCGGCGTCCCGGTGCTGGCGGAGCGTGGGGCCACCGGCGGTTACGAGCTGCTCGCCGGCTACCGCACCCGGYTGACCGGGCTGACCTCGGACGAGGCTGACTCCCTGCTGTTCGCCGGGCTCCCGGACGCCGCCGCCGAGCTCGGTTTCGGCGCGGTCGTCGCCGCCGCCGAGCTCAAGCTGCTCGCCGCGCTCCCGGCCGAGGCCTGTGAGCGGGCACTTCGGGTGCGGGAGCTGTTCCACCTCGACGCGCCCGGCTGGTTCCGCGCCGCCGAGCCGGTGCCGCTGCTCGCCGAGGTCGCCGGTGCGGTGTGGGGGCGGCGGCGCATCCGGATCACCTACCTGCGCTGGCGCGCACCGCGCCGGGTCGTCCGCGAGCTGGAGCCGCTCGGCGTGGTCCTCAAGAGCGGCACCTGGTATGTCGTAGCCGCCGCCTGCCCCGGCGACGGCCGGGCCGACATCGCGGACGCTCCACCCGCGGAGACACCGGAGACACCGGAGACGGCGGAGGCGTTCGAGGCGTCCGTGCGGGTGTACCGGGTCGCGAGGATTCTCGGTCTCGAGGCGATGCCGGAGACGTTCGAACGGCCGGAGCGGTTCGACCTGGCGGCCTACTGGGAGCAGTGGACCGCCAGGTACGAGGCCGGCGTCTACCGGGGGACCGCCACGGTGCGCCTGTCGCCGGAGGGCCGGCGGATGGTTCCCTTCCGGCTCGCCCCGGCGGTGGCGCGGGCCGTCGAGCAGACCGCGGGTGACCCCGACGCCGACGGCTGGGTGCGCGCCGAGCTCCCGATCGAGTCGGTCCGGCACGCCCGAGGCGACCTGCTCGTCCTCGGCCCTGAGCTGGAGGTGCTCGATCCCCCGGAGCTGCGGGCGGCGATGGCGGACGCGGTCGCGGGCCTGACGGCGTTCTACGGCCCGCCCGCGTGCTGAGATGACCGGCCCCCGGCCCGGCCCGGCCCCCGGCCGGGAAGCGCTGGCATGCTGAACGGATAACGCGCGGACCACAGTGGTAGTCGCGCGAGGAGGAGCGCAGCGCATGACGACGTCCGCCCCCGAATCCGAGCGCGCCCAGGTGATCGGGGACGTCTTCACGGCGGCGTTCGGCGAGCTGATGGCCGCCGAGCCGGGCGCGTTCCGGCGCAAGTTCCGGAAGATGGCGGCCTCGCCGTTCGCGTTCTACCGGGGTTCGGCCGCGCTTTTCTACGCCGACGTCCACGACATCGACGACCCGTTCCTCGACGAGCGGACGAGCCGGGTGTGGATCCACGGTGACCTGCACGCGGAGAACTTCGGCACCTACATGAGCAGCAACGGCGTGCTGGTCTTCAACGTCAACGACTTCGACGAGGCCTACGTCGGGCCGTTCCGCTGGGACCTGCGCCGGCTGGTGGCGAGCCTCGCGCTGCTGGGCCGCGCCAAGGCGCTCAGCGACGCCGTGATCACGGGCCTCGTCGAGGCCTGCGCGGACGCCTACCGGGAGAAGATCCGCGACCTCGCCGAGGGCGGGTCGTCGGCGGACCTGCTGACCCGGACGTCCACCTCGGGCGTGGTGCACGCGTTCCTGCAGCAGGCACGGCGCTCCACCCGGGTCGGCCTGCTCGACGACCTCACGGTGGTCGAGCACTACGACCGGCGCTTCGCGCGGGTCGACGGCGTCACCGCGGTTGACGAGGAAACCCGCGCGAAGGTCCTCGAGGCGTTCGACCGCTACCTGGCGACGGTGCCGCCGGGCCGGCGCACCCGCCCGGTGTCGCTGACCGTCAAGGACGTCGTCGCCCGGCGCGGGGTGGGCATCGGCAGCGCCGGCCTGCCGTCCTACAACCTGCTGGTCGAGGGCCAGACCGAGGCGCTCGACAACGACGTCGTCCTGTACATGAAGCAGGGGCAGGTCCCGGCGGTCAGCCGCTTCGTCTCCGACGAACGGATCCGGGAGTACTTCCACCACCAGGGCCATCGGACGGCCGTCTCGCAGCGGGCGCTGCAGGCCGACAGCGACACCTGGCTCGGCCACACCGAGGTCGACGGYGTCGGCCAGCTCGTCGCCGAGGTGTCGCCGTACGCCCAGGATCTGGACTGGTCCGAGGTGAACGAGCGGGAGCAGATGTTCGCCCTGGTCGCCGACCTCGGCCGGTCGACCGCGCGGATGCACGCCGTCGCCGACGACGAGAGCGAGCACGACCTGGTCAGCTTCTCCACCGAGGACGCGATCCACGAGGCGATCTCGGCGGACGAGAAGGCGTTCACGGCGTCCCTGGTCGAGTTCGCGCACGACTACGGCGCCCAGGTCCACCACGACCACGCGCTGTTCGTCGACATGTTCCGCAACGGGCAGATCATCGACGTCGACTGAGACCGCGGGCCGGCCAGGTGCCGACCCGTCGGCGCCTGGCCGCGCGCCTGCCCGCCGGGGCGGTCAGACGCCGAGGAAGTCCAGCACGGCGTTCATCGCCCGCGGGTTGGCCTGCACGGAATAGTGGTCCGCGCCCTCGATGGTCCGTCCGGTGGCCTTGGGGAACAGCGCGGCCAGCTCCTCGGGTGAGCCCGCCCCCTCGTCCCGTTCGCCGGTGACGATCAGGACCTCGCAGCCGACGGTGGCCAGCTCGGCCGTGGTGAGCGTCCGCCTCGGCCGGCGGGCGAACGCGTCCACCGCCGCCATGTCGTTGCCGGCGCGCCGGGCGAGCCCGCGGATCAGGCGGGCCAGGATGTCGGTGCCGTCGTCCTCGGACGGTGTGGCACCGAGAACCGGGCCCCGCTGCGGGCGGGGCTCCAGCAGCCGTGGGCCGACGCCCATCAGGGCGAGCCGGTTGAACGGCGCCAGCCCGCGCACCGCGCACTCGAGCAACAGGTGGGCGCCGGCGGAGAAGCCCACGGCGTCGACGGCGCCGCGCCCGGCGAACGCCTCGGCGATCTCGGCGGCGGCGTCGGGGTAGGCCGCCGGATCGGTGTCCCGGCGGGAGCGGCCGTGTCCGGGCAGGTCGACCGCGACGACCTCGCGGCCCGTCTCCTGGAGCAGGTCGATCCAGCCGGCTGCACGCCAGCCGTGTTCGCTCGACGACGCGAGGCCGTGGACGAGAACCACCGGCGCGATGTCAGCCATGCCCGAACAGTAAGCCCAGATCACCGGCCGGCGCTCCCGATTCCGGGACGTCGGCCCACTGACCCGGACACATCTGGTCAGGCTGGACTTGTAAGTCTAGGCTGACGGAATGTTCGCTGACGCTGAGATCGTCGAGGCGGACGCCGCCGGGCCCGTCGAACTCGCCGACCTCCTCGAGATCGCGGCCGGGCTGCGGCTGAGCATGAGCCTGCTGGGGCGGCGGCTGCGTCTGGTACAGCCCGACGGTGAGCTGACCGTCGGGGAGATCGCGGCCCTGGTGCGCCTTGAGCGCGGCGGCCCGACCACCGCCGCGGCCCTCGCGAAGCAGGAGACGATCAGCCCGCAGTCGATGGGGGCGACCCTCGGCGGCCTGGAGGAGCGTGGCCTCGTCGAACGCCGGCCCGATCCCGACGACGGCCGCCGGGTGATCCTCTCGCTCGCCGACGCCGGCCGCGAGGCGCTGCGGGACAGGCGAAACGCCCGCAGCGAGCAGCTCGCGCGGGCGCTGTCCAGCGGCTTCGACGACGACGAGCTGGCCTGCCTGAAGGCCGCCGCGCCGCTGCTCGAGCGCCTGGCGCAGCGCATCTGATGGCGGCCGTCACCAAGCACGGCGATCGCCGCTGGGCCGTCCTGGCGAACACGACCGCCGCGGTCTTCATGTCGGCGCTCGACGGCTCCATCGTCCTGATCGCCCTGCCTCCGATCTTCCTCGGCATCGACCTGGATCCGCTGGCGCCCGGTAACGTGAGCTATCTGCTCTGGATGATCATGGGATACCGCCTGGTGCAGGCGGTGCTCGTCGTGCCGCTGGGGCGGCTGGGCGACATGTTCGGCCGGGTGCGGATCTACAACGCCGGCTTTGTGGTCTTCACCGTCGCCTCCATCCTGCTGTCCTTCGATCCCTTCCACGGGCGCAGCGCCGCGATGTGGCTGATCGGCTGGCGCGTGCTGCAGGCGGTCGGCGGCTCCATGCTGGCCGCCAACTCGGCCGCGATCCTCACCGACGTGTTCCCGCCCGACCAGCGCGGTCTGGCGCTCGGCATCAACCAGGTCGCCGCGCTCGCCGGGCAGTTCATCGGCCTGGTCGCCGGCGGGGTGCTGGCCGTCCTGGACTGGCGGGCGGTGTTCTGGGTGAACGTGCCCGTCGGTGTCTTCGGCACCATCTGGGCCTACCGGACGCTGCGCGAGCCCGAGCGCCGGGACCGCCCGGAACGGGGCCGCTTCGACTGGTGGGGCAACATCACCTTCTCGGTGGGCCTGGGGGCGGTGCTGATCGCCGTCACCGAGGGCCTGCAGCCCTACAAGAACCACGCGATGGCCTGGAGCAGCCCCAAGGTCCTGGTGCTGCTCATCGGGGGAGTGGCGCTGCTGGCAGCCTTCGTCGTGATCGAGAAGCGGTTCGAGTCGCCGATGTTCGAGCTCTCGCTGTTCCGAATCCGGGCCTTCAGCGCCGGGAACGCGGCCGGCCTGGCGGTGTCGGTCGCGCGCGGCGGTCTGCAGTTCATGCTGATCATCTGGCTGCAGGGGATCTGGCTGCCCCTGCACGGCTACGACTTCGACGACACCCCGTTCTGGGCCGGAATCTACCTGTTGCCACTGACCGCCGGTGTCCTCGTGGCGGGCCCGCTGTCGGGGTTCCTGTCCGACCGCTCCGGCGCCCGCGGCCTGGCCACCACCGGGATGCTGGTGTTCGCGGGCAGCTTCGTCGGCCTCATGCTGCTGCCCGTCAACTTCTCCTACTGGGCGTTCGGCCTGCTGATCACCGTGAACGGCATCGGCGCCGGGATGTTCGCCGCGCCGAACTCGTCCTCGATCATGAGCAGCGTCCCGGCGCACCTGCGCGGGGTCGGATCCGGGATGCGCTCGACCTTCCAGAACGCCGGCGGCGCGCTGTCCATCGGGCTCTTCTTCTCACTCATGGTCGCCGGGCTGGCGGGCAGCCTGCCGGGAGCCTTCTCCGCCGGCCTGCGGGCGGAGGGCGTGTCCGCCGACGTCGCCCAGCAGGTCGGTTCCCTGCCCCCGGTCGCGTCGCTGTTCGCCGCGGTGCTCGGCCTGAACCCGGTCGAGCACCTGCTGAGCTCGACCGGCACGCTGGACGACCTGACGCCGGACCACCGGGCGACCGTCACCGGCCGCGAGTTCTTCCCCCACCTCATCTCAACGCCGTTCCACGACGGCCTCGTCGTCGTGTTCGTGGCCTCGGCCCTGCTCGGCCTCATCGCCGCGGCGGCGTCGGCGCTGCGCGGTGCCCACCATGTCGAGCGGGACCCGCTCGAGCCGGTCCCGCTCGCGGTGGGCCTCCTCGAGTCGGTGCCGGCGGAGCCCGTCCTCCTCGAGGCGTCGGGCCGTGATCGGGTCGGGACCGGTGCTGCCGGGGTCGACGTAGCCGGGGCCGAGGTAGCTGGGGCCGAGGTGCCCGGGGCGGACTCGCCCGGGGCCGACGCGGCCGGTCCCGGGCCCGAAGCGTCGGGTCCGGCCGGGCCGGGTCCGGGCGCGACCGGACCGCTCAGGGGCGGCCCCCCGGGGTGACCAGTCCCGTCTCGTAGGCGACGACGACCGCCTGCACCCGGTCCCGCAGCCGCAGTTTGCCGAGGATCCGGGCCACATGAGTCTTCACCGTGGCCTCACTGAGCTGGAAACGTGCGGCCAGCTCGGCGTTGCTCAGACCACGCGCGAGGAACCGGAGGACCTCGAGCTCCCGCGGGGTGAGCGTCGCCAGGTCGCGGTGCGTCGCGGCGGCCACCCGCTCCGGTGAGGCGAACCGTTCCACCAACCGGCGGGTGATCGTCGGCGCGAGCAGCGCGTCCCCCGCGCGGACCAGCCGGACGGCGGCCACCAGCTGTTCGGGACTGACGTCCTTGAGCAGGAAGCCGCTGGCCCCGGCGGTCAGCGCCGCGTAGACGTACTGGTCGACGTCGAACGTCGTCAGGATGATCACCCGGGGCGCCTCCGCCGTGCCGCTCAGGATCCGGCGGGTGGCCTCCAGCCCGTCCATCACCGGCATGCGGATGTCCATGAGCACGACGTCCGGGCGGGTCCGCCGGACAGCGTCGACGGCCTGGGCGCCGTCGGCGGCGTCGGCGGCCACCTCGATCCCGTCGGCGGTGAGGATCATCCGGAACCCGGCCCGGACCAGCGCCTGGTCGTCGGCGACGACCACCCGTGGCGGGGTCACGGGCCGTCCAGCGGGATCTCGGCCAGCACCCGGTACCCGCCGGTCGGGCGCGGGCCCGCCGCCAGCGTGCCGCCGTAGACGGCGAGCCGTTCCCGCAGGCCGAGCAGCCCGGCGCCGCTGCCCGCCCCGGCGGCCGCCGCCCGGACGCCGCCGCTGTCGGTCACCTCGACCCGGACCAGACCCGGTGCGTAGACCACGGCGACCCGGACCCGCGCCCCGGCGGCGTGCCTGACGGCATTGGTCAGGGCCTCCTGCACCACGCGGAACGCGGCCAGGTCGACGCCGGCGGGCAACGGCACCGGCGTTCCCGTCGCACTCAGCTCGACGTCCACTCCGGTGTCGCGAACGCGCCGCACCAGCTCGTCGACCCGGCCGAGCCCCGGCTGTGGGCTGGGGCCCGGGCCGTCGTCCCCCCCATCCGGGGCACCGCCACTCATCGTCAGCAGGCCCATCACGTGACGCAGCTCGGTCATCGCGCTGCGGCCGCTGGTCTCGACCGCACGGATGGCCTCGCGCGCCAGATCGGGGTTGGCGTCGAGCACCTTGCGGGCGGCGCCGGCCTGGATCACCATCACGCTCACATTGTTGGAAATGCCCTCTGACCTGCGTGGCCCAACATCACGAAGGCCTGTGGCGCCCGTCTGGCGCCCGACAGGGGGATCATGACCCGCACCGACCCGCCCAACCCGACCGACGGCCCGGCCCGGCCGCCGCTCACCGGCGCCGAGCGCGCCCAGCTCGACAGCCACCTGCGCGAGGCGAACAAGGGCACCGCCCTCGCCCGCGAAGCGGACCCGGACAGCCGAGCGTTCCCGGGGCTCCTCACTCAGGCCGCCGCGGAGCTCGACGCCGCCCGGCGGATCGTCCACGGCCCCGACGACACCGCCGCGCTCGCCATCGCTGGCGTCCTCGCGCCCACCGACGACGACCGGATCACCTGCGCTGCCGCCTACGTCGGCCACGGCGACGACACCGACGTCGACCCCGAGGGGATCGGCGCCGCCCTCGACGTGTTCGCCGCCCGGCTCGCCGAGCGTCTCCCCGCCAGCAGCCCGGCCGTGCTCGGCGACACCGACCGGGACGCGATCGCCACCGCCCTCGTCACCGCCATGGGCAACGCGGAGTACTCACCCCGCGGCATGGCCGCCGCCGCGGTCCGCGTCGTGAACCGGCTCCTCGCCGACCGGGCACCCGAGCTGGCCCCGCCCGCCGCGTCCTCGCCGCTCGTCACCGACAGCGGCCAGCCCGCCCGGCTCGTCATCCGGCCCGAAGACGTCGAGGTCGCCGAACGCGCATGGCTCAGGGGCGGCATACAGGGCGCGCTGGAGTCCTACGCCCGCCGCATCGAGCTGGGCCTGGCCGTCGGGACCACTGCCGAGGCCGACCAGTGACCGCCCCGACCGCCGTCGAGCGGGTCGCCGCGGTCGCCGACACGATGCAGGTCACCGTTCGCGACCGGGCAGCCGAGGCGCCGTGGGGCTCCGGCCTGACCACCCCGATCACCCGGAAGATCACTATCTCCGCGCTCTGCCCGGTCTGCGGCGGCCGTCGCGGTGAGCCGTTCGGGATCAACTCCTGCGACGACGGGGCCTACTACTGGGTGCAGGGCTGGAACAACCCGTGCGGCCACCGCGACATGTACGTGGCCGTGCTCGCCGAGGCGCGCGAGCTGGAGCGCCGGACGGGCGGTGCCGCGTGACCGACCCTCGCAGGATCGCGGAAATCGTCGCCCGCGAACTCCAGAACACGGACCACGAGGACATCGGCAACATCATCACCGGCAGCCTCGGGAACGTCGTCGAGTTCACGATCTATCCGCGCGACAGGTTCGGCGTGCTCCAGACGGAGGATCCGATCGTGGTGCACGCCGTGCTGCGCCACGGCCCGTTCGAGGCGACGGGCGGCTCCGCGTGACCCCCGAAGAGATGGCAGACCGGGCCGCCGACCTCGCCCAGGCCGCCGACCGATCGCAAGACATCGAGCTTGGCAACCACTACGCCCTCATGTCGCTCGCCTACTCGCAGGCCGTCGCCGCCAGCGCGCACGTTCTGGCGGTCAGGCTCGCCCGGGATGAGGCCGTTGCCGAGATCCAGCGCCGGACGGGTGGTGCCACGTGAAGACCGTCGTGTGGAAGCACCCACTCCCCGACGTCAAGAACCACCTCGACCTCACCCGCGGCGCGAAGATCCTGACCTTCGCCGAGCAGAACGGCGCCCTGTTCCTCTGGGAGGCCCACGACCCGAGCGCGGCTGGCGCGGTCGCTCGGGCGTTCGAGGTGGTCGGTACCGGCTGGCCGGCCGACGTCGACCCGGTCCGGTACATCGGCACCGCGCAGACGCGCGGCGGGTTCGTGTTCCACCTGTTCGAGACCACCGACCTGGCCGACGGTGCCGCGTGATCGACCTCGACCCCACGCTGCACCACCGCCTCGCCCGGCCGGTCGATCCGGCCCCCGGGCGCAGCCTCACCGCCCGCGCGGCCGGCGGCCTCGCTGTCACCCTCGGCGGACTCGCCATCGGCATCAGCAGCGCCGTGATCGCCCTCTACGGCCTCGGCGCGGCGATCGTCACCTACCGGCTGTGGCCGCTGTGAGCCGCTGGTGGCGCCACCTCAGCCCCGACTGGCGGGAGGCGATCACGGTCAGCGTCACCCTGCTCGGCCTCGCCGTCGCGATCGGCCTCGTCATCCTCGCCGGCTGGGCATCGCTCCTGCCGCCCGCCAGCTGACGCAAGACGGCCTCGGCCGTGGTGGTGGAACACCGCGACCGAGGCCTTGATCCCCATCCATCCCGACATCACCGGGAGCTCTGAGAACCCGTGCACACTGTCCTCGTTCGCACCGGCCCCCGTCAGGCACTCGCCCTGGCCATTGGGTTCGTGTTGCTTACCAGCCACCCCACGTTGCTCGTCCACGCCGGCGAGGCGGCCGCCCTCCTCCTGGCCGTCATCGCCGCCCGCCGGGCCTACAACACCGCCGCCGGAGTGTGGATGCTCGCCCGCGTCCACCCCGGCCGGTACATCGCCTACGGCGCGCTCGCCGCCTGGGCGCTCGTCGCCCTGTCCGCCGGTGAGACCAGCCTCGTCTACGGCACCACCGGGAACATGGCGGTGGCCCGCTGATGGCCGCCATCCACTCCTGCCCGGCCTGCCCGCTCTGCCAGACCGGCCGCAACCTCGCCGAGCTCGCACAGCTCCGCGACCGGCACCGGGACATCAACCACGGCAGCCTCAGCCGCAGCGACGACCCCGGACAGCAGGCCAGCCGATGAGCCCCGACGAGGAACTCCGACAGCTCCGCCGCCTCCGCTCGCTCGTCGTCACCGGCCTCGCCCTCGGCATCGCCGGCACCACCGCCGCCAACGTCCTCCACGCACAGAACAGCACCCCCGCCCGGATCATCAGCGCCTGGGCGCCACTCACCCTCTTCTTCGTGCTGGAGGTCATCACTCGGGCGCCCACCCCGGCCCGCTGGTGGCTCCGCCTCACCGTCTGGCTCGGCGCCACCGTGCTCGGCGGCGGTGCCGCGTTTGTGTCGTACCGGCACATGGTCGCCGTGGCCTCCCGCTACGGGGAGGACGGGACCGCCGCCCACCTACTGCCAGTCCTCGTCGACGGCCTCGTCGTGGTGATGAGCGCGTTCCTGGTCGACCTCAGCGCCCGCATCCGCGCACTCGCCGCAGCCGGTGCACCGGAGATACCCTCCCCTGCCCACCCGACCAGGCAGCCCGCCCCGGAGCTGCCCGCGGCCCCCGACAGCCTCGGCGACGGCCCGGATCCGATCAGCCGGCTCCGTTCCATCTCGATCGTCGGGGATGCGCATCCGCCGTACGGGGATACCGCATCCGCCCTCGACGACGACACGACCCGCGCCGAACGGCTCGACATCGCCGTCGAGGCATATGAGTACCTCCGCGGAGCCGGCGAAGTCACCCGCACGGCGTGGCTGGCCGAGTTCCGCCGCCGCGGCGGACGCGTCCAATCCGACGCGATAACCGGCCTGTGGGCAGACACGCAGGCACGCGGCGCCACCCTCGGGGACGCGGCACGACATGGGTGAGCCGGGCATCGCAGAGCAGGCGGCGGATGACACATCCCCCCGCGGACTCCTGGTCACAGGTCCGTGGGCCCGCGGCGAAGACCCGAACGCCACCCAACCGGATGCCACCCCCAGCGCATCCCGGATGTATCCGGAACGGTGGCGTCAGCGGCTCACCGAGTCCGCCGCCGAACCCGTGGCGCCACTGGTGTTCCGTGACCCCCGGCAGGCCCTCGCTAGCACGCGGTACGTCACATCCGAAGCGGCCCGGATGTGCATCCGCCGAGCCCTTCACCCCTGGGAGCTGGCGCGGATCCTCCCCCCCATCGGACGGGGCGCCTGGCGTGGGATCAGCCGCTGGTGGCGATGGGTCGCAGCCCACGACATCCGCGACGATCACATCCGACGTCCGGGCCTGAAGCCAGCCGGACGCGACGAGATCAGCGACAACCGGCAGTTCCGCGCAGCCATCTCCGGTGGCGTCCTGTTCGTCGCCAGCATTGGCGAGCTCGTCGGGTACCTCGTCGTCGGGGCGGAGGTCCCGCTGCTGTCCGTGCTCGCCGCATCCGCCATCGCAGGGACCGCCGGACGCGACCGGACAGCAGAGCGGACACCGGCCCTCGCCACGTCCGGCGCCGGGCTGCGACCCGGGATCCCCACCGGCGTCCTGGCCCGCCACGTCGTCCGCGGCCTCGAGGCGTCCCGCGTGACCGCGGAACCCGCCGCCCCTCCCGTCCAACACCGCTGGGGCTGGACCGTACCCGTCCTCACCGAAGACGAACTGACCGACAAGACCCTGCGCGCCCTCGAGCGGCGGCTACGCGCCCGCCGCGGGTCCATCACCCCGATCCCCGACCCGGACAACGCCGCCGTCACTGCGCTGCGGATCGTGCACACAGACCTACTCGGCCAGGTTGGCGGCCCCCCACCCCGCCCGCCGCTGTCGGGCAGCATCACTGAACCCGCAGACCTTGGCCGGGTCATGGACGGCGACCCGCTCATCCTCGAGCTGCTGCGCGTTCACGCCCTGTTCGTCGGCGGCACAGGGTCCGGGAAGAGTTCGGCGCTGTGGACGCTGCTGGACTGGCTCACGTCCTGCCGGGACGTGATCGTCTACGGCATCGACCTCACCGGCGGCCCCGTATTCCGCGCGTGGGGTGGCTGCATCCGCCAGGTTGCCACCGACGCCGACGCCGCCCGCGACCTGCTCGAGCGGTTCATCCGCCTATCCAAGGCCCGCGCAGACAGGCTCGGCGAACGCGCCGAACCACGGCCAGGAGGCCCGCCCCCAGGCGATGAGAACTGGGACCCCGCTGTCGACGGGCCGGCGTATGTGCTCGTCATCGACGAATACCCCGTGCTCGCTGACGCCCGCATCGACGGGAAACCCGCCCGCCTCGCGGACCTTGTCACCACCCTCGAGCGGATCGGCCGGAAAACCGCCACCCAGGCCATGCTCGCCGCGCAACGCGCCGGGAAGGGCGACCTCGGGAACACCACCGTCAAGGCCATGACCGAGGTACAGGGGCTGCTGCCCTGCGCGGCCGGCGACGTCGACATGCTCTGGCCCGGCCGGCGCTCCGAGGGCTGGCGGCCCGACCTACTCAAGGGCGCGTCCGGCCGGCGAGCCAACGACGCCGGGAAGGTGTACCTCAACGCCGCCGGGCACGACGAGCCGCGTACCAGCCGCTTCTACCGGCTCACCGTCGCCGAGATCCACCGCCGGGCCATCAAACGGATGGAAGCCGGCCTACCCGAGCCGGACGAGTACTCCGCCCGCGCGTGGGACTCCGGCGAGGACATCACCGACCTCATTGAACGCGACGTCCCGAAACTCCTGTCCGACCTGCTCGGCGCCCTCGACGTGCACCAGGTCGACGGGCTGCCGTCCGCCGCCGCTGTCGCCCACCTCGTCGAGGTCGACCCCGACGACTACGCCGACATCGCCGACCTACTGCCCGCCGCCGACGCCGGTCCAGACGAGACCCGGGCGGCCATGCAGCGGGCACAGATGGCACTCGCTCGACGGCTCGCCGTCCACGGCCTGTCCACCGCGCAGCTCGGCGGCCCCGGCAACCCGCGTGGCTACCGGCGAGCCGACATCCAGGCCTCGATCGATGGGACCTGGGACCCGCTACCAGCCCGCTCGTAAGCCGCTGCCGACCCGCTACCGGATAGCGGGTCGGCAGCAGGTCCACCGACCCGAATAGCGGGTCTGACCTGCGGATAGCGGGTCTAGCGGGTCCGCCATAGCGGGTCCGAACCACCCCCCCAACCCCGCCAGGAAACGGGAAACAGAGGAGAACGAGATGAGATTCCGTAAGCCCGCCGCCAACCCCCAGCCCACGGGGCCCGCGCCCCTGACGCCGGGTGCCGGCGACAAGCTCAGGGCCTGCGACCACTGCGGCCAGCAGGCGGTGACGATGCCCGACGGGCTGCACCTCACCTGGCACCCCAAGGTCGGGAACCCGGCCGAGGCCTGCCCCGGCTCGACGGGGGTCTGAGGCGATGGGACTGATCAGACGACTCGGCGACCGGATCGCCGGCGACACCGGCCCCACCCCGGCGGCCGACCGCACCCACTGCGGCGCCTGCGGCCACCCGTACACACCGGCCGACCCCGCGGTGTCCGTCTGCTGGGACGGCTACGCGGGCATGCGCGGCACCCACCGTGTCCACCGCTCGCACACCACCGACCCGGCCTCCGGCTACTACAAGGCCCGCTGATGGGCCTACGTGACGCGCTGCGCCGCGCGACCTCCGGCGCCTACGAGTCGCCGTCGTCTCGGACGAGCTGCGAGGACTGCGGACGGCCGTACACGACGGCGGCCCCGATGGTCCAGATCTCACTGACCCCCGGGGAGCCGCGGATGCGGGTCCACCGGGACTGTGTCCGGACGGTGCGCGACCGCCGGACGGCGGCGCTGCGGGCCGAGGTCACGGCGGCGGGCGCCCGCCTCACCCGGGCCGCCGAGTCCGGCGACTGCGGCGCATTCGATGCGGCCGTGGCGGACGGGGTTCGGGCGCGCCGCGCGCTGAAGGGGCTGGGCGGCTGACCACGGCGGCCCCGGCCGTTACACCCCCGCAACTTTTGCTCACCGAAAGTGCCCATCGCTACTACTCTGCGCAGCACAGATCACACCAACCGCACCCACTAGACGGGGAGAAACCATGGACACAGCGCGGGCGCGCGCGCACCCTGAGCATCACAACGACCGACCGAGGGGGCGCGCCCCCGGGAGGCACACATGCCACACGCCAGCCGCCGGGGCCTACTCGCCGCCGGCACCTTCGTCATCGCCGCAGGGGCGGTCGGACTCGTGACCGCCGACCAGATCGGCACCACCAGCGAGGAACGCGACCGCACCCAGCGCGAGCTCGACGCCGTCGCCACCCAGTGGGAACACCACGGCCCCCAGACCTCCCGAGCCCGGCTCTACGCCATCCAGAACCGGCTCGCCGTCGCCGGCCGACCCACCCGCGAATGGGCCGAACTCCAAGCCCTCGCCCTCGTCATGATCGCCGAAGCGGAGCTTGGCGCCGGGGAACCCCACGCCGCCGCCGACACCGCCCGGCACGCCTACGACGTCGCCCGACATGCTCGCCATCCCCTCTACCAGGCGCACGCCAGTCTCATCGCCGCCACCATCGCCGCCGACCGCGACCCCGACAACATCCAGCCCATCCGCAACCTGCACACCGCCGCGGTCAACGCCGGGTCCAGCGCCGTGTCGGTCGTCGCCACCACCCTCGCCGCGCAGTCCGCGGCACGACGCCGCGGCGACCCGAAGTCCATCGCCGCGACCCTCGCCCGCGCCGAGACGCTCCAAGAGCAGCTCCCCGCCGTCTCCGAATGGCCGTACTGGACCCCCGCCCACCTCCACGCCTTCGGCGCCCTGGCCCTCATCCGCGCCGGAGCGTTCGGGCAGGCATCCGAATGGCTCGCCACCGCCGAGCAGGAAGCTGACGGGCAGCCAGGGCTGGGTGTGGTCATCACCCTGTACCGGGCCCGTGGGCATGCCGCCGGAGGCGAATGGGACGCCGCCCGCGAGTACGCCGCCGACGCGGTCGGGCAGGCCGCAGCCCGCGGCGGGGCGGCGTGGCTGTCGTCGGGCATCGAGGAGATGGCCCGCGGCGCGACGGCGGCGGATCCCGGCTCCGCACCCGAGTGGATGCCGCTACGGGCAGCCGCGTCGGTCTGACGTGAGCGGCCCTGTCTCCCGGCGCGGGGGGACAGGGCCGAACATGATCGTATCGCCCGGATCGGCAACGGTCCGGGCGATCACCGACCTACTGAACATCCGCGACGACGCGACCACGGGGAGACAGCATGGCGTGGAATAAGCGGGGCAGCACCGGCGGCGGGGCGAGCACCGGCCGCGACGGTGTCAAACGCGGCGGGAAGGACGAGGTCGCGAAGACCAACGTGAAATCGGTCGAGTTCGCGGACTGCCCGACCTGCAACGGTGCGAAGGTCGTCGTCGTCGACAAGGTCGAGAGTGACGAGGACGGCCAGTTCACGGGCACGCAGGAGAAGAAGTGCGGCGCCTGCGGTGGCACCGGCAAGGTGCGGAAGAAGTAGTGGACGTCCCCGAGGCCGCGCGTGAGCCGGTTGTGCCGATGCTAGCGCTGGTCGCGTGCAACAAATGCCGGCGGCGCCGCGGCGCCCAGCTGCATGCGACGGGCAGCGTGGAGCCGATCCCGGAGCATGGGACCTGTCCGCACGGCAAGCCACTGCGAAAGGTGTGGGCGCCGGGCCACGGGCCCGGGTCGGAGCCACCCGAGGACTCCGGGTACGACCGGACCCCGCCTGTCTGACCCCGGACATGACGAAGCCCCGCCCGGGGGGTGGGACGGGGCTTCGTTGCAGATGCACCGGGAGGAGCACCTGCCCGCAGGCTAACGCGCACTCTCAGGCCCAGACACGACGAAACGCCGGCCACCCCGGGTGGGGTGACCGGCGCTCGCGCGTCAGGGGGGAACGCCCCCGCAGGCTACCGGGCGTCGAGCTTCGCCACCGGCGTCACCCGCTTCCGCGTCTCCCACGTCGTCCACACCGCCAGCACCGCACCGGCCAGACCGATGACCCACTGCTGGGTCGCATCGTCCAGCACCAGCACCCCCGTGCCGGCCAGCGCCAGCAGGACGTACTTCACAGCGTCGAGGATAAGTACGGGCTCGAACTTCACAGGGTCTCCTTCGGACGGGTGGACGGGTAAACACGGGGAGACGTGGCCTCCCACCAAGACCGGCGGCTATCGGCAAGCCAGGCACGGAACCGGCCAGCCAGACGGCGACGGCTCACGAGGTGCGCCCGGCGTAGAGCTGCCGCAGCCGTGCGCCCGACGCCTCCACGAACGCCACCAGCGCCACCGGATCCGTCGCAGCGTCGATCGCGGCGAGCATCCGATCGACCGTCAGCGGCTCGCCGACCGGCTGCTGGGCGAGGATCTGCTGCAACTGCCGACCCAGCGCGCCGATGCCGTCGGCTGCCGTCTTCGCCTGGTTGAACGTCGCCTGGGTCGCGCGGAGCGTCTCCCGGCTCGTACCAGCCCACGACTCCTGACCCTGCGCGGTGCCCTCGTTGAGGACCTTCCGTAGCGTCGGCTCGTCCATGTCGTCCTCCAGTTCGCTGGGTGGTGGGGTGGCCGGCTGGCCGAGAGCGGCGGCGAGGATGTCGCGGCGCCGGCCCGCGCGCAGGTCCCCCGGGCACGAGTGGCCACCCCACGCCGACCCGCCCATCCGATGCGTGCCGAGGCCGTAGCCGTTCGGGTCATCGGTGATCTGCGCCGGCCAGGCGAACACGTCCATGCCCCACCGGTAGATCTCGGCGAGACGCTGGACCTGCGCGGGCGTGTAGTCCTCGGCGACGTAGCCTTCGCACTCGACGCTGACCCAGAACCGGTTCCCGGCCGCCTGCGCCCACGCCCGATCGGTCAGGGACACGTACTGCTCGACGACGCCGGCCTTGGACACCCACAGGTGCGCGGACACCTGGCTCGCCGAGTTGGAGAACCAGCCGAACAGCGAACCGTTGCCTTCCGCGACGTGCGGGATCAGACCCCGGGTCGGGACGACGATCCCGCCGGCGGTGAAGTGCCGGTCGAGGGGCCGCCAGACAGCACCCGGGTACCGGGTCGGGTAGGTCACGGTCAGCCTCCCGTTCGCAGCGACCACCACAGCAGCCCGCCCGACACGGCCAGGCCCAGCACCAGCCCCGCCCAGAACCGCAGCCGCGCCGCCGCCGACTCGGCTGGGCGCCGGCCCTGCGCGCGCATCCACCGCGGCGCCGGCTCACCTGCCTCGGACCATGTCTGCCGCCGCCCGGCCGACCAGTCATCCGCCTCCCGCCACCACGGCGCGGCCATCACATCTGCCCCCCACCCAGCGAGCAGACCCGCACATGCTCATCCCGCCACGCCTCCAGGCGCACCAGCCGATCCGCCACCTCGTCGCGGGCCGTGACCCTGTCCTCCAACACCCGCAGCCGTTCCGCGACCGACGGCACCTCCCGCAGGCCGCGGATCGGATCCGCCGGCGTCCCGCAGACGACGTCCTCGATCGCGCCCAACTTGTGGAGGACACGGACGAGGGCGGCGGCCAGGGCGAGGACGGCCGCCGCGCCGACGGTGGCGCCAATCGACGCCAGCAGCGCGCTCACGATGCAGCCACCGTCACGCCCACCTGTCCCCCTCGACCTCGATCGGCTGCGGTAGCGACACCTCGACCGGTCGCGTGGCGACCCGGCCATCTCGCGTGCCCCGGCCACCTCGCCGGCCTGGCCGCCGGCGCCGTGGGATGTAGTCCCGCGACGGCGTGGATGTCGCGGCGGCGCCGACAGGCTGCCGCTCCGGTGCTATCGCCACGGGCTGCTCGGGTTCGGTCACGTCGTGACCTTCACGGGTCCCTCGATCAACAGGAAGTCGTTGACGGCCCAGGTGAACGGCGTGGTGGCGTTCCACTGGGTGCCGGACGGCCCGTAGATACGGTCGAGCTGGGTGCCGCCGCCGGACTGGAGCACGGCGCGCCCGACGTACCCGGCGCTGGCGCTGTTGTCCCAGGCGAACGCGGAGACGGTCTGGCGGTGGGCGCTGCCGTCTCCAGACAGGCCGCCGGGCAGGGTGAGGCCGAGCCCGGCCGAGATCGAGCTGGTGGAGCCGAACGTGAACTGGGCGATCAGCTCGGCAGTCTCGTTCCCGACTCGCCGCCACTCCCCGGCCCGCGTCCCGTTGCCGAGCGTGAAGTTCGTGAACGACGCGGTGAACGACTCCCAGTCGGTGAAGGCGTCCTCGGCGCGGATCAGGTCACCTGCCAGGACCACTGTCTCTCCTCAAAGTCCGTAGTAGACCGGCCGGAACAGCCCGACCTCGGCGCCGGCCCGGTGCGTCTTGACCACCCCGTTGACGGAGCGGGTGACCGTGAACGTCTGCGGGCTCGACGAGCCGGACACGCCGGTGACGGTCATCCGCTCGCCCGCGACCATCACGTCGTAGGGCAGGTCGGTGGTGYCCCACAGCGGACCCGACGGGGTGCGCACCGACAGCGACGTTGCCGTCGTTGTCACCGCTGACACCAGCCACGAGCCGTGCGAGGAGTACCGGGATCCGGCCTCCTCGTACAGGCCCACATCCCAGGGGGATGCGGGGGCGCAGTACCAGGTCAGCCGGCGAGAGGTGGCGCGGATCGTCTCGGTGTAGCCCTGGACGAGCTGGGCGACGTCGTCGGGCGGCTGCCCGGCCGGCGGGTTGGTCACCGCCAGGAGGTCGCCGACGTCGAGCGCCAGGGCGTCGGCGGTCAGGTCCGCGTCGGTGGCGAACACCTGCCGGGCGAGCTCGACGGCGATCCGCGGGTAGCGCGCTTCGTCCACGGTGCCGAGGTGCAGCCGCCAGCCGGCCTGACCGGCCGTCTGCGCGTCGGTCTCCAGGCTCAGCGACTGGGCGTCGTCGTACCGGCCGACGCCGACGGGTGGGGCCTGGACGGACAGCCGGCCCGCCTCGAGCGCCTGCCGGTTCGACGCCCCTCCGACCCTCGTGATCGAGATGTCGTTGCGAGTGCGCCGGTCGTCGTCGACCGGATGGAACTCGGACAGGTGGGACGCGGAGTAGTCCAGCTCGAGTGTCGGGCCGGAGATCGCGTCCTGGGAGTACATCGACGCCCGCGTCCGGTAGGCGATCCCGGCCCAGCCGCGCGGCTCGTGGAGTAGCCCTCCGTCCGCGTCCGCCGCCTCGGTCAGTAGGTCGACCAGGTTTTTCGGGAGTTGGTAGCCGAGCTCGGTGGTGTCGGTGACACTGCCGACGACGGCGACGGCGACGCTCTCCTCTTCACACAGTCGCGTGATCCGGGCGCCGGCCGTCTCGCCGCTGTAGGCGTTCAGTTCGTCGGATAGGTCGAACAGGTCGATGATCTCGTTGTGCACGCTGACATGGCCTATGGCGACGTCGTCCAGGAGCCGCTCATGGGACACGTCGACACGGAAACATGTCCCCAGCGTGGCCGAGTTCAGCGTGCCCACCCAGAAGTTTCCGACCTCCGCACCTACCTCGAGGGTGTGCATGAGCCAGTCGACGTTGGCGCCGTTCTGCTGCAAGCCGATCGAGACGCGCAGCAGCCGGCCGTTGACGGCGAACTGGATGGGATCGGAGTCGACGAGCGTGCCCAGCGTCGAGCTGTACGCGTACAGCCGCAGATCGCCGGCGCTGTTGACGGTCAGCTGCCAGATCACCGCGGTCGCGTTGCCCGCCCATAGCCGGATCACGGGCGCGGTGGAGGCCACCCCGCCCGCCGGGACGGCCAGCAGGAACCAGCACTGGAATGCGCCGGTGCCGGTGTACGGCGGGACGGTGCCCGTCCAGCTGGACAGTTTCAGGGTCGGGAGCGGCGCCGAGCAGCGGAACCCGGAGAACGCGGCGAAGTCCGGCTCACCGGCGATCGCCATCGCTGCCGCGCCGGGCAGGCCTGAGGCGATCGACGTCGCGTCCTCGCCGTCCTCGCATGGCCAGTACGCGACCGCCGCGGACAGGGAGGTCAGCCCGCGGCGCAGCGTGGACTGGAGCGGGCTGGCGCCCTGGCCGAGGCGGCGCAGGACCCCGCCCGCCTCGACCGGGACGTACACGTCCTGGCCGGAGATGTCCCAGGTGGTCGGCCAGTCGGCCACCTCGCCGGCGAAGCGGCGGTCCGCCGTCGTGATCTCGGTGGTGCCAGCCAGGTCCCAGACGTTGCCTTGGCCGTCGGTGATGCTCACTGCGCCGGTGGTCGCCACGGTCCAGTCCGGCGATGCGACGAGACTGCCACCGATGCCGTTACGGACCTCGGCGCCGTAGACGACTGCGTGCGCGGTGCCGGTGTAGTCCGAGCTGTACCCGGCGATCCGTACCTCGGCTGTGCTGTCGTAGATGCTGGTGGTACCGGTGTCGGTGACCGCGTCGCCGAGCTGGGTCCAGGAGCCGTCCAACGTGTCGGCGGTGTAGAACGTCGCGGTGCGTCCACCGGCACCGTTGTTGACGTCGAGGGTGACCCGGACCGCCTTACGGGTGTGGTGGGGTAGCGGCACGGCCTGCGTGGACGTCGCGGTCAGATCGTTGGTGCCATCCGCCGACCACGTCAGGTCGAGGGTGCCGGAGGGGTTGAGCGCGAAGAACCAACTCTGCTGACCCGGCAGGTGCTTGGCGCAGAACAGCGCGTATAGGCCCTGCCACGCCGGCAGCCAGACGTCGACCCGCAGGTCGAGGTCACCGGTGACGGACAGACCGGACGAGTCGCGGGTGAACGTGTAGTCGTCGACGGGCCGGTGCAGGTACAGGGCGGCGCTGTCGCCGGCGAGACTCACACGCACGGGGGTGTTCCGTCCGACCAGCCCGTAGTACGGGCCGGTCGGGTTGCGGGGCGAGAAGTCACCCGACCGGTTGTTCAGCTCGAATGTGAGCCGGGATGGCTCGGCGCCGCCGGACTCGCTCTGCCGACCTCGTGAGATCTCGACGGGGGCCCGTTCGTACACCGGCTCGTCGGTGACGTCGACCCAGTCGCGCATCACGACCGTGCTCCCGTCGATCGACCAGGTGACACTCTCCTGGTCGACGACCGTTTCGATGCCTGGGGCGAGGTCGGTCAGGTCGAGCGCGGCGACGCGCGTGCCCCCGATCCCCGAATACAGCTCGAACCCGTGGATCTTCCCGGTGAACGGCGCCGAGTCGGTGAAGATCACGGCGCCGTCATGGCAGGTGCCCAGCGTCAGGTCCGCGGTACCCGAGTAGATGCTGGTGGTACCGGTGTCGGTGACCGCCGACCCCAGCTGGGTCCACGGGCCCTCGATCGTCGAGGCCGTGTAGAACGTCGCGGTGCGTCCACCGGCACCGTTGTTGACGTCGAGGGTGACCCGGACCGCCTTACGGGTGTTGTTGGTGGCGCCGACCGCCGCGGCGGACGTGCTGTAGACGGGAGCGGAGAACGTCCCGTCGGTGCTGCTGACGAGCTGCAGCGCACCGGATGTGGCGAGACTCAGCGCCCACGACCGCTGGTTGCCGGTGTTGAGCCACTTCGCTGCCAGCAGCATCGGGATTGTCGGAGGAGTCCAGTCCGTCGGCGTGATGTCGATACGGATATCGATGTCGCCGGTGATGTCGAACGCGGACGCGTCGTCGGCCCAGAGAGCACCACCCGAGGTCGTCGACGACCTGGCCCCGACCGCGCCGGCCTTGACGTAGGAGTCGCCCAGCTGCAGCTCGACGCGGGCCATCGCTCAGCTACCGATCACGGTCTGGACGTTGCCGCCGCGGCTACTGACCGCGCTGCGCAGGATCTCCAGCAGCATGTCGTCCACCCGCGACCCGGACGACCGCAGCTCGAGGACCGCGGCGCCACCGCCCGCGGCGCCCGCGCCGCCGGCCCCTCGAGGCAGTGGCGCGGTGCCGGCGGGCAGCACGGTTTCGTTGCGGTGGATGAGCGCCAGGCCGGTACGGGTGACCACACCGCCGGTCTCCAGCAGCGGAATGTCAGGGATGCTCCAGCTTTTCCCGCCGAGGCCGGGCACCCAGCCGGGCACGCTGAAACCGACCTTGCCCACACTGTTGTTCCAGGCCCTCGCGACGCCGTTGAACGCGGCCTTGAACGGCGAGAGGATGATCTGGCCGATAGAGGACAGGGCGGAAGTCAAGTTGCCGGGAAGCTCCTTGAACCAGTTCAGGACAGCCACACCCGCACTCTTGATCTTGTCCCAGTGTGTGACGATCTGAATCACCGCCGCTCCGATCGGCCCGGTCAGGATGCTCAGCACAAGCTGCCAGTTATCCCGAATCCAGCCGAACACCGCCGAGATCCCGTTCCGGATCGAATCCCAATGCGTGATGATCTGCGAGACCGCGAGACCGATCGGCCCGGTAAGAATCGTCAGCAGCAGCGGCCAGTTGTCCCGCACCCAGTTGTACACGAACTGGATCGCCGTCCAGATCCCATTGAAAGCGGCATTGATGATGTTGCGGGCGGTCTCGCTGTTCTTGTAGAGCAGGACGATCCCGGCGACGAGCCCGGCGACCGCCAGGACGACCAGCCCGATGGGGTTCGCTGACATCGCGGCGTTCCACAGCCACTGCGCCGCCGTCGCGATCTTCTGGATGGCGGTCCAGGCGGTCGTCGCGGCTGTCCAGGCCATCATCCCGCCCTTGACCAGCAGGATCGCTGCCGCGAGGGCACCCAGGGCGATGATGAGCGGCTGCACGAACTGCTGGTTCTGCATCCCGAAGTTGACGAACGCACCGCCGATCTCGGTCAGCTTCTGCTGCGCGGTCCGCTTGAAGGTTTCGAGAGCCGCGGCTGGGTTGTCCGCGACGGTCTCCGCCATCCGGTCGGCGGCACCGCCCACCTGACCCAGCGCGTCGACCGCCGAACTCGGGTCCAGCGCGAACAGCGCCCCACCGAGGTCCTCGGCCTGCGTGCCGAAAAGCGCGACCGCGGCGGCGTTGCGTTCGACCGGGTCCTCGATGGCACGTAGCCGGTCGAGGGTCAGATCGAGTGCTGCGGCGCTTTCCGGCCCACCAGCGGCGATTTTCGCGGCCATGTCGGTAGCCGAAAGACCGATCGCGTCGAAACCGGCTTTGGTGGTCTCGCTGCCGTCGATGGCCCGGATACTGAATTCTTTGATCGCGTCGGCGACAAGATCGCTGTCGCGGGCTCCGGCGCGCAGACCCTGCGAAAGCAGGCCGGTAGCGGTCTGCGCGTCGAGGCCGAACTTCTGCCACTGCGGCGCGTACTCGTTGATCGTGTCCAGGAAGTCGCCGGCCTTGTCCGCGCCCGCCTGGAAACCAGCGGTGATCACGTCGAACGCTTCGTCTGCGTTCTGGACCAGCCCGGTGTTCAGCATCTGACCCACCGAGGCCGTGACCGCGCCGACGTCCTGCTCGAACACCCCCGCTACGGCGGTAGCGGTCTGCGCGGTGTCCCGCAGCCACTCGTCGTTGCCCTCGCCGATGTTCTGGTAGACGCCCTTGATCGCGGCGTTGACCTCCTCGGCGGACGACCCCCACCCGTCAGCCCAGATGTCGCCGGAGACCTCGGCGATCCGGGCGGCCTCGGTGCTGTCCACGCCGAGCTGGGCGGCGAGCTTGTCCGAGGCCGCCTCGACGTTGAACGACTCGACGATCCCGGCGCCGAGCGCGGCGCCGGCGGCCAGGCCGACAGTGCTAGCCGCCGCCGATATCCGTGACCCGACCTTGTCGACCATCCGGGGGGTCTCGTCGAGGGTCTGTTCGAGGTCGTCGTTGTCTCCGACGATCCTGACCAGCAGAGACGTCAGCGTCGCCATGGGTGCCCCCTGTCAGGTCGCGGCCACCCATGGCCCGGTTGATCTGCCGCACGGCGGCGAGCTGCTCTTCCCAGCTCTGCGGTCGGCGGGAGTCCCAGTCGATGAGGAAGTCGGCGAGCTTGCGCCGCCGGGACTTCTTGCCTGCCATGGCGTTAGCGACGGTGGCGGACACGACGGCCGCCTGGTAGTCGCCGCGGGCCGGACCGAGCGGGCCGGTCACCTGCTCGTAGGCCATCCACGCGCTGATCTCGGCGCTGTCGATGCGGGCGAGGAGCTCGCCGACGGTCATGCCGCCCAGAGCGAGCGCTAGCCGGTGGTAGAAGGCTCGTTCTGGGCGGCGTCCTCGAAATCCGAGGTCAACTCGTCCATGTCGTCCTCGGACAACCCGCAGAGCTTGGTGGCGGCGTCGTACAGCCGGTCGAGCGGCTTGGCGTTGCGCCGGCCGAGTGCGGCGACGTCGTCGTCGCCGAACAGCTTGCCGCCGTGCTCGTCGACCGCGCACAGCGCGATCAGCCGGGCGCGGGCGCCGCGCATGTTGACGCGCCGCTCCTTGCCCTTCTGTAGCAGGCAGGACTGCTCGAACTGGTCCCGCTGGGCGCCGGTAATCGAACGGAGCCGGACGGTGCCGCCCCACTCGGGGCACTCGACGTCGACGTGCGCGGCGTCGTCGGCGCCGAGGATCGCGTCACGGGTAAGAAAGGCCATGGGTTTTCTAGCTCCCGAGGGGTGCGAGGGTGGGCTTGCCAGAGACCTTGATGGTCAGGCTCGCGGCGAGCTTGTCGTCATACGGCGCCTCGGGCTCGTAGCCCGTGAGGATGCCGTTGATGGACCAGGTCGTCTGGTCGTCGTCGGGGAACACCAGCCGGTAGGCGCGCGGCGCGGTGTCATCGAAGTCGTCCTGCAGAAACGCGTGCGTCGGCTCGCCCGGGTTGTAGTTGATGTCCAGGCTGACCTCGCCGCCGTCCTTGAGCCCGCCGAGGAACTCCATCCACTGCTCGGGCGAGTCGTGCGCGGTGACGTCGATCGTTTCCCGCGACAGGCCGGGCCCCGAGACGCTGGTGACGTTCGCGATGGCGGTGAACACGCTGCCCGCGTCGTTGCCGCGCCGCAGTTCGGTGCCGAAGGCATCCATACCGGCCATGAGCTACTCCTGTTCGGTGAGGACCCGGAACCGCATGACGTGGTGCCGGACAGTCGGGTCTGGGTCTCGCAGCGCCTCGGTCATCTCCAGGCGCGTGACGATGTGCACGTGCCCCTCGACGTCGAGGACCTGGTGGTCGAGGAGAGCGACGATGCGATCGGCGATCACCTGACCGGCAGCCATGCCGCGGGCAGTGGTCCACGCATGCAGGGTGATGACCGTTTCCGAACCGAACCCGCCGTGATGGTTGTCCGGGGTCGAGACGGCCTCACCGATCGTCACGTAGGGGCGGCGGGCGTCCTCGGGGACGTAGTCGTACACCCCTGTGATCACGAGCCGCCTCCCATGAGGATCGCGTCGCCGGTGAGCAGGTCGTAGACCGCCGCCTGGATCGCCGCGGCGGGCGGCCGCGCGATCGGCACGCGACGTGGCATCACCGGGGCCGGTATCGCGGCCAGGGCGACGACCAGCTGCGGCTGCAAGGTGGATCCGACGAACAGCGTCGGCGCGGGAACCGCAGCCACGATGGCGACCACGGCCGGGCCCGCCGTCATCCCGGCGGTCGCCGCGGCCGCGGGGATGACGACAGCCAGGGCGACGACGCCCGGTGTGGGCTGGCTGCCCGCCGCGGCCGCTGGTCCTGGGATGACGACCACGGCGACGATCAGGCCCGGGGTGGCGGTCACATCGGCCGCGATCGCCGGGGCAGGCAGGGCTGCGAATGCCGTCACCGCGGCCGGTGTGGTCAGGGCGACGACCGTCACGGTCGGGCTGGATATGGTCGCGGCCGCGGCGAGCGCAGCCGGGGTCGGCGTCGACCCGGTGGTCAGTGCCGCCGTCGGGATCGAGCTGGTCGCCGCCAGAACGGCGGGGGTGAACGACGCATCGGCCCTCACGGACGGGGTGGGTACGGCCACAGCAGCGGCCAGGACGGCTGGAGCGGCCTGGCCGTCACCGATGACTGTCACCGCCGGGATCGTCGCCGTGGCCGCTAGGGAGGTCGGGGTGGACGCCGAGCCTGTCGACATCGACGGGGCTGGTGTCGAGCTGGTCGCGGCCGCCGTCGCCGGGGATGCGGTCTGTCCGGCTGACGTCGACGGGCCTGGGATCGCGGCCGCCGCAGCGACCGCCGTAGCGGCCAGCGTGGACCCGGTGCCGACCGATGGCGCGGGAACCTGCGCGCTCGCGATGACAGCCGTTGGCGCGGCACCGAGCGTTGTCGGTGGCACGTCCGCGACCGCAGTCACGGTGGTGGCGGTGGCCGTTGATCCGGCGGAGACCGATAGCGCGGGCACCGCAGCCGAACCCGGCACCGCGGCAGGCGCGGCAGTGATGCCGCCCTGCGCCTGCAGGGCGGGAACCGAGGCGATGGCCGCTGTGCTGGCCGGGCTGGCCGTGGACCCCGTAGAGAGCACGGGAGCCGGGACGGAAGCAGCAACGGTCACAGCGGCGACGAGCGGCCCGACGGCGACCTGCATGGCAGGTACCGCGGCGACCGCGGCGACCGCCGCCGCGGCGATCCTTGACCCCGTGGAGACCGACGGGCCTGGGATCGCGGCCGCCGCAGCGACCGTGGCCGGCGAGGCACCTGCACCGCCGCCGGGCTGAGAGGCAGGAACCGCGGCCACCGCGGCGACAGCGCTCGGCGTGGGCGTGGACCCGGCGTTGACCGTGACCGCAGGTATTGAGGCACCCGCACCAACGGTCGCAGGCGTCGCGGCCTGCAGGGCTTTGACAGCCCACATGACCGCGGCGCCCGCCGCGGCGACGCCATCTACTGTGATCGTCTTGCTGGTGACGGTCAGCGCGGTGGTCGTCGTCGCGTGCTGGACGAGCATCGACAGGCCGTCAGCGGTCCCGTTCGAGTAGTCGTCCCGCTTGGCCCACGTCAGCCCGTCACCCGTGAGGACGGTCGAGTTGGTGAGCGTGTCATCGCGGACGGCGGCAACGAGGACCATGCTGCCGCCGGTGCTCGTGGCCAGGCCGGTGATAGTCCCGACGGCGGTGGAGCTCTGCGAGGTCGACGAGCCGGAGCCCAACGCGTCCTGGATGTCGCTGGTCGCGTTGCCGCGGTAGGCGTGGATCTGGCTGGCGTGGTTGTCCGAGTCGCCACCGGAGTTCGCGGTGTAGGTGACGCTCGGCGCACTGTCGCCCGGCTGGTAGATCCGGTAGTACAGCGTGATCCGGGCCAGACCTGATGTGCCCGTGTTCCGGTAGCTGGTGATCTGCGTCCAGCCGGCGGGCGTGCCCGGTGTCGCCGGGCCTCCGGTGCCATCCCACGACACCACACCGTCGACGAGGACCAGCAGGTCATCCTGGCGGAGGTTGGCCGGCAGCCCCGGGCTGGTGGCTGCGGCCGTGGCCCTCGACAGCGTGCCGGAGGAGACGTAGGCCAGCCCGTTCCACCCGGGCGTGACCGACGGCCCCGGGATCGCGGCGACACCAGCGACCGCGGCCGGCGAGACCGTCGAGCCGGCGTTGACCGCGGGGGCGGCGACGGATGCTGTCGCAGCGACCGTTGACGGTGTGACTGTCGCGCCGACCGGCAGCGTCGGCACTGCCCCGACCGCTGCGACGGTAGCCGGGCTGACCGTCGACCCGGTGGAGAGCGCAGGGCCCGGCACGGATGCGGCCGATGCGACTGCGGCGGGCGCCGGGGACGCACCAGCCCCCACCGAAGGCGCCGGAACCGAGGCAACACCAGCGACCGTGACCGTGCTCGCGGTGAACGTGTTGACCTGGTCGAAGGTGACGACCGACGGGTCCTCGGCGCCGCTTCGGAACGCACGCACCCGGTGATAGACCGCGGTGAGGTTGGTCCCCCACGCGGGGATCGCCTGAGAATGCCGGTTGGTCCACGTCTGGCCGTCCGGGCTGGTATCCCAAAACAGCGTCCCCGACGCCTCACGGAAACGCAGATAAAGGTGATCCGTGGCCGAATATGTCAGATCGGTTTGGGTACCGACCACCAATCCGCCGGTTACCAGAACGCACGACAGGGTGGACGCGCCGTTCTGAAAAAACCGCGCCCTGTTTGCCGTCGCCGTCTGGCTGTCGGAGATCTCGAAAGCGTTCTGCTTCGACCCGTTCCCGAACCCGGGGAAACCCACCCTGGCGTAAAGCGTGCTACCCGTCAGATCCCAGGCGACGGCCGTGTAGATGCTGCGGGCCGCAGCCGAGTCGACGCTCACCTCGACATGGCCGCCGCCCGCATCCGCGACCCACGCGACCTCGGGACCGGTCGTACCCCAGTTGCCGCCGATCGCAGTCTGGAACCGGTCGACGAGGGTGTCCGACTTCGCCACCTGGAATGCACCTCCCGGCGGGGTCGCCTAGCTGGTCGTCACGGCATTCCGAGGACTTACGGGGTCCAGTCGACCGAGAAAACACCCCCGGCCGCCCAGGTGATCCCGAAGATGCCGTTACTCGTCGAGTAGTCGGCCCCGAAGTTGACGAGGACAATGGCGTTGTTACCCGCCAGCGCGTCCGCGTAGAGCAGCGCACACCTGGCGCTGGTCAACGTCGTACCGGACACGGCGACGTCGCCCATGTCATAGGTCATCGTCCCCGTCGCCCCGGTCAGGGTCGGCGACGTCGAGGTGGCGCCGGCCGCCGCCGCAGACAGGGCGACACCACCTGCCGCCCAGCCCGTGCCTGACACCTCGTTGGAGGCGTACTGGCCGGCACCGTAGGCGGCGTTCGCGGCGCTCGCGTCGAAGTCCGGGGTGATCGAGTTCGAGAACAGGGCCAGCTTGTGCGTGGCCAGCGACAGGTCGATGGCCAGCTGGGTGGCGTCGAGTACGTCGATGAACGTGGCGACGAACAGGCCGGATGCGGTGACAGCCATGGGTCAGTTCCCCTTGTCGGTGCGGATCGCGTCGCCGCCCACCGCGACGCCGGGTCGTCCGGCGCGCGCGGCGGCCCGTGCGGTGCGCAGGTTCTGCGCCGCCGCCGCGTGCTGGGCGTGTAGCTGCGGGTCGTCCGGCGCTGCGCGCAGCGCGTCCGCGAGCTCTCCGACCGGAGCGGCCAGGCGCCGCTCGGCCGCGATCGCCTGTAGCCGGCCCAGCTCGTCCGGGGGCAGATCGGCCAACAGGCCGACCAGCTCCTTGTCAGACATGCCGTATCTCCTTTTGTTGAGCGCACAGTTCGACGTGCGGCGCACGAATGAGGACGTCGACCCGGTTGTCTCGGGTGGCGTGCTCGGTGGTCGTGGTCCCGAGCTGATCCGTGGTCGCCTTGTAGGGCACGCCGGTCTCCGGGTGGGCGCGGCCCTCGCGCACCTGGTCACGGGTGCGACCACGGCGCAGGACGCCGACGCCGAGGAGCCGGTCACGGTAGGGGTTACTCAACTGATCTCCCGTTGGATCTCGGTCTGTACCCGGTTCGGGAACCGCAGCCGCTCGCGCTCGGCTGCCGGGCCGAGCGCTGGCTGCGCCGGGGTGTCGCTGGTGCCGAACTCGACGAACGCGCCGTAATAGGTGTCGACGTAGCCGACGCTGGCCGACGTGCCACCGGAGTCCACCTGGACGTCGAGGTCGGAGAGCAGCTCCCCGGTACGCACCGGCACATCTGGCCGGGCGTCGGCCGCGACCGCCTCGGCGGAGGCTTTGACCGCGCGGCGGACAGCGTCGCCGACCTGCCCGCCGATACGAGCAAGGTCCCGGTACAGCTCGGACGTGCCCTCAAGGCGAACGACGGTACGGCGGGCCATCACACCTCCCGGCGCTCGACAAGCTCGGCCATCCGCGCCCGGTCCCGGCCGGCGTGCCGGTACTCCGCGAGCAACCGCTGCCCCTCCCGGCTACCAACCGCGCGGGTGAGCCGGGGCTGCGGCGGATGCCACAGATGCCAGAGGGTGCCGCGGAGCCGGTGATGCCGGCCGAGCAGGACGTCGGCCGCCATGCCCAGCGCCCGGTCCTCGCCACCCCAGCCACGGAACCGCGGGTCGAAGCCGCCCAGCAGCTCCCACGACGACCGGGCGACCACCAGCAGGCCGCCGCCGGCGACGCCCCGGTAGGGCGCCTGGTCGAGGTCCAGGCCGTCACGCTCGCCAGCCAGCCACCGGGCGGTCCCAGCCTCGGACAGGCGTGCCACATTGCGATGCGGGACGACCCATTGACGGCGGCCTGTTCGGACGAGCGTCACGGCGTCGAGGAGGGCCTGCGCCGGCTCACACCACACATCGGCGTCGGCGACAACCAGCACGTCCGCCGTGCAGCCCTCGAGCGCGACCGCGGCGGCCTCGGCCTTGCACCACGGGCCATCGGCGTGGACGCCTGCGCATAGCTCCCAGCCGGGGAAGTTGGCGCGCCAGCGGGCGGCGAGCGCCCCCCAGTTCCGGTCACGCGGCCCGCCGCCGTCGGAACGGTAGGGGACGACGACCGCGACGGTCAGCACCGCTCCCACGGGGTGAGCACCAGCGGGACCTTCTCCCACATCAGGCGCTGCCACGCGCCGCCGTCGAGCTCGGCCGCGACACGTTCGGCAACGTCCTCGGAATACGGCCCGTAGACCTGCTCCGAATGGCCGCTGCCGTCGCTGTAGCGGCCAACAACGACGTACTGCGGCCGATTGTCGAAGGGGACCTGGCTCGGGTCTGACACCACTACTCCCACCGCCGGTAGGGCGCCGGGTCGTGGATGATGCCGGCGTCGAGCGGGGAGAGGTACCACCAGTGCTGGCGGAACACGTCATGCAGCAGCTCGTCGCCGCCCTGGGCGTGCAGCCGGCCCCATGCCCGCCAGTGCGCACCCTCGTGCTCGGGCAGGTCGGTGGCCGCGTAGGCGGCGGCGCCGTTGCGGCCCTTGCGGGCGAACTGCTCGGGCGATCGGGCAGGGAAGTGCCGGACCTTCAGAGCGCCCTCGAGCGTCGGCCCGTCAGCGGGCAGGGTCACTCCGTGGTTGCCCTGGTGAATGACCGCCCCCGGCTGCCAGCGAAACGCCACCTTGTGGAGGGGAGCCGGCTCGGCCTGCCGCCAGACCATCGTCCGGAACGGATCGTCGCCGGGCTCGTCGAGCGCGGTCGCCAGGTGGTTGTACAGATCGGCGACGGCGTAGGGCCGGCGGCTGGCGGTGAGAACGTCGGCGATCCGGCCGGCCGGGGAGTACCAGAGCTCGTCGGCGTCGAACGGCACGATCCACCGGGCACCGAGCTCGTCGGCGCCCTGCCGGGCGAGCGCGGACATCTTCGCCGACTGGTAGTAGGCCGGGTCCGGGTCGTCGACGACGGTGAGCGGCAGGTTGCGGGCGAGGTCGGCGAGGATCTCGCGGGTGCCGTCGGTGCTGCCGTTGTCGGCGACGAGCAGGTGGTCGACCTCGCTGTCCATGTGGCGGATCGTGCCGGCGATGATGTCCGCCTCGTCGCGCACCATCGCGATCCCGACCACGGTCACGGCGAGGCCCCGGGTCGGAACATCTGGCCGACCAGGTAAAGCGCCTGCTGTTCGGTGAATCCGGCCGCCTGGAGAGACAAGAAGATCTCATGCATCGCGACTGCCGACTCGGAGATCGAAAGCTTCTGCGAGTCTTCGTGATCACCCACTCAGTACCCCATTCCTGCCCGCTGGACGCCGATGTGCTCGACCGCCTCGCCGCTGTCCCGTGCGCCCCAGAAACCCATGCGAACGTCCGGCCCAGACACCCCCCATGGCAGACCGGAACGCAGCAGGCCGAGGCCGAACCGACCCTCACTCTGCGCGCCAGCTGGCCACCCGGCCGAGCAGAGCTCACGCCGGTACAGGCACGGGTTCGTGGTGAAGAACCGGCGGTGTTCCAACCAGGCGTGGCCGTGTTCGTCGGTCACCTGGACGTAGTCGTCGGGGTGCTGCTCGACGATCCCGCCGGCCGCGCGCTCGGCGTCGTTCCACGGCTGGCGGCGTAGAGCCAGCTGGGAGAGATGCGGCCGCTCGGCGAGGACCTGCGCCATGGCGGCGAGGTCGACCGCCTGGCGGAACGTGAAGTCGTCCTCGAGGTGGAGGATGTAGTCGGCCTTGGACCAGGTGTAGATGAACTCCCACGCCTGCCGGATCGCGCCGCCGAACCCGGCCCGTCGCAGCGGCGACGGGATCACCGAGAACCGCGGGTACCGGTCCTCGAGCGCCCGGCGGTGCGAGGCGTCCCCGGTGTCGTCGTGGATCAGCCAGTCGACGATCGCGCCACCGAGACTCCAGCTCGCCGACTGGATCGTTCGGTCGAGGGTGTCGTCGCGGCCGTCGGTCATTACGAGCACGGCGATTCTCACGGTATGGGCAGTCCGTTCGCTCGGGCGATGGCGCGGTGTGCCTCGAGGCGGGCCGCGCCGCGGACCGCCCGGTTGCGGCTTTTCGGCCGGACATGGGCCCGGTAGATCGCGGCTGGGATGGACTCGAAGGTGCCGCCGGCCTGCCAGCAGCGGACCCACAGGTCCCAGTCCTCCGACCATGGGAAGTCCCGCCAGCCGCCGGCCTGACGTACCAGCTCGGTCCGGACGAGCGCCCCGACGACGAGCCAGTTGCCCCACTCCAGGCAGGCCGCCTCGCAGGCATGGCTGTGGCCGGAGACGTTCGGCATGGTGGGTGAGTTCAGCGCCCGGGCGCCCCGGACGTAGCGGACAGCCGGGGCCCGGACGTCGGCGGTGCCGGTGGCCATGGCCTCGACGTAGCCTGCCTCGAGTTCGTCGTCGGCATCCAGGTGGATGACCCACTCGGTGTCGACCTGCGCCAGGGCGCCGTTGCGGGCGTCGTGCAGGGTGTCCGCGTGGTGGTGGACGACCGGGACGCCGAGCGCCTGCGCCGAGGGGATCGCGCGCTGCCTGGCGAGGTCCGCCCAGGACTGCGCGCCGAACGTGCCGACGGCGACGGTCACGTCCACAGCGCCCGCCTCGTCTCGTAGAGGGGCCGGCTGTGGCGCATCCGGCGGCGCTGGGCGAGGTACTGGCTGTCTCGCGGTGCCTTGCCGTATGAGGGGTGCAGGTGCTCGACGTGCGCGTCGGCGGCGAATGCCCAGGCGCCTCGGTGCATCGCGGTGCCGACGAGCTCGTCGTCGACCCACTCGTGCCAGTAGCCCTCGTGCAGGATCGCGCCAGGCTGGTCGATGGTCCCGTGCTCGTCGGCGTAGGTGCGCGTCACCAGCGAATGCGTGGCGTGCTCGCCCTTCATGACCCGCTCGGAGCCCAGATCGTTCGTGCCGACGACACCGACCGCCCAGTCGCGCAGCTCGGCGGTCGCAGCCTGGTGCCAGCCGGGATGGAAGTGCAGGTCGTCCGCGCCGAGGAACAGCAGCGGCCGGTCGCTCTCCCGGTAACCCGCGTTGATCTTCCGGGCGTAGTCGCCCCGCTGGTACGGCACGGTGATGTGCCGGGTGCCGGCCGCGCGCACCGCGGCGAGCACGGCGGTGTCGGTCGGTGTCAGCACGAACAGCACCTCAGCGCCGGGCGTCGCCTGGTGGATCGAGGCGAGTAGCGGTGCGACACGGTGCGGCCGGCCGAGCATTGGCACCAGGATCGTCAGGTCGGCGCCCGTCGCAGCGCTCATGAGACCTCGTTGGCGGGCTCGGCTTGGCGCCGGAACAGCCCGAGTTTCAGGTACCGGGGCTGGCTCGGCCGTATGGCGTACTGAACGCGGAACACCTCGATCACGCCGTACCCGTCGTCGCCACGGAGCTCGTCTCCTCGGAGCACGTCTGCGCCGGGCAGCACATACCCGACATGTGTGATCGTGGCGCCCCACTGGGCGGCTATCTCCTGCTCGGCCGCGCCCGGCTGATCGACCTTCGCCGGCAGGTCGCCGGCTACCAGGTCGAGGCTGACGTCCTGGCCGCCGTAGCCGTCATCCGTCGTGGAAGGCCGGTAGACGGACAGGATGCGGTTGAGGTGATGCGCTATCGAGACCACGGGTCACCTCACAGCGAGCCGAGGAACTCGGTCTCGTAGTCGAGTAGCCCGCCGCGGTCGTCGGTCTCGGGCAGGTAGCCCTCGAGCTGCGCGGTACCGACACCGAGCACCCCGACCGCCCGACGGATGATCTTTTTCTCGCGGGCGGTCAGGTAGAGCGTGGCCACCCCGCTCGAACCGGACACGCCAGCTGTGTACGAGTGATCCCCCAGGGACTCCTGCTGGTAGCCGGCCGGGTTCGACCAGCCACGGCGCGCCATCTGGATGACCACCACCCGGACGGCGCCCGGCGTGTCCGGTGAGACAACGTCGTCCAGCAGGCCCCGGGCTTCGAGACGGACGAGGGCGGAGGCGTCATCGAGTAGCGCCTCCGCCTCCGCCTCGTCGAGGCCATCGAATCCCGGCCGGGCCGTCAGCTCGGCATAGCTGACCAGCGCGGCCACAGGTCAGGACCCGGCGGTGGTCAGCGCGAGCTTCACCGACCGCGGGTGGCTGGTGCCAGCGTCGTCGTCGTAGATGGTGCTCGCCCCGCAGAACGTGGACACCACGGAAGCGTCAGACAGGATGTCCGGCGCGTACTGGAAGATCTGCCGCAGGCCGATCCCGCTCGGACCGGTCACCGCTCCGGACGAGGTGGCACCCCTCGGCATCACCGGCACCCGGTTCGCGAACACGAAACCCGACCGGTGGTAGAGCACCGCGGTGCCCGACTCCAGCGCGTTCGTCTCAATCCAGGTGAACCCGCGCCAGCGGCCGATGACCGCCTCCCGCAGCGCGTCATCAGACCCGGATGCGTCGACCCGGTTGAACTCGTCCAGCGACAGCACAGCCGCGGCGAACTCCGGGTCGCACGCCGCGTACCGGTCGCCAGCCGGGCAGTTCGCCTGCCCGAGCAGCTTGCGGGCCTCGAGCACGGACGAGCGGACACTCGCCGCCGAGTCGGCGTCGATGTCGGCGACGTCCGCGTCCATCTCGTTCATCTGGATCGCCAGCCAGTTCTCCGCGCCGGTCGCGACGGCGGCGACCTGCACGCGGGTGATCTGCCGGGCGAAGTCCTCCAGATCGAGCGACGACTCCTCGTCGGTGATCCGCTTCGCGTGATACTCGTGGTTCAGCGTGACGGTCACCGGGACCTCGTTCACGTCGTCATAGGTGATCGTCGCGCCCGGTGTGACCTGCGTCCGGGACGTGCCCGGCTGCGGCACACGGACAGTGATCGTGTCGCCGTTGCTGCCGGCGAACTCGGCGCCGGGGATCATGGTCACGGTGCGGGGGAGCACGAGGGTGCGCGTCAGCAGTTCGAGCGCGACCTCGCTGATTCCCTGCGCGGTCAGAACCGCCACGGGTTACCTCCAGATATGAGCCCGCGACGGCGTCGCCGTGCGGGGTTAGAACGGGTTGGACAGGATCTTTTTGGCGATCGCGGCCGGGTCCGGCTTGTCGCCGGTGCCGGCCGGTGCCGCGCCAGGGCGTAGTGCTTCCTTCGGCCGCCGCGAGCCCGCGCCCGCCTCGGGCTTGCCGGTCTCCCCGGCCGGCGCGTCGTCGCCTTTCTTTCCGCCGAACGACTCGAGCAGGTCCGCCGCGTCGGCCTCGAGCTCCTCGCGAGTCGAGCCGACCAGCCGCCTCGCCTGGGCGACCGTCAGCCCCTTGTCGGCGCCGACCTGGATGCGCAGCAGTTGCTGCTCGGCGTCCGCCGCACGCTTCTCGGCGACGGTGGCCGCGTCCTGCAGTCGCTGCGTCTCGGTCTTGTCCTTGTCCTCGGCGGCCTGCAGCTTGGTCGTAGCGGCCTGCAGCGCCCTCTCTGCGTCGCGCCGGGCCTTACGTTCGGCGGCCAGCGCCCGCTGGGCGCCGTCACTACCGCCACCGCTGTCGGTTTCGGTCGACGTCGCGTCGCCCTCCGCCGCCTGGGTGTCGGTGTCGGTCTCGTCGGCCATCACGGCCTCCCTTGTGCGTCACCCCGCCATCGCGGCAGGGACGGGCATCGCGCCCGGTTTGCTCTCCGTCCCATCGCGGGGCGGAGACGTCTACTCGGTGGCCGCGGCGGCGGCGTGGCCGGCCTGCTCGGCGAGGGCGCGGCGGAACCGGTTCAGCTGGTCGTCCTTACCGGCGGCCGTCTCGCGCCACAGGGCCTGGTACTTGCGGGTCTGCGCCGACTCGGCGCCGCCGTAGTACGGGGCCGCGGTGCAGCCGCAGTGGTCGTGCGCCTCGAATCGGGCTGAGCGCTCCGACCGGTACACCGGCCCGCGTGAGATCAACATCGCGCAGAACGCGCACGGCGAGGCGCTGCCGACCCGCACCCAGCCCTTCGCGAGCGGGTCCGCTTCGACGTACGCCTCGACGGTGCGCCGGCCGCCGTCGAGGACGAGCCGCGAGGTGGCGCCGGACGCCTCCACGAGACCCGTCGCCAGCGCCTGGCGCATCGTCTGCCCGGCCCGCAGCGCCCGGACCGTGCCGGCCAGGCCGGTGGCGCGCAGCGCGATGGCGATCTGTCCGGGCACCGGCCGTTCGGCCGCGCGGAACGCCGGGATGCTGCCTCGAATCCCTTCGGCCTGCCGGAACGTGCGCAGGTAGGCGCCGGCCAGCGCCGAGCTGTCGCCGTGCCGCTCCCGTATCAGACTCGTCGCCGCGGTCACGAACGCGTCGTAGCTGCCGGGCGTGCTGACGTCGAACAGCCCCCACAGCGTGCCGAGGTCCAGCAACGTCGAGGCCCGTAGTGCGAGCTGCTGATGCCGGTAGTCGGCGGTGAGCTGGTTGCCTTCCGCTGTCAGCGCCACCGGTCAGACCTCAGCTGGTGCGGCCGGGGCCGGGGCTGCGGGGGCGGCCTGCCGCTGCAATGTCGAGGTGAGCCGCGCGAACGCATCGCCCTCGGCTGCCGCCGCCCGCCACCGTTCCACCTGCTGCTGGGAGACGCCGGGCAGCATCTCCCACAGCTCGGCCGGCGGCACACCCAGCATCTGCGCCATCTTCCCGAGCGCGTCAGCGACCTGCGCCATGCTGCGCGACTCGGTGTCACGCCAGCGCACCTCGGCCGCGGCGTCGGGCTCGTCGCCCATCAGCGTGCCGGCCAACGCCAGTGCCTGCTCCCAGCCCTCGCCCATGACCGTCTGGTTCTCGGTGACGGCACGGCGGTGGCTGGCCTCAGCCGCGACGAGCGCGTCCGCGGAGAGGTTGACCAGCTCGCCGAGGAGCTCATGCGCCGGGGTCTGCGAGATCGTGGCGAGGTGGCGCAGCGACGCCTCGCGGGACGCGATGTAGCCGGAGAGATCGGTCTGGCCAAACTCGCCGACGCTGATCTCCTGCGGGCTGTCCTCGAACGTCCACAGCTTGCTGGCGCTCGCCTTGAGTTTGGCCTCTTCGTCCTCGGCCATCCAACCGATGATGTACCGCTGGCGGAACGCCCCGTAATGCTGGGCGACGAGCAGACCGAACGTCGTGATGTTGATCTGGTCCTGCAGCGGGATCAGCGGCTCGACGACCCCCACAACCTCGTCGTCCAGATCCTCGGTCTCCCGCATCCGCACCACAGGACACACGCCCGCGCCGTGTTCATCCGAACCGACCGCGGCCAGGCCGTCGCTGCCCTTCCCGGCCTCGAGCAGGTACACCGCCTCGGCGTCGTACAGCCGCCAGCCGGAATGCGTCCGTTCCAACGCGACCTTGGGCCAGTCATCGTCGTCGCCATACGCCGCGGTCATCCGCCGCGGGGACACGCCGCGCAGGACGGGCACCGGCGTGCCAGGCAGGACCGTCACGTACGCCGCCCCATAGGCCAGCGCCGCGCGGTGCACACCGATCTGACGGGCATCGCAGCGGTTGCGCTGCCACACATCCCAGGCGGCGACGTTGTCCGCGGCCCGCGGCTCCCGGTAGCCGTCCACATACATCGCCTGCACCCGGCCGGAGACCACGAACTTCAACATGTTGACGCGGCTGATCCTGGCCAACCGGTGCAGCTCGGCGGGCGCCTGCTCGGGCAGCCCTGGCAGTCGACGGGCGGGATCGTCACACAGATAGTCATGGATTCGGTCCAGCCGGGGCCGCTCGCTGTCGCGCATCTCCAGTAGCCGCGTCGCCTGCGCCGCCGCCTCTTCGGGAGTCAGCAAAGCGGCCTCCCTCGAATCGGTGTCAGAACGCGGCGCGTCCGGTCTTCTTGCGGCGCTTCGCCCACTTCGGGTCGGCGAGCACCAGGCGGCGCACCATCCGCGCCCCGGCAGCGCACACCGCCAGGTCGATCTTTCGGGGGGACTCTCGGCCCTCCTTGCAGATCGACACGCCGTACCGGTTCGGACTACGGCGGGCGTTCAGCACATGGCGGGCGAGGCGGCTGTCACCGTCGTGGGTCAGCTCACCGTCGAGGACATCGGTACGCATCCGCTCGGCCGCCGCGGTGAACTCCGCGGTACGGCCACGCATGTCCCACGCGACCGGATGCCGGTGCCGACCGGCCGTCGCCTCCACCAGCAGCTGCCGGCCGAAGTCGTTACCCCAGCTGTCGACGTAGGTCTCGAACTCGGCGAGGTCACCGAAGAACGCGACCACGTCCCGGGTAGCGAACGCCTGCCGCACGACCCGGTCGACATCGGCGCGATCGACACGCCAGTCCTCGCCGGCGGGCCCCTCGGGTTTCTCCCAGCAGCCGAGGACGAACAGGTGCCCGTCGGCCATCCGGCACCCGACCAGGCCGGAGGCGTCGTCCGACTTCGACCCGTCGAAGAACATCACGATCGGGTCGGAGTCGGCGACGACGAGGTCAGGCGATGCGCACGCCGCCCACTCCTGCCGGGTCATCCAGGCATCCACGGCCGCGGTCGGCTGGTTCAGGAAGTAGCGGCGGGCGTCCTGGACATCCTTCGCGGTGTTCCAGAACTCGTTCTCGACGATCCCGCGCAGGTCGAGCGCCGCGGCGAACGGACCGTAGACCTCGGTAAGCGCGGCGACCAACGCGTCCATGCTCGTCAGGTCGACGTTCGGTGGCGCCTCGCGATGGTCGAACAGCAGCCGGCTCTCACGGGTCCGGCCCTCAGCGATCAGCCGGGCACGGTCGTGGAGCGACTCCAGCGTCGAGTTCTCCCCCGGCTGGTATGTCGTGCTGGTCAGCAGCGCCCACGGTGAGGCGGCACGGCGCTTGCGCAGGTTCCGGTCGACGGTCTTGTACATCCGCCGCAGCTCAGGCAGCACATACAGGTGCGGCTCGTCGAAGACAGCGAAGCTTTCCTTGCCACCGTCCTTCGCCGCCGAGCTCGCCGTGCTGGGCACGATCTCCCCGCCGTCCGGCAGGAAGATCCTGGACAGACCGACCGCATGCCCCGGCAGGTCCTCGCCGAGCGGGCCGTGCTCCAGGTTGAAATGGACATTGTCGTACGTGTTACCGGACTGGCTCTCCTCAGTCGCCAGGCAGCGCACCACCGGGTGCACCACCGGCAGACCCATCGGCTCGCCCGGCTCGTACTCGTACGTCCAGCCGCGCCACTGGTAGACCTCACCGCCAGTCGCCCAGCCAGCGAACCGCGCAGGACCGAACGCCTCCGCCAGGGCAACGAACCCGGCGAGCTCACTCTTGGCCCGGCCCTTCGCCCGGGAGACAACCGCCGTGTCGTACAGCCGGCGGCCGGCCTGGTCGTGCACGTAGCAGTCGAGGATCAGCCCAGCGAACTCGTCGTCGAGCGGCAGGGCGTCCGAGGTCCCGGCCAGCGCACGGCCCTGGACATCGCCGGGGCCGTGCACGCACCACGCCTCGATCCAGGCCAGCACCACACCCAGTGAGCGACGCCGGGCATGACCAGGGGCACGGACAAGTTCACGCGCCATCGGCGAGCCTGCGCCGGCGCGCCGTCAGGTCCGAGACGCCAGCGCCAGTGGCAGGTGCCTGCGCCTGCGCCGCGCCCGGCCGCTCGATCGTGATCCGGGCCCGCAGCCGGTCGACATGGGTGGCGCCCAGCAGCGACTCGTTCAGCCGGATCTCGGCGAACAGATCCTTGCGTGGCTCGCCCCAGTAGGCGTCGACCAGCGGCGCCAGCATGTGCAGGCGCTGCCAGTCCGTCGCCTCGAACGCCGCGGCCTGCGGACTCTCACGCCAGGTGCGATACCAGACGCGGGTCTGCGTCCGGTACGTCTCCTCGTAGGGCAGCGGCGGCCCGGACTCGGCGGGCTCGGCTGGGACGGTGACAGCGGCGCCGGCGTGGGTGTCGGCGTTGCGGCGGCGCTTGCGCGGCGACGGTGGCGGACCGTTACCAGCCACGGTCACCTCCCCTGTCACCCAGCGCTATCGCCGGCCGTCACTCTCTGCACCCGTCCGGATCCCAGACCCGTACGCAGCGCGAGACGCTATGCAGACCGCTGAACAGGCCGGCTGCCGGGGGGTCATCCCCCACCCCTACAGCAACCCAGGGTGACGGTCGACGGGTCGTTGTCGCTGTGCGCGTATCACGGAGCGTGCTCGCACTCCCTGTTGGGCTGTGCGGGCTCGGTGGTGGTCGCGGCACAGCCCGCGGAGCACCTCGTCGCGGTGGTCGTCGGGCCTGCCCACGTGGTCGACGTCTGTGCTGGCTGCGGCGCATCCACCTGGCCAGGTGCATATGGGGTCGCGGGCGAGGATGCGTCGTCTTGTCCTGGCCCAGCCTGGTGGTAGTGGGACGGTGCGCCATGCGGCCATGCTCATCACCTCGCGTGGGCTGGGCTGATGAGTCGTCCTTGCGCAGGGGAGCCCTCACGTCCACGGGGTGGGGGTGGGGGGCTGCCTGTTTGCGGCATGGCTACCGCGCACGGTTGGAATGTACCTGATGCTGATCGTCGTGTCTGTGCTGGTGGCCGCGGTGTTGGCGTGTCTCGCGTTCGAGCCGTAGCAGGTCGGCCCAGGTGTAGGTGCGGTGGCGTCCTCGGGTACCTGCAGGGCGGAGCCGTGGTGGCCTGTGGCCGCGTGGGCGGGCCCATTCTTGGATGTGCCGGGCGGTGACCGGCGGGCGGGCCCCGGCGAGGAGGGTGACGGCTTCGGCGGTGGTGATGTTGATGCTGTGCATCAGGCTGCGTCGGTGGCGAGGTAGCCGTAGAGCTCGACGTCGAGGATGACGCTGAGGCGGGCCCATTCGTCGAGGGTGGGGTCGGGGTGGAATCGCCAGGTGTGGGGGTGTCCGTGTGTGCAGCTGCAGTCGTGTTGCTGGCAGCGGCAGTCGGGGTTGGTGCAGATGATCTGCTCTCGGCCGAGGAGGGCGCGGAGCGACCAGGTGCTGCAGATGGGGCAGGGGCCTGCGATGGCGCGGACCTGGCGGGCGGTGCCGACTTGGGCGCGGAGTAGGCCGGTGAGGCGGCGGAGTTCGTCGACGGTCCAGGTGAGGGTGTCGAGGGCGACGATGCGGGGGGCTTGGCGGCCGAGGTAGCGGGTGGTTTGGAAGACGCTGGCGTTGGGGTCCCGGTAGATGGCGGGGGCTGCCCAGCCTTCGTCGCCGAGGGCGTCGCGGACGGCGATCTCGAGGTCGAGGAGTCCGGAGCGGATGGTGTGGACGGCGTCGAGGGCGGAGACGCGGAGGGGTGCGGGTGAGCCGCCGGAGCCGGCGGCGGTCGATGGGGCGCGGAGGTATCCGGGCAGGGTGCCGCCGGCGGTGCAGGCCGGGCAGTAGACCCTGGGCTTCTCGGGGGTGGAGTCGGCTGCGTGGGCCCAGGGGGTTCCGCAGTCGTGGGTGTCGGAGAGGGCGCGGGGGCCGAAGGTGCGGACGGCGGCGGGTGGCGGGGTGCGGGCGTCGATCATTTCGACGAGGCGGGGCCACCAGTCGGTGAGTTCGCGGGTGAGGCCGTAGACGTAGTCAGCGCTCTGCTCGGTCTGCACACGGCCAACCTTAAAGCTCGGGTTGAGGGTTGCGGGCCGCGTGCCCCCGCCGCGCGCGGGGGCTCCGCGGTCCTTCCGTCAGGCGGCGCGTCGTCGGGCTTTGAGTGCGGCCATGTCGACGTCGGCGGGGTCCATGTGCCATCCGGTGGCGGGTCGTGTGCTGGTGGCTGCCTGCCAGGTGGCGGGGAGGCTGCCGGCGGCAATCCATTCGAGGATGGTCTGTACGTGGACGTCTGCGCGGCGTGCTGCCTGGTCGAGTCGGATCATGGCCATCGTTACCCCCCGGTGTCGGCTGCTGTTTCCTGCGTGGTAGGGGAGCTTCCGCGCTGGTCGGGGGGTGTGTCGAGGCGGGTTGCCGGGTGTTGTTGGGGTGTTGCCGGCCGTCAAGTGACAGTGGCTCGGTTGGGTCTTGCGGCATGGCCCGTGCGGGTCAGGTGACGGGTGGTTCGTTCGGGCTGGTCGTCTCGGCCGGCGTGCCGGCGGTGTCGAGGTACACGTCCGCCTGCGCCAGCGCCTCGGTTACCCATTCGACAGCGGTGAGGATCCCGGAGGCCATGCCGGGTTCGGTGGCGTCGGCGGCCTTGCGGAGCCGGGCGAGGATGTCGCGTAGCGCGCTGATCACCGTGTCGGCGGCCGTTCTCGCAACGCCGCTTGCCACGTGGTCGTGATCAAGCAACATTGCGGGTGTCCTGGCCGGCGTGCCAGCGGCGTCGAGGGCGCGACGGATGACGTGGACATGGATGCGGATACGGAGGCACTCGGCCTTGTGGCCGAACTGGGCGGGTGCTTGGCAGTGGCAGGGCTGGCCGTCGAGGAGCGCCCGCACGGCGGCTACCTGCGTCTCGGCGGCGTCGGCGCGGGCCTTCAGCTCGTCCACCCGCCCGGTAGCCCGCACGGCAACCCGGTGCGCCCGCCGGTAGGCGCGCACAGCCCAGTCGGCCCGTTCCTCCGGCGTCTCCTCAGGGAGGTTCGCGGCGACAGCGGAGAGCAGGGCGTCGAGAGCTTCCGGGCGTCCTTCGTCGACGGCGACGTTCTCGCCTTCGAGTTCAGCGACACGCTTCTCGGCGGCGTGCGCGCGGGCATCCGCCCGGTCGACGCACTCCTGGATCTCCTGGTCGAAAGGCTTGAGTTCGGCGCCGGTTGCGATCAGCTCGCGGACCTGCGCCTCCAGCTCGGCGACCCGCTTCTCGGCGGCGTCGGCGCGCTGGTGTGCGGCTGTGGCCGCGGCCCGTAGGTCTGTGATCCGGGCGGTGGCTGTGGCCTGGTCGCGCTGGGTGGCGGTCAGTTCGCCGCGGGTCCGGTCGAGGCGGTCGAGGGCGGCGGCCAGCTGCGTATCGGCGGCGTCGGCACGCCGGGCGAGTAGCTCCCGGGCGGCCTCCTGCGTGCGGGTGAGCCATGCCTGGTCCGCTGCCCGGCCGCCGAGCTGCTCCTCCAGCTCGGCGACCCGGGCGCGCAGCTCGGCGATGGTCTGCGCGGTGAGCACGGACTGTCCGTGCGGGTCAGTCGTCATGGCTCTCCTGTCCGAGGGCCTGCCGGGCCCGCTGTGCGATCTGGTGCCGGGTGATCCCGACGCGCTCGACGCCGGGGAGGTCGTCTGTGCTGACGACCCAGCGGGCGAAGTCGCGGAGCCGCTCGTCCTGGTCGAGGCGTGCTTCGAACTCGGCGGCGGGGCAGCTGCTGCCGATGCCGCCGATACCGAGGTCGTCGAGGGCGTCGAACATGGCGATGGTGGCGGCTTCGTCGAGGCCGGCGGGTACCTCCGCGGTGACCTCGACCATGCGGGGGGCGCGGGCCGGGCGCGGGTCAGGTGGCACGGGACGCCTCCAGGTGGGCGATGACGGCGGCGAGGGCCTCACGCAGGGTCGGTGTCTCCCAGGCGTAGCGGGCCCGGGTGCCGGTGCCGATGGGTCGGGCGGTCCAGGTGTTGTAGCCGCCGACGATGGCGGCGGCGGGGCGGTCGGCGTCGTCCCTCCAGAGGCGGTAGATCTGCTCGCCACAGGGCTCCAGCCGCCAGCCGGGTGGGGCTGCCAGGCGGAGGCTGCGCCGGGTGTCAGCCGGCACGGGTGGCCTCCGGGGTGGGCTGGTGGCGGGGGCATTCGTGGTAGCCGTCGCCCGAGGTCCATCCGTTCTCGCGGACGGCCTGCTCGGCCTGGTCGGCTGTCGGGGCCGACCAGCGGTGGCAGGTGATGCCGTCTTCGCCGCTGCGGTCGCAGGTGATCCGGTATTCGCTGACGTTGCGGATCACGTCCCGCTCCTCGCGGCGATCCCGACCACGACGGCCAGGGCGCCGAGTGCGATCCCGGCCGCGGTGCCGACCCGGTCGAGGGCGCGGCGGGTGCGGGCCCACAGGGTCGGGCGGGCGGCGTGCAGCCGGGCGAGGTCCTCCCAGCGGCGGGCGAGGGACTGTGCGGCGTCGAGGCGGCGGCGTAGGTCGTCGCGCTCGGCCGCGTAGGCGGCGGCGTCCTGGCAGGCGTGGGTGTGGGCGGCGCGTAGGCGGGTGACCTCGTCGAGGCAGTCGTCTGCCCGGTCCTCGGCGGTCCGCGGGCGGGTGAGGGTCGGGGTGGTCATGCGGCAGCTCCCCACAGGTCGTACTGGACGGGGCGGGACAGCGCCCGCCGCAGCCGGTCGAGAACGGTGCCGCGCCACGCGAGTGCGTAGCGCACGCAGTTCGCGCAGTTCCGGTGCCCAGTGCAGTCGGGTAGCGGGTCGCTGCGACGGGCGGCGTACGACCAGGCCATCGAGTCTGCGGACGCGAGGTGCTGGCCGTAGAGGTCGAGGCCGGCGGTTTTGACGCCGAATCCGTGCAGTTTCAGGCCCTGGCCGGCGAGCGTTGCTGTCAAAACTGCGATCTCGCTGGTGGCCTGCCGGCGGCAAACTGAGCCGAGGCCGACGAGCGGGAGGTCCTGCAACTGCACTCCGACGGCGGCGTAGAGGTCGACGCACCGCAGGTAGTCGGCGAGGTCGTAGCCCTGGAGGACGGGCACCCACGGCAGATCCGGGGCCCGCTCCTGCAGGTCGAGGTAGGACGCGACGGTGCGGCGCTGGTGCTCGGCGACGGTGAGGCCCGTCTTCGCCAGCATGATCGGTTCGCACATCCAGTCCTGCGGGGCGGCCCAGGTCATGCCGCCGATCTCGTCGGCGTAGCGGCGGACCGCGGTGGCGTACTGCTGCGGGCTGGTCTCGAACTGGCCGTTGGCGGCGATCTCGGAGAAGGCGCCGGAGTCGAGGGCCCACGGGCCGATCGCGCGGGGCAGGGTGCGTCGGCGCAGGAGTCGGCGGTGGGAGACGAACAGGGGCACGGTGGTGCGCTCCAGCCAGCTGGGTTCGTGGGAGCCGAGCCAGAACGTCGGCGCGGTGCGGGTGGCGGTGTCAGGCACGGCTCGACCTCCTCTTGAGCGGCCGAGACCGGCCAACCCGGAGCGTGCGGACGCGGGGGATGGTGATCTGCCACCACGGCCAGGCGGTTGCCTGTCCGCCCCGTCGGGTGCCGCCCGGCGCGCCGGATGTCGGCTCGATCTCGAAGCGCCATGGGCCGATGCGGGCTGTGTGAGTTCTGGCTTGCCGGGCCCGGCGATGGAGGATCTCGGGTAGCGCGGCGGCGAGTCCGGCGCGTACCAGGTCGCCGCGGCTGGTGATCTCTGTGGTGTCGACGGCGGCGAGGTAGCGCTCGACGTCGTCGTCGGTGATCTCGATCGGCAGCTCAGGCACGGCGCTCGGCCTCCTCGGCATCCTCGGCCAGCGCGGGTTCGAGCCAGGACGGTTCGGGCCCGTCGTAGTCGTCGTCTCGCTGCCAGGACATGTACTGGTCGACGGTGAGTCCGCCGGTCCAGGACCGTTCGGGGGCGGCGCCCGGCAGGTCCGCGAGGGTCGGCGCGGCCGGCTGGCAGGTGCACGGCACGTCCTCGCGGCCGAGGCCGGATAGCACGCCGGAGCCGTTGCAGACGTAGCAGCCGCCGGGCTCCCCTGCGGGGTAGCGGTCAGGCACTGGCCTGCTCCTCGCTGGCGGCCGGGTCGGCGCGGGCGATGGTGGCGAGGGCCTGGCGGTCACGGTCGTTGAGCGGGCCGGTTCCGCAGGCGTGGGCGGTGATGCCGTCACCGGCGTCGACGGTGGTGCGGCGGCGGGCGGTCATGCGCCACAGCTCCCGAATCGATCAAGGTAATAATATTTTCCGGCCATCGCGGTCATGCGGTCTGACCTGCGCTTCCGTCGAGGGGTTTCATAAATCCGACCGGCGCCGAGGGCTTGATCGTCAGCGGTCCGGTGTCGCGGATCAACCCGACCGGGGTCGGCCGGGGCGGGAGCGCGGCGCGGGCGAGCGCGGCACCGCGGCGGGCTGCGGCGGCCGCCTCGGCGCGCTCGGCCTCGAGGCGGGCCTCGTGCTGGCGCTGTCGGGCTTCGAGCCGGCGGCGGCGGGTTTCGGACGGCGGGATGTGGATCAGTTCGCCGGTCTCGAGGTTGACCTGCGTCGAGCTGCCGTCGGGGATGTTGGCGGGGTCCCAGACGGCGGCGGAGGTCACGAACGGGCGGGGCCGGTCGTACGGGCCGGCGGGAGTCTCGTCGTCGGCGGGGATCACTGCTCGGCCTCGTGGAGGTCGCGGGCGGCGGCCCACAGGTCGCGCAGGATCGCCTTCGCGACGAGGCGGAGTGCGCGTGCGTGCTTGTGGCCGTCGGAGAGCGGCGAGCCTGCGGCAGCGGGCTTGCCGGCGGGGCCGCAGCGGATGCAAGGCGCGGGGTGCAGGGCCTCGGCGTACTTCCCCCGGCCGGCGTCGTACACGTCGCGGTAGGGGCTGTGCGGGGTGGGGTTGCCGTTCTTGTCGGGTGCGCCGGTGAACATCACGCATTTGCTGGCGATGACCCAGGTGCGCATTTTCGCGGTGGCGGACCAGTTGGCACGCTGGCCGCGACGGCGGACGGCAGCGACACCGGCGTCTACGGGCTGGGTACCGAAGGTGAAATGGCCGGTGTCGCTGCCGAGCTGGGCCCCGCCGGCGCGCGAACTATGGGCATCGACGCGTGTCTGGCCGGCGGGGAGTACGTGGTACCCGCTGAACGCCCACAGCTCGGACACCGTCCGGGGGCGCTCGCGCAGGTCGTTCCAGTATGGATCCCCGATCGCAGCGATGAGCCGGGCGGCCTGCTTCTCGCCGATGCCGATCTGCGCCTTGACCCACGGGCCGAGCGGGTGTTTCCGCATGCGCCGCTGGAGTTCCAGCACGGCGGCGTGCTCGACTTTGGCGAGTTGCTCGACCATGGCCGCGTATGGGGCGGCCTCACGGTCGCCGAGAGCGAACCCGCGCATCACGCCGTCGGAGTCGACCTCGTCGCGGGTGAGTTGGCGGAGCCGGTTTTCGGCTGCGATGCGGGTGCGCTCAAGGTCATCGACCATGTCTGCGGCGAGTGCCAGGAGTGGGTCGAGCAAGAGCGGGCCCCCGCCAGCGAAGCGGATATGGGCGTCGCTCGTGACTTGGCTGGCGGGGGTGCTGGCGACCGGGGCGGTGTTCCTTTGGGCGTCGGGCCAAGCATGGCCCCGGTCGGTCTGGTGCTCCTCGGGCGGGCCATCGATGGGCATCGGGACCTGTATGGCCCGAGGAGCGGTCTGTGCCCCGCCGACGGTGACCGTATGGGCATCGTCTCTGGCCTGGTCGGCGGGGAGTTGGGCGGCCCGGACGTTGGACTGTTGGTCGTCGACCTGCGGATGGTCCGGGCCGAGTCTGGTTCCCGCAGGCGCGCGGTGGATGGGCTCCGACCTACATGTGGCCTGCGGGAGGTTGGGGTCCCCGACGGCGACGTTCCCATGGGGGTCGTAGAACACATGGCCGTCGGGGAAGTCTGCCGCCAGGGCGGGCGAAGGCTGGGCGTCGCTGCCCGCATGGCCCTGGCGTAGGTCGAGGGTACTCACGCCGCCGCCGCCTCACGGTCCAGCACGGACGCCAGTACCCGTGCCGGCAGGTCGGCAACGACCTTCGCCTTCGGGTCCGCCTCGAGCGCCGCGCGGAGGTCGGCGTACTCGTCGGCGGTCGCGAGGTTCCGCGCGGCCAGCGTCCGCCGCAGGCCGATCGCCGCGTCGAGGTCGCCCACGGTGCAGTCGGCGAGGAACTTCCGGCCGCGCTCCTCGGCGCCCACCCAGATGTTTTCGCGGAGCCGGCGGCGCCACATCTCGCCGCGGATCGCTGCGACCTTCGACGACCGGACTGGCCGCGCGGGGGCGGTGCTGGCCTCACTGGCCGGTCGGATCGGGGCGGGTCGGACCGTGGGGATTGGCCGGCGGGCGTCCATCCGCATCTGGCCGAGGACCTGCGTCACGAACGACGGCAGGCAGGCGGCCAGAGCTGCGGCGTAGTGCTCGGGGTCGAGGGCGGTCAGGACGGTGGCGGCGAGGTGCTGCGGGTCGGTTTCGCTGGTCATTGTCGCGGTGCCGCGGATTATCAGGCGAAGGTCGAAGTCGGTCACGCGGTCTCCCGGGCTGGTGGGCGGCAGGGCTGCGTCGAGCGGGTCGAAGTCGTCCCCGCGGCCGAAGCGGGTCACCAGGTCACCCGCCGCCGGTCCGGGCCGTCGAGCTTGACGGCGACGGCGCCGCCGGTGAGTCGGGACATGACCCGCTCGCCGTACCGGGCAGCCAGGTCGGCGTACGGGACGTTCGTGGTGATGATCTGCCGGAGACCGGAGCGGATCCGGGCGTCGGCGAGGCCGGTGATCTGCTCGACGCGCCACTCGGACGGCTTCTCGACCCCGAGGTCGTCGAGCAGCAACAGGCCGGCGGTACGGGCGGTGCGCAGCGCGGACGGGTCGCCCTCTGGCGCGATGTCGACCAGCAGATCGGGGACGGTCCAGGCGGCGATGTCTGCGCCGTGCTCGGCGGCGTGGTTCGTGAGCGCGTAGGCGGCGTGAGACTTCCCGACTCCGACCCGCCCGGCGATGATCAATGTGCGGGCGGGGCCGGTGAGCCAGTCGAGCATGATCCGCCGGTGGGTGGGGTCGACGTCGTCCATGCGGGCGTCGGCGAACGCGGTGGGGCGCTGGCGGCGGTAGCGGAACGCTCGGGCGTGGGTCTGGCATGCGGGGCAGCGGCGGACACCGTCGTCGCCGTGGGTCCAGCCGGCGTCGCAGCCGGGCGCGGCGTTGGGGTCGTGGGGGCAGGGGCAGTTCGACAGGCCGCAGGTGAGCCGCTCGGCCTGGGTCGCAGGCACGAACCGGGGCGGGTTGGCGAGCATGCGGCGGGCGAGGTCGCCGAACAGGCCAGGGTCGGTGGTGGTCATGCGCCCTTCATCCATTCGTCGATCGAGAGGACGGTTGCGGTGAACTCGGTGGTGGTGTCGTTCGGGTCGCGGCGGTAGATGCCTGCGTTCGGGTCGGGCCCGGAGCGGCGCGTGGTGCTTCCGCTGCTGAACCGGCGGGAGTTCAGGACCCAGGTGATCCAGGCCTTCTCCCAGCTCTCCCAGCGGGTACCGCGGCCGATGTGGTGCGCCTTGAAGTGTTCGAACATGTCTTCGATGGCGCCGGCCGGGACGCCCTTCTTGATCGCGTAGGCGCGGTGCTTGTCGGTGAGCGCGTAGTCCTCGGGCATCCGGGTGGCGCGGGCGGTCCGCTCGGCTGCAGTCGGCCGGGGTCGCTTCGGCTTCGGGGCCGGGGCCGGCGGTGCCGCGGGGGGCTCGTCGGGCAGCAGCGAGGTCTGACCGTCGTCGTCCGCCGTGTGTGTCTCGGCGTGCTCGCACGCCATAGAYGGTTCAAAGGACGGTTCAACAGGACGGTTCAAGGACGGTTCATTCCTTATAAGGGCAGATGTCGTGGACGACAGGTCAGATTTGTCGTCCACGACAGGTGACGACCTGTCGTCCAGTTCAGGTGACGACCTGTCGTCGGCGACAGGTGAGGAATCCGCTGACCTGTCGCCCACGACAGGGGTAGATGAGGTGTCGTCCACGACAGGTGAGGTCTTCTTCTTCGGCTTCGGACGGGCCGGCCGCGGAGTCGCCTTCTCCGGCTTCTTCGGGTCCCTGCGCCGCCCCATCGCGAGGTGGTAGACGCCGGGCCGGTGGCCGCCGGGGATGTGCTCGACGACCTTCTCTTCGCCCTCGACGATCAGTCCGAGTTCGACCAGGTGCTCGAGGTCCCACATCACGGACCGCTCCGACTTCCGGGTGTACCGGGCGAGCGTGGCGAGCTTCGGGTAGGCGTTCCGCCCGTCGGGGCCGGCGTGGTTGGCCAGGCCAAGGAGGGTGGAGACGAGGGTTGCGGGGACGCCGGGCGCGTCGTTCAGCACCCAGGTGATCGCTTCGATGCTCACTCGACGCCACCGATGGTGACGGAGTCGACGTCGGCGCGCCCACGGACGCGTCGGCATGGCAGAATCACTACTGCACCGCTCTTTCTGTGTCGCAACAAAGGGGTGGTGCAGCGCCCGACCTGCTTCCAACAGGGAAGGCGCATCGCCCTCGGGCGGGTGCCGATCGGGTGGGTCTCAGCCACCCGATCGGATACCCCGAGGTCTTCCCACACTCTACCCCGAACGGGGTCATTCCCGGCGTGCACCGCACGTCCTTCCGTGTGCTCTCCCGGCCCGCACACCGGCATGTGAAAATCGCCACCCTGACCAGGGCAGATGGCATTCTTCGCCAGGCATGGGAAAGCCCCGGAACGCCCTCCCCGCAGGCTTTCCGGAGTTATCCCCAGCGCTTTCCACAGGCTTTCCGTCACGCACCTCCGACCCAGCCGACGAGCACCCGGATATCGGTCGCCGGTACGGCTGCGGCGAGCACGGCCACCAGCCCGCACAGTCGGCGCCGTCCGGTCTCGTCCCGGGCGAGCGCGGAGACCAGCCCCCAGACGAGTTCGGGCCGGCCGGCGTGGATCTGTTCGCGGGCCCAGGTGGCGTCCGCGAGCGTCTGCCGTTCGGCGGGTGTCGACCCGGGCGCAACCGCGGTCACGCCGCACGCCCCAGGCCCAGCTCGGCCAGCAACTGCTCACCCAGGAACCGCGTATACGCCGGCGGAATCGCCTCGGACAGCTCGTCGCCGCTCATCCAGTCGATGCCCATCGCCTCCGGGCCGACGTAGGTACCGACGTCACCGGTGATGGAGATGTGCCAGCCCTGCGCCCACCGCTCCCGCCGCCGGCTCGTCGCGGTGCGGATGACGTGCGGCGGGTGGGTCGGCGCGGCGAGGATCAGGCCGTACGACGGTTCGAAGCGCCGGTGTCGGTAGGTCCGCAGACCGAACATGCCGCCGCATAGGACGACCGAACCGGCCTTGTCGAGCGGGGCGGGCATGACGTTCTCGATGACGTAGATCCCGTCCCAGGCCATCAGCAGGTCCCGGGTCGGCGCGATGAGGTCCGGGTAGGTCTTGTGCGGGCTGAGCGCGCCGAGCGCGCTGTGCGCCTGGCAGGGCGGGCTGGCGTGGACGACGTCGTACTCGTGGCCATGAGCGGCGAGGTACTCGAGAGCGTCGCCCTGGATGAAGCCGAACGGGTATCGGGGCTGAGGTGCGATGTCGACGCCTGTGACGTCGAAGCCGGCCAGGTGGTAGCCGTATCCAGCCCCACCCGCCTTGCAGAAGAGGTCGAGCAGGCGCGGGCGGGTCACGGCGTCTCACCTCGAGCGGCGCGCACCGCGGCAGCACGGGCATCCATCCAGCCCTGCGCGTACGCCATCCCCTCCACCGCGTCCATGTCCCCGGGCACCACCGGCCGGGCCGGGATCGCGGCCACCGCCTCGAGGCATGCGCGCAGCACGCTGGCCGGCTCGAAGCCGGCGCACTGGCCGTTGTCGGTGCCGACCCGCCGCTCGGGCAGCCGCGTCGTGGCAGGGAGCAGGTCGTGTTCGATGTCGAGCCGGCCGCAGGCACAGCGGGACACCGACGGCCAGGGCGCGGCGGTCATGCAGCATCACCTGCCGCGGCGGCGCGACGGCGGGCATATGCCGCGGCGTTCACCCGCCGTGCCTCCGCCTTGCACCCCGCGCACCTACATCCCGAGCAGTACCGGGTCCAGGTGCCGTGCGGGCGCCCCTCCCGGCGGCTGATCGCCGCGCCGCGGCGCAGCAGGTCAGATCGGTTCTTGCTGGCCCACCGGTCGGTGGTGCGCTCACGCCGGTCGACCCGCCACAGCCGGGACGGGGTTTCGCCCTCATGCCACAGCGCGAGGTAGCGAGTGCGTGCCCGACGGACCCGCTCCGTGAACGTCCTGTAATCCAGGCCCATCGCTGCCGCCGCCGCGGCGTAGGTGCCCATGGTCGCCAGCGCGGTGAGCGCCGCCCGGTCCCGGTCGTTCAGCTCCGGCCAGATCCGGGCCAGGGCCTCCCGCTCGACAATCCGATGCTCGGGCGACGGCGTCGGGCCGCCAAGGTCGAGCCAGTAGACAGCGTGCCGCGGCGCGGCGGCGCCGCGACTGTTGATGCCGTGGTGGTGCCGGTAGTCGTGCCACTGCGCCTCGACGGCGTTTGAAGCGGCCACGGACAGGTCCCGGCGGGACGGCGGCTCGTCGGCCTCTGCGAGGGTCATGACGACCGCATCCCAGGCCGCCTGATACCGGTCGTCGGCGTTGCCGGCGCGGCTGGCGGCCATGGTCATGCCGATGCGGGCGTGACGGGCGACGTCGGCCATCGTGTAGCCGTGGGCGACATGCATGCCGGCGGCGGTCACTGTGTCCACTCCAACTCGGCCGCCGTGTAGTGCGGGCCGTCCGGCCGGCGGTCGGTGCCGCACACGCACGAGCGGCAGCCGCAGCACAGCCGCACCCCGCGGGACCGGCGGTCGCACACCCGGCGGACCATGCCGGCAACCTGGGACGCCGCCGCCCACTGCTCGGCGGTCACCGCGCCCGGGTCTCGCCCGGCGTCGGTCACACCCGACCAGTCCGGCAGCGCGCCGAGAAGCAGCGCGCGGACGGCGCGGGCGTTGCGCTGCCGGGGCAGCGTGCACAGGTCGCCGAGGACCGGCGTGCCGTCGCCGAGCAGGATCTGCCAGGTGCCGCGGTGGGTCTTGCGCACCTCGAGGCCGCCGGCAACGTCGGCCGGGCGGGTGGCGGTCACAGGACGCCGCCGGTCGGCACGTCCACCACACGCGGAGCCCGGACGGGACGGCGGGTCCGCGGTACGGTCCGGGTCGCCCTGCGGTGGACGGGCCTGCCGTCGTCGGCGAGGAGCGCCTCCAGGTCGACCAGCGGGCCCTGCCACTCCGGGCGGGCCATCGCGGCACGGCAGCGGGCGGCCAGCGCGGCGAGCGGGACGACCAGCGTGGGCGAGCCGACCGGGCAGCCGGGATGCGGCGCGGCGCACCAGTGGGCGCCGAACAGGCCGCTACCGCCCGCCTCGTAGGCGAGGACGGCCAGGCCGCGGGCGTACAGCCCGTACGCGGCCTCGGACCGACCGGCGGTCTGCGGCAGGAACATCATCGAGTCGGCCATGCCGACCAGCGCGGACCAGCCTGCCGGCAGGCCCACCCGGCGGCGCCGCTCCTGCGACCAGCCGGCCATCTCCGCCATGTGCAGCGGGACGGCGACGAGCAGGTGGTCGAGCAGGGTCTGCGCGGCTTCGGCCTCGGTGCGGGCGTTCCGTCCGGGCGGCGCCGGCGTCCAGATGGCGGACGGCGGTGCGGGGTCGTCGAGCGCGGCGAGCAGGTCGAGCTGCTGCACCGGCGTCTCCTCTCTACGGGTGGCGCCCCGGGCCGCGGTGTCGTGGTCACGCGGCCCGGGGCGGGGGTGGGTGGGGGCTGGCCGTCGACCGGCTATGCCGCACAGCGGGTGCCACCGTGGGTCCGATGGCAGACGGCCATCCGGCCAGCACCCACCCGGCTCGGGCGGCTAGCGGAGGGTTCCGACGTTCTCCATCCGGGTGCCGTCTGGTGCGTCCACGACCAGGACTGCGCTGTACGACGGCGCGTACTGACGGCTCTCGTCCGGCCCGGACGTGAAGCTCAGCGGCCACTGCGGCAACGGCAGCCCCTCGTCGGTCTGGCCGACTCCGACGTGCCAGCAGCCGTCGAAGGCGAGGTGCACGCGCATCGCCACGCCGTCGGGGGCGATGAGGTCACCCCTCCACGGCTGGTTCCCGTAGTGGTTGAACTCGTCGGCGCCGGGGCATCCGGAGACCTCGACGAGGTCGTCGGACGCGCCGTAGAAGGTGATCAGCATCAGTGCTGCCTCTCGCTGCTGTGGTGGGTGGTCTGGTGGGCGGGGCGTCTCGGGGTGGGACGCCCCGCCCGGCCCGGCGCTGGCCTCCCCGGGGGTAGGGCTGCCGGCGCCGGGCGGTCTCATCGGCTCAGGTGCCGCCCTCGCCACCCACAGCCATCACCACCCGTCGCCGGGCCCGCTGGCTCTCCAGCAGCGCCAGCCGGGTAGCGACCAGCTCCGGGTTCGCCCGCTCCACCGGGCTCAGCCCGCCCCAAACCCCGTGCCGGCCGGCCTCCGTCCGCTCGGCCGCCACCCCGTAGCGCAGGCACTCCAGGCGCACCGGGCAGCCGTGGCACCAGCGGGCCGCGGCGGTCCGGTAGGCGTTGGTCACGTAGACGCCGACGCCCTCGGGGAACATGGCGTCCATGGCGTCCGGGTCGCCGGCGCAGGCGCCGCGCCGCCGCCAACTCAGGTCGGGCGCGGTCACTGGCCGGCCGCCGGGTCAGTCGCGGCCAGCGCGCCTACCGCGATCTCCACCGCGTCACACTCGTCGCAGCAGGACAGCTCCGGCTCCTCGGACCACGCGAGGTTCTCCTCCGGGGTCGCGCGCTTCTGATCGCGGGTCCGCTCCAGCGCGGCCCGGAGCCGGGCGGTGCGCTCCTTCTCCCGGTCCAGCAGATGCCGCACATCCGACGCCGCCACGATCACCATGGCCGTCACGTCCTCGTCCGTGAACGGACCCAGCTCGGGATGTGCCGCCGCGCCGGCGTCGACCTGGGCGCGCAGCACGGGGAGCAGGCGGACCGCGTCCGCGCGGGTGGCGATCAGCCGGTCCCGCTCGGCGCGGGCCTGCTCCAGCGCCAGGTGTAGCCCGCCCTTGGTGCAGGGCCAGACCGCGCCGCAGTGCCTGCACTCGACGCCGTCGCGGTCTGGCTGGTGCTGCGCGGCGTCGTCGACGAGGTGCGCGACCTCGGCCACGTCGATCGGATCGGTGATCGGCTCGGTCACTGCGTTCCCCCGATGGTGTGCCGCGCGGCGGCGGCGATGGCCTGTCCGTGCTCGTAGTCGTTGGTCCCCCACCACGTCGAGGCAGCCCGCTCGGCCGGGGTGGCGGCTTCGCCCCGCTCGATGCGGGCGAGCGCGGCGAGCGCCTGGTCCCGCTCCCGCTCGGCCGTGTCCAAGGCGTCGAGCAGCTCGGGCAGCGCGTTGACGGCGGCGGCGATCAGCCGGGCGTCCGTCCACGCCTGCGGTAGCTCCGGCGCGCCGCAGTGCGCGAGCGCCCACACCCCGCCGACGCGGATGACGGTGACGCTGCCGGTCTCCTCGACAACGTCGGCGCGTTCGATCGGTTCGGCGGCGGCGAGGAGCTCGCGGAGTCCGGCGCGGTCGACGGCCATCAGCGGGTCACCGCCGAGCCGTCGACCACCGCGCGCGGGTCCTGGTCGACGCAGTAGTCCGCGACGGCCGGGCTACCCAGCCAGCACACCGACACCGGATCCACCGGCGGCGTGAACCGCGGGATCGGCAGCGGGCTGATCGAGTCGACCGGCACCGTGGCCGGCGCCGGGTCGTAGAAGGCGGTGTACGACCCGCCGCCGACCGCGATCGCCGCGGCGACGCTGACCGCGAGCCGGCGCACCGGGATCGGCCGCCGGCCGCGATGCGACGTCTTCACCGGGCACCCGCCTGCGCCTCGAACGCGGCGATCTCCTCGGGGCTGACACCGACGCCGTCCGGCGGCGCAGGCTCCCCAGCCTCCGGAGCCGCGAAGCTCACCGCCCGCTGACGCAGGAGACCGCGCAGCTCGTCACGGACGCTCTCGTCGGCCAAGCCGCCGCGGACCGCACTGTTCACCGCGCGGCCGAGCGACTCCAGCGCGGCCACATCCGCCACCACGTCAAACCGGGCCTGCCACTCCGCCCGCCACTGGGCGCGGTCGGCGTCGGTCACCGGTGGCCGCTCATAGCCAGGCTCGCCCGGCAGCGGTGGCCCGGACTGCGGGCGGGCGCGCTGCATGGTCTGCTGCGACTCGTCCGGCTTCGCCCGCCCCTTCGCGGCCCGCTGCCCGCGGCGCGCGCCCTGGGATGCCGCCGCCGCGTCGTCGTCCTCACCTTCCGGCGCGACGCCGGTCATGCAGCACAGCGCGTACCGCCGCGCGTAGGTGATCGCCCCGCCGACGTCCTGCGGGCTCACCTGCCCCGGCATCGGCAGCGGCCACATGCCGCCGTCCTCTTCGCCGGAGACGTGCTTGAGCCGGTAGACCAGCATGAACCGGCCGTCGACGAGCGTCGTCTTCGTCGACCAGGACAGGCCGACCTTGCCGAGCATCGGCAGGATGATCCGGCTGACCGCGGGCAGGTCGGCGTAGTCGTAGGTGTACTTGCCGCCGCTCTTCGTTGCCACCTCGGCGGTGCGGGTCTTCGCGATGTCGGGCAGGTTCGCCTGGATCACGGCGAGGGCCTCGTCGTACGTCGCGGGGATCGTGGTCTCGTCGCTCATGCCGCCACCGCCGGAGTCGTGAGAGGTTCGCCGATCAGGTCGCGGGCGCCCTCGCAGAAGGCGGCGATCTGGRCGGCGTAGAGGAAGGTGCGGAACTGGTCGGGGCCGGCCTCGACGGGAACGAGGTCGTATCCGTCGGCGCGGACCCAGACGACCGCCGTCTCTGTCACGGGCGGCAGGTCGATCTCCTTGCCGCCGTCGAGGTAGACGTCGGCGTACCGGTAGGCGGCGAGCTGGAGAGCGGTCTCGCCGTAGACGCCCGAGCGGGACGTCTTGATGTCCAGCAGCATCCGGCCGATACCGGGGACGTCGGCGATCAGGTCGAGGGTGCCGGCGTAGCCGTGCTTGTAAGAGATGACCGGCGTCTCGGCGATGACGGAAGTCGGGGCCCACTCGTCGAGGAAGTCGACGTAGCTGGCGACGTACCCCTCCAGTTCCTCGGGCACGGACACCGCCTCGCCGGCCTCCAGGCGGACGGCGAGTGCGTGGACCTTCGTGCCGCGCACAGCCGCCGCGTCCCGCTCGGCGTTGTGGGCGCCCTTGAGTCGCTTGAAGCGGGCCGAGATGGGCAGGTCGGCGAGCTCGTCCCAGTGGTCGATCGCGTGCGCGGCGACGGTCTCGGCGGCCCAGTTGGTGAGCTGCTTCGGGATGCCTTTGTTGATGATGGTGGTGACGCCGGGGACCTTGATCCCGTTCGCGTCGCGGTAGCTGTGCCCGCGGCCGTGGTTCCGGCGGGTGATCGGCGGGGCGAAGTTCACGCTTCCCACCTGCCGCCGAGCTCCGCCCAGCCCGTCACCATCTGGACCGCGAGACGATGCGAGCAGCCCTCCCAGCCGTTCCGGATCGGGTGCTCACCGCACTCCCACCGGTACTCGTCCAACGTCACCCGCACCCGGACCGACAGGCCGTGCGCGTCCTCAGCCGGGGCGATGTCCGCGATCACGCTGTCGGGCGGCAGGTTCAGGTTCCGGCGGGACAGCGCGAGGACCGTGACCCGGCTGGAACGCAGGTAGTCCAGCGCTTTCGCCCGGTGCGGGTTGGCCGGCGCCGCCTGGCGGACGGTGCGGGGCCGCGCGGGGGCGGTCACAGCGCCGCCCCCGCAACCCCGCGAGACGCGGCCTCGAACAGCTCCCACTCGCGGTGCGCGCCCTGGGCGACCATCGCCCGCGCCAGCCGAACCTGCTGCGCCAGCGCCGACCGGACCACCGGCCCGTCGCAGTGGGCCAGCTCCCGGGCCTGTGCTTCCACGCACCGGACCAGTGCGGCCTGCACCGCCGCCTTGACGCCGGACAAGGTCGTGTAGCCCAGCAGCTCCGACCGGGCCCGGCTCATCTCCAGGTTGGTGGGGTCCATGCGCTCGGCGTCGACGAGCGGCTCTCCGAACCAGATCGTCACGTCAGCACACCCCCGTGGCGGCGGCGAGCAGGGCGATCAGCGCGGTGGTGGACGGCGGCAGGTCCTGCGGGCGGCGCTCGATCGGCGGACGGCCGGGGTAGGTGCGGCCGGGGATGCGACGCGGGAGCGGCATGGTGGCCGGCTCCGGGTCGTCGACCGGCGAGGCCGGGTGGGTTACGGTGGTGGTCAACAGGTCCTCCTGCGTGGGTGCGGGCCGATCTGGGACGCCCGGCTGGTGAGACAGCCGGGCGTCTTGCATTTCGGGGGTCACGCGGCCGACGACTTCGGCCGCACCTGGTGCTGACGCGAGTCACGGGGGAGCGCGGGCGTTCGCGGCGGGGCCTTCTGGCTCGGCGCCGTCTGCGCGTTGATCCGGTGCTCGGCGATCCATCGGTGGATCTCGGCGACCTCGACGTAGCGGGTCTTGAACCGGGCGAGCTGGATGTACTCCATGTCGCCGTCGTCGAGCAGGCGCTCCAGTGTCGACTTCGCGACACCCATGACCTTCGCCGCCCTCGGCAGCGTCAGTAGGAGCGGCTCGGAGCCGATCTCTGCATTCGCCATGCGTCAGGATGAACTCAGATGAATTCAGATGTCAACGGTTTCGGTGGCACTGCATGCATCGATGTGCGACCGTTGTCCTGACCGGGCGTTGGCCTGTCGTGGGCCCTCGGTAACTAAGGTGAACCTTCGCTTGAGTTCAGGTGAGTTCATCCGGAGCGATCTGCCATCATCACGAGCTATGCCCACGGGACATCAGAGCGAGGACGAGGCGGGGAGTCGTCGCCGCCTGGGACGCCTCATCGATGAGCAGCGCGAGGCGCTCGGCAAGTCTCAGGTGGAGGTCGCCAAACATGGGGTGACCTACCAAAAGATCTTGGCTGGAGATTCGAGCGTGTCCGAGCGGACGCTGCGGCGGGCCTTCAGGGTGATCGGCTGGGATCCGACCTCACTCCCAGGCGTACTCGCTGGCGGCAACCCGCGCCCCGCATCCCCGGACTCGACGCCTGCGCCGGAGAGTGACCCTCGGGTGGCCTTCGAGGTAGGAGGCATGGTTGCCAGCGGCTGGCCCGCCATGACCGAGCAGGAGCGCCAATCTGTCCGAGATGCGGCGGAACGTGCGCATAGGCGCCTCCATCGCGAGGACGACGAGGACAACGCCCCGTAAACCGCCCCCCCCCCGGCCCCGTTGCTGCCTTATCTGTGCTTCTCTACCCGATCTGCTACATGGGTGTAGCCGGCTGGGGGAGCGATGGATCGGGAACCCGCATATATCTACACAGAGCTACCGGGGGAGGGGCGCGTGCTGGTGTTCCAGTGGCCCGATGAGTGCAGGGTCGCGTTCGTTGATCGGTCAAAGTTCGCGACCAGGGACGAGGAGCGGATCGCCATCCGTGGCGCCCTGCGGCAGGCGGGCCGTCCGTGAACAAACCGAGGGCGCTCCGCAACAAGGACGGTGTGACCACCGGCTACAAGGTCGAGGTCAAGTGGCGCGGCCAGCGGTACTACTTCACTAGGCGGACCGCCGCCGCCGCTGAGACCTGCTGGGCGAAGGCCATCGCCGATCTTGAAGCCAACATCCACCCGTACGACCGGTACAAGCACGAGAAGCCACAGGCTGCCGAGGCCCCGAAGGCGATCACGTTCGGGGAGTGGATCGCCGACTGGCATCCGAAGCGTCGGCTGACGCCGAAGACCCGGTACAACCAGACCACCTGCATCAAAGCCCATGTCACCCCGGATCTCGGCGATGTGCCGCTCATCGATGGTGAGATGACCCGGTCCCGCATCCAGGAGTGGGTGTGGGCGCTGGAAGAGGAGTACGCGCCGCGCTACGTGCGCATGATCTACGGGATTGTCCGCCTGGCGCTCAACGACGCCATCGACGAGCCGTCGGTCCCGCTCACTGCGAGTCCAATGGTTCGTATCCGGTTCGAGGAGATGGACCCCACCGGGCGCCGCGCGCTCACGCCAGAGCAGGTGGCCGCGGTCGCCTCGCGCTGCGGCATCCACTCGACGCTCGTCTGGTCGCTGGCGTTCACCGGCGCGCGGATCGGCGAACTCCTGGCGCGCGACGTCTCGGACTGGTCGTGGCGGACGGGCATCACGATCGCTGGCCGGCCGGTCGAGGTCGACGAGTCGAAGCCCCGTCAGCGAAAGAAGGGCACGAAGAAGACGAAGGCGTCGAAGACGGCGGCGGGCGCGCGGACGATCAACCTGTGCGCCAGCCACAACGCGATGCTCCGCGACTACGCCGGTACACGCCGGGAGGGTCCGCTGTTCGTCGGGCGCTACGGCAAGCGGGCGGACTACCACTCCGTCTACGAGACGGTGATGAGAGCGGCAGTGGCGGCGCGGGCGGCGAAGATCGACGTCCCGGCGGGGTTCTCCCCGCACTGGCTGCGCAAGACGRCACGGACGTGGGGCTCCGAGGACAAGGCTCAGCGCATCGCCCTCGACTACCGGATGGGTCACGCCACGCCGGGCATGGAGGGCATCTACGAGGAGCCGACGCCCGCCATGCTCGACGAGATCGCGAAAGGGCTGGAGGTCCGGTGGCAGCGGGCCATGGCCGCCCCCGGCCTGCTACGCATACGCAAGACTGCTTAGAGCGCCGCAGTCCTTTGGACGGACGACAGCACACAGGCAACCGTCTGCTCGGCGGGGATCTGGGTGCCGCCGAGAGCGTCCTGGGTGGTCTGCTGCGCCGGCTCCAATCGGCCGATGGCGGCGTAGCCCTCGCCGTGCTGGACGGTGCCGTCCTGGCTCTGGAACGAGACGCGGATGGTGTACGTGCTGGCCTCGGACGACCGGTTGGTGACGGTCACCGTGGCCTTCGGCAGTCCGAGGACGGCGTCACGCTCGCATGTCGCGATGGCGGCGTCCTCGGGGTGCTCCAGCGGCCGGCCGTTCGCCACCTCTTCGGCGGCGCTGCCGATGAGCGCGATGCATCCGCCGAGCATGACGACCATCAGGACGCCCAGGCCCAGCAGGACGAAGGGCCACTTCTTACGCTTCTTCGGCGGCTGCTGGTACGGCGGGTGCCCGCCGTATGGCTGCTGCGGCGGGTAGGGCTGTTGTGGGTACTGCTGATACGGCTGCTGCGGGTCCGTCACGGATTCCCCCCTTGTCGAATGACGCCCGGACCGTACTCGCCGCCCGAGGAGAGATCATCTATGGCGCCCGTGTGGCGCCCTGAGGCGAGTTGATCCCATACCCATTGACTTCATCTGAGTTCATCGTTACGTTGATCTGGAACTCGACCGAACTCAATAAGCAGGTCAGAGAGCTACCCCAGCAACCACGCTCACATTGTGGGTGACGACGTCGTGCAGCTCGCGTGCGATGCGGGCCCGCTCCTGATCGGTGGCCTGCCGGCTCGCCGCGGCCCGTTCCGCCTCCTGCACCCGCGCGCGCTGAGTGCGGGTGTGGGCGGCGTTCGCCGCGAGGCCGAGCGGGATCAGGACCAGGAAGGGAAAGTAGTCAGAGCTGATCCTGGGGATCGTCGTGTGGTGGCCGAGCGTGAGCAGAACGGCACCGCTGGCGATGCCCGCCGCCGCCCACGCCCGGTGCGGGCTGTACATCGCCGCGCTGTACCCGGCTATCAGGCAGGCCGTGAAGGTGAACGTCGTCAGGTCATCGATGTGCACGTCCAGCTGGAGTAACGACGCGGCGGCGATGACGCACCCGTAGGTCGCCAGCGGGAACCGCCGCCGCGCGGCCAGCGGTAGCGCGGCGAGGACGGCCAGCGCCAGCTGCCAGTCGGCGACCGGCGTCTGGACGGCGACGAACTGCGATGGGAACACCTGACCCGGGCCCGCGCGTGACGGCACCTCCCGCGGTTCCGGGGCCACCGGCGGTACCGGTGCTGCCGGCGGTACCGGTTCCACTGGTGGTACCGGTTTCACTGGTGGTACGGGGGTCACCCGTGTGAGCGGGAGGACCGGCCGACTCTGCCGTTCGACGCGTGCCGACTGCGAGGTCCCCGGTGCGGGCACCGCGAGGAGGCGGTCACCGTTGATGGCGGTCACCACGCCCAGGGCCAGCACCAGGGCGAGGATCGCGTCGGCCACCCACGCCCAGACGGTGAGGCTGGCCGGGCCGGCCCGTTCCCGATGCCGCCGGATCGCCGCCCAGATCACCGGCCCAGTCTGGCAAGAGCGGCGTCCGTCCACATCCGCTGAGGTGCGCAGTGGCCGTACATCGCCGGCCTACCTCGCAGGGATGACGTCGCGCCCGGTGCGCCGGGCGGAGGAGCGGACATCGGCGCGACGGCCGACGCGCCCGCCCCGCGCCGGCCCCTAGCGTCCCGACCGACGCGGCCCGGATCACTCGCCGGCACAGCCCACCCCGGGGGCTGGCGCCGCCGGTCGGGACGTCGGGCGGTGACACCGCACGGGTGACCGGCCGCGGGCCGCGTCGTGGCCGACCGACTCAGACCTGTGGAGGACCCATGCCCGCGCCCCCAGCCATCGCCATCCACGACATCACCAAGAGATACGACGGTGCCGCGTCGGCGCTGGCCGGGCTCTCGCTCACCGTGGCACCCGGCGAATCGCTGGCAATCGTCGGGCCGTCCGGCAGTGGCAAGTCGACGCTGCTCAACATGGTGGCCGGGCTGGACCGGCCGAGTACCGGCAGTGTCACGGTCGACGGCGTGCGGGTCGACCGGCTGAACGAGACCGCCGCGGCGAAGTTCCGTCGCGCGCGGATCGGAATGATCTTCCAGTTTTTCAACCTGTTGGATGACCTGACGGTCCTCGACAATGTGCTGCTGCCCGCCCAGCTCGCCGGCACACCGTCGGCCCGGGCGCGCGCCCGGGCCGACGAGCTGCTCGGCTACCTCGGTGTGGCCAGGCACGGCGGCGCCTACCCGGGACGGCTGTCCGGCGGCGAGCGCCAGCGGGTCGCCGTCGCCCGCGCACTGATGAACCGGCCCGCGCTTCTCCTCGCGGACGAGCCGACCGGTGCGCTGGACAGCGTCGCCGCCGCCCAGGTTCGGGACCTGCTGGCCGCGGTCAATGCCGACGGGCAGACACTTCTCCTGGTCACCCACGATGCGGCGCTCGCCGCCTCGTGCGCGAGCCGCACCGTCGAGCTGGCGGACGGGACCGTCGCCCGGGACACCCACGGGTCCGTCGCCCGGGACGCTGAGACGACAGCAGCCTGCGGCACCGACGGGTCCGCCGTCGGCGGGACCGGCGGGACCGTGACCGGTGGCCCGGCGCCGGTGTCCCGATGAACCCCGCCGGGCCGTTGGCACGGGTCGTGCTCGCCGGTGTCGGCCGGCGCCGGGCGCAGGCGTCGGTGGTGGCTCTGACCACGCTGCTCGCCGTGACGGCCTCGGTGCTTGCGCTCGGTCTGATCGCCGGGTCACGCGCACCGTTCGACCGCGCGTTCGCAGCCCAGCACGGCGCGCACCTCACGGTCCAGTTCGACGCGACGAAGGTGACGGCCGCGCGGCTCGCCGCCACCGGGTCGGCGGCGCCGGTGGCGCAGGCTGCCGGCCCGTTCCCCGTCGCCGAGCTGCGGCCCCGGATCGTCGGCGGCCCGCCGGGACTGCCCGTCGGGCTCGGACTGCCATCCCTGACCGTGGTCGGTCGGAACCAGCCGGACAGCGGCCCCGATTCGATCGACCAGGTCGCTGTCATCGAGGGCCGATGGGCCACCAACCGAGGAGAGATCGTTCTCGACCCGGACTCCCTGCCACCCTCGCTGCTCGGCGCCCGCCTCCAGCTGCCCGACCTGCCCGGAGCCCCCGTGCTGACCGTGGTGGGTCTCGCTCACTCGGCAGGTGGCAGCGCCCGGGCCTGGGTCGCGCCGGACGCCCTGGCGGCGTTCGTCTCGCGGGACGTCCCGGCGGGCCTCCAGATGCTCTACCGGCTCACCGCCGCCGGCACCGAGAACGCGATCGACTCCGGCCGGGCGGCGATCTCGGCGGGGATGCCCGCCGGCGCGGTGACCGGGACCAGGTCCTACCTGGACGTCCGGGCGGGCGCGCTCGTCCGGACCGCGGTGTTCACGCCGTTCGTGGCCGCGTTCGGCGTGCTCGGCCTGGCCATGTCCGTGCTGATCGTCGGCACCGTCGTCGCGGGTGGCGTCGGCGCGACGATCTGGCGCACCGGGGTGCTGAGATCGCTGGGGCTCACCCCGGCCCAGGCGGCCGGGGCACACGTCGCCCAGGTGCTCGTCCCGGCCACGGGCGGTGTCGGCCTCGGCATCCTGTGCGGCAACCTGCTCGCCATGGTGGTCTTCGACGGGTCGGCGGCCGCCTACGGCGCCGTCGCGCCGTCCGTGCCGCTCTGGGTCGACGCGGCCGTCGGCGCGGGCGCGCTCGCGCTCGTCGCCGTCGCCGCGCTGCTGCCCGCCCTGCACGCCGGGCGACGCAGCCCCGTCGACGCGATGCGGCTCGGGCGCGTGCCCCGACCGGGCCGCGGTCGGTGGGCGGGCCGGCTCGCCGCCCGGCTGCCGCTGCCACGGCCGTTGAGCCTGGGGCTCGCCCATCCGTTCGCCCGTCCCGCCCGCTCGGGCGTGCTCGCCGTCGCGGTGGGCTTCGGGGCGCTGGGGGTCTCGTTCGCGGTCGGCCTGGCCACGACACTCGACTCCATCGCGGCGGACAACAGCCGGGACGAGGCCGGAGAGGTCGTCGTGAGCACCCACGTCCGGGTGGCGCATGGCCCGAAGTCGGGAGCCGCGGCACCGGGCCCGGCACAGGCACCGGTCGCGGCGGGTGAGGTGGCGGACGCGGGCGATGCCGCGGACGTGGCCAAGGTGATCGCGGCGCAGCCGGGTACCGCCCGCTTCTTCACCAGCGCGCACGCCGAGGTGTACGCGCTCGGGATCGTCGGGCCGGTGACGGTCACCGCCCACACCGGCGACTCATCCTGGGGCGCACGTCCGATGATCTCCGGTGACTGGTTCCGGGGGCCGGGCGAGGCGGTCGCCGACACGCGGTTCCTGGACGAGACCGGTGCGGGGATCGGCGACACCGTGACCGTCACCGACCACGGGGTGTCGGTGGCCCTGCGGATCGTCGGCGAGGTCTTCGATCTCGATGACGACACTGTCGACCTCGCCACCGACGAGACCTCGCTGCGCGGTCTCGATCTAGGCCTGGCCGTCGACAGTTTCAACATCGATCTCCGGCCGGGGACCGACCTGGTGCGCTACGTCGACACCCTGCAGGACGCGCTCGCCTCCCACCCGGCGGTGGTGCGGGCGAACCTCGAGGAGGGCTCCGAGGTGATCGCGGTCATGGACGCGCTGATCGCCTCGCTCACGCTGCTCCTGGTGGTCGTCGCGGGCCTCGGCGTGCTCAACACCGTCGTCCTGGACACCCGGGAGCGTGTCCACGACCTCGGTGTCGTCAAGGCGGTGGGCATGACGCCGCGGCAGGTCCTCGCGATGGTGCTGACCTCGGCCGGGGGCATCGGCGTCTGCGCCGCGGCGATGGGGGTGCCGGCCGGCGTCGCGCTGCACCACCGCGTCGTCCCGCTGATGGGCACGGCCGCCAGGACCGGCATGCCACGGGCGTACATCGACGTGTACGGCCCGGTGGCCGCCGCCCTGCTGGTCCTCGGCGGCCTGCTGATCGCGGTGCTCGGCGCCCTGGTCCCGGCCGGCTGGGCGGCCGGGACCAGGGCCACGACCGCGCTGCGGGCCGAATGACGTGGATCCGCCCGGTCAGTGCTGGTTGATCAGGTACGCCACGTCGTTCTCGATGATCCGGTCCAGGTGCTCGGAGAGGACCGGATGCCCGGTGAACCGTTCGACGACGACGAGGCCCTTGGCGACCCGGTCCGTCGCGCCGGCCAGGTCGACGTCCCGCAGGAGTGGCACGACCGCGTCGGGGACGGCGTCCGGCCCCGGTTCGAACGCGGCGAGCACCTCGCCGTCCCGGGCGAGCGAGAGCCGGGTGAGCGCGTTGATGTTCCAGAACATGCTCGCCGCCAGGCCGTGCCGGGAGACCGCGGACAGCACCGGGTGCCGGGAGCCCTGGAAGCCGTTGTCCTCGACGGCGAGCACCGCGCGGTCGTCGCCGTCGAGCGGCAGGACCAGCACGTACGGGTCGGTGCGCTGGTCGGCGCGCAGCCGGGACAGCGAGCACGGCGCGCCGGGATCGGCGTCGAAGCAGCGCACGACGTCCTCGGGCGAGGCGCCGACCACGATGGTGAACGTGGCGGCCTCGCGGAAGGCGCTGCGCCGGCGCACCCACCGGTAGCGGGTCTCCGGCACCGTCACGACCGGCGGAAGCTCCTCGCCGCGCAGCCGGTGCCCCAGCTGGTCGGTGCGCCGGTGGACGGTCTCGGGCGCGGCCGGGGCGCTCCACACCACCAGCTCGTAGGTCTCGTCCTCGCCGGCGCCGTCCCGGCCGTGGGCGTAAACCCGCAGCCGGTAGTCCCCGGGCCAGGGCGGTGTCGTCAGGTGGCCGAGGTCGGCGGCCGAGCCGGCCCCGGCGCCGACGCCCGTTGTCGTGGTGCCGCCGGCGGCGCTCGCTCCGGCGCCGGCCACCGCGGCGGCGCCGTTCGCGGCCGTCCAGCTCACGTCGACGATCTCGTCCCAGCGGACGGCGTCGGCGGGGACCGGCGGGGCCGGCGGTGTCGCCAGCACCCGCAGCGACACCCGTACCCGGCCCGTGCCCATGCCGGTCCGGACGAGGACACCGCCGGAGACGGCCTCCACCAGGCCGTTGCGGGCGAAGCTCGGCGGATTCGGCAGCTCGCCCTCCACCAGCCCGAAGCAGTGCCCGTCGACGGTGACGCAGCCGGCGGCCTGCCGCGGCAGCCGGTACTCCGCGCGGCGCCGGGCCAGCAGTGCGGCCGGGTAGGCGAGTGGCATCGGCCGGCCCGGCAGCACCAGCGCGACGGACCCCACGGCCGTGCCGACGATCCCCGGGGCGCCGGTGCCGATCATCGGCGGGTCCAGCTCCCGCAGGACGGCGGCGGCGACGGTGACCGCGAGTGCCAGGTGGGCGGCCCCGTGCCGGGCGGCCAGGGTGGGCTCGTCGGCCAGCTCGTCCGGCGGCCCGAACAGGCTCCCGCCGAACGCGGACCCGCCGTTCGCGGATTCGCCGTTCGCGGTGCTGCCGAGTGCGGTGCCGTCGAGCGGGCGGTCGTCCGAGCCGCGGCCGTCGAGCGGGCCGTGGCCGTCGAGCGGGCCGGCCGCGGCGGGGTCGTCCGCCGCCAGCAGCGGGGCCACGGCGGGATGCTCGACCAGCGCGCGCAGGTAGCTGTTGATCAGATCGGACGCCCCGGGATGGACCTCATCCAGGATCGCGACCGCCTGGACCGCCTCGGACTCGCCTGCGGCGGCCGCGGACGCGCGCGATCCGTTCCCGCCGCGCGGCCCGTTCGGCGGGGCGTCGACCAGGCCCCTGGCCAGGCCGCGCGGGGCGCGCAGCGGAAGCTCGTCGATGGCGAGCTCGAGCGCGCCGAGCAGTCGTTCCGGTAGGCGCGGCCCGGCCGAACGCAACGCGGTCAACACCGGTCCGGCGGGTGCGGGCGGGAGCGGGACCGGAGCGGGCGCCGTCGCGCCGAGCCGGCCGAGCTCAGCCGCGGGGGTGGGCGGAATATGGGCCACCAGCTGCGGAAATACCTCCGCGACGACGTGCGCGAGCGGATCCAGGAGGTCCGCCGGAAGCTCGACGGTCTGCTCGGGGAGGGAAATCTGACGGCTTTCCAGGTCCGGTCGAAACACCCACGAAACTTTACTGACCGGCTGCTCTTTTCGGCTTGATCGGCGCTCTGACAGCGTGACGATCAGGCAACACACATTCGTGGGGATCGGCCGCAGGTACCGGGGGCCTCGCATATTTCTGACACCGGTGGCCGCGGTCAGATGTTTGTGTCGAAGCAGGTGGCACCCTGCTTGAACTGGTACGGCGCGGAAATGATCCGGACTGTGGCGGCGCGGAAACCGACAACGCCGCCGCCGCCCGCCGCCGGCGCCGTGCCCAACCGGGCATGGCGCCGGCCGTTCCACCATCGGGCCAGGCAGCGGCCCTGATCAGCGTTCCTCAGCCGGCCCGGCTGCCCAGGCCGACGGCGTAGTCCGGCCAGAACTGGCCGGCGGCGGGGCCGCCGTTGCAGGTGCCGTCCGACTCCCCGGGGATCTTCACCCAGAAGAATGCGTCGACGTCGCTGTCGCCCGTCGCGGCGGTGGGCGGCGTTCCGAGCGCGCGGCCGGGCGGGTTGCACCAGGCGTTGTCCGGCGCCGGGCCCAGCCCGTTGCGACTGGTGTCCACGACGAAGTGGGCTCCGCCGCCCAGCGCGGCGTTGACCGCGTCACCGAAGGCGACTTCGCTGGCGGTGGTACCGAAGTTCGACACGTTCAGCGCGAATCCGCGCGCCCGGTCGACGCCCGCCGACTTCAGCCGGGCGGCGATGGTGGCGGCGCTGTGCCAGCCGGCGTTGCCGGCGTCGAGGTAGACGGTCGCCCCGGCGGCGTTCAGGACGTCGACCGCGTTCGACAGCATCCCGTAGCGCGTCTGCTGGTCGGCGGGGGAGAGGCAGTCGATCTGTGCGATGGCGTCGGGCTCGAGCACGACCGCGGCCGGCCCGCCGGCGAGCCCGGCGGCAAAGGCGGCGATCCAGTCGCGATAACCCTGCGCGCCGCCGGCGCCGCCGGCGGAATAGCTTCCACAGTCGCGGTTCGGAATCGCGTAGGCCACGAAGACGGGCAGCGCGCCGTTACCCCTGATGGTGCTGGCCCGGCCGGCCACGTTGCGCCGGGTCGTGGCCGGATCGGCATATCCGAACCAGTCCGCGTGCGCGCCACGCAGAATCTTCTCCAGCGCAGCGATGGCGGAGGGATTCCCGCCGCGCAGCGCGTTGATCGCGGCGGCGACCTGGTCCGCGGGATCGATGTAGAACCGGGCGCCGGCGAACGGGTTCCCCGCGACCGCGGCGGCGGGCGCCGGCGGCGCCGCCACCGGCAGGGCCTGCGTGGCGGCGGGCGGCGGAGCGCTTGTGAGCGCGGCCGTGGGCACCTGTACCGCGGTGAGCCCGGAGGCAGCCGGCCGCGGGGGTGCGGTGACGGTGGCGGTGGGCCCGGTCGTGTGGACGGCGGCGGGCGGGGGCACGCGGCCGGCCACGGTCGCCGCGAGCGCGTCCACCGCGGAGTCGGAGCCGTCGGGGCCGGCGAGGCCCCGGCCGAGACCGACCCCACCGAGTAGCGTCAGCGCCGCGGTGACCGCGAACGCCGTGCGGGCGAGCCGGCCATCGAGCGGCGGCCGCCGCGATCCGTGCGCGCCGCTAGAGCGCGCGCCGGCCGAGCGTGCCGCGGCCGGGCGCCTCGCGGTTGAGTGACTCGTGGCCGGGCGAGTCGTGGTCCGGTGAGCGGTGTCCGCGCCAGCGGCGGCGTCGTCGCCGAAGCCGTATTCGACGGTGCGCGGCCGGGCGGCGGGATTTCTCATGGGGCGAGCCGCGGGCACGTGCCCTCCCGTCTTCACAATGCGTTGCCTCGGTGGGTCCCCTCCCGCCCAGAACTGTAGCAGTGCCGGGCGCGGGAACATGACCGTGCTCATCGAGAATGGGGCAACAGCCTGTGTCGGGAAATCCAATTCCGCCCCAACGTGCCCGACCGGTGGGTGTCCGGCGGGTTCGTACCCGTGCACGGATCTACTCTTACGTGACTGCTGGTCTGGCTCATACCCGGCGGCCGGTCCAGGCCTGGTCCGGCCGGGGCGGGCGGCCGGCCCACAGCGAATTCCGTTGCGCCGGTAATGGTCGTCCGGGGGTAGCCCGTAGGTGCCGGGCGGGGCGGTTCGCGGCGGCACCGGTCCGCCCACCGTCGATGCCGGGCGTGAGCTTCAACGTGAGGTAGCCGTCACAGTGACGCCTGTTGCGCGAGTAGGCATCGGCGCATTGCGCCGCATCCCGGCGGTGCCGCAGATTCAGGGTGCTGTGACGGTCTTCATGAGCGCGTCGGCGGCCAGTTCGTAGCCGAGCGGGCCGAGCCCGGCGATGATTCCGGCGGCCAGCGGCGAGATGACCGATTCGTGCCGGAACGATTCACGAGCCCACACGTTCGACAGGTGCACCTCGATCCACGGCCGCGGGTAGTTGGCCAACGCGTCGCGCAGGCTCCAGCCGGCGACCATGAGCGCACCCGGGTTGACGACCGCACCCACGGAGTCGTAGTTGTCCTGGATGGCGTGGATCAGCTCGCCCTCGGACTCGCGCTGGACCGACACGATCTTCCAGCCCCGGGCGGCGACCCGCGCGGCCATGGCCTCCTCAATGTCGCGGAGTGTGGCCGTTCCGTAGATCTCGGGCTGGCGCCTGCCGAGAATCCCGAGGTTCGGGCCGTTCAGCAGGAGAAGATTGCTCACAGCGTACCTCTGCAAGGGTGTAGCGGATGTCCGGGCACGGTGTTTATAACAGGGCCCGCGCTTCTCTCCCGGTCGGGGTCCGGCTCTGTGGCGCTGCTCCTACCCGCTCTCGGCCGGATTCGCAAGCTCGATGGTGGTGGGGACCCGTGGTGTCGGGGTGGTGACAGCGTCGTCCGCGGACATCCGGGAGAGCGCTGCCGGTTGCCTGGTGTTCCCGTAGTACCGTCCTTTGCGCACCGGGTTCGATGGATTTCGTCCGCCGAAGGCCGGCATGGGGGGGGCTGTCGACATCGCCGCAGCCTCGCAGGCATCTGTATCCGTCATGAAGGGTTAGGTATATGAGCGACAGTCGACGCCCGGCGCCCGAGTTTCCCGCCTGGCCGCAGTTCGACGGCGCGGAACGTGACGGACTGATCCGCGCGCTGGAACAGGGTCAGTGGTGGCGCATGGGCGGTGGCGAGGTCGACGCGTTCGAGCGGGAGTTCGCCGAGTACCACGGCTCGCCCTACGCCCTCGCGGTGACGAACGGCACCCACGCGCTCGAGCTGGCGCTGCAGGTGCTCGGGGTCGGCCCCGGCACGGAGGTCATCGTCCCCGGGTTCACGTTCATCTCCTCGTCGCAGGCCGCCCAGCGGCTCGGTGCCGTCGCCGTCCCGGTCGACGTCGACCTCGACACCTACTGCATCGACCCGGCGGCGGTGGAGACCGCGATCACACCGCGGACGAAGGCGATCATGCCGGTCCACATGGCCGGTCACCTGTCGGACATGGACGCGCTCGCCAAGATCTCCGCGAACACCGGTGTCCCGATCATCCAGGACGCCGCGCACGCCCACGGCACGCAGTGGCAGGRCCGCAAGGTCGGCGAGCACGGCAGCGTCGCGGCCTTCAGCTTCCAGAACGGCAAGCTGATGACGGCCGGCGAGGGCGGTGCGGTGACCTTCCCGGATGCCGAGCTGTACGAGCAGGCGTTCCTGCGGCACAGCTGTGGCCGTCCGCGGACGGATCGCCGCTACTTCCACCAGACGTCCGGCTCGAACTTCCGGATGAACGAGTTCTCGGCATCCGTGCTGCGCGCGCAGCTCGCCCGGCTCGGCGGCCAGATCGACACCCGTGAGCAGCGCTGGCCGGTGCTGTCCGGCCTGCTCGCCGAGATCCCCGGCGTGGTCCCGCAGAGCCGCGACCCGCGCTGTGACCGCAACTCGCACTACATGGCGATGTTCCGGGTGCCCGGCTTCGGCGAGGAGCGGCGCAACGCCCTCGTCGACGCGCTGATCGAGCGCGGCCTGCCGGCGTTCGCGGCGTTCCGCTCGATCTACCGCTCGGACGGCTTCTGGGAGACCGGCGCGCCCGACGAGACCGTGGACCAGATCGCCGCGCGCTGTCCGAACGTCGAGGCGCTGAGCGCGGACGGCATCTGGCTGCACCACCGCACGCTGCTCGGCACCGAGGAGCAGATGCACGACACCGCGGCGATCATCGCCGAGACGCTGGCGGACGCGTGACGACGACCGTGAGCTCGCCGGCCGCTCCGGCCGCTCCGAGTACGCCTGTGGCGCCGTCGGCGGCCCCGGTGCCCGGGGAGGCCCTCGGGTCCGGGGAGGCCCTCGTCTCCGCGAGCGCCCTGGCGTCGTCCGAGGTTCTGGTGGCGTCGCAGGCTCTGGTGGCATCGGAGGCTCTGGCCTCCGCTGAGGCCCTGGCGGTGCCGGTGGCCCCGCCGTCCGTCGCGTCCTCGGTGACCGTGGTCTCCGCGGCCCCGGGCCGGGTGCGCGTCGCCGTGGTCGGGCTCGGCTGGGCCGGGCGGTCGATCTGGCTGCCCCGCCTGCGCGAGCACGCCGCGTACGACGTGGTCGCGCTGGTCGACCCCGACGCGGCGGCCCGGGCCGAGCTGGCCGCGGCGCTGGACGGCCAGGCACCGGTCGGGCTGTTCGACGACCCCGACGCGCTGCGGCGGGCCGAGGTGGACCTCGCCGTCGTGGCGGTCCCCAACCACCTGCACAGCTTTGTAGCCGCACGGTTGCTAAACGTCGGGGTTCCGGTCTTCCTGGAGAAGCCCGTCTGCCTCAGCACCGCCGAGGCCGACACCCTGGCCGCCGCCGAGCTGGCCGGCGGGGCGATGCTGCTGGCCGGCAGCGCGTCCCGCTTCCGGGCCGACACCCGCGCGCTCTACGACCTCGCCGGGCTGCTCGGCGAGATCCGGCACGTGGACGTCTCGTGGGTGCGCGCCCGCGGTGTTCCCGACGCCGGCGGCTGGTTCACCCAGCGCAGCCTCGCCGGGGGCGGGGCGCTGGTCGACCTCGGCTGGCACCTGCTCGACGCGGTCGCGCCGTTCGTGGGCACGGACGGCTTCGTCCAGGCCGTCGGGACCGTCTCCAGCGACTTCGTCGCCAACGCCGCCTGGGGTGCGGCCTGGCGGCACGAGGACGCCGCGCAGTCCCGGGCCGGAGGCGACGTTGAGGACACGGTCCGCGCGTTCCTCGTCGCGGGCAGTGGCGTGTCGGTGTCGCTGCGCGCGAGCTGGGCGTCGCACCAGGCGCTCGACGCGACGGTGATCCGGGTCGAGGGCAGCGCCGGCACGGCCGAGCTGCGCTGCACCTTCGGCTTCAGCCCGAACCGGCATCCCGCGTCCACGCTGACCTGGACGAAGGACGGCGTGGACAGCGCCGTCGACGTCGTCACCGAGCCGATCGGCGCCGAGTACCGCCGCCAGCTCGACGAGCTCCCGGCGCTGCTCGCCGACGCCGGGCAGCGCGGCCGGGCCGTCGCCCAGGCCCGGTCGACGATCGCCGCCATCGAGCGGGTCTACGACTCCGCGCGACCGCGGAACCACGCCATCCCGGCCGCCCGGGTCGCGTTCTGACGCCGCGAGCACCCACCGCCGACCGCAACGCCGAGCCTTGGGGGGGAACCGATGGGCACCCACGCGATCGTTTTCGACCTTGACGGTGTGATCGTCGACAGCCACGCCGTCATGCGCGAGGCGTTCATGATCGCCTATGCCGAGGTGGTCGGGCCAGGCCCCGCGCCGTTCGAGGAGTACAACCGCCACCTCGGACGGTACTTCCCGGACATCATGCGGATCATGGGCCTGCCGCTCGAGATGGAGGAGCCCTTCGTCCGGGAGAGCTACCGGCTCTCCCGCAAGGTCCTGCTTTTCGAGGGTGTCCGGGAGCTGCTCGGCGACCTGCGCGAGCGCGGCCTGCGGCTCGCGGTGGCGACGGGCAAGAGCGGCCCGCGGGCCCGCGCGCTGCTCACCGAGCTGGAGATCGTTGACTACTTCGAACGGGTCATCGGCTCCGACGAGGTGGCCCACCCCAAGCCGGCCCCGGACATCGTCCTGCTCGCCCTCGACGTGCTCGGTGCCGCGCCCGGCGAGGCGATGATGATCGGCGACGCGGTGACCGACATCCAGAGCGCCCGCGGCGCCGGGGTGCGGGCGGTCGCCGCGATGTGGGGGGAGACCGACGAGGCCGAGCTGTTGGCGGCCGGCCCCGACTCGGTGCTGCGCTCCCCGCGTGAGCTCCTCGGCCTGCTCGGTGACCACCGCGCGGTGTGAACGTTGCGCTGTGCGGACGGCGCGGTGTGTGGATGGCCGTCGGCGGGGCCCGGGTTTTCGCGTCGGGCCCCGCCGGTCCCCGGCCGGCTCACCCCGTCCGGAGCACGCTCCGGGCCGGGTCGAGGTCGAGACCGAGGCCGAGGCCGAGGTGGTCGGCGCGGCGTTCCCGGTCGAGGTCGCGGCCGTCGCCGCGTCCCTCATCGGCGTGGCGGGCGAGGATCACCGCGCCCGCCAGCGATGACAGCCCGCCCAGCGCCGCCGCCCGGACGGGCACCGGCGGATGGCCCGGCCGGGCCATCGCCTGGGCCTGCACGGTGATCGCGTCGACGAGCCCGGGCAGCCCGTCCGCGAACCCGCCGCCGACCACCGCGAGATCCGGCCGCACCAGCTCGGTCAGCCCGACCAGCGCGCCCGCGATCGCGCGCGCCGTCGTCCCGACCGCGGCGCGGGCCCAGCCCGCACCCTCCACCCAGGCCTCGCGCAGCTCCGGATAGGTCACCTCGTCTGACGCGCCCGGTTCGTCTGACGCGCCCGGTCGGGCGGTGGCGCGTAGTTCGGTGGCCCGGCGCAGCGTGGCCGGTCCGGACGCGAAGGCCTGTAGGCAGCCGTCCCGCCCGCATCGGCACCGCGGCCCGTCCAGCGCCACGATGAGATGGCCGATCTCGCACGAGCCGCGCGCGGTGCCGGGGCAGAGCCGTCCGTCGAGCACGATGCCGCCGCCGATGCCCGTGCCGACCCCCACGTAGACCAGGTTCGCGCTGCCGGCATGGTCCGCTTCGGCAAGCGCGGCGAGGTCACCGTCGTCGCCGAGGGCCACCGGCGCGCCCGCGGCGAGCTCGCGAACCGCCTGACCGAGGTCCAGGCCCGTCCACGACGGCCGGCTCGGCCAGGCCGTGACCCGACCGGACGGGTCGACCGTCGCAGGCATCGCGACGCCGACGCCGGCCAGCCGCCCGCCCCACTCGCCGAGCAGCGCCGCCACGCCCGCCCCGAGATCGCGCAGGTCGGTCTCGGCCGGCACGCCCGCCGACCACCGGAAGCTCGCCTCACGGGGCGCGCCGCCGACCGGCACCAGCCGCAGCGCAACCTTGGTGCCACCGACGTCGATGCCGAGATGGCCGACCATGCCGGCCGGGCTGGCAGCGCTGGCCGGGCTGGCAGCGCTGGCCGGGCTGGCAGCGTCGGCCACGCCGGCGGGGCTCACCGCGCGCCCGGCAGGCCGAAGAAGGTGCGGTACAGGTCGACCTGTTCGGCCAGCATGTGGATGCCCGGATGGGCGGGCAGACCGCGCTCGGCCGCCGCCTGCAGCAGCCGGGTGCGCGCCGGCTTCATGATGATGTCCGCCACGACACAGCCCGCCGGCAGCATCGCGGGGTCGAACGGCAACGGGTCGGCCGGGCGCAGCCCGAGCGGCGTGGCGTTCACGATCAGATCGACCTGCCCGGCCGGCGTGGGCGCCGCCGCCGCACCAGCCCGACCGGGCCAGTGCGCGTCCAGCCGTCCCAGCAGTTCGCCCGAACGGGCGGTGTCGGGATCGTGGAGGGCCAGGCTCGCACAGCCGGCCTCGAGCAGCGCCACCGCGATCGCGCTGCCGGCCCCGCCCGCACCGGCCAGGTGGACCCGGGCCCCCGCCACGCGATGCCCCGTGCGGGCCAGGCCGCGGACGAAGCCGGCGCCGTCGAAGTTGTCGGCCAGCCACCGCCCGTCCGGCTCGCGCCGCAGGGCGTTCGCGCTGCCGCTTATCCGCGCCGCGGCGGAGCGGACGTCCGCCAGCTCCGCAGCTGAGACCTTGTGCGGGATCGTGATCAGGATGCCGTCCAGGTTGGCCATGGCACACAGCCCGGCCAGCACTGTCGGGAAGTCACGCGGGCGCGCGTGCACGGGCACCAGGACGGCGTCCAGGCCCGCCTCGGCGAACACCGGGTTCACCAGCATCGGCGCCTGGACCTGCTCGACCGGGTCACCGACGACGGCGTACAGCCGGGTCGTCCCGGTGATCTCCCGCGGCCGCGCCGGCTCCCGCCGATCCGGATCCGGGGCGGCCAGCGTCACCGACCCCCGCGCCATGCTGGTCATGCCGCCTCGCGTTCCATCGCGCCCAGCGTCGCGACCACCAGGTCGGCCGGGACGTCCGGAACCAGCCGGGGGCCGTCCGCCGAGTCGAGGACGAAGGTGAGGCCGGTGTTCGTGGACTTGCCGGTGTTCGTGGACTTCTTGTCCAGCCGCATGGCGGCGACGAGCGCCGCCGTGTCGGCCCCGGCGGGCAGCGCCGTCGGCAGTCCGTAGTGCGAGACCACCTCGAAGTGCTCGTCGGCGCGCCGGTCGTCGATCAGGCCCAGCGCGGCAGCGAGCCGGCCGGCGAAGACCGTCCCGACCGCCACGCCCTCGCCGTGCCGCATCTCGAAGCCGGTGACGATCTCCAGCGCGTGGCCCAGGGTGTGCCCGTAGTTGAGGATGTGGCGCAGGCCGGAGTCGCGCTCGTCGCGGGCCACGACCGAGGCCTTGAGCGCCACGCTGCGCGCGATCTGCTCCTCGACGGGACGTCCGCGCAGGTCGCCGGCGCCGATGAAGTGCGCCCGCGCGATCTCCCCGTAGCCGTTGGTCCACTCGCGCGCGGGCAGCGTCGCCAGGTAGTCGGTGTCGCACAGCACGGCGCTGGGCTGCCAGTAGGCGCCGACCAGGTTCTTGCCGGCCGGCAGGTTCACCGCCGTCTTGCCGCCGACGCTCGCGTCGACCTGCGCCAGCAGCGACGTCGGGAGGTGGATGACCGCGATACCGCGGTGGTAGAGCGCCGCCGCGAGCCCGACGACGTCGGTCGTCGTCCCGCCGCCGCAGGAGACCACCGCGTCCGTGCGAGTCAGGCCGAACGCCGCGAACCGCTCGCAGAGCGCCTGGACGTTGGCCAGGTTCTTGTCCGGCTCGCCGTCGCGGGCGGCGACGCGCAGCGCCGGGACCCCGGGATCGGGTACCGCGTCGTCCTCTGGCCGGGCCGAGACGATCACCACCCGGGACGCGCCGATCCGGGCGACGACCTCCGGCAGCGTGCGCCGGACGCCGGGCCCGATGTCGACGGGGTAGCCGCGGTCGCCGAGCTCGACCCACACCCGGTGCGTCCCGGGCCCGCTGGCACGGTCGCCGTGCCCGAGTGTCGCGGACGGTGCCGTCATCACGGTCCTTCCGGTGTCTGCTCGGCCGGGCACGGATGTCGGGGACACGACAGCGCCGGCTGAGTCGCGTGGCGATATTCGGGGATGAGTCTGCACCCTGGGATCTCTGATGGCCCGAGTGGGGGAGTGGTAGGAGTTGTCCGGTCGTATCATCGGCGATGCTTCCGGATAGCCAGAAACGGAGCGAGAGCGGCCTGGGGGGTCGAAACATGGTCGGAACGCATCCGTTGGCCGTGCTGGCGGCGAATCTCGCGGAACCCGACCCGACAATCGTGGGGCGGTTCTCTCGGATCGTCACAGCGCGTGCCAACGACATTGCGGTACGCGATGAGAAAACTGTACTGAGCTATGCCGAGCTGGACTCGCGTTCATCCGCGCTGGCTCGTTCGCTTGTCGTCGAGGGGGACGGCGGCAACATCGGGATCCTGCTGGGGCAGGGAGCGCCCGCGATCGTCGCGATGCTGGGCGCGCTGAAGGCCGGGCGGCCGTTCGTGCCGCTCGACCCGATGCTCCCCGCGGCGCGGCTGGGGCAGATCCTGCGGCTGGCGGGGGTCGCCACCTGCGTGACCGACAGCGCGCACACCGAACTGCTCGCCGCCGCCCGGCTGGAAGCGGCCGACACCGGTCCCACGCCTGGTCCCGAGCCCGGCACCGTTCCGGGCTCGGAGCACACCCTGATCGTTGACGACGGGCCGCCGGTCGGTACCGCCGAGATCGACGACGACCTGCTGCCGGGCCGTCGGGCGCTGCCCACCGACCCAGCCTTCCTGGTGTTCAGCTCCGGCTCCACCGGCGTCCCGAAGGGCGTCGTCTGGCGGAACCGGACCGTGATGAAGGACCTGGACGCGGGCATCGAGCGGGTCGGGATGAACGCCGCCGACCAGATCGCCCTCGTGCTGCCGACCGCGTTCGCCGCCGGCATCACCGTCATGTTCTGGGGGCTGCTCTGCGGCGCCACGCTCCACCCGTTCGACCCGCGGGCCCGCGGGATCGGCGCGATGCCCGCCTGGCTCGTCGACCGCGGCATCACCACGCTGCACCTGACCCCGTCGCTGATGCGCGCGCTGGCCGGCGCCGCCGAGCCCGGGCTGATCCTGGGCGACCTGCGCGCGGTCACCAGCTCCGGTGAGGCCGTGTACGGCCGGGATGTCGCCGCTCTGCGCGAGCTGCTGCCTACAACGTGCACGTTCTACAACTGGTCCGGCTCGACCGAGACCGCCTCGCTCGCCTTCTTCCCGGTCGGATCCGGCGACGAGATTCCGGCTGGTCCACTGCCGGCGGGATGGGCCGTCGACGGCAAGGACATCGAGATCGTCGACGAGCACGGCAAACCCGTACCGGATGGTGCCACCGGCGAAATATCAGTAACGTCAAGGTACCTTTCCGGCGGCTACTGGAACGCCCCCGAGATGACCGCGCAGCGATTTCGGCCGGTTCACCTGTGTGTCGATTCTCCGGCGGAYGGCCTGCGGGATTCCGGTGCGCTGGTTTCCGGTGACGAAGCCATGACGGGCCCGGCGAGCCCGGCGGACTCCGCGGGCCCGGACCACGACCTGCCCGTCTCCGGCGTCACCGTCACCGGTGAGATCGTCCTCGGTGACCTCGGGTCCCACGAGGTCGTGTACCGCGGCGGGGATCTGGCCCGGCGACGCCCGGACGGGTGCATCGAACTACTCGGCCGCGCTGACGCCGCGGTGAAGATCCGTGGTTACCTGGTCGAGCCCGCCGAGATCGAGACCGTCCTGCTCACCTCGCCGGACGTCCTCGAGGCCGTCGTCGTCGCCGAGCGCGTCGAGGGCGAGCCTCCGCGGCTGGTCGCCTACGTCGTGTGCGCCACCGCGGTGAAGTCGGCGACCGTGGCGATCCGCGGCCTGCTGCGGGAGAAGCTGCCCGCCTACATGGTTCCCTCCTCGGTGATCCTGCTCAACGAGCTGCCCCGCAACGAGCGCGGCAAGATCGACCGGCCCGCGCTGCCGGCGCCGCCGCCCCGGCCGCCCGCCCGCCGTCCCACCGGGCGCAGCCACTGGGAGTTCGCGCTGTGTGACCTGTTCGCGCAGATCCTGAAGGTCGATGAGGTCGGCGTCGACGACGACTTCCTCGAGCTCGGCGGGGACTCGCTGCTCGCCCAGCAGCTCCTCAGCGAGATCGCCACCCGTCTCGGCGTGACCCTGCCGACCTCGGTGCTGGTGGAGGCGCCGACCGTCGCCGCCCTCGCGGCCCGGGTGGCAGGTTCCCAACGGGGCATCCCGACCCATCCGACCTGCGTGCCGCTCAACGTCGACGGCTCGCGTCCGCCGCTGTTCTGCGTCGCCGGCGCGGGCGGGCTCGCCATCAACTTCCTCGGGCTCTCCCGCCTGCTCGGCTCCGACCAGCGGGTCTACGGCCTGCAGGCGCAGGGAATGGAAAGCCGGGCGCTGCCCGACTGGAGCGTCGAGCGCCACGCCCGGCGCCACCTGGCCGTGCTCCGCGTGATCCAGCCGACCGGCCCTTACTACCTCGCCGGCTTCTCGTTCGGCGGGCTGGTCGCCCTGGAGATGGCGCACATGCTCGCCGCCGCCGGCGAGGAGGTGGGGACGCTGCTGCTGCTCGACACCACGCTGCCGCGCTCGGCTCAGTCCGCCGGCGGCGCGCGTCCCAGCGGCGACCCCAGCGGCGGGGGACGCATCACCCGGCTGCTGCCGGACCGGCTCCCGCTGCCGAACGCGTCCAAGCTACGCAAGGCGGCACGCCTGCCGTTGACCGGGCTCGTCCGCTACCCCGGGCTCGTCCAGTTCGACGTGTTCTTCGACCAGGCCCGGTTCATCACCCAGTCGTACCGGGTCCGGCCGTACGCCGGGCGGACCGTCCTCTACCTCGCCGAGGACAACCCCGAGTCCGGTCGGGACGAGTGGCCCACGCACCTGACCGGTGACTCCACCATCGTCACCGTCCCCGGCGAGCACCACACGATGCTCAACGAGCCGAACGTCTCGGTGCTCGCCGCGGACATGCGTGCCCGCCTCGGAGAGTCGATGCAGCTCTAGCCCGGACGACCAGACCAGACCGGACCGGGACGGGCCGTACGGTTCGCGCGGGGGGCGGCATAGTCTCTCTCGGCGTGATGCCTGAGTCCGTGTCCGGCCCGTGTCTGTCGGGCGGGCCGGTGGACGTCCCGTCGACCAGGGTGACCCGCCTGCACGCCCGGGTGGTGGCGAAGCTCACCGGCGTCGACGAGTCCGCCCGCAGCCTGCGCTTCTTCGCCGACCAGGGCCGGGTGATCACCACCCTGGTCGGCCTGTCGGTCATCGGCTCGGTCGCGGCCGCGGCCGGCCCGTTCCTGCTGCGCCACCTCATCGACGACTCCCTGCCGACCGGACAGGTCGGCGACCTCGTCGTCCCGGTGCTCCTCCTGTGCGCGCTGCTGGTGTTCGAGTCGGCAGTGCTCGCCACCCGGATGGCGCTCATCGCCCGGCTCGGCGCCGTGATCACGGTGCGGACCCGGCAGGCCGTCAACGCCCACCTGCAACGCCTGCCGTTCGGCTTCTTCCCCCGCAGTCAGCAGGGCGAGGTGATGRCGGTGATGTCCACCGACGTCATCACCGCCCAGTACGCGGTCTCCGCGGTCGTCCAGGCGGTGATCTGCCGGGTCGCTGACATCGCCGTCGGCACCGCCGTCGTCTTCGTGCTGGACTGGCGGCTCAGCCTGGCGGTCATGGTCTTCGCCCCCGCCACACTGATGATCATGAAGTCCGGCCGTCGCCGCCTCGCTGGCATCTCCCACCGCCAACGAGAGCTGGACGGCCAGCTCATGGCCCAGGTGGCGGACACCTCCTCGGTCTCGGGCGCGCTGCACGTCCGGCTGTTCGACCGGGCGGACCATGAATGCGAACGTTTCGACGCCGCCGCCGCCGAGCTGCTCGCCGCCAGCCGTGAGCAGGCCCGGCTGACCTCACGTGTCCGCCTCGTCGTCAACCTCGGCATCGTCATGACGATGACGGTGGTCGTTACCCTCGGCGCCTGGCTGGTCTCCACGGGACACACCTCGCTCGGGACGGTCGCCGCGCTCGGCGGCGCACTCCTGGTCTCCTTCGGCCCGCTCGCCTCCGCCGTCGAGCTCCGCTCCGAGCTCTCCAGCGCCGGTGCGTCGTTCCGCCGGATCTTCGCCCTGCTCGACCTCCCAGTGGCCGCGGCCCGTCCGGTGGCCACAGCCCGCCCAGTCGACCCTGCACGCCCGCCGCTCCAGCAGCGTCCGTCGGCCCAGCTGCGCCCGGTGGACCGACAGCCTGCGACGCTCGAGCACCGTCCGCGGGTCCCCGTCGCCTCGGCGCCGGACCTCACCCTTGATGATGTCTGGTTCTCCTACGACATCGCCACCTCCGACCCACGCCTCACCGCCCCGGATCGCCCCGCCACACCGGATCGCGACAACGCGGCGTGGAACCTGCGCGGTGTCACCCTGCGGGTTGCTCCGGGGGCGACGACCGCGGTCGTCGGGGCGAGCGGCGCCGGCAAGACGACCATCACTTACATCGCCAGCGGCATCCACCGCCCCCAGCACGGCACCATCCGGCTCGGCGGCGTGGCCTTGGACGACATTCCGTCATCCGAGCTGCATTCGCTGATCGGGGTCGTTCCCCAGGAGCCGCACCTGTTCCACGACACCATCGCGGCGAACCTGCGCTACGGACGGCTCGACGCCACTGACGACGAGCTGCGCGAGGCGCTCGACGCCGCCAACCTCTCGGCGCTGCTCAACCAGCTGCCGGACGGGCTGCGTACCCGTGTCGGCGCTCGCGGTTACCGGCTTTCCGGCGGCGAGCGTCAACGGCTCGCCATCGCCCGGGTCCTGCTGCAGTCGCCTCAGGTGCTGATCCTGGACGAGGCCACCTCGGCGCTGGACACCGTCTCCGAGGCGGCCGTCCGCGCCGCGCTCGACCGGCTCTCGGTCGGCCGGACCTGCCTGGTCATCGCGCACCGGCTCTCCACCGTGATCGATGCCGACCGCATCTACGTCATGGACCACGGCCGGGTGGTCGAGGACGGCACCCACGGCGAGCTGCTTGCCGATGATGGCGCCTACGCCCGCCTGTACCGCCCGGTCACGGTGGGCTGAGCCCGCCGTCCCGCGCGCGGGATCCAGCCGGACGGGCACGCACGTGCAGGCGTTCCCCCTGCGGCCCGAACAGGCTGATGGCCTCCACCGCCTCCGGGCTCGGATTGCTGAATGCGTGCGGGACGTGCGTGTCGAACTCGGCGACCTCGCCGGCGGTCAGGGCGACCTCCCGCTCACCCAGGAACAGGTGCAGCCGGCCGGACAACACGTAGATCCATTCGTAGCCCTCGTGTGTCTGCAGTTCCCTCGTACAGGCCGGCCACCCGGGCGGGAAGATCATCTTGAATGATCGCAGTCCGCCCGGACGTCTCGTCAGCGGTACGACGGTCATTCCGTCGCGCTCGAACGGCCGCGGGAGCACCCGTGGATCGCTTGTCGGCGGCGTGCCGACGAGCTCGTCGAGCGGGACCTGGTAGGCCTTCGCGAGGGGCAGTAGCAGCTCCAGCGTCAGCCGGCGCTGCCCGGACTCCAGCCGCGACAGCGTGCTGACCGAGATCCCGGTGGCCCGGGAGAGTGCGGGAAGAGTTGTCCCGTTCTGTTTGCGCAGCGCGCGCAGCCGGGGACCGACCGCGGCAAGTACGGCCTCGATACCCTGTTCGGTTCCCACAGTCACCCCACCATGCTCGCCTTACAGTTGCTGTTCTGGCAATGATGTTTGTCAAACCCGCTCCTGGATGTGGAAGATTCGGGCTCGGAACACTCCTCAGTCGAAGGGCGGTATCCGGATGAAGCAGATCTACGACGTGATGGTCGTCGGTGGTGGGCCCGCCGGTCTGAGCGGCGCACTCACCCTGGCCGGGGCACGCCGGACCCTCCTGGCGGTCGACGCGGGCGAGCTCCGCAACGCCCGCCCCGGGCGTGCACAACTACCTGGGCCGGGAAGGCGTCCCCCCGAGTGAGCTCCTGGCAACCGGACGGGCCGAGGCCATCGGCTACGGCGGTGAGATCGTCACCGCCACGGTCACCTCCCTCGAGCGTCTCCCGTCAACACCGACCGTCGTTGACGGACCCGGAGTACCGCCCCAGTTCCGTGTCGGGCTTGACGAGGGCCGCGTCACCACAGCCCGCCGGCTGCTCGTGACCACCGGTCTGGTGGACGAGCTGCCGGACATACCCGGACTCGCCGGCCTGTGGGGGCACGCCGTCCTGCACTGCCCGTACTGCCACGGATGAAAGGTCCGTGACCAGCCGATCGGCGTTCTCGGCGGCTCACCGATGGCGGTACACCAGGCTCTTCTCTGGCGGCAGCGGAGCGAAGACGTCGTCCTGTTCACCCACACCGGTCCCGACCCCACGGCCGAGGAGGCCGAGCAGCTCGCCGCCCGCAGCATCCGAGTCGTGCCCGGTGCCGTCGAGGCCCGCGAGACCGCGAACGACCGCCTCGAATCCGTCCGACTGCACCACGGGGAGGTGGTTCCCCGCCGGGCCCTGGCGGTCGCGCCGCGCTTCACCACCCGCACCGCGATACTCGGTGCGCTCGGCCTGGAATCAACCGACCTGGCCCTGAACGGCCACGTGATCGGCCGACAGGTGCAGTCGGACCCCACCGGCGCGACCCAGGCCGCCGGGGTGTGGATCGCGGGAAACGTGGCAGACGTGGTGGCCTCAGTGATCACGGCGTCCGCCGTCGGCGTGAAGGCCGCCGCCCTCAACGCGGACCTGATCGCCGAAGAGATTCGCCTCGCTGTGGCGGCACGGCGGACGGGCTACGTTCCGAGCGGCTGACCTGCCTTCAACGGCTGACCCGCCTTCAACGGAGTGCTTTGGCCAACCTGGTCACCCCCTCCGCGATCTCCGCCGGGCTGTGCGTCGTGAAGGACAACCGCAGCGTCGCGGCATCCGCCGGCCCGGCGTAGAACGGTGCTCCGGGAACGTAGGCCACCTGTCTCCTGACCGCAGCCGAGAGGAGCGCCGTGGCGTCATAGCCATCGGGCAGCCGCGCCCAGACGAACATCCCGCCCTCCGGCCGGTTCCACGTGCTGCCCGCCGGCAGCCCTCGGGGAAGCCCGGCCAGGAGCGCGTCACGCCTCGGCCGATAAGCCGCGCAGACCCTGGTGATGTGCGCGTCGAGGTCGCTGTCGATCAGATACCGAGCCGCGGCCGCCTGGTCGATCGTTGAGGTGTGCAGGTCCGCGGCCTGCTTGGCGATCACGCAGGCGCGGCGTAGTACTTCCGGTGCCCGCAACCACCCGAGGCGCATCCCCGGTGCCATCGTCTTCGAGAAGCTTCCCAGCAGGATGGTGCGGTCCGCCGCGTCCTCGATCGACGCGATCCATGGCACGGCGGCACCCTCGAACCGCAGTTCGCCGTACGGGTCGTCTTCGATGATCCAGAATCCGCACTCGGCGGCGACCCGGGCAATCGCGGACCGGCGCTCCGCGGGGACCGTCCGACCAGTCGGGTTCTGGAAGTTCGGGACGAGATAGATCAGCTTTGGCTTCTCGCGGGCCGCGACCTCCGCGAGCGCGTCGGGAACGATGCCATGCTCGTCGGTGGTGACCGGGTAGACCCGTGCGCCGGCGTAGCCGAACGACTGCAGCACAGCCAGATAGGTCGGATCCTCCACGACAACGGCGTCCCCGGGTTCGAGAAGCGCGGTGATGAGGAGGGTCAACGCCTGCTGCGAGCCGGTCGTGATCAGAAGATCGTCGGAATGAGTGGGTAGGCTCCGGCCAGCCAGCCGTGCGGCGATCGTCTCGCGCAGCAACGGGCTGCCCTCGGTCGACGAGTACTGCAGTACCCGGCGCGGATCCTCACTCAGCACTCGGTCGTAGGCAGCCCGGATGCCCTCCGCGTCGAAGAACTCCGGCGCCGGCAGGCCGCCGGCAAAGGAGATCACTTCTGGTCGTTCCGTCAACGCGAGAATCTCACGTACCGGAGAGGTCTGGACGGATCCGACTCGGCTCGCGAGCTCCGGAGGCGCGGTTGTGTTCCTCACGTTGGTTGACTCCCTCGATTTCTCTGCCGCCCGGTTCCCTCCGGCGCAGGTCCCGCCCCGATCCTGCCTGACGCCAAGCAGATGACTCACGCCGGGCCACGTCAGGCCTTGTCTGGGATGGCATCTGCCAGTCGGGATCCTTTCCCGCTCCGGTCGGCGTTTTCGGACGGGATCGCGTGTGCCCGCGATCTTCCCTCAAGTGCTCGGCGTGCCGATTCTTGGTCGTAGTCCCAGGTGAGACATCGACTTCGAGATATGTGTCGGGGGTGGTGACACTGTTTCGCCCGAGTGGGCTGGTCCACACGAAGGTTCCTTCCTGGGGTTGTGTGACCTGCCAGTGGCCACGATGTTTCATCCGGTGGTGTCGACGGCACAGCGGGCCGAGATTCTTGGTCAGAGTCCGTCCATCCTCGGAGAAGGAGATGGTGTGATCGGTATCCGTGCGGCGTGATGGCCGGGTGCAGCCTGTGAATACACAGGTCCGGTTGCGGGCACGAACATGGCGGACCTGTGCGGCGCTTGGTAGACGCCGGTCGGCGACCTCGATCAGATGTCCTTGTGGATCGGTCAGAATGCGCCGCCAGGTTGAGCCCGGCCGTTTGGCCATCTCCCGGGCTATTCGTGCGGGGATCGGGCCGTACCCCGGAATCTCGCCGGGGTCGTCGGACAGGCCCATCAGGGTCGTCGCGGGTACGACGACTTGAATGTCACACGGCATCGGCGTGGCGTGGCTGCCTCGGCCCGTAAGTAGATCGACCAGCACGTCGGCACGAATCTGGGTGCGGGTCCGGTCGTCACCGTCGGATCTGTTGGCACTGATGGAGCGGGCAGCCTGATCGATCCGCTGGTAGCAGGCCTCGGCGTCCTCCGTGGGAAGGACGGCTGTGAGCGCGCTTGTCCCGTCCTCGTCGGGAGAGATCCACACCCGTCGGTCCTTGCGTCGGGTCTCCGCGCGGTCTGCCGTGCCTTCGGGGTCGATCCTGGCTACGGCGCGCCTGCAGGCATCGGTGAAGGCGCGCCGGTTAGGTCGTGCTCCTCCGGCGAGCACGTGTGCTTCGACTCTGGCTGCGGTGCGGTCGTCGAGCGGGTGGACCGCTTTCTCCAGTGACTGCAGTCGTTGGAGATCCAGGACTCCCGCCCTGAGTGCGTCGACTGCGTTCGGAAGGCGCCGGGCGACGGTGCAGGCGAACGTCAGCTGGGCGGAGGCCGACTGGGGCGAGACCGCCATCGCGGTGGCTATCTCTTCGGGCGCGAACTCGTCGGAGACGAGTGATTGCTCGGCGCTTGGCGGGAGCCGGAGGGCCGCGAACTGAGCCAGCAGGGTCAGTAGATCCGCGTGGCCGGCCGCGATCGTGCGGACGACGCGAGAGATCTCCCTGAAGAGATCGTCGGCTTTCGTGTCGAGCGCCTCGCGGGTGCGGGTGTCGCCGCTGGTTGCCCACGAGTCCTCTTCTGAGCTGGTCGAGTGCGTCGGGGGACTCCCGACCACGGTGGCGGTCTCATCCCCTGGTGTGGATCGGCCGTCTGATCCGGTGGATGTGGCGGCGGATCCGATCTTGGCGTCGGGCGCGTTGGCGGCGGTGCGTTGCCCGCGTGGCGATGCGCCACGCCTCGAGCCGGGAAGGGAGGTCATGGTGTCACCGCCTCTCCGTCAAGTCGTCAATATCGAACGTGTGTTCGACGATATGGCTGGCGGGCGGGCAGGACAAGAGGTCTGAGGGAAGGACTACGTCCGGTTCACAAATCATCCGTATCGATGAGGCAATTTTATGTGGTGGAACTAGTGGTCCCGCCGAATTCCTTCGGCTCTTGACTGTGGTGTCGATCGTGCTACTGTCGAGGCGTCTCGGGTTTCCTGGGAGTGAAACATCGGTACATTGATTTTAGAATAGTGAGCGATTTTCGAAGATAGCCGGAGTCGACCTTAGCTGGTTCGCCGATGGGCGCCCATCGGAAAGCTTTGCGTACATCGTCGGGTGTACGGGCGACGTCACACTCGATGGATTCTTGTCCCTGTCGGAAGTGCATCCAGTCCTCGTCGTGAACCGGGATCGTGACGCGGGGGCGCGTCTGACCGCAGAGGCGACCGCATTGTGTCCGGTCGTGGTGTATCGGACGGGGCCGGTGAGCGGGAACCGGACTCCGCCCAGATGGAGGAAAGCGGTGTCGACCGTCAACCATCGCCGACCTCGCGTACGGCGCGGTAGAGGAAGGCCTCCCCTGAAATCCACGGCACCCCGTGTTTCTGGCCGGCCCGGCGCAGCACGAAGCCGATGGCATGGCCGACGACTGGGCGGATCAGCGGCGGTCCATGGCGGCACGGTATTGCGGTGACCTCAATGGGAGATCGGCCCGGGGTGGTAGACGCCACATCGGTCTCGGATTCCAGGGTGCCGGGCTCCAGTTCGGTGAGAACCGTCGTGGTCCAGGGGGCAACTCCCCAAGCACAGCCCCCGACGCGTCTCGCGCCGGGAACGTGGCGATGACGGTTTTGGTGCGTGCCAACAGGTGTGGTCCGCATCGTCGAGGTTGTCGCCGCGGTGGTCGTGAGTGAGTAGCGCGGCGTCGATCGGCCCGAGGTCGTCGGGCTTTCGACCTGCTCCGAGTGCTGCGTCGTTCGCCTGTTCTGACCTACACTGGTTCAATGGGTGAGACTATAATCTCATATGGTGAGATGATCTGGGATCCGGAGACCTACGACGCGCAGCGTCGCCGGCTGGTTCCGTTCTTCGATCTGCTCTACGGCGCGGTCGGGGATCTGGTGGCTGAACTGGGTGGGGCGCAACCGGTGGTGCTGGATCTGGGCGCGGGAACCGGCCTGTTGTCTGCGGCGGTGATCGGGGTCGTGCCCGGTGCCAGGCTGCATCTGATGGACGGGTCGGGTCCGATGATCGACCGCGCGGTGTCTCGGCTCCGGGCTCATGTGGTGGGTGTGACGGTCGCGGACCTCACCGACCCGCTGCCGGTGGGTCCCTTCGCCGCGGTCGTCTCGGCGCTGGCGATCCACCATCTGGACGACGAGGCCAAGCGGAACCTGTTCCGGCGCGTCCGTTCGGTACTTGTTCCCGGTGGTCTGTTCGTGAATCTGGAACAGATTGTTGGGCCTGATGAGGAGACCACCCAGAGGTACGAGCGGATGCACGAGCGATGGGCCCGTGGCGCGGGTTCGGACGACGAGGAATGGGCGGGGGCGCTCGCGCGCATGGCCCACGATCGGTGCGCTCCGCTCGACGACCAACTCGGGTGGCTGCGGCAGGCGGGCTTCGGTTCCGTCGACTGCGCGGTCAAGACCTGGCGGTTTGCCGTGTACTCGGGGCGGGCTAGGTAGGCCTCTGGAGCCGTGAGCGGGCCGCCCGTGGCCGGGTCCGTGTGCAGTGCCTGGGCGGTGGCGGTGGCGGTGGCGGTGGCTGTGCCTGGGCGGTGGCCGTGGGCATGGCCGCGTCGCCGGTCCGGGTTCTGGCCCTGGCTCCGGTCACGCCCGTATTCGTATCCGCATCGCGTTCCGCTCGCGTGCGGCGGATCGGTCGGCGCCGACTGTGTCAGGTCATGCAGTGTCGGACCCGCGCGTCGAACGGGGCACGGCTGGGGTGCTTAGTGGGGTCCGGGAACCGTCCCCGGGCCACGGTCGGGCAGCTGTTCGGAGCGGTCGGTGAGTGATCGGTTCAGGGTGGTTGCGGCAGGAATCAGGTTCGGTTCTCCCYGTGTCTGTAAGGGTGATCCGCCGTCCTCACCGGAATGTCGGCGGGGAATTCTCTGGAACGCCCAGGCAAAGTTCTACAGCCATGTAGAGGTAAATTCCCCTCACGTGAGGGTGCTGTTGTGTCTATCGTGGCCGCATGCCGTGGCCGCATTAGGTGGTTGTGGCGGGCGGACTGCTGGTAGGCGGGGCGTCGGTACTACTATGGGCCGCCCGGAGTTACCTGGCCTGCTGGTCGCCTGGAGTTGTGCATGCGGATCGCTTTCCTATGCGAGCAGTACCCACCGATCATCTGGGATGGCGCTGGCGTCTACACGCATGACATCGCTCACGCACTGGTTCGGCGCGGCCATGAGGTTCATGTGCTGTGCACTCAGGGCCGCCGTATCCGCGACGACGTGTTCGACGGCGTTCACGTTCACCGCCGCCCGCTGTTGCGTGCGCCTGTCACTCGATACCTGGGGCCGGCCGCGAAGCTGATCAACGGCCGGGATCATCCGCGTGACTCCTTGTCGCTGCGGGCCTCACTGGCGGTGTCGTACGGCTTCTGGCTTCGGCGGAGCGGGATCAACCCGGACGTCATCGAGACACAGGACGGCGAGACACGGGGCCTGTTCACGGCTCTCGGTCGGCGTACACCGCTGGTGATCCACCTGCACACTCCGACGATGATGGACGTCCGTCTGCGGGATCCCGAGCTGAGCCGCAAGGGGGAGCTGGCCGACCGCATCGACCGCTTCTCGGCGCTGCGAGCGGACGCGCGGACTTCCCCGTCCCAGCTCCTCGTCGACACGCTGTACGAGCTCGACTGGCTGCGACCGGACACCGACGTCGACGTAATCCCGTACCCGTTCGACAACGTGCCGTTCGCGAGCGTCCCCACGGCAGAGCACACCGGACCGAACCTGGTCGTGGTCGGCCGGCTGGAGTGGCGCAAAGGGCTGGACGTGCTCGTCGAGGCCGCGTCCCGGCTACTGGCACGGGGAGTCGAGGCCAAGCTGATCTTCGTCGGGCAGTCGTCCGGTCGGATCGAAGGCGTCGAGACCGGGGCATGGCTCGAGCGGAAGGCCGCTGAGCTGGGCGTTCCGATCCGGTTCGAGGGGCATGTCTCCCGCACGGAGCTTCCGGTGCTCTACGGTGAGGGCCGGGCGGTCGTCGTGCCGAGCCGGTTCGAGAGCTTCTCTATCGCGGGCCTTGAGGGGATGGCCGCCGCTCGCCCGGTGGTCGCCACGGCGACGACCGGCGTCTCGACCTGGGTCGACCGCTGGAAGGGCGGCGCCGTCGTGCCGCCGGAGGACCCGGACGCGATGGCGGACGCTCTCGAGCCGTTCCTGACCGACCAGGACCACGCGGCCGTCGTCGGCCTGCGCGGTCGGATGGGCACCGCTGAGCTGGATCCGGCGCGCATCGCCGAGCGCCGCGAGGAGGTCTACCTCAAGGCGATCGCGCGCCATGAGGTCCGCCGGCCCGAGAGGCAGCGGGGATAGGCCACCGCCGACATCGGTGGTGGGTGTTCTTTCGTCGGTATTCGTTGAGCTGCCAGTGCTGGGGGTTTTTCGGTTATGCGTGTCGTCGTCGCGGGAGGCGCGGGCTTCCTGGGGAGCCATCTCTGTGATCGGCTGCTCCTGGATGGTGAGGAGGTTGTGTGCATCGACAACTTTCTCACCGGGCGGAAGAGCAATGTCGAGCATCTACTCGACCGGCCAGGATTCGAGCTCCTCGAGCAGGACGTCGCCGAGCGGGTCGAGGTGGCCGGGACGGTCGACGCCGTCCTGGAGTTCGCGTCACCGGCGTCGCCTCTCGACTACGCCCGGTATCCGATTGAGACCTTGAAGGCAGGCGCGCACGGCACGCTCAACACGCTCGACCTCGCCCGGGCAAAGGGCGCCCGCTTCCTGCTGGCGTCGACCTCCGAGGTCTACGGGGACCCGCTGGTGCACCCGCAGGAGGAGTCGTACTGGGGGCACGTCAACCCGATCGGCCCGCGCAGCATGTACGACGAGGCCAAGCGTTTCGCCGAGGCGCTGACCACCGCCTACCGCAACCGGCACGGGCTCGACACGGCGATCATCCGGATCTTCAACACCTACGGGCCGCGGATGCGCACCGACGACGGCCGGGCGATTCCCGCGTTCGTCTCCCAGGCCCTGCGCGGTGAGCCGGTGACCGTCGCCGGCGACGGGATGCAGACCCGCTCGGTCTGCTACGTGGACGATCTCGTCGAGGGCATCGTGCGGATGCTGCGCAGCGGCCTGCCCGGCCCGGTGAACCTCGGCAACCCGCACGAGATGACGATCATCGACACCGCGCGCCTGGTGGTCGAGCTGATCGGCTCCGACGCGCCGATCACGTTCGTGCCGCGGCCCGGCGACGACCCGATGGTCCGCCGGCCGGACATCACCCTCGCCCGTCAGCAACTCGGCTGGGAGCCGGTCGTCGACGTGCGCGACGGGCTGGTCCGGACCATCGAGTGGTTCGCGAGCGAGCTCGCCACCGAGGCGACGGGCCGGACCGGCGCGTAGCCCGGGTCTGACCCGGGTCAGACCTGGGGGAGGACCTCGGCGGCGAGCAACGCCACGTGGTCGAGGTCGTCCAGGTCGAGGACCTGCAGGTACACCCGGCTCGCTCCGGCGCCGTCCGGGCCGTAGACGGCGAGCTTCTCGATCACCTCGGCCGGGGTGCCGGCCAGGCTGTTCTCGCGCAGCTCGTCGAGGTCACGCCCGATCCGCTCGGCGCGGTGCTTGAGCTCGGCGTCGTCCCGGCCGCAGCACACCACGAGTGCCGCCGAGTAGACGAGATCATCCGGATCCCGGTCGATCGCGGCGGCGGCCTTGCGGACCAGCCCGAACTGCGCCGACACCTGTGCCGGCGGGGCGAACGCGAGGTTGAACTCGGCGGCGTGGCGCGCGGCAAGCGCCGGCGTGCGCCGCGGCCCGTGACCGCCGATGATGATCGGCGGATGCGGGCGCTGGACGGGCTTGGGCAGCGCCGGGCTGTCGGTCAGGGTGTAGTGGCTGCCCTGGTGGGAGAACGTCTCGCCCGCCGGGGTACGCCACAGTCCCTCGATGATCGCGAGCTGTTCGGTCAGCCGCTCGAACCGTTCGCCGACCGGTGGGAACGGGATCCCGTAGGCGGAGTGCTCCGCGGTGAACCAGCCGGCGCCGAGACCGAGCTCAACTCGCCCGCCGCTCATCTCGTCGACCTGGGCGACGGCGATGGCGAGCGGCCCGGGCAGCCGGAAGGTCGCGCTCGTCACCAGGGTGCCCAGGCGAATCGTGGACGTCTCGCGGGCGATGCCGGCCAGCGTGACCCAGGAGTCGGTCGGGCCCGGCAGCGGGCTGCCCGGCCCCATCCGCAGGTAGTGGTCGGAGCGGAAGAAGGCGTCGAATCCGCCTTCCTCGGCCGCTTTGGCCATGGCTAGCTGGCGCGCGTAGGAGGCGCCCTGCTGGGGCTCGACGAATATCCGCAGATCCATGCCCTCAAGCCTGGCAAACCCCGGTTACCCCCTCGACTGCGGCCCCGCCGGGAGGTCTCGCTGGACGGGTCAGCGGCGGCGCACGGCAGCCGTCCGTTCGCCCGGCCGGGAGAGCTCGCCCGGCCGGGAGAGCTCGGTCGGGCGGGCGAACACGTCCACCGGCTCGTCCCCCTCCTTGCCGGTCGTCGGGCCCGCCTCGCCCGCGTGGGCCACCCGGGACCGCCAGTGCTCCCGGGCGCCCGCCGCGTCGCCGGCCTCGACGAGCTTGTAGAACCGGCGGTAGTAGCGGACGGCGCGCCTGCGGTCCTCGGCGGTGGCCACCCGCCCGGACGCCTCGTGGCAGCGGACGGCCACCTCGTGGAGCAGTTGCGCGAAGATGCCCAGCGACCGGTTGCCTCCGTGCTCGGCGATCGTCGCGTGCAGGGCCGCGGCGGCGTCGAGGAAGGCGGGGCCGTCGTCGGCGTCGGCCGCCGCCTCGGCGGCCTCGACGGCCGCGCGCAGCTCGGTGAGCATCTGCGGGGTTCTGGTCTGGGCGAGGGTGTGGGCCAGGGTCGGCTCGACGAGCTCCCGCGCCTGGTGGATGTCGCTCATCGTCACGCCCTCGAGCTGCAGGAGCAGGGCGAAGACCTTGGCGACGTGGTCGACGGTCGGACTGGTGACCCGCGGCCCGCCGTGCCGCCCGCGCAGGACGGTGACCAGGCCCTCGGCCTCCAGGATGCGCAGCGCCTCGCGCAGCGTCGTGCGGGCGATGCCGAAGATCTCCATGAGCTCGTCTTCGGTCGGGAAACGATCACCCGGCCGAAGTTCCCCTCTGGCGACCTGGACGCGAATGGACTCCGCGACGATCTCGGACGCCCGCGCGCTGCGCTGGGGCGCCCGCGGAACCTGGACCGCCATGGCGTCTCCCACCGGCGTCACGTCTGGGGCCATCAAGATATCAGCGTTGGCACAGGCGGCCTTCCTCGTCAGCTCGGGCTGCTGGCCCCGTCGGGTCGATCCTGGCGGCCGAATGCCACCCGTTCCAGGCCCTCCAGGTCCAGGACGATGACGCGGCGGTAGCCGACGTCGACGACCTTCATGTTTCGCAGCTCGGCGAGCGCACGGTTGACCGAGCGTTCGTCCGCGGCGACCAGGGCGGCGAGCTCGGGCTGGCTCAGGCCCACGGCGAGCTGGACACCGCGGTCGGAGGCCCGCCCCCACAGCGTCGCCAGCTCGATGAGAATGCGGGCGAGCCGGCCCCGGACCGAGCCGTCGACGTGCTCGACCCGGCGCCGGATCGAGTTGCGCAGCTTGTTCGCGACGGTCTCGGCGACCGCGAAGGCGGCCGGGGGATTCTGCTCGAGGAACGAGCGGAAGGCTGTCGCGCTCATCACCCGGCCGGCGACCGGCCCGGCGGCGGTGGCGGTTCCGGTGTGGGTGTCCTGGTCCATGGCGCTGATCTCGCCCAGGATGTCGCCCCGGGACCGGATGACGAGGAAGGCGAGCCGGTTCTCCTCTCCGTTCGCGGTGATCTTGACGAAGCCGTCGAGGATCAGGATCACCTCGCCGTACGGCTCGGCCTCCCGCATCAGCATCTCGCCGTGCAGGTAGTGGCGCACTCCTCCCAGGGAGAGAAGCTGCTGGCGCAGCGCCGGGTTCAGCCGCGCTGGCAGGCTGCCCGGCGGAAAAGGCCGGGAATCCTCAAGCAAAGGAACACCCTCCTTTCTCCGAGCAGTACTGCCCGGAACGTCCGACCTACCCATTGTGGTTCTCCGGCGGCCGAGCGTCCTGTGTTAGTAGCGAGCCGGACACGCCGGTTCCCTTTTTGCGCTGGTCGGGGCGTTCGGCGTCTTGGTCCCGGGTGACCTCGCGCAGGTGCGCGCATGCGGCGGCCGCGGTGTCGCGGCGCTGTCCGAAGGTGTGAGAGCAGCGCCACCGACCCGCGCGAGGCGTTGACGTATACCCCCTAGGGGTATGTAACGTCTGGGTGAGTCTTATACCAGCCGGGGCGAAGGGACGGACGATGAACGCATTGACCCGCATCGGCGGCTTCGGTCTCGCGTTGGCCGTGCTCTTCGGTGTCTCCTATGTGGTCGGGACGACGATCGGGCCGTCCGAGGAGTCCAACGGTGCGGCCGAGACCGGCGCCCATGGCCACGAGGCCTCCGCCGTGCCGGGCGGCGCGCCGGGCGTGACCAGCGGTGATCCCACCGCGGCCGGGCTCGCGATCTCCGCGGGCGGCTACACGCTCGCGCCCGACACGCTCACCTGGCCCGCCGGCCGCTCGCAGCCCTACACCTTCCGTGTCCTCGGCCCGGACGGCCGCCCGCTCACCGCCTTCACCCGGGTACACGACGCAGACCTGCATCTGATCGTCGTGCGGCGTGACCTCACCGGCTACCAGCACCTGCACCCCACCCGTGACGCCGCCGGCACGTGGAGCGTCCCGCTCCGACTGTCCGCGCCCGGCGTCTACCGCGTGTTCGCCGACTTCGCTCCGACGTCCACGCCGGGCGGCACCGACAGCGGCACCGACAGCGGTACTGGCACCGGCGGCGGCACGGGCACCGGCGCCGACAGCGGTACCGGTACCGGTACCGGTGGCACCGCGGCCGGCCGCGTGGCGGACGGGGCGAGCGTTCCGGGAGTCCCGGTCGCTCCGGTCGCTCCGGTCACGCCCGGCACCTTCGAGATCTCCGGCATGTCGGAGATCTCCGGGAATTCCGAGATCTTCGGGACCTCGGGTAGCTCGCCGGCCGCGTCCACGATCACGCTCGGCACGGACCTCACCGTGGGCGGCGACCTGCGCCCCGCCACGCTGCCGGCGCCGTCGCGCACCGCGACAGTGGCGGGTGGGTACACCGTGACGCTCGACGGGCGGGCCAGCCCCGACGGGATGAGCGACCTCGTCTTCTCGGTCACCCGCGCCGGACGGCCGGTCACCGATCTCGAGCCGTACCTGGGCTCGCTCGGTCATCTGGTGGTGATCCGGCAGGGTGATCTCGCCTACCTGCACGTCCACCCGGGAGAGAACGGGGGCTCCACCGGCGGCGCCGTGGCGACGCCCGGAGGTCTCGACGGCGGCATGAGCGATCCCACGGCCAGTCCCGGGAGCGGCGATCCCGCGCTGTCGTTCATGACCGAGTTCCCGTCGGCCGGCGCCTACCGCCTCTTCCTGGACTTCAAGCACGCCGGACAGGTGCGAACCGCGGAGTTCACCATGACGGTCCCGGTGGACGGGGCCGCGCCCACACCCACGCCGACGCGGACGCCCACCTCCGCGCACACGCACTGACCCTGCCCGCGCACCCGCGTCCCCTTGGGAGAACCGATGAGCCCACCGGCCACCGACCGGCGCCAGGTGGATCTGGTGATAGGCGGGATGACCTGCGCATCCTGCGCGGCTCGTGTCGAGCGGAAGCTGAACAAGCTGGACGGCGTCACCGCCACGGTCAACTACGCCACGGAGAAGGCCAAGGTCAGCTTCCCGGCCGGCCTGCCGGCCGATCGGCTGGTCGCCCAGGTGGAGGCCGCCGGCTACACGGCGACGATCCCGCCGCCCGCGCCGTCCCGACCGGCCGCGCGAACCGGCGCCCGTGACGCGGCGAACCGCCCCGCCTCGGACCACGCCACCGGAGACCGGGCCGACGACAGCACCGCCGTGGACAGCACCGCCGCGGACGGCGTCGCCGCCGGCAGTACTGCCGGCGGTAGCGCGGCTGACGAGAGTCTCCCCGCCGACGGCCGGGTGCGCGCCCTGCGCGACCGGCTGCGTGTGGTCGTCGGGTTGACCGTCCCGGTGGTGCTCCTGGCGATGGTGCCGGCCCTGCAGTTCGACTCCTGGCAGTGGCTGTCGCTGACGCTCGCCGCGCCCGTCGTAGTGTGGGGCGGCTGGCCGATCCACCGGGCGGCGTGGACGAACCTGCGCCACGGCGCGACGACGATGGACACGCTCGTCTCGATCGGCACCCTCGCCGCCTTCGGATGGTCGCTGTACGCGCTGTTCGTCGGCGACGCCGGCGAGCCCGGGATGACCCACGACTTCAGTGTCACCGTCACTCGCGGTGCCGGGGCGGACAGCATCTACCTGGAGGTGGCGGCCGGCGTCACCGCGTTCATCCTCACCGGCCGGTACCTGGAGGCCAGAGCCAGGCGCAGCGCCGGCTCCGCGCTACGCGCGCTGCTCGCCATGGGGGCGCGTGACGTCGCCGTTCTCCGCGACGGCAGGGAGGAACGAGTCGAGGTCGATCAGCTCGGCGTCGGTGACCTCTTCGTCGTCCGTCCGGGGGAGAAAATCGCCACGGACGGGGTGGTCGTAGCGGGCGCGTCAGCCGTCGACGCGTCGATGCTCACCGGAGAGTCCGTCCCGGTGGAGGTCCGTCCCGGCGACGACGTCACCGGTGCCACCCTGAACGCGGGGGGCCGGCTCGTCGTCCGCGCCACGCGGGTCGGCGCGGACACCCAGCTCGCGAGGATCGGACGTCTCGTCGAGGAGGCACAGAGCGGCAAGGCGCCGGTGCAGCGGCTCGCCGACCGGATCGCGGCCGTCTTCGTGCCGGTCGTGCTCGCGCTCTCGGCACTCACCTTCGGCTACTGGGCGGGCCGGGGGGACGGCCTGGCCGCCGCGTTCACCGCGGCCGTCGCGGTGCTGATCATCGCGTGCCCGTGCGCGCTCGGCCTCGCCACGCCGACCGCCCTGCTGGTCGGCACGGGACGCGGCGCCCAGCTCGGCCTGCTCATCCGCGGACCCGAGGTGCTGGAGTCGACCCGCCGGGTCGACACGATCGTCCTGGACAAGACCGGCACGGTGACGACCGGCGAGATGACCCTCCTGGACGTCGCCACCGCCGCCGGCGAGGACCGGGACGAGGTGCTGCGGCTCGCGGGTGCCCTGGAGAACGCCTCCGAGCACCCGGTGGGCCGCGCGATCAGCCGGGCCGCCGCCGCGGCAGCGGAGCGGTCGTCCGCGGAGCTGCCCGGCGTCACCGAGTTCGCCACCAAGGAGGGCCTCGGGGTGCGCGGACTGGTCGCCGGCCGCGCCGTGCTGGTCGGCCGTCCGAGGCTGCTGACGGGGTGCTCGCAGCCGCTGCCCACGGACCTCGCGGAGATCGCCCGCACGGCCGAGGCCGCCGGCCGCACCGCCGTCGCGGTCTCCTGGGACGGGCGCGCCCGCGGCGTGCTCACCATCGCCGACGCGGTCCGGCCGACCTCGGCCGCCGCGATCCGCGAGCTGCGGGGACTGGGCCTGCGCCCGATTCTGCTGACCGGCGACAACGCCTCCGTCGCGGCCACCGTCGCGGCGGAGGTGGGGATCGCCCCGGAGGACGTGGTCGCCGAAGTCCTGCCAGCGGAGAAGACCGAGGTCGTGCGCCGGCTGCAGGCCGGCAACCGGGTGGTGGCGATGGTTGGTGACGGGGTGAACGACGCCGCCGCGCTGGCCCAGGCGGACCTCGGTCTGGTGATGGGAACCGGCACGGACGTCGCGATCGAGGCCGGTGACCTGACTCTCGTCCGGGCCGATCTGCTCGCGGCCGTGGACGCGATCCGCCTGGCCCGGCGGACACTCGTCACCATCCAGGGCAACCTGTTCTGGGCCTTCGCCTACAACGCCGCCGCGCTGCCGCTGGCCGCGGCCGGCCTGCTCAACCCGATGCTCGCCGGGGCGGCGATGGCGGCCAGCTCGCTGTTCGTCGTCGGCAACAGCCTGCGCCTGCGTGGTTTCACCCCGCGTCCGGCCACGGCACCCGGTCCGGACCCGGCACCCGGCTCAGACTGACGCCCCGGCCCCGGCACCCGTGCCGGCCTCAGCCGAAACCGGCGTGGGCACCTTGGCGGGCCCTGGTACCGAAGCCAACGCGGGCGCCACAGCGGGCGTCGCCACCGCTGCGGACGCGGGCATCGAGGCGGGCACGGGCGTCGATGCGGGCGTGGGCACCTCGGCGGGCAGGGGAGGGGACGCCGCCGGGCCGGGCGAGGCGGCCGCGGGCAGGTGGTCGGGCAGGCGCGGCAGCCACCAGGCGGCCCGCCCGAGCAGGGACATGACCGCTGCCCCGAGCGTCAGGCGGACGACGAACGCGTCCACCGTGACACCGAACGCCAGCACGAGACCGATCGACGCGGTGATCGGGCCGGCCGGAGCGGCGAGTGCCCCGAGGACCCCGGCCATGACGCCTGTGCTGGCCGCCACGACCGCGCCCGACGCGACGACCGCGATGATCGTGCTGGCCGTGACGGCCCGGGCGGCGTCCGCGGTGCCGCGCACCACGGCCTGGCCGGGGTCGCCGGTGCGGAGGAGCTCCGCCCGGCTCCGGGCCACGAGGTGCAGCTCGTGGCTCGTGGCCAGAGCGGTCAGCAGCCCGATCACGACGATCGGCAGGACGGCTGCCACGGGCCCGCTCCGTTCCACCCCCAGGCAGCCGCCGAGCCATCCCCACTGGAACCCGGCGACCATGGCGCCCAGGGCCGCCACGGCGCTGAGTCCGGCGCTCAGGACGCCCTTCAGGGGCACGAGGACACTGCGCGAGGCCACGGCGAGCACCGCGATCGCCAGCGCGGCGAGCACGGTGAGGTAGAGCGGCAGGACCCGGGCGAGCCGCCACGAGACGTCCAGGCCGATCGCCGTCCGCCCGGTGACCCGGACGCGGGTGCCTGTCGTGACGGCGAGCGCGCCGGCCTCGGCGCGGATGCGGCGTACGAGGTCCGCCGTGCCCGGATCGCCCGGTCCGCTGACGGGGATCACGGTCATGGTCGCGAGGTCGCCGCTGGGGTCGAACCGCGGTTCGGTGGTCAGGGCGACGGCGCCCAGCGCGGCGACCGCCGTCCGTACCCGGCTGGCGGCGGCGGTGGGGTCGGCGCTGTCCGCCGCGTCCACCATGAGCAGCAGCGGGCCGTTGAAGCCGGCGCCGAAGCCCGCGGCGAGCTGGTCGTAGGCGCGGCGCTGGGTGCCCTCGGACGCGGTCGCACCGCTGTCGGGCAGCCCCAGGCGCAGGTCGGCCACCGGCGCCGCGACGGCGCCGAGGGCGGCGAGGGCGAGCAGGAGCGCCGGAATCCGTCGCCGCACGACGAACCGGCCCCACCGCTCCCCGCCGTCCCGTCCGCGGCCGGCACGGCCGGTGGCCCGTGCGGTGACTTTGCTTCCGGCGAATCCGAGGACGGCCGGCAGCAGCGTGAGCGTGCCCAGAGTGGCGATCATGATGATGCCGGCGGACGCCAGGCCGATCGTGGTCAGCGCCGGGACGCGGGCGACCGACAGCGCCGTGAGCGTGCCAGCCGTCATCAGACCCGAGAGGACCACGATCGACCCGGCGGTGGCCACCGCGTTCCCGGCCACTTCCTCGCGCCGGCGGCCCTCCGCCAGCCCGTTCCGGTACCGGGTGACGACGAGCAGCGCGCCGCCGATCGCGACGGTGAGCCCGAGCACCGCCACCGCCACCGGCACCGCCCCCGGCACCGGGAGCGGCGTGGCCGGGCCGGTTCCGGTTCGGCTGGTCACGACCCAGGCCGCACAGCCGCCGACCGCCACGCCGACGACCGCCGTCAGCAGCGCCAGCGCGGCCGCGACGGACGAGCCGAAGGCCACGATGAGGACACCCAGGACCGCCGCGAGCACAGCTGCCGCGAGTATGCCCGCGGCGACAGCCGGCTCAGCGGAGCCGAGGTAGCTCCGCTCGGGTACTCCGTCCAGTGCCGTCCCGCCGAACTCGACGTCGATGCCGGCGGCGCGGGCCGGGCCCGCGGCGGCGAACAGGGCCGCGCGCGCCCGGGCGGTCAGCTGCGTGTCGCGGACGGTGTAGGTGACCTGCGTGTAGGCCATCCGGCCGTCGCTGGAGATCCCGCCTTCGACGGACCCGACGCCGGGGGCGCCGGGCTCGCCGTCGGCGCCGGGCCCGCTGCCGCCGAAGGGATCACCGACCCGCCCGACGAGCGGCGCCTGTCCGAGGGCGGCGAGGACGTCCTCGATCGCTTGCCGGTGGACCGGGTCGTCGAGGCGGGCCCGGGCGCCGTCGCCCGCGTCGAGGGTCAGGACCAGCCGGGCCGTCGCGGTGTCGGCACCGGTCCCCGGCAGCCGCCGCCGCAGCAGGTCCGCCGCCCGTTGCGACTCCGAGCCCGCAGCGACAAGAGTCCCTGCTGCGGTGCCGGCGGGCGTCGCGGTGCCCGCGCCGGGGAGTGTCGCGGTGCCCGCGCCGGCCAGCCCGAGCAGCGCCAGCCACAGCGCCAGGACGACCCGCCGGTGCCGGTGGGAGGCCTGGCCGAGCCGGTACAGGTAGGTGCCCAAGAGTCCGTCTCCTTGCGGGGTCGCCCGCGTGCGTCGCGGGTTTCACGCGGACGCCCGGCCAGACCCTCGTTTGTGGCCCCGGTGATGGCTCCTCGGCGCCGCTCGACGGTGCCCCGTACCCCCCCCCGTACGGGGCGGTCGGCCCGGACGGACGTCCAGCGCGTGGTTCGCACGGATCTGTACGCTCGGTCCCCCGCGGGAGTGTGGTGCGCCACAATGAGGGCCCCCTGCGCGAGGTGACCGGGGCCGGACGGGAGACGGAGATCGTGACTGCCGAGCTGGCGGAACGCCAGATTGGGCCGGGCGCCGGCCGGGAGCGCCTGCGGGCCACCGCCCTGGACCTGTTCACTGAGCGTGGTGTGAGCGCCACATCGCTCCAGATGATCGCGGACGCGATGGGCGTCACCAAGGCGGCGGTCTACCACCACTACAAGAGCAAGGACGAGATCGTCCTCGCGGTGGTGCGCCCGGCGCTCGAGCAGCTCATGGGGCTGGTGCGGCTCGCCGAGAGTCGGCGCTCCCGGGCCGCCCAGGTCGAGACGATGATCGTCGGCCTGGCCGATCTCATCATCGCCAACCGCCGCTTATACGCGCTGCTGCAGGGTGATCCGACCTGTACGGCCATCCTGCAGCGGTACCCGGAGTTCCCCACGCTGGGGGAGCGCCTCGTCGCGTTGCTCGCCGGGCCCGATCCGGATCCGGGTTCCGTCGTGGCGGCCGGCATGCTGCTGGCAGGGTTACGCGGCGCCGGCTCCGACCCCCGGGTGATGGTGCTGGACGACGAGGAGTTCCGTCGATACGTCGTCGGTTGCGCCCACCGCCTGATGCGCCCCCGCCGGCCGGCGTCCGCCACCGGCTGATCCGCGCGTGTCGAGAGGGGCCGAACCGCCTCCCATTAGGCGCGGCGGGTGCTCTCCCGCTCGACCAGTTCCACCGGCAGCACGACCTCGCGGGGCCGGGCGCCGTCGCCGACCATCTCGATGAGGAGCCGGGCGGCCTCGGCCCCCAGCCGTTCGGGATGACGCGCCACCGTCGTCAGCGACGGCTCGGTGAGTTCGCCCCAGGAGATCCCGTCGATCCCGATGATCAGCACACCGCCGGGCACCTGCCGGCCCGCGTGCCGCAACGCCCGCACCGCGCCGACGGCCTGCAGATCGTTTGAGCAGAAGATCGCGTCGATCTGTGGATCGGCGGCGAGGAGCTGGTCGGCCGCCCATCGTCCCGCCTCGATCGTGTACCGGCTGGCGATCGAGCGCCACGGCGGAAGCGAGCGTCCCGACGCCTGCAGCTCTGCGCGGAAGCCGGTGCGGCGCTCGCGGGCCGTGGTGAGGTGCTCCGGCCCGCAGATCATCGCGATCCGGCGCGCGCGGCGGGCGAGGATGTGCCCGGCGGCGAGCCGGCCGGCCGCGGCGTCGTCGGCGAAGACCCCGCCGGCGCCGGTCAGCTCCAGGCGCTCGTCGCAGGCCACCACGGCGACGCCGCTGTCGACCAGGTGCTGCAGCTGCTCGGTCTGCCCGGACGCCGAGCAGACCAGGAGCCCGTCGGCCGCCCCGGCCAGGCGGTCGAGGTAGTCGGCCTCGCGCGCGTCGTCGAGGTCGGTGTTGCCGAGGAACACCGCCCAGCCGGACGACTGGGCCACCGTCTCGACGCCGTGCGCGATCTCGGCGAAGAACGGGTTGCTCGCGTCCGGGACGACGAGGCCGATGGCGTGCCGGGTCGGCGTCCGCACCGGCCGCGCGGCGTCGACCTGCCGGTACCCGAGGCGGTGGGCCGCGGCGCGAACCCGGGCGCTGGACGCTCCACTGACCGATCGCCGGCCGGCCAGCGCGTTGCTGACGGTCGACACGCTGACCCCGGCGAGCGCCGCGACCTCGCGGATCGTGGCGGGCCGCTTCACCGTCGCCTCGCGGGACGTGATGCGCTCGATGTAGCGGTCTGTAGACATCGACTCCATTAAAGGTCGATGTCGCCCGCGCGGGAGGTCGCGTCGGTCACGATGTCAGCCCGCAAGGCCCACGGCAGGTGACCACTTCCGGATCCAAGGCTCTCTTGAGCCGTTCTTAAGCATCGTTTATGGCGCCGGTGTTGTGATGACGGTGTTGTCGCGAAGGTCCCCGGTCCACCCGGCGGAGGTACCCCCCACCCTCCGACGGGTTCCTGGCCCGGGTCGTGGTCCGTCCCAACCACGACCCGGGCCCACGACGACACCGGACGGGCACGCCGCACGCTCCGGCCGCGCCGGTCAGGCCGGTGCACTCAGATTGTCGGGCTCAGGCCCGGGGCTTGCTCAGGCCGGGTTCGCCGCCGTGCCGAGGCGCTCGACCGCGGCGCGCAGCCGCCGCAGCGTCTCCTCGCGGCCGAGGATCTCCAGCGACTCGAACAGCGGCAGGCCGACCGTCCGGCCGGTGACCGCCACCCGGACGGGCGCCTGGGCCTTCCCGAGCTTCAGTCCGTGCCGCTCCCCGACCTCGATGAGCGTCTCGCGCAGGACGTCGTGGTCCCAGGCGACCTTCTCGTAGGCCTCGGCCGCCTCGGTGAGCAGGTCGAGGGCCGGGCCCTTCATGGTCTTCGCCCAGGCGGCCTCGTCGGTCGGCGCCTCGGGCAGGAACAGGAAGTCGACCATCGGGACGATCTCCGACAGCACCGCCACCCGGGACTGCGCCAGCGGTGCGACGGCGGCGAAGACCTCGGCGGAGAAGCGCTCCGGCGACCACGGCGGGGCCGGCACCGTCGTGGTCACGCCCGCGGCTCCGTCTCCCGAGCCCGCCGAGCCCGCCGCGGCCGGCGCGTCCACCGCGGCGGGCACGTCGGCCGCGGGCACGAGCCACGGCTCGCACGCCGCCACGAACCCGTCCACACTCAGCGCACGGATGTACTCGCCGTTGAAGGCACGCAGCTTCTTCTCGTCGAAGAACGCGGGAGAGGGCTTCACGTCCTCGAGCCGGAACGACGCCTCGATGGTCTCGAACGGGACGATCTCCTCGTCGCCGGGCGGAGCCCAGCCGAGGAGCATCAGGTAGTTGCGCATGGCGGCGGCGAGGTACCCCTCGGCGCGGTACGACTCCAGCGCGACCTTGTCGCGTCGCTTCGAGAGCTTCTGGCGCTTCTCGTTGACGATCACCGGGACGTGGGCCCAGACCGGCGGCGGCGTGCCGAGCGCCGCCCACAGCAGCTGCTGCTTCGGAGTGTTGGACAGGTGCTCCTCGCCGCGCACGACGTGGGTGATGCCCATGTCGAGATCGTCCACGACGTTTGCGAGGAGGAAGACGGCCGAGCCGTCCGCCCGGGCGATGACGAAGTCCTCGATGGTGTCGTTCGGGAACTCCGGTGTGCCGCGGATCACATCGAGGACTACAGTGGTGCCCTTGTCGGGGGTGCGGAACCGCAGCGCGCGCCCCGGGCCGGGGCCGAGCCCGCGCTCCCGGCAGAAGCCGTCGTAGCCGTGCTGGGCGTTGCCGGTGCGGGCGGCGAGTTCGTCGCGGGTGCAGCCGCAGTAGTAGGCGCGACCGGCGGCGAACAGGCCCGCGGCCGCCTCGGCGTGCCGGCTTGCCCGCTCCGACTGGAACACCGGGCCCTCGTAGCCACCGGGGCTGATGCCCAGCCAGTCGAGCGCGCTGATGATGCCCTCGGTCCACTCCGGCCGGTTCCGCGAGGCGTCGGTGTCCTCGACGCGGAGCACGAAGTCGCCGCCGGYGCCCTTGGCCACCAGCCAGTTGAAAAGCGCCGACCGGGCCCCGCCCACGTGGAAGATGCCGGTCGGCGACGGCGCGAACCGTACGCGCACCCGTCCAGTGCTCATGGTCGCCGAGCGTACAGGTCGCCCGTCGGGAGACCGACCGACGTCACCCGGACCACAGGAGCTCCGGACCGATCGCGTGGAATGTCGGTAGGGGCTCGTAAAATCGGAGAGCGTGACAGCGCCCGCGCGGCTCGCAGGTCGCGACCGTGATCCGGGTCGTGGCCGGCGCCCGACCGTCCGCCGGCCGCAGGTCGGGGCCCAAGGAGCGAATCCGGCACCTCCAACGGCCGACGTCGTCGACCTGCCCAGGGTCCAGGTGGGCGCACAGCCCCAGCACCTGCTCACCACCCTGCTCGGCGATTACTGGGCCGGCCGCCGGGAGCACGTACCGTCGGTGGTGCTGGTCAGCCTGCTCGCGGATTTCGACGTCAGCACGGTCGGTGCCCGGGCGGCGCTGAGCCGGCTGTCGCGGCGCGGGCTGCTGGAGTCGTCCCGGATCGGCCGCAACACCTACTACGGGCTGACAGCGGAGGCCTCGGCCGMGATCCTCGCGTCGGCGAACCGGATCTTCACCTTCGGCCTGCGGCACGACCCGTGGGACGGGCGCTGGACGGTGGCGGCGTTCTCCATCCCCGAGGACCAGCGCGACGTGCGGCACGCCGTGCGCGCACGGCTGCGTTGGCTGGGCTTCGCTCCGCTCTACGACGGGATGTGGGTCACCCCGCGGTCTGCCGGTGAGGCGGCCCGCCGGGTGTTCGCCGAGTTGGGCGTCATCGCGTCGACGGTGCTGATCACGACGTCGGAGGCACGCCGCAGCGACCCCCGCCCGCCGATGGCGGCCTGGGATCTCACCGAGCTGCAGCGCACCTACGAGGAGTTCGTCCGCACCTACACCCCCCTGTTGGAACGGGTCCGCCACGGCGAGGTGCGCGGCGCGGAGGCACTGGCCGCGCGCACCGCGGTGATGGAGTCCTGGGGGCGCTTCCCGAGCCTCGACCCGGACCTTCCGATCGACCTGCTGCCCGGCCGCTGGCCGCGGCGCGAGGCCCGCACGGTCTTCGCCGAGATCTACGACGGGCTGGCCGTCCCGGCTGTGGCGCGGGTCCGGGAGCTGCTGGCGGAGGTGTCGCCGGAGCTGGCCGACCTCGTCCGGCTGCGCACGACGGTCTCCTGACCGGCCGGCCGGAGTCCCCTGGCCGGCCCGGAGTCTCCTGACCGGTTGGCCCGAGTCTCGCGGGCGGTCAGCGCGGGCCTTCTGGGCGGTCAGCCCGAGGAGTTCCGGGGCATCGGCACCGGTCGGGTGCCCTCGAGGCCGCGGCCCGGGGCGGCGGGCGGTGTGCCGAGCAGGTCGATGACGGTGCTGGGTGGCTGGCTGGGTGTGGTGGCGATGTGGGTGCGCCAGTGGGCTTCGGCGGCGTCGGTGTCGTGGCGGGCGATGAGGTCGAGGAGGTGGGTGTGGTCGTGGTGGTTGTGGGGGGTGGTGTGGGTGGGGTGGGGGAGGGGGGTGTGGGTGTCGAGGATGTGGCGGAGCATGCCGGCGATCATGGTGAGGGTCTGGTTGCCGGCGTGTTCGAGGAGTTGGTGGTGGAAGTGGGTGGGGTCGGGGTGGGTGAGGGCGGTGTGGAGGGTGGTGAGGGTGGTGTCGGTGTGGTGGGTGGCGAGGAGTCGGACGGCGGCGGGTTCGAGCAGGGTGTGGG
>NZ_MAXA01000048.1 GCF_001854695.1 Parafrankia soli
GGCTGCTGGCCGAGTGGCCCACCGGCGAGCCCGAGCCGACGAAGTACTGGCTGTCGACCCTGCCCGCGGGCACCCCGCTGCGGCGCCTGGTCCGGATGGCGAAGATCCGCTGGCGGGTCGAACACGACTACCGCGAGCTCAAGACCGCCCTGGGACTCGGGCATTTCGAGGGCCGCACCTTCCACGGGTTCCTGCGCCACCTCACCCTGGCCTCGGTCGCGCAGGCATTCTGCACTCTGGAGCGGCTGTGCCCGCCAGCGGCGGCCACGGCCTGACGCTTTACCAGGTCGTGGCCGAGCTCCAGGTGCTGCTGGCCTGCTGGGTRGGATGGTGCCCGACCTGCCGACAGCCCCTGCCGCCCCTTCGACACATCGACCTCGCCCCGACTTAACCAAGTCCTACTAGGCGGTGAGGAGCGCTTCGACCTCGCGGCCCCAGTCCGGATACATCGCGGCCTTCCGGGCATGCATCGCGAAGATCGCCTGATGCAGCCCGGGATCCAGATCGTCGGACAGTCGCACCGCCGACAGCCTGGCCAGCCTCCCCAGGATCACGTCGTCACCCTTCACATGCACCGGGTCGTGCATGTACTGCTCCAGCGCGTCCAGGTCCGGGATCGCCGCGAGGTAGGCGTGGGTGAATCCCTCAGCGGGGTCACCGAGATCCTGCCCGACGGCGGCGAACGCGACCGACCCGGTCGAGGCCGTGCGCCGCATCGTGGCCAGCACCTCCGCCTTCTCATCCTCGGTGACGTCGTTCCGAAAGCTGAACCGCAGCACGTTGACGATCAACGAAACTCCCCTGCTCGTTATGCACCGATGAGTGCACTTTAGCGCACCAGTGCGTGCGATAGCTATCCTTGCCTGGTGGGCGCAGCGAGGCCGGACGGAGCGAGAGGCCGGATCGACAAGCGGCAGGCGATCCTGGACGGCGCGTTCACGATCTTCGCCCGGGACGGCTACCACACGGCGGGGATGGACGCGATCGCCGCCGAGGCGAAGGTCGCGAAGCACACCCTCTACAACCACTTCGGGGACAAGGAGAACCTCTTCCGCGAGGTGGTCGCCGCTCTGTCCGACCAGGCGCTGGCCCGTAACCTCGCCGCCGTCGAACAGCTCCGCGAGCAGGGCGATCTGGCCGCGATGCTCACCGAGACCGGTCGTTGCCTGGCCGAGTGCTACTGCGATGAGCGTTCGTCGGCGCTCCGGCGGCTGCTGCACTCGGAGATCACGACCATGCCGGACCTGCTCGACATCGTCCGCGACCGGGCGAGCGACCGGGTCAACGACGCACTGGCGGCGCGGCTGGCCAGACTGGCCCTGGCCGGCCGGCTGGATCTCGGCGGCGACCCCGCGATCGCCGCCGAACAGTTCGGCGCCCTGCTCACGGGCTCGCTGGAGGCCCGCTCCCGGCTGGGAACTAGGAAGATCCCCCAAGCGGAGCTGCGGGCCGTCGCCGGACAGGCAGCCGCGACCTTTCTCCGCGCCTTCGGCACCGAGTCCTAGTCCTGAGTCGTTTTCGACTCAGTTCGTAGTGTCCGCGGCGGATGTTGCGAACGAGGGTTATCTGCGCCGCAGTAGGGCCATGCAGAGTGTCAGACCTGGACCGAACGCCATCCCGATCGCTGTGCCGCCGATGTCGAGTCCATCGCGCAGTTGTTCGACGACGAGCAGCACGGTCGCCGACGAACAGTTACCTCGGGAGTTGAGGATCTGGCGGGTCGCGGCGGTCTGTGCCCTGTCCAGACCCAGTCGCTCCTCTACGACGTCGACGATGCGTAGCCCGCCGGGGTGCACGGCCCATCCCTGGATGTCGGCCCGCTTGAGTTCGAAGGGGTCGAGCAGTGCCGCGGTCGCCTCTTCGACGTGGTTCGCCAGGACGGCGGGGACCTTGGCGGACAGCCCCATCCGGAACCCATGGTCGGTGACGTGCCAGGTCATCAGTTCTTCGCTGGCTGGAGCGGTCACGGCCGTGGTGTCGATTACGTCGAGACCACGCTCAGCGTCGGGCTGAAGCACGATCGCCGCGGCGGCGTCGCCGAACAGGGCGTGCGCGACCACCTGTTCCAGGTCTCGTTCGGGAGTATCCGGCTGGATGTGCAGGGAGGTGAGTTCCACGCAGAGTACGAGGGCGGGTTGCCGGCGGGCCCGGACGAAGTCAGCGGCGGTTCCCATCCCCGGGATCGCCGCGTAGCAGCCCATGTGCCCGATCAGCAGCCGCCGTACCTGTGCTGACATACCGAGCTCACGGGCGAGCTGGATGTCCAGACCCGGTGTGCTGTAACCGGTGCACGACACGACGACGAACAGCCCGACGTCGGCGGCGTTCAGTCCGGCGTCCGTCAGGGCGGCTCTGGCGGCCTGTAGTCCAAGGGGGTGCGCGTCCTCGACGTATCGCAGCATCCGGGTGGCTGTCGACCAGCCGCTGATGTCCTCGCGCCGCGGATCCACCACCCCGTGCCGGGTCCGGACTCCGCAGCCCATGAAGATCCGGCGAGCCATCCGGTCGCCTCGGTACCGTCGGTCGAAGACCTCGTCCCACAGGCTCTGCTGGTCGAAAACCCCAGGAAACGCTGTCCCGATCCCGGTGATCACGGCTGTCGTGCCCGGCTCTGCCCCGGCGCTCCTCGCGGGATCCCTGCTCGTGTCGGGAGTCTGTGCCCCCCTCACCACCGGGCCACGTTTGCGTCCGCGTCCGGGTCGCCTCCCAGCGCCGCGAGGCCCAACCAGTCCGCGCACACGTCCGTGGTCGCGGGTTGGAGAGATCCGCACCGAGCGTCCCGGTACAGCCGTTCCAGTGGGTGGCCGCGGCGGGTGACCGTAGTCCCGCACGCCTCGATGACAGAGGCCGCCACATCCTGCGCGGTCTGCCCAGCGAGCAGTTTCGCTCGCCATACCCACCGGTTCGTCGCCGCTGATCCGGGATCGGCCTCCACCCGCCGGGCGCACTCGTCGATCACGACGTCGAGCGCTGCGAGGGCGACGTCCGCGTGACCGAAGCGGGCCCGCACGGCGGGAAGGCCGACCAGGCCCTTCGGTATCCCCGCTGCCGTTCGGCCTCGCGCGTGTTCGATTCCCGCGTTGAAGGTGGCTCGGCCGACCCCGGCGTAGACGGCGGCGTAGGAGGCCACCAACCACTGCGGCATGATCTGCGCGATCAGCAGGCTCAGCCCCTCCAGCCCRCCGACCAGCGCGTCCGCCGGAACCCACACGTCCAGGCGCAGGTCGTGGCTGCCGGTACCCCGCATGCCGAGGGTGTCCCAGTTGGGCTCGACGGTCACCCCGTTCCCGGCTGGAACAAGAAAATGGCTGACTCTCGTCGCTGGGCCCGCCGCAGCCGCCAGGTGGTCTTCGTCCGGCTGTTCGCCTTCGGAATGGTCTTCGGCTGCGCGCGCGGCGACGAAGTAGACGTCCGCGTGCGACGCACCCGAGCAGAAGGACTTGAGGCCGGTGATCCGGTAGCCGTCGCCCTCACGGCGGTAGGAGGTCCGCAGCGCGGACAGTCGCGAGCCGGCGCCCCGTTCGCTCATGGCAACGGCGATGAACGAGCCGCCGGCGGCCTGGGTCAACATCCGGTCGCGCGCGGAGAAATAGGACTCCGGCGCCCCCATCGCGCGGGCGAGCTCGTCCGGAGTCCCGGCCAGCGCGCCCAGGACCGAGGTGTGCATGTTCAGGGCCAGGGCGGTCGAGCCGCTGGCTTCGGCGAGTACCCGCGCGGCATTGGCCCACTGCGCGAAACCGCCGCCATGACCACCGAACCGCCGGGGTACGAGCAGCCCCAACAGGCCCGCCTGGCGCAGATCGTCGAGGTCGGCCGCGGGCAGCTCCCCGCAACGATCTGCGTCGCCGGCGCGCCCGGCGATCGCTGCGACGACGCTGTGGGCGAGTTCCGCCCCGTCGGCGCGCGGTGCCCGCGATTGCGCTGGTACCGCGTCGTGTCCGCCCGGTTTCCGCATGCCCACCTCCCGCACGCCCGGCTCCAGGAGGTGCGGACCGGCTGACGGGCCCCGACCCTGCGCATCAGCGGACCGTTCAACGCTCATCGAAGTTCCCTTCTTGTCCCGACGGCCTGGTAGACACCCGCGGTGGAGTCGGTCGGCACCATCCGCACCGAGTCGGCTTGACGGACGAGCCAACGGACGTAGTCAGGAAGCGAGGGGCGAAGGCCGCCAACGACAGTCATCTCGATGCCGTACCGATCCAGCGCCGCGCCCAACCGGTCGGGCGACACCAGCAGGCGCGGATCGTGTATTCGAGGCGGCGGGCCACCCGGCAGGCGCTCGGCGAGACGCACCAGACCGATCCGGCAGAACAGCGTGTCCGCGAGCGTGTCGATCACCAACGTTCCGCCCGGAGCGAGGACTCGCCCGATCGCCGTGCAGGCCGCGTCGAGATCCTCGATATGCTCGAACATCTCGCCAGCGACGACGCAGGAGAACTTGCCGTCGGGGAATGGCAGGCGCGTCACGTCGGCCTGGACTGCCTCGACGCCGTGGTCACTGGCCTGGCGGAGTGCCAGCGAGGATAGATCGACACCGATGTGCCGCCATCCCGCGAGCTTGCCAGTCAGCACCCGCGCGAGCAGGCCGCCACCGCAGGCAAGGTCGAGCAGCGGGGCGCCGGTGCGAGGTGGGGCCGGGATGAGGCGGGCGCGCGCCTCGGCGAGCCAGTGCAACGCCGCGAACCGTCCGTGAGTGGGCCACCACTGGTCGGCGAGGTCGTCGTACTGTGCAGGATCGTTGCGGCGCCGGCGCGGCAACCGCCGTCGTCCGTTCGGGCTCGTCGCCGCGGGCCTTTGATCGCACGATTCCGGAACGATCCGATATGGGTGAAACATCGATTCCTGCCGGTGTGTCGACCTGTTCACGTGGCTCCCCGAAGGAATAGTGGCAGAATCTAAATGAGATGTTCCAGAGATGATGCGGATCTGTAGGGCCGGCCCGTTTCCATGAAATCGGTACAACAATCACGCGTCGGAAAATTTTCTCGTCCGGCCATGGACCTTTCGTCGATCATCTGTCATCAGGTCAGGTACGTGCCGGCGGCGACAACGAGCGCAACGTCGAGCGCGGCGACTGCCATCGCGATCCGGAAGGCATGGCGGTCGCCGAGCCGGAGACCCAGCACCGTCAGCGCCGTCACGGCGACCAGGATGGCGACGCGCCACGGGCTGAGGTCCGCCGGTCCCAGCACAGCGACAGCGGAACCCGTTGCGAGCAGGAGGGCAGCGGACCGCCGCGAACCGGCCGCCCCGAGGTGTTGCGGCAGGCCGCGCACCCCGGTCCGGGCGTCGGTGGCGAGGTCGGGAAGGGTGTTCGCGAAGTGCGCGCCCGAGCCGAGCAGAGCGCCCGCCAGCAGCAGCCACCAGGGCGGTGCTGGATGATCAGGAAGCCCCAGTACGACGAACGCCGGCAGCAGGGCGAACGAGAGAGCATACGGGAGGACGGACAGTCTGGTCGCCTTGAGTCCCAGGTTGTAGGCCCATGCACTAGCGACTGCGCAGAGATGGGTCCAGCCCGCCGGGCTACCCGAGGCGAAGGACAGCGGAACGCACGCGACCAGCGCGACCACGCAGGCGAGGGTGACCGGCCCCGGCGCTACTCCGCCGGCGGCGATCGGCTTCTCCGTTCGGCCGCCCGCCGCGTCGCGCTCCTGATCGATGACGTCGTTACTCCAGCCAATCGACAACTGCCCCGTGACGACCGCGGTCGCCACGGCGGCGATACCCGAGGCGGAGCGCCCGCTGGAGATCGCCAGTGCGGTGGCGAAGAGCGTCACCGCCGCGGTCGGCTCTGGATGACAGGCCCGCACCAGCGCAGCGAACCGCCCCGTGTCCGCAGGCGTCGCAGTGGTGGGCACCCGCTTCACTCCGCATCGTGCGGACGGAAGACCCATACCGCCGGATTCGACCGGCGCGGTAACGTTGATGGCCAGCGAACTATTGGCGGCCGATCTTCGCGACTGGGACACCACGGGTACGCCTCTGTGTTCATCGAAAGAATCTTGTCGACCCCCTTTGGTGTGGAACGTCCACACCGGTATCGAGCGGCGTGGACTCCTGGATGACGACCCAGCGCATCGCGGATCACGGCGAACAGCCTTTGCCGCAAGCCTTTCCTGGACCGCAGTCCGGTCCAGCAAGTGTGGCAGCAGAAGCTGCCTGTGTTGTGCATGTCGAGGCTGAAGGAGCACGGCGGACCACACCCACCCACCCGCGGCCTGTCCGCCGTCCGGTAGGCCGCGGGATTCGCGGGCCAGGAACGTCGAAGCGACCTGCGCAGTCGTCAGGCCGCCGACCGCGCGCAGGGAGCTGCGACGGTGCATGCCGCGATCCACTCCGGATTACGCGTCTCGGTCGCAGCGCCCAGACCCGCAAAGATCGTGATCACGTATTCCATCTTTCGGTCCTTTCGTCCGGCGCCCGGCCGGGCGCTCGCCCCTTTGGTCGCGGGACACCGGATCTGGACGTGTCGGCCGCCACCGTTTCCGCCGTGCCGACGCCGGGCAGCCGATCGCGGGCTTGGTCGGCTCGTTCCCTGAGGTGGCGCAGGCTGCCCTCCAGGGCGGCGACTTCGCCCGCCGAACGCATCGTCAGGGCCCTGGCGGTCAACGCCGACGGCCCAGTCCTGGCACCCACAGGGTCGGCCGTAGAAAGGCCGCGCGACAACGGCGGGCGGCTACGGCGTCGCGCAATCCTCGGGGAAGCCTCAGGGGATCGAAGCGAGCGGCCAGATCTGGCCGGTGGTGCTGTCGATGAGTGCGGCTTGGCTGATCCGGGCGGCGAGCGGGAGGACGTCGTAGACGGTGGCGGCGGCAACCGGAAGCTGCGCGAGGCGGGCCCGCGGAACGAGGGCGCAATGCGGTAGCCACCTGTCGATCTCGTAGTGCTGGTGGATGAACGCCCCGGTGGCTCGGACGGCCCGGACGGCCTCCTGCTGCCGGCCGACAAGTCCCGCCTGGCCGGCCGGAATGAGCGAGATGCGGCCGCGGCGGAAGGCGCCGAGCGCGTCAAAGGTGATCTCCATGGGTCCCCGGTCGGGGAGGGCCTCGATCGCGGCCTGAACGCTGCCGAGATCCCATCGCAGCAGGACCACATAGGACAGGTGAGGACGGTGGAGACGGTGAGTGTGCGAGCGGAGCGTCGGCACGCCTCGCTCCTCGAGCCGATCCCACAGGTCTCGCAGCGCACGGTCGGCACGGGGATCGAAGAGCAGGCAAATCCCGAGAGCCACGATCTAACGGTAGCCGATCACATCCGTTACGCAGTCGAGACCGCTCAACCTCGCGCAGGATGGACCTGTGGGGTGCCAGAACTCGGCCACCGGCGTTGATCTGGTCTTTTAGGCGGCTCGTTCGTATTCGTTGATCAGGCCACCGAGGACAGGCCGGCGCTTGATCCGTGCTGTCATGACGTCGGTGATCGGGTGGTCGGGCCGGGGTGGTTGAAGGCGGAGCGCGCGGTGCGGGCGTCGTCCGTTGTAGTGCCGTGCGTACTCGGCCAGGACGGTGCGCAGGTGCCGTTCACCGAAGATCAGCATCCGGTCGGTGGCTTCCGTCCGGACGGTGCGGACGAACCGTTCCGCGTAGGCGTTCGCGCGGGGAGTGCGGGGCGGGATCCTGACCGTGGTGATGCCGGCGTCGGCGAGGACCGCGCCGAACGACGCGGTGAACTGCCCGGCCCGGTCGCGGATCAGGAACTGGAAGTCGACCGCCCGCTCACCGAGGTCCATCACAAGGTTGCGGATCTGCTGGGTGGTCCAGGGCTCGTCCGGGTGGGCGGTGACCTCGAGGATATGGACGGAGCGGGAGCCGACCTCCAGGACGAACAAGCAGTACAGACGCCGCAGTATCACGGCGCAGTCGAGGGTGATCCCGCACAGGGTTGCGAGGCCGAGGACGAGTTCCGCCATCGCCGCTGTGGGGTTGGCGCGGTCGRCTCCGTCCGCCATCACCCGCTGGACGGTGGTCCAGAAGAACGCGGGGTCGGTGTAGGCGGTCATGATCTCGATTGCCGCCGGCAGGCACGCCGCCGGGCCGTCAGGGACGCTGCCCATGGTCTGCTCCCCTCGATCGGCCAGCGCCTGACAGTAGTTGCAAGTGATGTGCAGTTGCAAACTAGTGCGGCGTAAACAAATGCCCGTTCCAGTGCCACTGTTAGGCTGGAAAAAGTGTGGGTAAATTGGACACATGATCCTAACTGATAATCAACGCGATATTCTCGAGTCCTTGGCTGGAGG
>NZ_MAXA01000049.1 GCF_001854695.1 Parafrankia soli
CCCTCGACGTCGGGACGGGGCGGGTCACCGCCAGGTGCTTCCCCAGCCACACCAGGGCCGATTTCCTCACGTTCATGGACCAGGTCATCGCGGAATACGGCGGTGCGGAGCTCCATGTAGTGGTCGACAATCTGGCCACCCACTACGGCCCCGACGTCGACACATGGCTGCGCAGGCACAAGAACGTCACGTTCCATTTCACCCCGTCCGGCAGTTCATGGCTCAACCAGGTCGAGAACTGGTTCGGTATTCTCACCCGGCACGCACTCCAGCACGGGGCGTTCGTCTCGGTCCAGGACCTCGTCAACACCATCAACAACTATGTCGAGAACTGGAACTGGGACGCCCATCCGTTCGAGTGGACAGCCACCGCAGAAGAGATCGTAGCCAAGGTGGAGGTACTCCACCGGGAATTCAGGAAGCTGCTCGCCAACAACTTGTGACGACTTTAGTTATGTGTCATCGGAAAGAATTTTGGTTTACAGTCTACTAGATTCGCCAGTACCAGCGTGTGATCTTCGGTGGTACGCCGAGACTTAATAATCTTCTTGTTTGGATTGTTTCGGGGTTGTTTTCGGGGTGTGGGCAGGGTGGTGGCCCGGCTGTCGTGCCGGGTGGGCGCCGGTTCCACGGTCCGGAGGTCTCGCGTGGGAAAATCGGGCTGTCAGGCGGCGGGCAGGGCGCGTAGCCGTTCGAGCGTGGTGGGCAGATACTGGTCGCGGCCGGGTGGCAGGCGCAGGATCAGGGTGCCGGCGTGGCGGGTGAGCCGGCCGGGGATGTTGACCAGGTCGTGGCGGAGCCGGTCGCTGTGGGCGCGGCCGTGCTGGTCGAGGCCGGTCAGGGACTGGAGCATGGTCGATAGCCAGCCGGCGAGGATCGCGGCCCCCATCCAGACCGTGTTGACGACAGGGTCGGCGCAGGGCAGGTGGCGCAGGCCGGCGCCGAGTTTGGTGTCCTTGATCTGGGTCTCGATGTCGGCGCGGCCGCGGAACCAGCACTCGACGGCGATGATGCTCTCGGGTTCGTCGGCGGGGATATTCGTGACGAGGAAGCTGACCGCCCAGGCGTGGTCGGTGACGCCTTCCAACGCGAGTGCGAGCTGGCCTTTGGGGATGGTGCGCCGCCGCCGGGAGCGAGGGTCCGCCGAGATCTCGGTGGCGGAGACCTTCACCCGCCGGAGGATCGTGTAGGTGCCGGGCGGCCAGCCGGCCGGGGCGTAGGCGACGGCGGTGACCTGGGCGCCGCGCATGTCACGGGCGTCTGTCCAGGCGATCTCGGGCACCGCGGCGTAGGCCCGCCACAGGGCGGCGTTGCGCGGGGCTGCGATCGCGAAGTCCGCGCCGGCGGCCACAGCGGCGCGGGCGAGCTCGCCGGTGAAGAACCCGGAGTCGGCCCGCACCAGTGGCGGGGCGCAGACCGCGGCGGGCAGGGTGGCGAGCGCCCGGGCCAGTAGGTCGGCGCAACGCGGCCGGACGTCCTGGTCACCGGCGAGCAGGTCGGCGGCCAGGACCAGCCCGGTGCGCGCCCAGCTCGCCAGCAGCGGCCCGGCCGGCCCGTTTTCCCTCGTAGGTTTAGGCCACGCTCCGTTTCGCCCGGTCGTAGACCTCCACATCCGTGGAGTCCAGATCGATCGTCGGCCGCTGGCGGACCAGCTCGCAGCGGCGCTGGCCGGTCCAGCGTCGCCTGCCCGGCCATCTGCGCGGTAGCCATCCCGACCAGCAGCTGTCCGCCGGTCAACCCCCGCTGCCGCTGTTTGACCGGACCGACCCGCGCATCCAGCGCCTCCACGACACCAAGCCGGTCGACCAGCTCGGTGACCGCTACCAGCCCCGCCATCCCGGTCAGCGACCGGTCCGCCGGCCCGACCCGTACCCGCGGGGCCCGTTTCCTCGACGCTTTCGATCTGCGTAGTCTGTTCACCCGGCGGGTGCCTCTCGTCAGGGTTCTTCGGTTGGTGTGGTAACCCCGATTCTCCCTGCACGGCAGGCACCCGCTCACATTCCAACGATCTACGAACCCTCAACATCAGCCACTACTGGCGAATCTAGGTCAGAGTCCGCTGGCAGTCCGGCCGGGTCGACGTCACGGAAGTTCAGCTCGCCGAGGCAAGCCGAGCTCGCAGTTACCACAAGCATACAATTGACCACAAAGGGCAAGTGCGGGCATCCCGGCGGCGGCCGCTGTCACACCACTACCCATGAGTCCGGCCCGCCGCGATCGCCGACGAAGCGGTAGAGCTGACCGGTCTCGCCTCACCCTACGTCCGCACCAGCGCAACCACGGCTCCGTGCTGTTCCGCAACCCGAAAACCAGCGGTCTGGGCGGCGGCGAGRAGGTCAGACGTAGAATAGTGGCGGCCCTGGAATGTAGTGTCGTGAAGTTCGAGCACGGCTCGCCGGCATCGACGAAGGACCTCCGGGTCACCGAGCAAGAATGACGCCTCAGCACCTTCGACGTCCGACACCAGATCGAACTCATCGACGCCGTGCTTCGCCAGTATCTGACGCAAGGTCGAGGCCGGTACCGACACGGTCTCCCCGTCCTTGCGAGCAGCTAGCCTCGAGCCCAGGACGTTGGAACAGACCGAGAACGTCGCCGTGCCCTGCTCGGTCGAGATCGCCGCGTGCTCGACGTCCAGCTGCATGTGGGCTAGATGAGGGGAAAGCCTCGACTGGAGGCCTTCGATCAACCGAGGATTGGCTTCTACACAGACAATGCGCCCGCCAGGCGCTACGACCGACGCGATGTGCGCGGTCGTGATCCCCAAGCTGGAACCGAGCTCGACGACCGTGCTAGCTCCTCGAAGGTTGCGATGGATCAACCGGATCTCGGCGCTCTCATAGATGTGCCAGAACAACTGGGCCTTGGTCCGGGCCGTGAAATCAGAACCACTCACATCGAAGCGAATCCCATTGTTTCGGATTTGGTCCCGAGTGGCGGTCTCGACAATACGCGCGGCGACGGGGCTCGTGAGCACGCCCGCCATTGCGATCTTGATTCTGAATATCATAGACCTTGAGCTACGCGCAACCGGGCTCCGTGGCGAAGCGACAGCCGTCACCGCGCGTTGGAAGCCGGCCACGGCGGCGTGCACATCGATCTCGCACGCAACTCGCTCGGATTCACGCGCCAACTCGGCCAGCCGGTCCGGGTGGCGACGTAGATCGTCCAGCACGGCGGCTAGCGCGGGCACATCGCCGACTGGGTAGACGCGACCATTGCGGCCAGGCCGCACGTCGTCGGTCGGCCCGACCGAGCCGACCCGGTCCGTGGTGACCACCGGGAGGCCCGACAGCACAGCGTCCTTTATCGCGAGCGGATGCGCATCTCGTTCCGCCGGATGAACGTAGAAATCCGCGGCAGCGTAGAGGACCGCGAGCCGGTGGGGCTCGGTGAATCCGAGCGGCCTGAGCGTGCCGTCCAACTCGCTAGCAACACGGTCGAGCTGACCGCGAAGCTCACCGTCACCGGCCAGAAGGACGGTCAGCCGCGGGCCATCCGGTCCTCGCGCGAGAACCCGCAACGCCGCGGCTATATCCATCGGTCGCTTACGAGTAATCAGTTTGCCGACAAACAACGCAACGACGGCGTCGGGCGGAAGACCCAACTCGGACCGGACGGCCAACCGATGGTCCTCGCGTTTCAGCAACGCCAAACGCAGTCCTCCCTCGTCGGTAGGAATAGGCATCCGGAACATCTTTGATCGCGGCACGCCATAATGGGATAGGTAGGTCTCGTTGTTATCCCCGATGGTGAGGAAACCAGACACGCCGTTGAACAGCAGTGGCAGCAGCATCCGCTTGCCTGCCGCGACCCGGCGTCGTCGCGGGGCGAGCATCTCACTGTCCCCGAACAACAGCGCGGGCACTCGACGTGCCCGACACCACGCCAAAGCAGCGATCGCGAACGAATGCGCGTAGCCGTGGACGATAACGCAGTCGGGGCGGCTCCGGTCGAGCTCGCGCCACGCTACCCTCGCCGATTTCCAGGGCTGTTTCCAGTGGGTGCCAATCTCGTAGTCGGAGACGACGTCGTAGTGGAAGCCAGCCAGGCTCATGCCACTCCATCGGACATCGCGTCCGAAATCTGGATCAAAGTACACGTCGAGTCCTGCGCGTGACATGAACAAAACATGTAGATTTGTACCACAATTAGAGACTTCTCGGTAAAAAGGTATAAAATGTTGGATTGGATGAGACACGACCACGCAGACTTTGGGCGCGTCAGCCGTCGATGCCACGCGTCCCGTCCGCTCACGACGGGAGCGTGCCAAGCTGTAATAACGATCCATGCTTACCGTCCCGTCGCTCGACTTACGCAGCAGATGAGCACTATAGGCAGGCGATTAACTACAGACGGCAGCGACACGACGATGGGGTACTCCGAGCCTGGCGCGCAGGCACGTCCGAGACGCCACACGAGTCCGGCACAGGCATTGCCTGAGCCACCGCGGCCGCGCCAGCATGGCGGCGGACTCTCGGACGTCGTTCGGTGACTTCTCGTGACACGTTCCCGCCCGGCGGGAACCCCGGACAGCGACCAAGTCCTACGGATGTGGTGGAACAGCTTTCCGCACAATAATAATCTCGTTGGGTCGAATCAACGATCTTGGCAGAGTGCCAGCCAGCGCCAAAGCCCGCCTGGACTCCACCTGGAGGTCATCGCCCCCGTCCACCACGGTGAGGCCCGCGGCCCACGGCACATCATCTCCGTGCGGACGAAGGCGCGTGTATGCCCGTTCCCGGGCCCGCCGCCAGCCGACCAAGGCCCCCGCCCTCACCACCAGGGGCGCGAGCGCTCGTTCCCCGCGACGCGCCCAGGAACGGGACCGGGGCACGGTCAGGACCATCGCGCCTCCTGGGCGCAGTAGTCCGCCCAGGCGCCGGACCGCGCCGGACGGATCTTCGAGATACTCCAGTACCGCGATCGCCAAAACAAGATCAAATCGCTCTCTCGCCTTCGGCCCGAGTACGTCCAGCGAACCGGCGACGCCGTGCGACTCCCCCGGGTCCGCGCCGGTTGCCTGTCGGACCACCGAGGCCATCACATCGGCACAGCGCACACCGGCCTGCAGCATGTCGACCGAGGGTTCGAGGTTCAGCACAAAAGCCGCACGGCCGGCRCACAGCGTGCTAAACATTCCCGGTCCCCCGCCGAAGTCCAGAACCCATGCGGAAGCAGACCTGGCCAACACTGGTTCGATCGCGCCCGCGACCGCCCGCAGACGTTCCTGGAAAGAGGGATTCCGGGTGTATCTGTCGACCCACGTATCTGCGACCTCGGCGAAATAACGATCGGTTCGGCCCGGCGACCGAGCTTCCGACCCCACTGCGTCACCTGGATCGCCGACCGCACAAGCTGGCGAGCACATGTACGACGACATCTCGTCTCCCATCCAGCGCGCGGAGCCCGGTTACGCCCCACCACGCCACTCGCGACTATCACGGCATTGCACTGATGGCTACTCACACGGTAAGAAATATAAAGATAGAAGTATCCGCGTGCCGCCAACTGCGGTGGTAGCGTAGTCGATGCTTGACTGATGCCGGCGCATCCAGGGGTTCACGACACGGTGCGGTTCACGACATGGTGGAGGGGGTATTCGCCTGTCGGTTTTCGCCCCGGTTGAGTCGATGACGGTTTGTCTTCCCAGACAACGCAGGGATCAAACTTACTCCACAAAGTTTCGCGAAAGCGACTCCGATCGTATATCCGGTCGATGTTGTCGCCAGCAGCCAGGAGCGTTCGATGCCCGCGGTGGCGAGCCGGTCCGTCCAGGTGCCGAGCGAAGCCGATTTGACCCGGTTACGGCCGGCCGGGCGGCCCATTCCACCCGGCCCGGGTCGCCTGATCGGTCGGCATCCACATAGCGAGTACGCAGACACGCGAGCACAGACGCATCGACCCACCGACAGCGCCTCTACCATTACCTTTCGTGACTATCTTGAGCGAGCAGCAGTTCGCTGCTGAGCCTGGCGTAACCGCGCCGCGGGTGGTGCTGCTGACCCCCTCCCGGGGTCTGGGCGGCGGGATCGAGCGCTACCTGGACACCATCGAGGACCACCTGCGCGCCGGCGGAGCGAACATTCGGCGCTTCGACTTGCTCGACTCATCCAGGTCGCTTACGGTACGCACCCAGGCCAGCTACATTCTGCGGACGCTGGCGTCCATACGCCGGCTGGGCCGAGTCGACAGCATTGTGGTCGGACATGTCAGTCTTGCTCCAGTAGCTTGCCTGGCGGCACGGCTGACCAGAACCCGCCGGGTGCCGGTCATGTTCTACGGCGTCGATATCTGGGGAGGCGGGCGGGCACTTCGCCGGCTTATTGCGCGCGATCCCCTCCTGTATCCGGTAACGATCAGTTCATACAGCGCCGGAGGCTTGGTCTCCGTCGGACTGGCACAGATCCTTCAACCCGGAATACCGCAGGTGTGGCGGGACATACTGCTCACCGAGGGTTCCCGCCAGCGCCCGCTGTCTGCTGTTCCCACGGTGTTGAGCGTCTTCAGGCTCGGGGTCTGGAAGGCCAAGGGGCTTCCTGAACTCGTCGAGGCCGTGACGGCCGCTCGTGCGATAGTGGGGCCAGTACAGCTGGTGATTGCTGGGAAGGGGCCCGCGCCCGGAGCGCTGCACGAACTGGTCGCCCCCTACGAATACATCGAGCTGCACGAGTCACCGGACGACGCCGCGCTGGCCCAGCTGTACGCAACCGCCGACATGTTCGCACTGTGCACCCGCACCCGGACAGCCCCTCCGTTCAGTGGTGAGGGATATGGGATCGTGCTGATGGAAGCGCAGCTTGCCGGCTGCGCTGTGGTCGGACCCGCGTCCGGCGGTTCGCGCGACGCCTACCTCGAGGGCGTGACTGGCCGGACCCCGCTAGATGAGTCACCGACGGCGCTGGCCGAAGTCCTGTGCGACATGCTCGCCGACCGGGTCTGCCTGGCACGTATGGGCCGCCGTGCCGCGGAATGGGCGCAGGGGGCAACGGATCCGGCGAACTACACCCGGCTGGTGATGGCCACGCTGACCGGCGCTGTTCCTCGGGCCACGAGCGGGCCCGCCATTCCGAGCCAACGGGGCCGGCGGGCAGGGCAGACGACCGGTCATCTCCGACTCCCTTCCCGCCGGCAGCCGACCGCCAGGGCACACCCACCAACAACCTGATCCGAGAAACCGCCGTCAGCGGGCGGTCGCGGTACCCAGCAGGACGGCGAGCAGGCAGGTCGGTGGCTCGAGAGCGGGCCTCGATGGCATCGGCACACGTACGAAAGGCGCCGAGGCCGCAGCCCAGCGGATCCACGAGGTCGTCGTCTTGCGGGGTAGTCGGGGGCGCCATGCCACGCGCGGCCGCTGCGGCCACGAGGAGTGCCTCCCCCGCGGCGCGGAGACGTCCGTGCTGGTCGTGGGCAGCGAGCTCGGCGACCGTCGCATCGATGCGTTCTGGCTCGACCGTCTCGGTCAGGCGCGCAAACTCACGCAAGGTGAAGGCTCGACGGACGACACGCGGCGCGAGCGCGACGACCTCGGCCCGATGCGCCCGCGTCGCGCAGAGCACCAGGTCTGCCCGCTCCACCATCACGGATGTCACCGGACGGGAGCGGAACCCCATGGGGTCCGCTCCCCGTTCGGCCAGCACGGTCGCCGCGTGCGGGTCCATGGGCTCGTCGACCCATGCCCGGACTCCCGCGCTGCTGACGCTTGCCGCCGACCCCGGCGCACCTGACAGGCCCGCCTGCGCCGTGAGGCGGGTCAGCCGGGCCATGGCGAGACGCTCCGCCATCGGCGAGCGACAGATGTTGCCGGTGCAGACCATAAGCACCGACCAGTGTCCCCGCTCCACCACGCCTTCCGAGCGCCTGACCATCACGCGGCCCGATCCTTGCTCCTGCCGGTGCTTGCGTCGAGCGCCCGACATCGCGTCATGCGGCATGGAGGACGGCCGGAAACTACTAAGAGCGTGTCTTGTGTGGCGGCTCTGGGTACATCTCTGATCATGGATGTGATGGAGAGCAGCCTTGCTCTGCGGCTGGTCCCGGACGATCTGTGG
>NZ_MAXA01000050.1 GCF_001854695.1 Parafrankia soli
AAGTCCTCGTCGACGCCGGCCTGATCACCCGCGACAAACGCGGCGTCTGGGCCTACTACCGCGCCGTACCCGAAGCACTCGCCGCCCTCGCCACCATGTTCAGCCCACCCCAATAGCAGAGAACAGAACATCCCCACCGAACGGCGCGGCACCACGGCGAACACTCACCGTGGGCAGCTATTCCCCTGCTGGTCTCGTGGGGCTCCAGAACCCCGATCTGGGCGGTGCCCTGCGCATTTGCCTGCCGGACGGGACCTGCGTCAGACAGTCTGGATGCTCATGGTGTGGTCCCTGCTCTACGCCCTGACACGCAACGCTCTCGGACTGAGTTACTCCGGGTTCGTGGGGACACCGCGAAGGAGGTAGAGCTCCTCGTCCTGCGACTCAGGTAGCGGTGTTGCGGCGGCAGGTTCACCGGCCGACGCCGGAACGAAGGATCTACGTGTTCTTCGTCGTCGAACACGCCACCCGCCGTGCCCATGTCCTCGGAGTCACGAGACATCCAACCGCGGTGTGGGTCGCCCAGCGAGCACGGAACCTTCTCATGGATCCCGAGGAGCGTCGGTTGGGCTCAGCCGGTCGGCCTCCAGTTCTCGTCCGCCGGGTCGGGGTCCTGCGGGTCTGGGGGCGGGAGTTCGTCGCGGTCGTCGTGGTCCCGGGCGGGGGCGTCGCCGAGGTCTGACTGGAGTCGGTCGAGATCCAGGTTGAGGGAGGTGTATTTGAGTTTGCGGGCAACTTTCGTGTGTTTGGCTTTCGCTCGACCGCGTCCCATGGAACGACCCCTTCCGGCCATTGCGCACCCCCGCTACGGTGCTCGTTGTGTGTGATGCCTTCTGAGAACACGAGGCGGCACGGCTCCGCCACATTCTTCGGTATCGGTTTCATTACCCGAGGTAGTTCTGGAATCTGTGTGAGTGTGAGGGGTGACGCCGTTTCGCCAGGGTCCTCGACGCGATCCGCTGGATCCGGTCGCGGCTTGACCGTCGTGGCGTCGATGGTGGGGAAGTCGAGCTGCCAGCGTGGCGAGGTTGTCGACCTTCTGTCATTCTTGACTTGGACGTCGCCGGGGAGGCTTGGCGGTGGCGTTGATACCGCGATACCTGCACGTCCTTCACAGGAAGCGGCGTGCTTGGCGGGAGGTTCGGATAGGCCGGCCGGCGTCGRCACAAGGTCGACATGACCCCATGTCCCCCACGCGGCCCGCCCGCCCGGCAGCGGCGGACATGCCGACATCGCACATCGACGCACGCGCCCGACCTGTCCGGCTGTTTGACACTCCGTTTGGCTTCGTCCCTGGCCCGTGGCCCGCGTCTACTCATGTGCGGTGAGGGCGTGGGTCGCGGCGGCGGCTATGGCGGGGGTGAGGCGGGGATGGTCGAGGGGAGGCATCAGCTGTCCGGACGGGGTGTGCGCGGTCAGGGTGTGCACGGCGGCGACGCGAGCGGCCAGGGTGATGGGCTGCTGGGTGGTGACGGCTGCGGACAGCAGTCCGGGCAGGGCGTGTAGCGGCCGCGGGCCGGTGGTGGCTGCGGCGAGGGCCGGTGGTGTCTCCGGGCGGCTGTGGAGCACCGGGATACCGACGGGGGGAGCTGCCAGCCCGAGTAGATCGATGATCAGATCGATGTCGGGGGCGAGCCTGTGCAGGAGTTCGATGCCGTAGGCGACTGGGTCGTAGAGGGTCAGGTCGCCGATACGCGCCGCGACCAGCAGGCCGGCGAGGTCTCCACCACGAGGCGGATCGATCAGGACGACCCGGGCATGGTGGRGATCGATGGCGCGGGCTCGCAGGTGGGTGAGTGCTGCAGCGGCGACGCCGATGGCGAGGCCGTCGTTGACGGTGTCCAGCAGCAGGTAGGGCGCGGAGGTGAGGGCTACGCGGACGGCGTTCACGTGTCGGATGTGAGTGTGGACTAGGACGGTGGCGGCGAAGCCTGGTGCGAGCAGCCCGATCGCGGTGGCGAGTTCAGCCGCGCCGGTGGCGGCGATCGGCAAGGGGAAGACGTCGAGTCCGGTGGCTTGATGCAGGTGGACGGCCTGGGATTCCAACGCGGGCAGGGCGGCCGCGGACGTGAGCTGCTCGAAATCGAGGACCGCGCTTGCATCGGTGAGCAGAGCTACTCGCCGTGCTCGGCCGGTGTATCGGTCGGTGTGCCGCGGATGTGCGGCCAGGTGGCGGATGATGCGGCGGTCCGCGTCGGCGTCCAACAGCGCCAGGTCGTGGCCGGTGCCGGTGGCGACGCCGACCCGCTGGGCGAGTTTGCCAGTGGCTGCCGCACGGAACGCGAGGTCCTCGGCGCCGAGGAGGTCAGCGCCGAGCCGGCCGCGCAGGGTGCGGGTGAGCCAGGTCAGAGTGCTGGACCCGTCGGCGTCGAGAATGATCCGGCGGCACCGGTGGGGTCGGGTTCGTCGGCGTGGCACAGGACCGCGCCGGGCGCGTCGGCGATGATCGCCTGCACCGTCACCAGCGCCGACCGCGGGACCCGGATCCGGATGCTGTACGCCGGGTTCGTCCTGGCCGATCCCGGCGTCAGCATCTCGCCTCCGCCGGCCGCCCATGGCCGGAGGTCGGACTGTTCATGCTGAGCTCGTCTCGGCCTTGTGCAGCTGGGCGAGTAGACCTTGCTGGCTGGTCAGCAACTCGGTGAGGATCCGCCGCGCGGCACGCATCAGCTCGGCCACATCTCCGCCGGCCAGTGCGTACACCACCGTCGAGCCGTCCCGGGTCGCGGTCACGATCCCCGACCGGCGCAGCACCGCCAACTGCTGGGAGAGGTTCGAAGGTTCCACCTCGATCGCGGCCAGCAGTTCTCGCACCGGCGCCGGTCCGTCCGCCAGCAGCTCCAGCACTCTGATCCGGACCGGATGGCCCAACATGCGGAAGAACTCCGCCTTCGCCTGATACAGCGGTACCTGCACCAGCTCCACCGCCCTTCGCCGGACACCGCGTCACACCTCGATAGCCCACGGCGTACTCGACCCGGCGGACCCGGGGCCGACCCACCTCGCACGTGATCACGAGAGTCGCGCCAAGAGGGCACCGGGCGGGAAGATCCCGCCACGTCCGGAGCGCCCCGCACATGAGCTAAGCACAATGTCGCCAATTGACAAAGTCTTCAATTACTACATGATCGGCGGGAGCGAGGAGGGGCCCGCGCCGGCGATCGTGGGGCTGCCCGGTCTGTGGAGCGTCTTCGGGGCCGTGCCGCAGGCGCCGGGATAGCAGGGGTGGCCCGTCGAGATCCTGCCCATCGCTACTCCCAGCTGCTGGAACAGGTCCGATACCTCCAACCCGACCCCGGGCACCAGCTCCTCGCCGGCCGCTCTCCAGCGCCCGGATGCCGTCGGGTGGCCAAGGGGCCGGAAGAACTCCGCCTTCAGCTGATACGGAGGCGTCGCGACACGCCTTGCCTGGGGGCGCCCGCCGGCCGGCATGCGACGACATGTTGACGATCTCCGTTGTCGATAACCTGACAACTTCGTCAGATAGACGAGGTACAGTTCAACCATCTGACAGTCTGTCGAAGGAGTGGGAGATGCCCGTCACGATCCCGGGCCTACAGTCGACGCCGACGACACACCCGGCACTGTTGGAGTGGGTCGCCACGATCGCCGACCTCACCCGGCCCGACCGGGTTCACTGGTGCGACGGCAGCGACGCCGAGTACGATCAGCTCTGCGCGGAGCTGGTCGACAAGGGCACGTTCCTCCGTCTCGCCGAGGACAAGCGGCCCGGCAGCTACTACGCCGCGAGCGACCCCAGCGACGTCGCCCGCGTCGAGGACCGCACCTTCATCTGCTCGAGGAGCCGGGACGACGCCGGTCCGACGAACAACTGGACCGACCCGGACGAGATGCGCATCACCCTGCGGGGCCTGTTCGCGGGTTGCATGCGGGGCCGCACCATGTACGTCGTCCCGTTCTGTATGGGACCGCTGGGCTCACCGATCTCCGCACTCGGCGTCGAGATCACCGACTCGGCCTACGTCGCGGTCTCGATGCATGTAATGACCCGAATGGGTAGACCGGCCCTCGACCAGCTCGGACAGGACGGCTTCTTCGTCCCCGCCGTGCACAGCGTCGGCGCACCGCGCCAGCCCGGGCAACCCGACGTCGCCTGGCCCTGCAACGCCACCAAGTACATCGTCCACTTCCCCGAGACACGAGAAATCTGGAGCTACGGCTCCGGCTACGGCGGCAACGCCCTGCTCGGCAAGAAGTGCTACGCGTTACGGATCGCCTCGGTGATGGCCCGCGACGACGGCTGGCTCGCCGAGCACATGCTGATCCTCAAGCTCACCGGACCCGACGGGAAAATCCATTACATCGCGGCCGGCTTTCCGAGCGCCTGCGGCAAAACCAACCTCGCCATGCTCGTCCCGACCATCCCCGGTTGGAAGGTCGAGACCATCGGGGATGACATCGCCTGGATGCGCTTCGGAGACGACGGGCGGCTCTACGCCGTCAACCCCGAGGCCGGCTTCTTCGGCGTCGCGCCGGGCACCGGCCGGACGACCAACCCCAACGCCATCGACACGATCCACAGCAACGCGATCTTTACGAATGTCGCGCGCACCGATGACGGAGACGTGTGGTGGGAAGGGCTGACCGAGAACCCCCCGGCACATCTCATCGACTGGCAGGGCCGCGACTGGACACCACAGTCCGCGACGCCGGCCGCGCATCCCAACGCCCGTTTCACCGTCCCCGCCAGCCAATGCCCGACGATCGCTGCGGAATGGGCCGACCCGGCGGGCGTTCCGATCTCCGCGCTCCTGTTCGGTGGCCGTCGGGCCACCGCCGTTCCGCTGGTCGTCGAGTCCATTTCCTGGCAGCATGGTGTCTTCCTCGGTGCCACCGTCTCCTCCGAGACTACCGCTGCGGCGGCCGGGGCTGTCGGTGAGCTGCGCCGCGACCCGTTCGCCATGCTCCCGTTCTGCGGCTACAACATGGGCGACTACTTCACTCACTGGCTTGCCGTCGGCAGCCGTGCCGGGGCGCGGCTGCCGCGCATTTACCACGTCAACTGGTTCCGCAAACACCCCGACACCGGCGCGTACCTGTGGCCCGGCTACGGCGAGAACAGCCGGGTCCTCGCCTGGATCATCGGCCGACTCAACGGGACCGCGCAGGGCCGTGTGACACCGCTCGGCGTGGTCCCCCCACCCGAAGCGCTCAACGTCGACGGCCTGGACGTGACCGGAGACGACCTCAACCTGCTCCTGTCCGTTGACTGTGCCGCCTGGGAACACGAAACCGACACGATCCGTCGATACTTCACCGACCTCGGCCCCCGCATGCCCGACGCTCTCTGGGTCGAACTCGCGGCCCTCGCCGACCGGCTGCGCTGACACCACGTCCCACCCCTCACTCCCCATGAGCCAACGGGTTCGGCCGCCGCCACAGCCTGACAGCAATGCCGCCGACCGACGCTTCGTCCACGCCTCTGCCCCCGCCGCGCCTAGCTGGCTGTGTCCTGTCGGCAGCATTGGTTTGGCCACGTCGCCTTCCATCGACGGCTGTTAGAGAGCTGAACTACGCCGCTCCAATCTGATGAAGTTGTAAGGTTATTGAGTCGTGTGACGAGCTGTCGGACGGGCGTCGTGCCTGACGGACGGCTGGTAGTTGGAGGTTGGAGGGAGAGGTCGTATGGCGACGCCGCTGTACCAGCTGAAGGCGGAGTTCTTCCGGACCCTTGGCCACCCGGCGCRTATCCGGGCGTTGGAGCTGCTCAGCGAACGAGAGTGGTCGGTGAGCGAGCTGGTGCCCGAGATCGGGTTGGAGGCGTCGCATCTGTCCCAGCAGCTCGGGGTGCTGCGCCGCGCCGGGCTGGTGACAACCCGCAAGCAGGGCACGACCGTGTTCTACGCGGTGGCGTCACCGGAGATCGTGACATTGCTGGCGGTGGCCCGCTCAATCCTAACCGGCGTGCTACATGAGCAGGCCGACCTGCTGCGTGACCTACTCGCCACCGAGCCCTGAGCATTCCGGCGGAGTCAACGACCACAGCAGATCACGACCATCGAAACGATAATCTCATCTCGAGAGGATCAAGAGGCTTTCGGTCACGACCCAGCCAACAACCAATGCTTGGAATGACCGTCGACTTCTCACAGACATCGCTACATTTCGCCACGTGGAGAGGACCTGCTCGGTGGTCGACACTCTGAGCCCCTCGCGCCTTCCCGGATTCCGCAGGTGCCACGATCTGCGTTCTCGCTGCGGGCCCGTTCCCAGCGGCGAGTCAGAATATTGCTGGGTCTCCTGGAAAAATCTGCCGTCGACGCTGAGCATGGGTGCTGACTGACATGGGCCGGTCTTTCCGCGGACATGAAGATGCGCCGCCCACGGATCTGAGTGCTCCCGACGAAGCCGCGGAGGAAAAGGTCCGAGACCTCATCACCCGGGGTAAGGAGAACGGTTTCGTCACCCCGGAGGACGTTGTCGCTGCGCTACTCGCAGCGGAGCTGCCGCCAGAGAGCAGCGACGTTGTCCTACGGCTGCTCGCGGAGGACGGCATCGAGGTCCTCGATGAGGTGGGCGGGGACGCTTCAGACATGCCCAGCCGGCGTCGTGAGGGAGAGGAACTCGCGCTTGCGACGCCCCTCTCGGACCCGGTACGGATGTATCTCAAGGCCATCGGCCGGGTGCGATTGCTGACCGCAGAGGAAGAGGTCGACCTAGCGAAGCGGATCGAGGCGGGTCTGTTCGCCTCCGAGAAGCTCGCCGCCATCCGAAGGACCTCCCCGCGGCTGYGTCGGGACTTGGAGGCGATCGAGCAGGACGGTCAGATCGCCAAGCGCAAGCTGGTGGAGGCGAACCTGCGCCTCGTGGTGTCCATCGCCAAGCGGTACGTCGGCCGGGGCATGCTGTTGCTGGACCTGATCCAGGAGGGCAACCTGGGCCTGATCCGGGCGGTGGAGAAGTTCGACTACACCAAGGGATACAAGTTCTCCACCTACGCCACCTGGTGGATTCGGCAGACTGTCACGAGGGCCATCGCGGACCAAGGGCGCACCATCCGGATTCCGGTACACATGGTCGAGACAATCAACAAGGTCACCCGGATCCAGCGGCAGCTATTGCAGGATCTGGGCCGGGAGCCGTCGCCGGAAGAGATCGCCACACAGGTGGACCTCGCMCCGCACAGGGTGGAGGAAGCTCTCAAAGTCGGACAGACACCGCTCGCCCTGGAGACCCCGATCGRCGAGGAGCAGGACTCCCAGCTCGGAGACTTCATCGAGGACAACGACGCGATTGTGCCGTTCGAAGCGGCGAGTTTCGTCCTCCTGCAGGAGCAAATCGACTCGGTCCTACACACGCTGTCCGAGCGGGAGAAGAAGGTCATCCAACTCCGGTTCGGTCTGACTGACGGCCAGCCTAGGACGTTGGAGCAGGTAGGCCGGGAATTCGGGGTGACCCGGGAACGGATCCGGCAGATAGAATCAAGAACCCTGGCGAAGCTAAGCCACCCGGCGCGTTCACAACGACTACGCGACTACCTGGTATAGCCCCGCTTCAGGCGAGACCGCAGTCACGGGGTCTGACGTCCGACTAAGGGCGAGGGTCCGCGCTGGTAGCCGGCGTCATCGACTGATGGGACGAGGTGGACTCCATCCGCCATTGACGGTACCGGAATCCGCGGCGCGCTGCTGCGGTCCGAGGAAACAGCGCATGCCAGGCCCCATCGGGCCGGCGGTCAGACGGCGACGGTCAGGAGTCTGCCGGCACCTCCAGGAGTAACCACCCAGGGACACGGATCGAGGTCGGTTCGGTCTCCTCCGCGCCGGTGGCACCGTCTCGCATCCATGGAATCACGAATTGAAGACATATTCGTCTTGTCATCTCCCTCCCGGAAGGGGTGGAGATCCACACCCTGACGTTGATCGGATTGTTCATGTACCCGACCAACCCCGCCCGTCCCAGCGCCCTGGTCTTGGCGCGACGCAGCACAGCCAAGCGGTCCAAGTCCTTGAACGCGTAGGGCCTGCTGGTCCTCAGCCGGGCGACCAACGCATCGACCATGGCCG
>NZ_MAXA01000051.1 GCF_001854695.1 Parafrankia soli
GGTGAGCACGAGCGGCAGACTCGGCTTACCTGCCATACCTCCATGACACCGCAGGTCCCATGAGATCGCAGATCTCCGGACCGGGACACTAGCCGGGAGGCCGTTCGATGAAGGCGACCGCGGCGGTACTGCGTCGGTTGGACGGGTCCTACGAGCTCGAGGAGATCGTGCTCGCCCCGCCCGGTCCCGGCGAACTGCTGGTCCGTGTGGTGGGCGTGGGCATGTGTCACAGCGACCTCGTGCCACGGCGGCCCAAGTCGTTCGCGCCGCCGCCGATTGTCACCGGTCACGAGGGCGCCGGCGTGGTCGAGGCCGTCGGCGAGGGAGTACGGCGGGTGTCGGTCGGCGACCACGTCGTGCTGTCCTTCGACTCCTGCGGTGACTGCCGGAACTGTCGGAAGGGCCTGCCGCCCTACTGCGACACGTTCCTGGTCCGCAACATGTTCGGGCGGCGGGCCGACGGCACGACCGGGGCGCGCGACGCGGCGGGGAACGCGATCTCCTCGCGGTGGTTCGGGCAGTCGTCGTTCGCGACGCACTGCCTGGCCACCGAGCGCAACGCGGTTCTGGTCGACCGGGAACAGCCGCTGGAGAAGCTGGGGCCCCTCGGCTGCGGCATGCTGACCGGCGCCGGATCGGTGCTCGTCGGGATGAAGGTCACCGCCGGCGCCAGCTTCGTCGTGTTCGGTGCCGGCGCGGTCGGGATGGCCGCGATCATGGCGGCGAAGGTGGTCGGCGCGTCCCCGGTCGTCGCCGTCGACCTCCATCAGCACCGGCTGGAGCTCGCCCGCGAACTCGGCGCCACCCACGTGTTGAACGGAACGGACGCCGACCTCGTGCCGCGGATCAGGGATCTCACGGACGGCGGTGCCGACTTCAGCTTCGACACCACGGCGAACGTCGAGTCGATCGCGAACGCGGTCGCGGTGCTGCGGATGGCCGGGCACTGCGGGCTGGTGGGCGTCCAGAGCCGACCGGTGACGCTGGGTCCGATGGCGCTGGTCGGCAAGACCGTGTCGGGGATCCTCGAGGGCGGCGCCGACCCGCACGTCCTCGTTCCCCGCCTCATCGACCTGTGGCGGCAGGGCCTGTTCCCGTTCGACCGGCTGATCGAGACCTTCCCGCTCGAGGCGATCAACGCCGCGGAGGAGGCGACACTTTCCGGAAAGGTGATCAAGCCTGTGTTACTGCCCGAGAAGACGACCTGATGGATTCGACGCTCGTCGAACGCGGCGGCGGCCTGGTCACGGTCATCTTCAACCGGCCGGAGAAGAAGAACGCGCTGGACGGGACGAACTGGGCCGACCTCGACCGGATCCTGACCGAGGTCGCCCGGAACCCGGCCGACCGGGCGCTGCTGCTGACCGGCGCCGGTGGGAACTTCTCCTCGGGCGCGGACCTGACCGGCGGCGCGGGCACGGGGGGCGGGGCCGGCGAGGCTGGCGGACTTTCCGGCCCCCGGCAGGCGATCCTGCACGAGATGCGCACCGCCGGCGACATCGTGAACCGGCTGCACCGGTTGCCGAAGCCGACCATCGCGGCGGTGGACGGTGTCGCCGTCGGCGTGTCGCTCGGCCTGGTGCTCGCCTGTGATCTCGTCGTCGCCAGCGACCGGGCCCGGTTCTGCGAGGTGTTCGCCCGGCGGGGCCTGTCCCTGGATGGCGGGACGTCCTGGAGCCTGCCCCGCCAGATCGGGTTGCGCCGGGCGAAGCAGATGGCCCTGTTCGGTGACTGGGTGAGCGCTCCGGACGCGTTGGCGTGGGGCCTGGTCAACGAGGTCGTACCGGCCGACGAGTTGCCGAAGGTCGCCGCCGCGTGGGGCCGGCGGCTGGCCGCCGGGCCGACGACCGCGCTCAGCCTGATCAAGCGGCTGCTCGACGCGAGCGACTCGACCACGTTCGAGCGGGCGGTCGAGGACGAGGCCCGGGCCCAGCACATCGCCTACACCACGAAGGACGCGCGGGAGGGGTTTCGGGCGTTCGCCGAGCGCCGCGAACCCCGGTTCACCGGCGTATGAGCGTCGGTCTGCTGGCGTCCGCGACGCCCGAGCAGGAGCTGCTCCTCGACTCCAGCGCCAGGTTCATCGAGCGGACGATGCCGCTGCCGTCAGTCCGGGAGCTCGCCGCGGGCTCCGGCGGAGTGGACGCGCGCTACCTCGAAGCCGCGGGCTCGCTCGGCTGGTTCGGGATGCTGGTCGGCGAGGAGCACGGCGGCGGCACCGTGTCGGGCAACGGCCTGCTGGACGCGGCGGCGGTCGCCGCCGAGCGGGGCGCCGTCCTGCAGCCCGGCTCGTTCGTCGCGGCGAATGTCGTCGCGCACCTGCTGGCGGCCGAGGGCCCGAGGCACGGCGGGACCCTCGCCCGGCTGGTGGCCGGCCGGGCCCGGGCGACCTGGGTGGTGGGCGACGTCGCCGGGCTGACGCCGGGCGCCGGCGCGATCGTCGCGGGCGAGGACGGTGCCGGCGGTTTCCGCCTGGCCGGCGACGTCCGGCACGTACCGGACGCGGCCGACTGCGACCTGCTGGTCGTGGCCGCGCGCGGGCCGCGCGGGCTGACGCAGTTCCTGGTCACCGCAGACACTCCCGGAGTCCAGGTGCGGCGGATGACGAGCCTGGACATCACCCGACGGCCGGGCGCGGTGCGGTTCCACGATGTCCGGGTGGGCGCGGACGCCGTGCTCGGAGCGCCGGGCGACGCGACCGCGGCGCGGTTCGAGCATCAGGTCGGGACCGCCGCGGTCCTCACCGCCGCGGAGTCGGTCGGGGCGATGCACCGGGACCTCGGAGCGGCGGTCGAGTACGCCAGGACACGTATCGCCTTCGGACGGCCGATCGGCTCGTTCCAGGCGGTCAAGCACCTCCTCGCCGACCTGAGCCTCTCCCTCGAGATGGCGAAGGCGGTGGTGGCCGCCGCCGCGGAGTCGCTCGGTTCCGGGGCGCTCGGTTCCGGGGCCCGCGACGGGATGGATCTCGCGCACGCGGCGAAGGCCTTCGTCGCCGAGCAGGGCGTCGAGCTGGCCCACGGCTGTTTCCAGGTCTTCGGCGGGGTCGGTTACACCTGGGAGCACGACCACCACCTGTTCATGAGGCGCCTCGCCGCGGACGCGGTGGCGTTCGGCTCGGCGCAGTGGCACCGCGGCCGGCTGGGCGAGCGGATCGGAGTCGGTTGATGCGGGACATCGCACCGGAGCGTGACGGCAACGCGGCGCCGGAGCGTGACGGCAACGCGGCGCCGGAGCGTGGCGACAACGTGCCGGCGGAGCGTGGCGACGACACGGCGGTGCCGGCTCTCGACGAGTACCGGGCGCGGGCCCGGTCCTGGATCGAGGCGAACCTCGAGCGACTGCCGGCCCCTGCCCCCCGCCGGGGCGGTACCGGTCCGGCGGCGATCGCGGCCGGGCGCGCGCTCCAGCGCCGGCTGCACGAGGCCGGGTACGCGGGGATCACCTGGCCGCGTGAGTACGGCGGCCAGGGCCTCGGGCCGCAGTACGAACGTGCCTTCCAGCAGGAGGCGCGCGGCTACCGGCTGCCCGAGCTGGGAATAGCCGGCGGCACCACGTTCGGCGTCTGCGCCATGACGATGCTCGCGCACGCGTCGGCGGACTTCCTGCGCCGGCACATCCCGAGGATCCTCTCCGGCGAGGAGCTGTTCGTGCAGTTCTTCTCCGAGCCCGAGGCCGGGTCGGACCTGGCCGGCGTGCGCACCCGAGCGGTCCGTGCCGGCGAAGGGTGGGTCCTCAACGGGTCGAAGATCTGGAGCAGTGGCGCCTACTACGCGGACTGGGGCATGTGCCTCGCCCGCACCGACTGGGACGTGCCGAAGCACCGCGGCCTGACGTGGTTCGCCGTCCCCGTCACCGCCCCCGGCGTGACCGTGGAGCGGATCAGGCAGATCACCGGCGACGCGGAGTTCTGCCAGGAGTTCTTCGACGACGTCGTGCTCGGCGACGGCGACGTCATCGGCCAGGTGAACGACGGCTGGACCGTCGCCCAGACCATGCTGATGTTCGAGCGCGGGGGAGGGCTCAGCCACGGCACCCGCACCACGCGGGCCTCGACCGGTGTCGCGCCCGACCTCGTCGAGCTCGCCCGGGCCGCCGGCCGGCTCGCGGACCCGCTCACCCGCGACCTGATCGTGCGCGCCCACGTCGACGACGTGGCGCGCCGGGCGTTGCTCGCGAGGCTCGGCGCGCGGATGCGGACGGATCCCGCCCAGGCGCTCCACCTCGCGTCCTACGCCAAGCTGGTCAGCGGCGTCTACGACCCCGTCCGCGCCGACACCGCCATGCGCGTAGGCGGCGCGGACGCCGTGAACTGGGACGCCGTGAACGGGGACGGGGAGCCCGGCGAGAGTCTCGGGAGGAAAGCCGCGGTCGGCTTCCTCAACAGCCGCTTCATGTCCATCGCCGGCGGCACCAACGAGATGCAGCGCAACAGCATCGGAGAGCGGGTGCTCGGGCTTCCCCGCGAACCGTCGTTCGACAGCGGCAAGCCGTTCCGGGAGGTTCTGCGGGACGCCCGCGGCTGGTCGTCGGACTGAGAGCAGCCCGACCATCGCGGCCACCCGACCATCGTGGCCACCGCGCCGCACGGCCGCCGCGCAGTCGCCCGTCAGGTTCTCGTCACGGTGGCGGAGACCGCCTCGAGAGCCGCGCGTCGTGCCCAGGTGTAGTCGGCTTTGCCGGTGGCATGGCGGCCGATCCGCGGGCACAGCAGCACCGCCTGGGGCGCCTTGAAACGCGCGAGCTGGCCGGCGACGTGCTCGCGGACCGAGGTGGGAGACAGCTGCGCACCCGTCCGGAGCTGGACGAGCGCGACCACCTCCTCGCCGTAGCGGTCACTCGGCCGCCCGACGACGAGCGCGTCGAGGATGTCGGGGTGCTGCCGGAGCACCTCCTCCACCTTTTCGACGAACACCTTCTCGCCGCCGGTGTTGACGACCATCGCGTCGCGTCCGAGCACGACGATGCCGCCGTCGCTGCCGTAGCGGGCGCGGTCGCCGGGAACCGAGGTCCGCCGGCCGCCGACGAGCGGGAAGGTCTGTTCCGTGCGTGTCCGGTCGCCGAGATAGCCGAGTGGGATCCGGCCGACCCGTGCCGTCCAGCCGACCTCGTCGTCCCCGGGTTCGAGGAAGCGGGACCGGTCCGCGGACAGCACCGCGGCACCCGCGGCGAGCCGGAACCGGTGCGCCTGCCTGCCCGACGTCGACGTTCCGAACGCCATCCCGCCCGTTTCGGACGCGCCGTACCCGTCGACGACGGTGAGCTGGGGCAGCAGCTCGAGCAGCGCCTGCTTGAGCCCGGCACTGGTCGTCGCACCGCCGGTGCCGAGGCGTACCAGCGAGGTCAGGTCGTAGGAGCGGGCCCGGATCTCGTCCACCAGCGGCCGGGCGTAGGCGTCGCCCACGATCGACATCATCGTCACCCGCTCACGCTGGATGGTCCGCAGGATCGCGCGGGCGTCGAAGGGCCGGGAGTCGTCGTGCAGGACCACCGTGCCGCCGTGGACGAGCCCGGCGAACGCGGTCCACTGCGCGGCGCCGTGCATCAGCGGAGGAGCCGCGAACCAGACGCCCGCCCCCGTCCTGGCGATCCCCGCGATGACGTCGCGGGTGGCTCCCTCGGCGCCGCCCGCGGCGCCGACGTAGACGTCCCCCTGACGCCACAGCACGCCCTTCGGTGTACCGGTCGTGCCGCCGGTGCAGACGAGGTAGAGGTCGTCGGGTGACGGGACGGGAAGATCGTGGACGCCCTGAGCGTCGGCGAGCGCGGACGGGAACGAGGTGCTGCCCGGCAGGGGGGCGACGCCGGAGCCGTCGTCGACGTCGATCAGCAGCAGTCCGTTGAGGCGGCCGTCGGGCCGGGCGTTCAGTCGGACGGCCTGGGCGACTTTCGGGCCCAGCCGTCGGTGGTACACCACGGCCTCGGCGCCGACCTGGCTCAGCAGCGCGCCGATCTCCCTCGGCGCATAGTGGTGGTTGACGTTGAACGGCACGGCGCGTGCCCGGAAGGCCCCGATCATCGTCTCGAGGTACTCGGGGCAGTTCGACATCACGACCGCCACGGTGCTCTGGCCGCACTCCCAACGCCGCAGCTCGTGACGTTCCCGCCGCACCCCGAGCCCGTGCCGGCGGAGGTACGCGGCGAGCCGCCGGGTGCGGTCCCGTACCTGCGCATAGCTGCGGCGCACGGTCGCCGACACCAGCATGTCGCGGTTGGGGGCCACGTCGGTGACGACGTCGAGCACGGCGGGTAACGACCACTCCTGGGCTGTCACGTGGCTCTCCCTCACCCGCCGGGCGCGGTTCCGGCCCGCGCGCGGGTTGTCCGGTTGACGTAGGCGTCCAATATCTCTAGATATATAGCCATGACGCAAGAGTCTGTCCCGTCCTACCACCCGAACGTCCGGGCGGACCGTGACGGATTCGTCGTGACCGTCACGATCGACCGGCCGGAGTCGAGGAACGCCTGCACGGGTGACATGTGGGTGGCGCTCGGGCGCATCTTCCGGGAGGTCGGGCACTCCGGTGCCCTCGCCAACAGACCGCCCATGAACGCACCCGACGTGAACGGATCCGACTCCAGGCTGCCGAGATGTTCGCTCGCGGTACCAGCGACCCGCAGATCACCCGGTGCTTGCGCGTCTCACGTACCTCGGTGAACCGATGGCACCAGGTAGACCGATGGCACCAGGTAGGGGGAGCGCGGCGACGAAGCTCCCCACTGGCAGGGGCGGCGGGGGAATTCCTCCAGACCTGTTTTCGTTCTGCGGGTTCGGGTAGGAACCCATTTCCAGCCTCTTCCCCCAGGTCAGACCTGGGGTATTCCCCTCGAATGGAGCGTATATGGGTGTATGGCCGCGTCTGGACGAGTTCCAGGTATTCGACCACGAGATTCGCCGTCTGCGGCGGGCGCGCAGCCTCAGGGGGGAACGCATCAGCAGGGCCGCGCTGCTGCGCATTGCCATCGACCTGGCGGTGGCCCAGGCAGGCCGAGACGACATCGAGAACCTACAGCGCAGATCTTCCGACCATCCAGACTCTGGATGGTCGGAAGACCGGTAGCGCACCCCCGTGCCGGCACATCACCCCAGGTCGCAGGCCCAGGCCGACTTCTGGCACCCCACAGGATTTCGGAGTCCCACAGGCTAGTCAGGGACCCTCTCACCAAAGACGTCCTTGSTCATCTCTTCGATCATCAGAATCCTGGCGCGTCGTTGATCGCCCGCGGTGTCAACTGCCTGGCCCTGATTATGGATGGGTCCGTGCGGAAGGCGCGTCACTCCGGCCTCAGCCACATCTTGCGGTGTCGCCCACTCGGTCGGCTCCGGCAATCCCTTTTCCGCTAGCAGGGCCCGGAAAGACGGTGTATCGGTCTTGCCGAGAACCAGGTTGAGCACATCGACATTGTAGGGGCGCAGCTCGGCCCACAGGGACTCCTGTACTCCGCACGTTTGGTTTTCATGCTTTGACCTRCCCGTTTCGTGATCACGGGGGTTTGGTCGGGTCTACTCCGAGGAGGTTGAGTACGCGCTGCTGGAGCGGTGTGGGCCGGGGGATGTAGGCGGGCTGGCCGTCGCGGGCGGGCACGAGACGCAGGCCGGAGAGGGCTTCGAGTAGGAGCCGGCCGGTGGGCTTGGCGGGTCGGCCAGCGTAGAGACCGGCGACCGTTCCGGTCGGACCGGTGGAACGCCGGACCTCTCGTTCGATCAGCGAGAACAGCAGCAACGCGAGGCCGACGACGTGGAGCAGTCCGTGGATCCGCTTGTTGTTCTCGAGGTAGATCGGGTCGGCCTCGAGCGGGCCCTTGAACGCGCCGTAGCGCCGTTCGGAGGCTTCCTGGCCCTTGTAGTCGACGAAGACCGCGGCGGTGTCCTTCTCCTCGACGGTCTGGTTCGTCAGCAGCGCGAACCAGCCGTCGGC
>NZ_MAXA01000052.1 GCF_001854695.1 Parafrankia soli
GAAATACCTGCTCGCCGCCGGCGAATCCCAGTCGGCGTATGCCATGGTCACTTACATCAACGGGGTGCAGCCGCTCACCCAGGCATTCGACGGTTTCCTGGTCCACAGCAGAGGCAGCGGCGCCCTACCGCTCGTCGGGCCAGGCCAGTCCACCAGCCTCACCGACACCGCCGCGACCACACCGACACTCGTCCGAAGCGATACCGGCGTGCCTGTGCTCGACGTCCAGACCGAGGGTGACCTCACCGTCGTCCTGAACTCTCTGCGGGCGCGGCAGGATGACAGCAGCCGGTTTCGCCTCTGGGAGGTGGCCGGAGCCGCACACGCCGACGCCCACGCGCTCGGCCCGTTCGTGAATGCGCTCGACTGCGGGGTGCCAGTCAACAACGCCCCGACACACATCGTGGTGAAGGCCGCGATCCGTGCGCTCGAGACCTGGGTCCAGGCCGGGACCCCACCGCCCACCGCGCCGCGAATCACGGTCACCTCCGGCGGCAGTCCCGGCGTCGCCCGCGACACCGACGGCGTCGCCGAAGGCGGCATACGTACTCCGCCCGTCGCCGTGCCGGTCGATGTCCTGTCCGGTGCTCCCGCAACGAACGCCTCAGTGCTCTGTGAACTGTTCGGCTCGACGAACCCGCTGCCGGTCACGCGCATCGCCATGCTCTACCCCACGAAGGACGCCTACCTGCAGCGTTATACCGCCGCGGTCGACAAGACCATCGAGGCCGGTTTCGCGCTGACTGCCGACCGCGCCACACTGCTCGCCTACGCACAACCAGATCGCATCCACTGAGCGTCTCGACGCAGGTCATCGCCCTCCGCCGTACAGGCAGATTCAGACACACTTACCGGGCTGAAAGGCTGCGCATTCATGCCAACATCATACGTCTGTCGCCCTCACCCCGCCGGAGCGCGGTACGCACCAAAAAGCCAGATTGACACCCTGGTCGTCAGTGGCGACTCGTCGTATGCCGAGTCCATCAGGATGAACATCGAGAAGATCTCCGGATTTGCCGTTGGTGCGGTGACTCTCACTGGCGGCCAGTCCATACGGCTACTCACTCACAACTCGTATGATCTAGTCATACTCGACCTCGACCTGTCCGATATGGCTGGCCTTGAAGTATGTAGATCAATTCGGTCCCGTAGTGCGGGGCCGGACATAATCGTCGTCACCGCCGACCGTGAACTTGCAACAGTCCGAGTAGCCGTCTCCTACGGAGTCATTCATTACCTGGTGAAGCCTTTCGATTTTGCCGACTTCCGGGCCCGCCTCCACCGGTACGCGCTATTCCGACAGCAGGTCACGGATAATGCCACCGGACAGATAGGACAGCACGAGATCGATTCCGCTCTGGCCATGCTGTCGCCAGACCCCACGGCGCAGCCAAAAGCCCCGAAGGGCCTGACCACGGCGACACTCGATGCCATCGTCACGTGCCTGCGCGCGGCGTCCATGCCGGTCTCGTCGGACGACGTTGCCAGAACATTAGGCATTTCCCGAGTAACCGCCCGACGTTACCTCGAACGGTTGGCCCAGGAACGGCTGGCAATCCGCCGCCAACGTTATGGCCGGCCTGGACGCCCGGAGCACCTCTACTGTTGGCGGACAGGGGATCAAGGACCTGAAACCGTTCACATGGGCCAGGGGGCCCGAAGAGATCCCGGCAGTCTCCCCTTGCCAATCTTGAAGGGTCAGGGTCTGACTATGGTGCGTCCGGAACGAGGGTGAGGCGACGCGCGAGGAATCCGTGAACGCCGTGCCGGAGAGGGAAAATGGCATGCCCAATCTCGGCACGCGCGGAGAGGTTCCGGTAGTCTTGCCGAGAAAACAGCGAGGGTTTCTATCTATGCGTGGTGGGCTTGGCGGAGCCTTGAATCGTTAAGGTTGGTACCGCCGGGACCCCGTCCGCGCCCTTGAATACCCCTTCGTGTGTTGCGCGAGTTCGGAGAAGTCGGCGTCGACAGCACGGGCGGCCGAATACAGTGACAGACGCGGCAAGGCGCGCATAGTCTGCTCTACAGAGTAGCGAAATAGATACTTCTGGTCGCTACTCTTCGCCATTCCATGGAGAAGCGATGATTTTCGGTAGATTGTCGATACGATGGATAGTGTCGGTTGCAATTGTCGTTGTTGTGGYTGGCTGTACTTTGCCGGGCAGTGGGAAGCGGCGACCGGTGGTGGTTGGYTGTGACAGCCCGGGAGTCACCTCCGACCAGGTGAAACTGGGGTTGGTGTTCTCTGACTCGGGTATTGGTAGCACTGCACTTTCCTCGGCCCGGTCCGGGGTGGATGCTCGGATCAACCTGGCCAACGCTCAAGGTGGCATCCACGGTCGTAGGATTTTTTACCAGTGGCGCGATGACGCGAGTTCCTCGTCACAGAACGCGCTGGCCACTCAGGATCTTGTGCAACAGGAATCCGTGTTCGGTCTTGTGGCAGCTACCGCCTCGCTCGAAGGTTCACTGGCTCGTCTCGACGCGCAGGGCATCCCCGTGGTAGGTATCGCGCTTCCGTCTTGGAACAGGTATCGTAACCTTTTTTCCCACCTCTACATGCCCTCTCCGGTAACGGTCGCCCGCTATATCCAGGCCCACGGTGGGACGAGAATCGCTGTTGTTACCACTGGCACTGTAGCCTTAACCATGGAGACCATCACTCAGTACAAAAACGCCTTCAGTGCTCTCGGACTCGCCGCGACCGATCCCATCCCGTACACGAGCAGTAGCGACAGCCCGCAGCGCATAGTCCACCAGCTCGCTGCTATTCGCGCCGATGCCCTGATCGGCTTCACCGCGCCAGAGGATCTCGCTGACATCGTGCAGGCAGCTCGTGCCGCGAGCCTACACCTGAACGTCGGCGTTTCCCTGACCRGCTATGACAAAGCCCTTCTTCCCGCGTTCGGCCAAGCGCTGGCTGGTGTGTCGATCCCCGTGTATTTTCGTCCGTTCGAGGCGGGAGGCCCAGCCATCGACCGTTACCGCGACGCAATGACACTCTACGCGCCTGAAAGCATCGAACCCGACCAGCAGTTCGCCATGCTCGCCTACATATACACCGACCTGTTCCTACACGGACTTTACCTAGCCGGCACCTGCCCAACCCGTGAAGGGTTCATCAAGGCCCTACGGAGTGTCACTGACTATGACGCGGACGGTCTGATCTCGCCCGTCGACCTGAGTGCCAACTCTACCCGGCCCCTCGATTGTTTCGCGTTCGTYCGCGTCAACCCCACCGGCACCGCGTTCGATGTCGTAAATCAAAGACTCTGCTCCGACGGCTCGGAATCCCTGCCGCCGGGAAATGAATCAATGCCAACCGACCGTAGTCGGTAAGGAGACAGAGAAGTGAGCCTTTTTCGCGTGACTTTCGGTCACCGCGTGTGAGTGTCGCGGGGTGTAGTTGGCTACGGGTGAAGCTGAGGGCTGCGGCAAGGGGCTCTGTTCCCCCCGACTGGTGCCGTGATCAGACTGCCATGGCAAGTTCGGCGAAGGTAAGGATCTTTAATGGGTGGTGCGTGTCCACGCGCGAGTCCAGGCCGTGACGGCCGTGTGTGCGGGCTGTGGGGTCGAGTCCGCATGGGTGCACAGCCGGTACGAACGGCGGCTTACCGACGCTCCGGTTAGCGGACGGAAGCTGGTTGTGCACCTGCGGGTACGCCGGTTCTTCTGCGACGCGGACGGGTGCGCGCGCAAGACGTTCGCCGAGCAGGTTCCTGGGCTGACCGTCTACCTGACCGCCCGGTGGAACGCCGGTGTCACCAGCACCCGCCAGCTCCACCAGGAGCTGCGCGAGCGCGGTGTCGTCGTCAGCGAACGCACCATTCGCCGCTTCCTGATCCACCTCCGCGCGGGCCGCTCGGCGGCCCAGCTATCCGTGGACCCCACCCGACGCGAGGTCACCCGATCGATCACCCGCCATCCCGACGACGTCGATGACGATGACGATGACGATGACAAGATCCGACTCAAGGAGCTGTGCGACCGCTGCCCCGACCTCGACTCTCCGCCCGCGAACGGGTCGCTGCCTTCGTCGACGTACTCGTCCACCGACGCGGCGGCGCAGCGCTGGAGGCATGGGTCCAGCGGGCCGAGGCATGCGCCCTGCCTGAGCTACGCGGCTACGCCACCGGCCTGCGCTCCGACTGGGACGCGGTCGCCGCCGGTGTCACCCACGCGTGGAGCTCCGGCCAGGTTGAAGGGCAGGTCAACCGCATCAAAATGATTAAACGTCAAATGTCTGGACGAGCGAACCCCGACCTGCTCCGCACCCGTGAGCTCGCCGACCAATAAAGATCCAAATCGCAATTACGGAACTTGTGCCAGAGCCCAGTTCCAGGGCGTCGTCGGCGGCCAGGTGGCTGTGGGCGCCGGTCGTAGCGGATTGGACGAGTGGTGCGGGTCGACTATGAGGTGAAATATATGACTATGTCCGAAAGATTCGAACAGGTAGACGGCGTGGGACCGGTTGTCGGTGGGGCGTTGGTGCGGTGGGTGCAATACCAGGCGCCAGTGTTCGTACGGGTGCAGTCGGACGTGGACGGTCGAGGTGGCAGGGTCACCAAGGTGATCGTGGTTGCTGACCCCGGTGACCTACACCTCACTCGTGACGGCCATGGTCGTTTCCTGGTTTACGACAACGGCTTCGACCCGCTTCGACAGGATGACTCCCAGGCCGGCCTCAATCTTGTCCAGACGGTTTCGATCGCCGAGGACCGCCACCGCTGGCCCGATGGGCACCTCGTCGCCCTCGGGAACGGCTGGGACAGCGGACCCGACCCACGTATTGACCCCGCCTACTACCCCGACCGCAACTGCCTGTCATCACTGGTTGAGCCCGCCGAGGGCGGCACAGGTCTAGCCTGGGATGGTGGTGACCCAGGGTCTCACCAAGGTCGCTCGATGTAGCGACTCGCTGCGTTAAGTTGCGAGGAGCGTAAGGGCCCTGTTGCGGTCGCGGGCGATGAACTCGGTTGTCTCCTTGACTTTTGTAATGCCGTGGAGCCGGAAGAGGCTGAGCGCGAGATTTCGCAGAACAGCGAGAGTGCGTGGCCCGTTTCCTGAGTAGGTCTGGTTGGCGTCCTCGCGCCAGGTGGTGTCGCGCACGTAGCGCACCCGGTTCTCGATACCCCAATGTTGGCAGACGTGGGTGTGGATCGTTTCCGCGGACGCGTGGCGGCCATGCAGGCTGGTGATGATGAAGGCGTATTCCTTCGTGACTCTTCTGCCCGCGAGGTCGAACTCTTCCCGTCGGATGACGGCCACGGTGGCTGCGTTCGGGAAGTCGATGCCGTCGGCGGTGGTGGTCCAGGTCGTCCAGCGTATGATCCGTCCGTGGGAGCGTTCTTCGACCACATTTCCGGGATCTTCCTGGAGGAGTGGAAGGCATCGGGAGAAGACCTTGGCATGAAGGGTCGGCTGGTTCCCCTTCACATTCATCAAATAGTCGATGCCGCGTTTCTGAAGGTAGAGGGCGGTCTCGCGCTGGGTGTGGGCGGCGTCGAGGGTGACGATGGTCTGGCCAGGGGTGATGGCGATGTTCTCGAGCAGGTTCTCCACCTGGGTGATCTCGTTGGTGCCGTCGGGTACCTGGGTCTGGGCGACGACGACGCCCTCCCGGTGGAACATGGCGGAGAAGAGAGTGACCTGCTGGTTCTCGCCGGTCCAGGCTCCGCGCAGCACCTTGCCGTCGAGCGCGATCACGAGGTCGCCGTCGTCGTCCCGGGTGGCTCTCGCGAACAGCCACGCGCCGACGGCGAGGTCGAGCGCTGCTGCGTCTGTTTTCTCGAGAACACGTCGGATGATGGACTCGCTGGGCGCGACGAAACGCCTGTGGGTGCCGGAAACTGGGTTCGAGTTATGCGGCCTGCCGGTATTCGTGGATGAGCCCGCCGAGCCGATCATGTCGGACGGCCGAGGTGCCGGGCTCGGGCGGTGGGCTGGTGCCGGTGCTGAGCGGTGCCTGTTGTTGGAGTGACCGGTGGGGCCGGTGCTGGTTGTAGTGGTCGATGTAGGCGGTGAGGACGGCGGTGGCGTGTTGTTCGCCGAGGATGAGGAGGTGGTCGAGGCATTCGCGGCGGACGGTACCGACCCGGCGTTCCGCGAAAGCGTTCGCGACCGGGGTCCGCGTGGGTGTCCGCACGATATCGATGTTGTCGGTGGTGAAGACGGTGTCGAAGGCTGCGGTGAACTTCGTGTCGCGGTCACGGATGAGGAACCGGAACCGTCTCGCCCGCTCACCCAGAGCTATGGGCAGGTTACGGGTTTGCTGCGTGACCCTGTGGGGTGCCAGAACTCGGCCACCGGCGTTGATCTGGTCTTTTAGGCGGCTCGTTCGTATTCGTTGATCAGGCCACCGAGGACGGGTCGGTGCTTGATCCGTGCCGTCGTGACGTCGGCGATTGGATGGTCGGGCCGGGGTGGTTGAAGGCGGAGCGCGCGGTGCGGGCGTCGTCCGTTGTAGTGCCGTGCGTACTCGGCCAGGACGGTGCGCAGGTGCCGTTCACCGAAGATCAGCATCCGGTCGGTGGCTTCCGTCCGGACGGTGCGGACGAACCGTTCCGCGTAGGCGTTCGCGCGGGGGGTTCGGGGTGGGATCCTGACCGTGGTGATGCCGGCGTCGGCGAGGACCGCGTCGAACGACGCGGTGAACTGCCCCGCACGGTCGTGGATCAGGAACTGGAAGTCGACCGCCCGCTCACCGAGGTCCATCACAAGGTTGCGGATCTRCTGGGTGGTCCAGGGCCCGTCCGGGTGGGCGGTGACCCCGAGGATATGGACGGTGCGGGAGCCGACCTCGATGGCAAAGAAGCAGTACAGACGCCGCAGCGTCACCGCGCAGTCCACGTGGAAGAAGTCCACGGCCAGCATGGTCGCTGCCTGCGTGCGCAGGAACTGTCGCCATGTGGTGTCGGTCTGCCGTTTCGGAGCCGGTGGCAACCCGAGGCTCTTCAGGACCCGGCGGATCGTGGATGCGCTCACCCGGTGGCCGAGTTTGAGGAGCTCGCCCTGGATTCGCTGGTATCCCCATGTCGGGTTCTCGGTCGCGAGCCGCTTGATCAGCGTGGCGATCTCCTGGCTGATCGGTGGCCGTCCCGTCCGCTGCGGGTGGGCCCATTTCCGTGTGACCAGGCGGCGGTGCCACCGCAGGACGGTGCCGGGAGTGACCAGCCGGTGCGTTCGCAGTGCCCTGGCCAGGAGTCGGATCAGCGCGGCGAGGACCGCCCGGTCCGGCCAGTCCCACCGGGGCTTCGGGTGGGTACGGCGCAGCACCGCGACCTCATGCCGCAGCACCAGCAGCTCGATGTCCTTGGACGCCGACGAACGGCCGAGGAGAACCAGCCAGCCACACACCCGCACGAAGATCAGGTACAGCAGGCGGATGGACATAGTTGACCATCATGCCGGCTGCCGCACCGTCGCATCAGCCCAGCTCACGGGCCCAGGCCGACTTCTGGCACCCCGCAGGTCCTCTTCATCTTCATCGCGGGGACGGACCCGGGACGGGACGGGTTAGGCGTCGAGGTGGGCGTTGAGCTGCCCGCGRTCGTAGTCCGTTCGTGCGGCGTCGATGTCCTGGAGGTGCTTGGCGGAATCCGTCAAGCTGTTTGAGGCGAGTTGCTCGCAGATTTAGTTACCCGGCCTGGTCCGACTGGTCTGGCTCGTCACCGTCCTGCTGGGGTCGGTTGATCCACGCCGGTGTGGGGAGCTTCGGTGGGGTCGGTGGCCGGTGGACGAA
>NZ_MAXA01000053.1 GCF_001854695.1 Parafrankia soli
GGTTGGAACTGCACCCGGATAAGACGCGGCTGATCGAGTTCGGGCGGTACGCCGCCCGGGATCGGAAGCGGCGGGGTCTGGGCAAGCCGGAGACGTTCGACTTTCTGGGGTTCACGCACATCTGTGCGACATCCCGGAGGGGGACGTTCTGGCTCAAGCGCATCACGATCGCGAAACGCATGCGGGCGAAGCTGAAGGCGGTCAATGAGCAGCTGAAGCGTCGTCGGCATACGCCCATCCCGGATCAGGGACGCTGRTTGGCGAGCGTGCTACGTGGGCATATGGCCTACTACGCTGTGCCCGGCAACACCGACACGATGTCGGCCTTCCGTACCCAGGTGACRCGGCACTGGTTCAAGGCGCTGCGGCGCCRCAGCCAACGTGACCGGATGAACTGGCAACGGATGGGGCGGATCGCGGCTCGATGGCTACCCCCAGTCCGAGTGATGCATCCCTTCCCGGAGAGACGCTTCGCAGCCAGAACCTGAGGCAGGAGCCCAGTGCGGTAGTCCCGCACGCTGGGATCTGTGCGGGGGGCCGCCCGCAAGGGCGGTCCCTACCGCGACTCCATTTCGAGGTGCCTGGAGGGAAGTGGCACACGGTGATCTGAAGGCCGGCCGTGCGGGCGAAGTCGGCCAGTTCCTTCTTCCACGCACGCACCCGATAGCCGTTGGCACCGCCGGCGTCCGCGGTGATCAGCAGCCGGGTCGCGGCCGGGTAGCGGTGGCGGCCTTCGCCGTCCCACCAGCGGCGTAGGGTCGCGACCGCGAACGCGGCGGTGTCCCCGTCGCAGCCGACCGACACCCAGCCGGTATCGGCGGCCAGGTCGTAGACCCCGTAGGGCACTGCCTTCTGGGCGTTCTTCTCGGGGAAGTCATGGGCACGGACCCGCACCGGCTGCCCGGCGCGGTGCCACTCCCGGCCGGCGACCGCATAGCCGCCAAGGACTTCCTTCTTCTTCGTATCCACGCTGACGACAGGCTGCCCGGCCGCGGTGAACTCCTTGACCCGCTCGTTGATATAGCGGAACTGGCCGTCCCGGTCAGGATGACGTGCGCCCTCGGTCGTGCGCGAGGTGCCCTGCAGGCTGAACCCCTCCGCGCGCAGCAGCGCGCCGACCGTGTCCGCGCCGACCGGATGCCCGTGGGYGGTCAGCTGCTCGGCGAGTCGGCGGGTGGACTTCACCGTCCACCGCAACGGCGATTCCGGATCCCCCCGCTGGTCGGGCTCGACCAGCGCCAGCAGCGCCGCCACCAGCTCCGGTCCTTCTCCCGCAACGCCTTGCGGCCCGCGCCCGGCGCGCGCACCCGGCCCGTCGGGGCTGCGCCCGCCCCCAGCTCGGCTACGCCGCGCGAGACCGTGTCCTGCGACACCCCGGCCGCCCGGGCCACCAGACGGATCCCGCCATGCCCGAATGCCCGCGCGTCCGCTCCCAGCACCAGCCGGCGCTGCCGCTCGTCCAGATGCGGCAACAGCACGGTGAACTTCTCCGCGAACACCACCTCGTCAACCCGCTCCACGCGCCGGAGCGTCCCACGATCTCCCACGTAGATCAAAGACCGGAGTTATTTTCCGGCGGCTCCCTGGTGTCCGTGGCTGCGCGTCGAACCCGCCGGCCACCACGGAGGCGATGCCCCGAATGTCTGTATTGCCAGGCACTTCACCACACCCGACAGGTCGCACAAATGCTAACTGTCAGTCACCACCGAATGTGCGACAGAGCCGATCTTGAAACAGTCCCGCTGCCAGGCTACTGCTGGTAGGACACGGGCAGCGATCCCCGTAGGGATCGCTGCCCGTGAGCCGGTCCCGCCTCAGGTCGGTGGTTTGAATCCAGGTCTTCGCAGGGCTATATCCTCCGATAGAGCTGCTGATAGCGCGCGGCGGCGTTCGGGTTCTGGTAGACGCAGCCGGGTCCGAGGGGGCGGTTGAGGTTGGATCCTACGTTCCCGGGGTCGCAGTTGCCGAAGTAGAATTCATATGCGAGTCCTTTTCCGGCGCGTTCGAGGAACCAGTCGTACATCCATTGGATGAAGTTGGCGCTGTCGCCTCCGCCGTTTGTGCCGGCGCCGCTCACGACTCCCCATTCGCCGATGCCGAATGCTTTGTTGTGTGCGGTGGCGAAGTTGTACCAGTAGGTGAGTCCGCCGACTGCGTTGGCTTGTGCGTCGAATTCTGCTTTTGTTCGGGATGGCGGCCAGAAGTCGTAGGAGTCGAGGCCTACGTCGTCGACCCAGGCGTCACCGGGGTACATGTCGATCGCGTTGTGGCTGGGGGGGTTCTGTGAGTAGTGGGCGTTGAGGCTCCAGGAGATTTCGGGGTCGGGTTCGGCGGTCGATCGGATGGCGTCGACAACGTGTCGCCAGCAGTTGATGTAGTTCGTCGGGTTGGTGGCGGACCATTGGTACCAGTTTCCGTTGCCTTCCCATGCGAGCCGGATGATGGAGTCCTGGCGGCCGTATGTGTTCAGTATGTTGCCAAAGGTCCGCCAGTAGGAGTCGTAGGCGCCGGTGGCGCAGGTGGCGTTGTTGGCGCCGATGTTCTCCGGGAAGGGTGAGGCCGCGATGATGAGGCGGCCTGGCCAGGTGGCAAATCTCTGGAGAAGGTCGGTGGGTTGGGTGACGTTTGTCCAGCTGTTCCGGGTGGTGTACAGCAGGGCGAAGTCGCAGGGGGTGCCGCGCCAGTTACAGAAGGCGTCGATGTTGGCGGGGGTCATGACCGGGTCGGGGTAGGTGCCCGAGATCCATGGTTTACCGGAGCGTGGTCCTGCGTACAGGGGCGGTGCGGGAGTGGGGGTGGTGCCGGCTGGGACCTCGACGCGGTCGAAGCTGACGGCGTTCCCGGTGGAGGCGGCGTTGTGTTGGCCGAGGTTGGTGAGCGCGAAGGTGTGTGTGGTGGGTGTGAGCTGGGCGRAGCTGTAGAGCAGTGTGACGATCCGGGTCGGTGCGTAGGTGTCGATCGGGCTGGTGGGTCCGCCGTCGATGCTGACGGAGGCGAATCCGCCGTCGGGGCCCTTGACTCCGTAGATGTTGGCCTGGACTCCGGAGAAGCGGATGGTGGCGGCGGCACCGGCGGTGGTCGAGGTGTGGATGCTGTTGTTGGGGGTGACGGTGACGCAGCCCAGGCACTGGGTCCAGGTTCCGGTGTAGGAGACCTGGTTGGGTCCGGTGCCGATGCTGGTGTCCTCGATGGTGACCGGTGGCGTCGGTGGTGGGGGCGGTATGACTGTGGGGTCGCCGATCTCGGCGCGGTCGAAGCCGACGTAGTAGTTCGAGGAGGCGCCGCTCCGCTTGTGGACGTTGGTGATTGTCAGGGTGTGTGTGCCGGGGGAGAGCTGCGGGGAGCTGTAGCTCAACGTGACGGCTGAGGCGTTGCGATAGGTGTCGACCGTTGTCGGTGTTCCGTTGTCGATGCTGAACGCGGCGAATCCCCCGAGGGGGTTCTTGATTCCGTAGATGCTGATCTGGGCGCCGGAGAAGCGGATCGTGGCGATGGCGCCGTAGTCGTAGGAGTAGCGGAAGCTGCTGTTGGGGGTGRCGGGTCCGCAGCCGGTGCACAGCGACCAGGCTCCTGAGTAGGTGACCTGGTTGATGCCGGTGCCGACGGCGGTGTCCTCGATGGTGGTCACGGTCGGTGGTGGTATCACCGGGGGTGGGGGTGGTGGTGTTGCCTCGACGGCTACGGCGCGGTCGAAGCCGACGTAGTAGTTAGTGGACGCGGCGTTGTGCTGATGCACGTTCGTGATCGTCAGTGTGTGGGTGCCCGCGGGTAGCGGCGCGGAGCTGTACTGCGGGGCGACGACCGACGCGCTGGCATATGTGTCGACCGTTGTCGGTGTTCCGTTGTCGATGCTGAACGCGGCGAATCCCCCGAGGGGGTTCTTGATTCCGTAGATGCTGATCTGGGTTCCGGAGAAGCGAACCGTGATCGTCGCACCGCTGGCGTAGGAGTAACGGAAGCTGCTGTTCGCTGTGGCGGGTCCGCAGCCGGTACATACCGACCAGGCTCCCGAGTAGGTGACCTGGTTGATGCCGGTGCCGACGGCGGTGTCCTMAATGGTGGTCATGGTCGTCGCCGCGCTGGCCGGCGCCACGGTCGGCCCAATGGCCGTGACGAGCGCCACCACAACCAGTACAGCAAGGCCCAGTGCGCCGGGAATGCGACCTACCTTTCGTCGTCCCAATCTACTGAAAACTTTCAAATGGTACCTTCTCATCCTTGTCTGGATCACGTTCTTCTCATCGCGCATTTTCGTATCCCGTCGTGAGCTACAGGAGACTGCGCGCTCCCTGGAGGAGTGCACAACCACAGACAGAACCTGAAGCTAAACCGAATCTAAGCGCTACCACGGAAGTGTAGGATTCTCGGAGATTCAAGACGTCGACACCCAACGCGGCACTGTTGCGTCTACGGTTTCCGCGGTCTCTGTAGCGTTCGCGGGGCATGATCGAATGATGGTTCGCCGTCCCGTCCGTCCCCGGTTCCGATGTGCGAGTGTTCGCCGGGTTTCGGTTCCTACCTGAGGTGATCGTGCTGGCGGTCCGCTGGTACGTGCGCTTCGCGCTGTCGTACCGGGATGTCGAGGAGCTGCTCGCCGAGCGCGACGTCGACGTCGACGTCGACGTCGATCACGTGACCGTGCACCGGTGGGTGCAGCGATTGGGCGAACTACACTTTTCTTATGGCGAAGTTGGACGGTCTGCGACTTGGTTCTGTACGCCCGGTACTCGGAACTGGTCGGTGGGGATGACGCGTTAGAGCGTCAGGACGAGGACGGGTACGAGTTCGCTGAGGGGCACGGCGCGACGATCGAGAAGGTCTACGACAGAACCCACGGGATCGAATGCCCTCTTTACACCGCGGGCGGCGCTGTCGGGTGACCAATCCCGGCCGCTGGTGCTACGTCTTGAAGTGGGCGAGACCTGACCTGCGCCGGCGCAACGCGCAGGCGTCAGCCCGTCTCGAGCAAGTCGAGCAGCAGCCGGATCCGCCTATCGTCGCTCGGCGGGCCATCGAGGTGCAGCATGGCGGCCAGCGTCAGCAGGTCGGCGATGCCGATGTCAGGTGTGCGGCCCCAGCAGCCTGAGCACGGCCGAGAACGGCACCCCCGGCACGGCAAACCGCAGTGGGCCAGCGGATGTAGCTGACCCTCCACAGACGTTCCCAGTGCTGATCGGATGCTGGGCCACGCATCGTGACGGTGTGCCGCGTGGCCGCTTCCAGCCAGCCCCTGAGCGCCTCGCCTGGCGGAAGGCTCTCGTTCAACTCGTCGGCGATGTGGCAGAGATCAGTAATCTCCACCCGGAAGGCGGCGTTGACGAGCGCTTCCCGATTGGCGAAGTGTCGATAGAGCGTCGCCGGCCCCACCTTCGCGCGTTGCGCCACCATGCTGAGGGGAGCTCCGGTGCCCTGCGCGATGAACACCTCGCGGGCGGCCTCAACAAGGCGATTTTCGTTGCGCTGCGCGTCTGTCCGGCGAGCCCGGTCGGCGCGGGGCGGGGTCTTGCCGTCCGCGGTCACGGCTGTTCCGGCTTAGCGGGCCACACGGCGGCATGGGGAAACAGATCGGCTGTTGTCGCGCTACCGACCAACATGTTTCCAGCGGTCACGGCAGCCACATCGCTGTAGGGCCCGCCGAGGGTGCCGTGATCGGTGAGAGTTCCGCGATACCACGTCGCAGCGTGCGGGCCGGACGGCGTCGACATCGTGCCGGCTACCAACCCTCGCTCGTTCAGACCGACCGGATCGAAGCCGCTCGCCGCGGGCCCGAGTTCGATCCTGCGACCGGCGCTCCACAGAAACCCACGCGGGTGCGCCCCGATGCTGCGCACCAGAACCTCGCCCCGGCTGGTCAGCGCAACCGCCTCGCTGACGCCGTCGCCTGGCAGCACCCCAAGGTCTGTCATGTGACCGCGCTGCCAGAGGAAGGCGTGCCACGCACCGGCGGCGGTCAAGCCGGACCCGATGATCTGACCAGCGTTGTTCACGGCGACAGCCTGGCTCTCAGATCCCCCCAACGTTCCCAGATCGCGGATCTTGCCGTTCGACCAGGCGAACGCGTGCGTCGAACCATCCTGGCGCTGACTCGAGCCCACCACCAGGCCTGAATCGTTGATCGCGGCCGCGGAGCTGTAGCTGCCGCCGAGAGCGCCCAGATCCTGCATCCGTCCTGCCGTCAAGCGGTAGGCGTGCGAGTTCCCGGAGTCGGTCGAGCTGGTTCCTACGATGACCCCGAAGGTATTCACCGCGGCGGCGGAGCTCGTCCATCCGCCAATAGTGTCAGTACCGCCCAAAAAGCCCAGGGGTTGCCATTTCCCGTCGACCCAGGAGAATGCCTGCCGATCATAGCGACCAATAATATCCCCTATTATCACTCCATGCTCGTTTATAGCCGTCGGCCGACTGCCGCCCGGCAGCTGTTGGAGACGACCTCCTCGCCACAGAAATCCCACCACGCTGTACGGAGAGGACTGCCAGTAACCAGCGCATAGGCCGCTGCGGTCGCTGCAGACCACCCGGCCGGGCCAAGGCTGCGGCGCCGGGATCAGCACTGGTTTCGATCTGGGGAGGCCAGGAAAACCCGCGCTAGATGCCCGCGATCCCGCCACAGGTGCCCCACCTGGAGACGCCATCACGCGAGCTTCCGTGCCTACCCATGACGAAGTCGCCGCAGTCGCCGCGAAGGTTGTGCGCAAAAGTGCGCGTCGGCTCCACTCTCGCATTTCCTTTCCCTCTCCGTATGAAATCTTTTTAACTACTGTCCCGATGTGGGCAATGATTATTGACCATCTATGCCGCACACATCAAGTGCGGTCCTGAACCGCCCCGGGTTCGGTGGAGACCGGTCCGTTTGAGAGGATCGAGTCGTGCCCGCTCCCAGGAAGTACCCCGATGAGCTTCGTGAACGTTCCGTGCGGCTTGTGCTGCAGATGCGTCGTGAGCAGCCGGCGGAGGCGTCACGTGCGATCTCGACGGTCGCGAAGCGGCTGGATGTGCATCCGGCGACGTTGCGGCTGTGGGTGAATCAGGCTGAGGTCGACCAAGGGAATCGTCCTGGTACCACCACGCCGGATGCCGCGCGTATCGCCGAGCTGGAACGTGAGGTTCGTGAGCTGAAGCGCKCGAATGAGATCCTGAAAGCGGCGTCGGCTTTCTTCGCGGCGGAGCTGTGCGCCACGAGGCGCCGAGACAATCGAGGAGGGGTGGGAGACCCTCTCCCGCTGGGCTGTCGCAGCAGCCTAGTGAAGCCAGGGGGCAGCCTGACCCGGAGGAACGCTGGGGAGGGTGGCAAGCGGCCCCGACGAAGACAGGTCGCGGCGGGACTGCCAGACGGCGCGGGCCTGTTCGGCAAGGTCAGAAGGTGTAACGGAAGTGAACCAGTGGTCGAAGCTCCGTAAGCGCGAAGCCGTGCTCAAACCTGGTGGATAGGGGTCGGTGAGCAGCGCGCGGCGGTCGGGCAGTTCGTGTCCGTCGTCGACTCCGAAGCCGCGTAGTTCCGGCGGTGGGGAGGCCACGGTGAAAGTCTGCGGCGTAGCCGTGGCGATGCTGCCGGAGTAGAGC
>NZ_MAXA01000054.1 GCF_001854695.1 Parafrankia soli
GACCCCAGCAGGACGGTGACGAGCCAGACCAGTCGGACCAGGCCGGGTAACTAAATCTGCGAGCAACTCGCCTCAAACAGCTTGACGGATTCCGGTTGCGTGTCAGGGCGTAGAGCAGCGACCACACCATGACCATCCAGCCTGCCCGACGCAGGCCCCATCCGGCAGGCAAACGCGCAGGTCACCGCCCAAATCGGGATTCTGGAGCCCCACAGGATGGACATAGGTGACCATCATGCCGACAGCAGCCGCGCCGCCGCATCATCCCTGCTCACAGCCCAGGCCGACTTCTGGCACCCCACACGATCTGTAGGAGCGCGTCAGTGACGGCCCGCGGTTCGGTGATCATCAGATCGTGTCCCGTATCGATCTCCCGGAGGACRTGGACGTAGGGAGCGTGGATCAACCAGACCAGGTCCTCGGATCGGATACGATCCCTTGTTCCAGGACCTCGAGGCTTTCCGAGATCCTCGTCACCAAGTCGCCACCCTCGAGGAACCATTGCGTCTGCGCCGTCTGGATGACGCCGCCGACTGCCGCGGCCAGCATGGTGGGTACCAGAGCGTCACTGGGCAGGCCGAGGCGAGAACCAAGGAACTCCGCGATCACCCTCTGGGTCTTCAGTTGGATTCCGCCCAGCACCGTCCTCAACACGCTCGGGGTAGCCATCATCACTTCCGTCCAGCGCCTGYTGAGGGCCGGGTCCTCCCGCGACACTGCCTCCATCAGTGCGAGGCGCAGCGAGTGCAGCGGAGCCTCGTCGATGGCACGGGTCGCCAGCGTGGCCTGTAGCGCTTGGCTCCGTCGGTCGATCTTCACCAGCAGCACGTCTTCCTTGGCGGGAAAGTAGCGGTAGAACGTCCGCACCGAGATGTGTGCTTCGGAGGCGATGTCGTCGACGGTGACTTGGTCGAACCCGCGCTCCTCGAACAGCCGGAGCGCGACGGCCTCCAACTCGGAGATCATCATCTCCGAGCGCTTAGTCCTCAGCTGCGCGGCAAGCGACTCGGTCGTCAACTCGGTCATCCCATCGGTCCCACACTCTTTCCGGCACCCGCTCCCTCCTTGCAGCCTAGGCCGTTCCTGCCTGGGAAACGGCGGAGCGGTTAGCCGTCGCGCTTGGGGTTGTAGCCGTCGTAGAGGTCGGGGTGGTCGTGCGCGAAGATCGGGGCGCGGTTGATGTACTCAGGTCCGATCCACAGGTGCATCATCTGGTCGTTCTCGAGCGGGCGTACCTTCCCACCTCGTGCTGTGCACTCGCTCTCACTCAGCCAGACGGCGGAGTTCTTCTCCGTGAGCGATGACACCCTGCCGCCCTCGAAGCAGGCCGACGGGTGGCTGTGCCACGCGTCGTAGTCGCCGGTGAAGCCCTCGGGCACGTCAGCGACCACGTAGCTGAGCCCCGCGAACTTCGCGTCGGGCCCGTCACCGTCGAAGAGGAGGATGTTTGGGTTCAGCATGTCGAACGCCGCGGCGCCACTGAAGCCGACGGTACTGACGTAGTGCGCGCCGATCCCGTATAGGCTCCTGCCCGGGTTGAACCAGCCGTCGCTCGCCGCGTCGGCGGCGGTCGGGTACTTGTTCGCCCACAGCGCGATCACCTGGTCGACCTCGGCCTTGGTCGCCGCGGGGAGCTTGTCGTAGGTGATGGTGCTCTCGGTGTGATCGTGCCCGGTGGCCGCCGAGGGGTCCGACGCGTCGTGGCCGTGGGCCGTGGCGGTTGTGGGATGGGCATGCTCATCGCCGGATGCATGCGCGTGGTTGGCTGTGCTCGGCGACACGAGAACCGCGGTCGTGCCCGCGAGGACGCCGACGGCGACCGCGACGGCCACGGCCGGCGCCGCGCTCTTCCAGCGTTCGAGCACCCTCGACTCGACCAGGAGCGCGACCGCGCCGACCACGATCGCGACTTCGAAGACCACGCAAAGGATGTCAGCCGAACGGGCCTGCCGGGTGCCGCCGTCACCCGTCCAGTCCGGCAGCCCGACGGTACGGCTGGTCGCCCACGCCGTGAGGAAGACGAGGTTCGCGGCAACAGCCAGCCACAGCCAGACACGCGTGGGTGCCACGAGCACGGCGAGCGCGAACCCGATCTGGAACCAACCCGCGGCAGCGAACGCCAGGCCCATGACCAACGATTCCTGCGCGTGCGGGGGGACCATGACCAAGTGGACGGCCCCCGCGCCACACGACAGCGTCACGAGCAGCCAACGCAGGAACGTGCTCGGGGCGTACCTGGCCGACGAAGCGGGATCGCGCGCCGTCCTCTCGTGCAAGGACTGGTCCGTCGACATCGTTCCCCTTAGGTCGCTTCCCGCCCCCTGAGAGGGAACCGTGCCACCTCGCGCGTGTTCATGTCAACAGTGGCATGTCATGCCAAGGGGCAGACTCGCTTCGTAACCATAAGAGCATGGCTGGCGACTATTTGTGATCGCGAGGGTCGCTGGTCGGGTCGCGATGGTGATTCGCCATGGGCTGTACCTCATTGAGGGTTGACACCCTTTTGCCGCAGGAGCTAGCTTTCGCAACCTGTCGGTCTTGTCATGATCTGCCATTAACGTCTCGACGTGCAGGCCGGTCAAGGCTATTGACGTAAGACGAGAGGGGAATGGCTGTGGTTCGACATCGGATGCTGGGGGTGACGTGTGCGCTCGTAGCATGTGTCGGGTTAAGTGGGACTGCTTACGCGGATGCCGCGTCCCCGGCCGAAATGGGGCCTGTGACCGGGGGAAACGGTAAGCCGGTCGTGTTCGCGCACACGAACTTCGACCTCGCCTCCGTGGGCTACGCGCAGTCGGAGTACTTCCTGGAGGGGACGGCGGACGCGTACTCCCCGACGGCCCCGCTCACGACGGACGGGAAGTGGACGGTCCAACCGTCCTCGCAGCAGCCGTACCAGACGCGCGTCGTCGTGAACCGACCGATCCGCGACCGCGACTTCAACGGCACGGTGGTCGTCGAGTGGCTGAACGTCACCGGGGGAGTGGACGCCAGCCCGGACTGGATGCACCTGCACACCRAGTTGACCCGGCGCGGCTACGCCTGGGTGGGTGTCTCCGCGCAGGCCGTCGGCCTCAACGCGCTCAAGGCGCCGCCGATGGGGGACCCGGCACGGTACGCCACCCTGACGCATCCCGGTGACAGCTACTCCTACGACATGTTCTCCCAGGCCGGTCAGGCGATCCGCGACAACCCCGACCTGCTGCTCGACGGACTGACACCCAAGCGTCTGCTCGCCGTCGGGGAGTCGCAGTCGGCGCACCGCCTCACCACCTACATCAACGCCGCGCACCCGCTCGTGAACGTCTACGACGGCTTCCTGGTACACAGCCGCATCACCCCCGCCGGCGCACCCCTGACCCAGGCTCCGCTGCCGGACGTACCGGCTCCGGCGCCCACCTTCATCCGTGACGACCTCGACGTTCCGGTGCTGCTCTTCCAGACGGAGAACGACACCGGCGGCCTGCTCTCCCGCCGGCCCGACACCCCCCTCTACCGGCTCTGGGAGGTCGCAGGCACATCACACTTCGACCTCTACGGCCTGCGGCAGGGCGCTAGCGACACCGGAGACCGTCAACCGGTCGCGGACTGGTTCGACTCGATGCTGCATCCGACGAACCAACCGAACCCCAACCACACCTGTAACCTGCCGATCAACAGTGGACCACAGACTTTCGTCCTACGCGCGGCGATCGCCAGCCTCAACCGCTGGGTCGCCCACGGCACGCCACCTCCTATGGCGCCACGCCTCGAKACGATCAGCGTTCAGCCCCTCCAGTACGCACTGGACGCGAACGGCACCGTGCTCGGCGGTATCCGCACGCCAGCCGTAGACGCCGCGGTGGCCAAGCTCAGCGGACTCGGTAACAGCGGTACCCCGTCCTGTCCGCTCTTCGGCGCCACCGTCCCCTTCTCAGCGGAGCAACTCACCGCCTTGTACCGCAACCACGGCGGTTTCGTCTCGGCATGGAACCGCGCGACCCAGGACGCGGTCCGGGCCGGGTTCCTCCTGCCCGAGGACGCCCGCCATCTCCTGGTCGTGGCGGCGCAGTCCAACATCCTCAAGTAGCGATCCCGCAATGCGCTGGGCCACCGAGAACCCGCAACCGCCGCAGCCGGAAGCCGACGACAGCCTGCGGCGCGACGCCCTCGTCGCACCGTCATCCCGCAGACAACCGAATGGACCGACACCCGACGTCTGAATGCGGCGGGCATGCTCGACACCTGTCGAGCATGCCCGCCCACGAGCGTCTCACTCACCGAACAGCGCGCGGGTCTCCATGGAGGCCGGATCGTGCGCGTTCGCCATGACCAGAGCACTCAACAGTCTGTTCAGCTCGTTCCAAAGACAGGCCGTGCGGAAACTGTTCGGTGAGCTGGACCAGGGCACGGCCGAGGACCTGACGACGTTACTCGCCGGCGGGACGGCCGCAGTCATCAACGACTGGTTGATCGACGGCGACGATCCCATCGATCCCGAGGAATTGACTGACCGCCTGCTCCGCCTCGTGTTGGTGCTCGCCGGTAGCCAACACGTCCGAGTAGAAGGAGGTCGCGTGCGATGAACCTGAATCTCCTGTGCGCCGGTGCGGTCGTGGCCGACGGCGTATCCCTTAAGTCGCGACCATCGCACTCGGGTCCAGATCTCCAGCGGCGCGTTCCCGCGCTACAACCACAACCCGGACCCAAACGAGCCGCGGGAAATCGCCACAATCCCCCGCGTCGCGGATCAGAAGGTGTTCCACGACCCCGCCGCACCGCCCATGGTGATCCTGCCGGTCCGGCAACCGGAATAACTCCAAATCCCGTGTAGTCGGCCCTCCACCCCTGTCGGCTGACCTGATGGCGGGACCAGGCAAAAATCGATGGAAACAAGGGAGGCATGCAAATGCCAGGCAAGAATGCGGCCAGAAAGCGCTCAGCCCGCCTGCCCGGGAAGACCTCGGTTGGGGATGTACTCCGGCAGCACTGGATAGTTGTGAACCGGTAATGCGGGACAGTGTCGAGCTTCTCCCACTGATCGGAGCGTGACGATGACCTACCCTCTCGACCCTGAACGTGCCGCAGCTAGCCCGCTGCGTGCGCACCCTAATCTGCTGAACGCAGCCGAGACAGAGGCTTTGATCGCGGAGGCTCGCCGCGGTCACCAGCCCGRCCCGCCGGTGCCGACTAACAGGACGGACCATCGCATGCCCAGCCCGCCCCCCGTGAGGGTGCGGACGGTGTCGAGCGAGGTGCCACGGTGAGCGCCGGACAGGTTGTGTCGCCGAGGCGCGGGAGATTCCTGCGGTCGCGGGGGCGCGGACGCTTCTGGCCCGTGCTGGCGGCGGTGACGATGGCGATAACCGCGTGCTCGGCGTCGTCCCCGGACAGCACAGCGGTGTCGGCGAGTGGCCCGCGTCCGACCGAAACGGCACCGCTGTCGGCGGCGACCAACGCATGGTGGTCGTACACCCGTCCGGCGACGTTCGACTCGACGCGGACCTCTGTGAAGGTGCCCGCGGGAGACGGTACCCAGCTCGACTGCTCGCTCGTGCGTCCCGCCAAAAACGGCGCCCCGGCTGCTGGCCGGTTTCCCGGACTGGTGATCGAGTTCACCCCGTATGCCGTTATCCGCTCCACCTTCGAGAGCGAGGCTGCGTACTTCGCCACCCGCGGCTACAACGGTCTGGTCTGCAATGTGCGGGGCACCGGACCTTCCGGTGGGACCTGGCAGCATGCCATGTCGGCCCAGGACAGCCGAGACGCCCGTGACCTCATCGAATGGTTGGCGATTCAGCCGTTCTCCGACGGGCGCATCGGCATGTTCGGCGAGAGCTACGGCGGCCAGACCACCTACGGCGCCGCCATCGAGCAGGCGCCGCACCTGCTGGCCATCGCGCCCCTCCAACCCCCAGCGAGCCTCTACGACGATGTCATCTACCCGGGCGGCATCAAGACCACCGAGGGCGGGACCATCGACAACTGGCCCGGTACTGCCCAGCTCCTCAGCCAGGGCCGTATCGACGCCGCCGCTGAGTACGCCGCCAACCGCGAGCACCCGACCTTCGACTCCTACTGGCAGGAGCGATCCTTCGCCGGCCGCTACAGCGCGATCAAAGTTCCCGTGCTCACCGTCGGCGGGTGGGAAGACCAGTACTTCAGATCGGGCACCCTGGCCAACATCGAAGGTGCTCTCAACCGGACCTGGGCGATCTACGGACCCTGGCAGCATCTCTCACCGATCGCCTTCCCCAACTGCCCGGGCCTGTGTAACCCCGAGGGACTCGCTCCCGGCCTGCTGCTGGCATGGTTCGACCGCTGGGTCAAGAACCTGCCCGACGTCCCGATCCCGACCCGCCCCACCTTCGTGAGCTACGAAGGCCCCGCCGGTATCGGCGACGGCTGGCGCGAGGTCTCGAACTACAACCCCAAAAATGGCGCCCGGACGCAGACGCTGTCCCTGAGCCAGGACGGCACACTGTCCGCAGACCGCGGCACGAGCGGGTCCGCCACGTTCCACCAGCCCGCCGACCCGGCAAGCCCCGCCGGATCAGCCACGTTCCAAACCGCCCCGCTCACCCAGGCGACGTCGATGCTCGGCCACCCCGCACTCACCCTGCGGGCATCCCTGTCCGGCCCCGACGCCAACCTCTACGCCGAACTCCTCGACATCGCCCCGGATGGCACCTCAGCCCTGGTGAACAACGGATTCCTGCGCGCAAGCCACCGCACCTCGCACACCACACCGACACCGGCACCCGTCGGCACACTCATCACGTTCGACCTGCAGATCCGCGCGGACCACTATCGATTCGCCGCTGGCCACCGCATCGCCATCCGGCTCTCCGGCGGCGCCGCCGACACCCTCACCCCCAACCCCGCACCCGTCGACGTGACCGTCGCCACCGGCACCGGCGGCTCCGTCCTGCACCTCCCCACCATCCCCGACTCCTCACCCACCCCCGCCGCGAGCACGAACGCCCTCAACTAAAAAGACGCTCAGYCAGACGCCACCGTCGCGCCTACCCATCGACCTACCAGGTGGACCTAACGCACCACAATAAAAACCGCTGAATCTTGGTTACCGGCCCTGAAATCACTGTTCGACCGGTCGCCATGCGACCCTGACCAGGGATGATGCCCCGTGACCACACCGGCAGCGGCATCGCTTCCCGAGTCGAACGCGCGTTCCGTACACCTGGTGGTTCCGGGCTACCCAGCCGTCCGTCGACGTTCACACCTACCGACCGGCCGCGGCGTGGCGAGGTCTCCACCGTCGGTCGAGCCTTGTCCGGGCGCATGCAGTAGGCGGAGGGAGTGTCCGATCAGGTAGGTGCCTGTCCAGGCCGACCTGTTGTGAATTTAGGTTAGGTTACCCTACACTGGTGGTATGGATGGTCAGCGCGGTGAGGGTTCGCGATGAGCGGGGGCGGGGATGCCCGTGAGGATGCGGGGAGTCCATCGGCTGCAGAAGAAGTGCCCTCTGATCAGGGGGTGAGTGGTGGGAAGCGGCTGCCTCTCTCGTTTGCTCAGCGCGGGA
>NZ_MAXA01000055.1 GCF_001854695.1 Parafrankia soli
AGGGAGGCCCCCGATACCGAGCGCGACATCCAGCGCGATGGATCCGGTCGGGATGGCCTGGATCGGCGGCCGGGTGTCGTCACCCAGCCGCATGACCGAGCCCTTGCCGAACTGCTTGTCGATCTGCGCAAGAGCGTTCTCCAACGCCTTGTCGCGGTCGGGTCCTGCCATTGGAGTTACTCCTGGCTGAGGTCGTCGAGTCTTGGCCACGATCCGACGTTAGGGGGTGGGTCCGACAGTTTCGATAGCCGGGTGGCCTCTGTGGACAACTGAGCGCATGTGGACAACACTAGCCGAACATCCGTTCGAAGCCATAGTGACACGCCGGCGCCCACCCGAACGGGTGGTTCCGGCACGCCGCGCGCATACCCCTGACACCACGGGTGGCCGCTCGGCCCCGCGCCGCGCCGTCCGGYGCCGACCGTCACCGCCCGAACGAGCCGGTCGACGAACGAGCCGGTCGACGACCTGCCGACGCCAACCTGGCGGCGGCGCGGGCCGCCGCGTCAGCGATCGCGGGCCGGCACGTTGAACTCGTCGCAGACGGCGCGCCACACCTGCTTGAGGTCGTCGCCCCGGCCCAGCGCCCGTTCGACGGTCGCCCCGCCCAGCCCGGAGATCACATGGTCGCGTGCCAGTGAGTCCGCGTACGCCGCGCCGAACTGCTTGTTCATGTTCGCCCAGAACTCGGTCAGTCGCACGGGACCAGTGTGCACGGGCCTCCCGCCCGGCCTCCCGGCGCGGGACGCACCGGTGCCGGTCACGGCCACCAGACGCCGGGCGCCGGGCGCCGGGCGCCCCACGACGCCCCGCCACCGTGATGCCGGGCGCAGGCACCGTCACGCCGGGCGCGGGCACGCGACGTCCCACGGGAACCGCGGAGCGGGCAAGTTCTGTCGGTGGGCCGAGTTGTGTCGGGGGTAGGACGCAGACTGGTGCACGTGACCGCATCGGACCCACTCGCCGCCTTCTCGGCCCCGACCAGGGAATGGTTCGCGTCCTCCTTCGCGGCGCCGACTCCGGCCCAGGCCGGCGCGTGGGCAGCCGTCGCCGGTGAGGAAAGCGCCCTGGTCGTCGCTCCGACCGGGTCGGGCAAGACACTCGCCGCCTTCCTCTGGTCGCTGGACTCGTTGGCCCGCTCGGCGCCGCCGGCCGATCCGGCCCGCCGCTGCCGGGTGCTCTACGTCAGCCCGCTCAAGGCGCTGGCGGTCGACGTGGAGCGCAACCTGCGCGCGCCACTCACCGGCATCCGGGCCGCCGCCACCCGGCTCGGCCTGCCCGTGCCGGACGTGTCCGTGGGTGTCCGCTCCGGTGACACCCCGGCGGCCGAGCGCCGGGCGTTCGGCCGCACCCCGCCGGACATTTTGATCACCACGCCGGAGTCGCTGTTCCTGATCCTCACCAGCGCCGCGCGGGAGGCGCTGCGCGGCGTGGAGACGGTGATCGTGGACGAGGTGCACGCGGTGGCGGGCACCAAGCGCGGCGCCCACCTCGCGCTCAGCCTCGAGCGCCTCGACGACCTGTTGGACGTCCCCGCCCAGCGGGTCGGCCTGTCCGCGACGGTGCGCCCGGTCGACGAGGTGGCCCGGTTCCTCGGCGGGCCGCGGCCGGTCACCGTGGTGCGCCCGCCGGCGGCGAAGACCCTCCATATAGACGTCGTGGTCCCGGTCGAGGACATGGCGAACCTCGGCGAGGTGGCCGGCGCGGTCCCGGAGGGCTCCGCCGCCGGGGCGGCACCGCGGGCGTCGATCTGGCCGGCGGTCGAGGAGAAGGTGCTCGACCTGATCCTCGGCCACTCCTCGACGATCGTGTTCGCGAACTCCCGGCGGCTGGCGGAGCGGCTGTGCGCGCGGCTGAACGAGTTGTACGCCGACCGTCTCGCCACCGCGGACGCCACGGGCGCCACGGGCGACCCCGATGGTCGGGAGACCGGCGGCTGGGAGTCCGACGGGTGGGAGAGCGGCGAGCGCGCCGGCCCCGCGGACTCCCGCGCCCCCGCGGAGATCATGGGGGTCGCCGGTTCGGCCGTGTCGCCGGCCGGGGTCGAGGTGGCGCGGGCGCACCACGGCAGCGTCAGCCGTGAGCAGCGCATGCTGATCGAGGAGGACCTCAAGGCCGGGCGGCTGCCCGCGGTGGTCGCCACGTCCAGCCTCGAGCTGGGTATCGACATGGGCGCGGTCGATCTGGTCGTGCAGATCGAGTCGCCGCCCAGCGTGGCGGCCGGCATGCAGCGGATCGGCCGGGCCGGCCACCAGGTCGGCGCGGCCAGCCGGGGGGTGGTGCTGCCCAAGCACCGCTCCGACCTGCTGGAGTGCGCGGTCGTGGCCGAGCGGATGAGCGACGGGCGCATCGAGGCCGTGCGCTACCCGCGCAACCCGCTCGACGTGCTGGCCCAGCAGATCGTCGCGATGGTGGCGGTCGAGGACCGCGAGGTGGACGAGCTGGGCGCGCTGGTCCGCCGCGCGGCGCCGTTCGCCACCCTGCCCGCCTCCGCCTACGAGGCCGTGCTGGACATGCTGGCCGGGCGCTATCCGTCCGACGACTTCGCCGAGCTGCGCCCGCGCATCACCTGGGACCGGGCGACCGGGGTCCTCGCGGGCCGGCCGGGCGCCCAGCGGCTCGCCGTGACCAGCGGCGGGACGATCCCCGACCGCGGCATGTTCGGGGTCTTCCTCGTCGGTGAGAAGGCCAGCCGCGTCGGCGAGCTCGACGAGGAGATGGTCTACGAGTCCCGGGTCGGCGACGTCGTCCTGCTCGGCTCGTCGAGCTGGCGGATCGAGGAGATCACCCCCGACCGGGTGCTGGTGACCCCGGCGCCGGGCCGGCCCGGTCGGCTGCCGTTCTGGCACGGTGACGCGCCGGGCCGGCCTGCCGAGCTCGGCCGCGCGCTCGGCTCGTTCCTGCGGGAGCTGTCCGCGGCGAGCCCGCGGGACGCCGCCGACCGGGTGCGGGCCGCCGGGCTGGACACCTGGGCGACCGCGAACCTGCTGACCTACCTGGACGAACAGCGCGCCGCCGCCGGGCATCTCTCCGACGACCGTCGCATCGTCGTGGAGCGGTTCCGCGACGAGCTGGGCGACTGGCGCCTGGCCGTCCACTCGCCGTTCGGCGCGCCGGTGAACGCCCCCTGGGCGCTGGCGATCGGCGCCCGGCTGCGGGAGCGCTACGGCGCGGAGGTCCAGATCATGCACACCGACGACGGCATCGTCGCCCGCGTGCCCGACGCCGCCGAGCCCCCCGAGGCCGAGCTGGTCGTCTTCGAGCCCGAGGAGACCGAGGCGTTCGTCCGTGCCGAGGTGGGCGGCAGCGCCCTGTTCGCGAGCCGGTTCCGTGAGTGCGCGAGCCGCTCGCTGCTGCTGCCCCGCCGTACTCCCGGGCGGCGCACGCCGCTGTGGCAGCAGCGCCAGCGCAGCGCGCACCTGCTGTCGGTCGCCTCGACCTTCGGCGACTTCCCGGTCGTGCTCGAGACGATGCGCGAATGCCTGCAGGACGTCTACGACGTCCCGGCCCTGGTGGGCCTGATGCGCGACATCGGCGCCCGCTCGCTGCGGGTGGTCGAGGTCGAGACGCCGTCCCCGTCCCCGTTCGCCTCGTCGCTGCTGTTCGGCTATGTCGCCGCGTTCATGTACGACGGCGACGCGCCGCTGGCCGAACGGCGCGCCCAGGTCCTCTCCCTGGACAGCTCGCTCCTCGCCGAGCTGCTCGGTGAGGCCGAGCTGCGCGAGCTCATCGATCCCGGGGCGCTGGAGCGGATCACCGCCGAGCTCCAGCGGCTGGTGCCCGACCGGCACGCCCACGACGTCGAGTCCACCGCCGACCTGCTGCGCGCCCTCGGCGACCTGACGGACGAGGAGGCCGGGGCGCGGGGGGTGGCGCCGTCCTGGCTGGCGGCGCTGGCGGACGCCGGGCGGGTGATCCGGGTGCGGATCGGCGGCGAGGCGCGCTGGGCCCCGGTCGAGGACGCCGGCCGCCTGCGCGACGCGCTCGGTGTTCCGCTGCCGGTGGGAGTGCCGGCGGCGTTCACCGAGCCGGTCCGCGATCCGCTCGGCGACCTGGTCTCCCGCTACGCCCGCACCCACGGCCCGTTCGAGCCGGCCGCCGTCGCCGCCCGTTTCGGGCTCGGGGTGGCGGTGGTCGTCGGGGCCCTCGAGCGGCTCACCGCGACCGGGCGGCTGGTACGCGGCGAACTCCACCCCGACCGCGCGGGCGAGCAGTGGTGCGACGCGGGGGTGCTGCGCGCGCTGCGCCGCCGCAGCCTGGCGGCGCTACGCAAGGAGGTGGAGGCCGTCCCCACCCGGGCGATGGGCGCGTTCCTGCCCGCCTGGCAGTCGGTGACGACAGGCCGCGGGCACGGTGTGGACGGCGTGCTGCGCGCCGTGGAGCAGCTCCAGGGCGCCCCGGTGCCGGCGAGCGCGCTGGAGCAGCTCGTCCTGCCCGCCCGGGTCAGCGACTACTCATCGGCGATGTTGGACGAGCTGTGCGCGACCGGCGAGGTGCTGTGGGCCGGGGCCGGCGGCCTGCCCGGCAACGACGGTTGGGTCACCCTCGTGCTGGCCGACTCCGCCGGGGAGCTGCTGCCCCCGCCCGACCTGGACGCCGCCGGCGGCGACCTGCACCGCGCGATCCTCGACGCCCTCGCCGGCGACCAGGCGCTGTTCTTCCGGACCCTCTCCGACCGGGTCGGCGCGCTCGACGACACGGCCCTGGCGGACGCGCTGTGGGATCTGGTGTGGGCCGGTCTGGTCACCAACGACACCCTTGCCGCCCTGCGCGTCCAGCTCGGCGCCGGGCGTCCGGCGCATCCCGCGCATCCGGTGCCGCCGCGCCGGCGCTCGGCGCGCGGCCGACCGGCGCGGTTCGGCCGGCCGACCATGCCGCGCCGGGCCGGCCCGCCCACCGTCGGCGGCCGGTGGTCGCTGCTGCCGGAGCGGGAACCCGACCCGACCCGACGGGCGCACGCGCTGGCCGAGTCCCTCCTGGACCGGCACGGCATCGTCACCCGCGGCGCGGTCACCGCCGAGCGCACGCCAGGCGGATTCGCGGCGGTGTACCGGGTACTGTCGGCGTTCGAGGACGCCGGGCGGTGCCGCCGCGGCTACTTCGTCGAGTCGCTGGGGGCCGCGCAGTTCGCCGTCCCCGGCGCGGTCGACCGGCTCCGCGTGATCGCCGGGGCGCAGCGCGACGCCGCCGACCAGCCCGCCTGGTCCGCCCCCGACCTGGTCGCCTCTGGTCTCGGCGTCTCTGGCTTCAGCGCCTCCGGTCTCGGCGCCCAGAGCCTGGGCACCCCGGGTCTGGGGTCGGGCCATGCCGCGGCGGCGCGACTGGGCGGGGCCGCGGCGGCGGAGCGGTTCCCGGCCGCCGGGTCCGGGGGTCCGCCAGGCTACGGCGCCCGCCGCGGGGACACCGGCGCCGCAGCGGCGGTCGTGCTCGCGGCCAGTGACCCGGCGAATCCCTACGGTGCCGCGCTGCCGTGGCCCAAGCGCCCGGCAGCCGACGGCGAGGGCTCGGGCCACCGTCCGGGGCGCAAGGCCGGCGCGCTGGTCGTCCTGGTCGACGGCGAGCTCGTCCTCTACGTCGAACGAGGCGGCCGCACCCTGCTGTCGTGGTCGGACGCGCCGGGCCTGCTCGGCCCGGCGGTGGGTGCCCTGGCCGGGGCGGTCCGCGCCGGGTCCCTCGGCCGGCTGGCCGTGGAGAAGGCCGACGGCGCCGCGGTGGTCGGCAGCGGGCTCGGCGCGGCCCTGGAGCGGGCGGGGTTCCACCCGACCCCCCGCGGCCTACGGCTTCGGGGGTGACCACGGCGCGGGAGGAGCCCGGCCGCGTACCCACCCCGTGGGACCCGAGCCTGCGCGGCCTGACGATCGGCCTCGTCAGCACCGTCACACTGATCGCCTTCGAGGCGATGGCGGTCGTCACCGTGCTGCCGGAGGTCGCCGCCGACCTGTCCGGACTGTCCCTGTACGGCTGGACGACCAGCGGGTTCTTCCTCGGTCTGCTCGTCGGGGTGGTGATCGCCGGGGCGGAGACGGACCGCGTCGGCGCGGTGCGCCCGTTCACCGTCGGGCTGTCGCTGTTCGCCGCCGGCTTAGCCGTGGCCGCCCTCGCGCCGACCATGGAGATCCTGGTGGCCGGCCGCATCCTGCAGGGCCTCGGCGGCGGCGCGGTACCCGCCGTGCTGTACGCGACGATCGGGCGTGCCTACCCGGAGTCGCAGCGGCCCAGGATGTTCGCGGTGACGTCCACCGCCTGGGTGGTGCCCGGGCTGGTCGGGCCGGTGACCTCGGCGCTCGTCGCCGAGCACGCCGGCTGGCGGTGGGTCTTCGGCGGGCTGCTCCCGCTGGTGCTGGCGGCCGGGGCGATCACGGTCCGCGCGCTGGGCGGGCTGGGGCCGCCGCCGACCGCGCCCACCGGCGGGGCGGCGCGGCGTTTCGTCGCCGCGATCAGGGTGAGCGTCGGTGCCGGCCTCATCCTGGCCGGGCTGACGAGCCGGTCGCCGCTGGGGATCGCGCCGGTTCTCGCCGGGGGGCTGCTCGCCTACCGGCCGCTGCGCGTCCTGCTCCCGGAGGGAACGCTGCGTGCACGTCCCGGCATCGCGGCGGCGGTGGCCGCCCGCGGGCTGCTGACCTTCGCCTTCTTCGGCGCCGACACCTTCGTCCCGCTGGCCGTCACAGCGGCGCGCGGGCAGTCCACGACGGTCGCCGGCACCGCGGTCACCGTCGCGACCGTGACCTGGACAACAGGCTCCTGGACGCAGGCGCGGCTGGCCGGGCGCTACCCGGGGCGGGAGCTGATCCGCTCCGGCCTGCTCCTGGTGGCGGCCGGCACGGCGGGCTTCGCCCTGGTCCTGGCGGACGGCGTACCGCTGGCGGTGCCGATCGCCTGCTGGGGGCTCGCCGGGCTCGGGATGGGCCTGGCGTATTCGCCGGTGGTGAGCCTGGTCCTCGCCGAGACGCCGCCGGAGCGGCACGGCACGGCGTCCAGCTCGGTGACCCTCTCGGACAACCTCGGAACGGCGTTCGGGACAGGTCTTGGCGGAGTGGCCGTCGCGGCCAGCGAAGCCTCCACCGGGACACCCTCAGCCGGGCTGGGTGTGGTCTTCGCCCTGACCGCGGTCGTCGCCGTGCTGGGCGCCGCCGTCATCCGCCGGGCTCCGTCCAGGACGTTCCCCACTGTGTCCTGACGATCTGTGTCCTGACGATCCGCGTCCGGACTGGCCGTGCTCTGACTGCACCCGTGCACGGACGGACCGCGTCCTGGCAGGTCGACAGGGCCAGGTCGTGGGCACCGTGACTCCTCCGACGGCTGGAGCCGTCGGCTTCTCAGGCCGCTTCGGTGGCCTGACGGGCCAGCCCGACCCGAAGGATGTTGATCGCCGCGTTCA
>NZ_MAXA01000056.1 GCF_001854695.1 Parafrankia soli
GCCCCCGATCAGCCCCGACCGTGGCGGTCGGGTGAATCCCACCGGACTCACCCGACCGCCACAGTCGTCCGCGCGACGGCCCGCACCCGACGGCCGGGGCCGGATCGCCGGGTGCCGGATCGCTGTCGCGGTGACCGCGGACCGGGTCAGGCGCGGGTCTGCTGGCGGCCGCGCTGGGTGACGTCGGTGCGCCGGGCGGCGACGTGGCTGGTTCCGGGCCGCCACATCTCGGCCATGAGCCCTTCGGCCAGGTGCGCCTCGTCGAGGGTCGCCGTGTTCGCCAGCTGCCGGTAGTGCAGCAGCAGCCGGCGAACGCTCTGCCCGTCGTTGCTCACGATGTCGCCGGCCAGCCGCCGCGCGCATCCCAGCAGCTCGTCGTGCGGCACGACGTGGTTGACCAGGCCGAGCCGCAGCGCCTCCGCCGCGGTCAGGAAGTTGCCGGTCAACGACATCTCGACGGCCCGGCGCAGCCCGATCGACCGCGCCAGCAGGACTGTGGCCCCGCCGCCCGGCATGATCCCGAGCCGGGCGTGGGTGTCGGCGAACAGGGCGCGCTCCGAGGCCACCAGGAACGTGCACTGCAGGGCCAGCTCGAGGCCTCCCGTCACGGCCACGCCGTTGACGGCTCCGATGACCGGCTTGTCGATGACGGGCAGGAACCGGAACAGCCCGTTGTCGTACCGCTCGGGCCCCTCCCCCGGCCCGCGCGGGACGGCGGAGGGCGGCACCTCGCCCGAGACCTCCTTGAGATCGACCCCGGCGCAGAACGCGGGATCGGTGCCGGTCAGGATCACCGCGTCGATGCCGGGATCATCCCCGGCCGCGGCGACGGCGTCCCACAGCGCGTGCGTGAGCGCCCGGCTGAGCGCGTTGCGCGCGGCGGGCCGGTTGAGCGTCACCGTCGTGACGCGGTCCGCGGTCTCGACTACGACGACGGGCTCGCTCTCGCCCACCACCGCCACCCCGCTTCCGTAGGTCATGGATTCACCATCGGGTCAAGGATCCACCGGCTCGGGCGGTGTCCCGCTACCTCACGGCAGCGGCGGCCGGCCCACGCACGGCCGCCGCGACCCCGCCGTCCACAAGGACGTCGATGCCGCTGACGAAGCGCGCCTGGTCCGACAGGAGGAAGGCGACCACGTCGGCGACGTCCTCGGACTGCCCGATGCGGCCGACCGGGGTCCGTTCGACGAGCGCCTGCATGGAGCTGTGCTCCGCCGCCTCCTGCTTGCCCTGCGGCGTGTCGATGATCCCCGGGGAGAGGGAGCAGACCCGGCCGCCGAGCGGCCCGACCCGGACGGCCTCCTGCTGGGCGAAGCGCTGCACCCCCCGCTTGGCCCACGAGTAGGCCCAGCCCGAGTCCTCGACCGTGGCGCCGAGCGCGGCGTGGATCCGGTCGAGGAGGTCCGGGGCGAGCGGGTCGTCCAGCGCGGCGTCGGCGGTCGGGTGGGGTTCACCGATCGCCAGGATCGGCGCCATCGAGGCGAAGTAGACCGACGCCGTGCCGGCCGTGGTGAGCGGCCGCAGCGCCTGCGCCAGCTGCGCCGTGGCGACCAGGTCGACGGCGAAGATGCGCCGCCAGTCGGCCATGGTCGGGGAGATCCCGGCCGCGTGGGCGACGGCGCGCAGCGTGCCGAGCTCGGCGACCCGGGCGGCGAGCCGCTCCACGCCGTCGACGTCGGTGATGTCCAGGACGAACGGCTCGACGGTGGCCGAACCGGCCTTGGTGAGCTCGCCGACCACTCCGGCGACGGCGGGGTCGCGGTCCACCAGGAGCAGGACGTCCACCAGGTCGACGAGCCGGTGGGCGCAGGCCAGGCCCATGCCGCGGCCGGCTCCCGTCACGATGCCCACGGTGCTCACGGCTCGATCACCACCCGCAGCGCGCCGGCCTTGCGGTCGGCGGCGACCCGGAACGCCTCGGCGGCGTCGGCGATCGGGAACCGGTGGGTGATCAGCGTCCGGGTGATCTCGGGGTCCTTGGCGAGCATGGCCGCCGCGTCCTCCATCTCCCGACCGTTCTCATGGGCGCAGTAGCCCATGGAGGGGATGAGCCGCCCCTCGCGGTGGAACAGCGGGCTCCAGTTGACCCCGACCTTGGCTGCCAGCTGGACCCCCACGCAGACCACCGTGCCACCGGGGGCGACGAGATCGATCGCGCGGTCGAGGCCGCTGTCCGAGCCGGCGGCCTCCACGACGACGTCGTAGAGCCCGTCGTGGGCGAGCGTCGCGCCGAGCCGCTCCCCGGCCTCGGCCTGGTGGGGGTGACGCGCGTCGAGGGCGATCTCGGGTGCGCCCTGGTGCCGCGCACCGGCGACGGCGAGCAGGCCCAGCGCACCGGCCCCGACGACGGCTACCCGGGTGTTCGGCCCGGTGCCGGCGAGCCGCAGGGCGTGCCAGGAGACCGACGCCGGCTCGACCAGCGGGGCGTCGCGGACGTCGAGGCCGGCCGGGAGCGGGACGAGCCGCTCCGAGGGCACGCGGAACTGCTCGGCTATCCCGCCGTCGGCGGTCGCGCCGAGGGCCTGCTTCGTGTGCTGCACGCAGAGGTTGTACCGCCCCTGCCGGCAGAGGTCGCACACCGTGCAGCCCATGATCGCCTCGACGATCGCCGCCGACCCGTCCTCACGCACGCCCGCCAGCTCGTGCCCGATGATCCGTTGGCTGCCTAATCTGATGTACAGGAGGTCGGAGCTACAGATGCTCGCGGCCGCGATCTTCAACACCTCACCGGAGCCGGGCGGCTCCTCGAGGTCGACGACGCTGACGCCGCCGTTGCCGGCACGTACGGCTTTCATGGGAGCTCCCTGACGGTGACGATTCGATCCGCCCTTGTCACCCGCATCACCAGAACGCTGTTCTGACCATGCGGAAACAGCTTCTTCATCGCCGGAATCGTACTCTCAGCACCCCGCCGCGGAAACGGTATCGCCGCTTCCCCACCGGCCCCGCTTTCCGGCGCCGGATCTGACCGCGAGACGTCGCCGCGCCGTCGATATGGTGGGGATCTTCCCGGACGAAACAGTCGCCCACCCGACGGCGGCGGCCGCGGGACAAGGGGCGCACGTGCGGCAACGGGCGACGGCGGTGCTCTCGGTGGCCGCACTGACCATGGCGGCGGTCTGCGGACTCGCCGCGTGCGGGGGCGCGTCGGGCGACGCCGGCTCGGCCGGCGGCGAGGTCCGCGCCGTCGACGGGCCGGTCGACATGGGTGCCCTCAACGACGTCTGCGCCGGGAACGTGGCCCTCACCTCCGCTCCGCCCTACACCGGGCCGGCACCGCATCCGGTGGCATTGTTCAGCCAGCATCAGGGAAACGACCCCACCGGGTCGACGTTCCCCGTCCGGCTGCTCCAGGACGTGGGCCAGCCCGAGCGCGACGCCTTCCTGGCACGGCCGGCGCAGACCCAGCTCGTCGCGTGCGCCGAGCGGGACGCCCGCGAACCCACCGATGTCATCTGCCGTTTCGACATCGGCAGCCAGAAGCAGGTGCCGTTCTTCCGCACCTCGTACCGGATCACGGTGCGCGCGGCGCACACGGGGCAGGTCGTCGCCACCGTCCCGGTGAACCCGGCCGCCGCGGGGTGCCCGACCTCGGTGAAGGTCGCCTGGAGCGGCGCGGAGGTGTTCAGCGCCCCGACCGACCGTCAGATCGTCACCGCGCTGACGCCCTTCGTTTCCTGGGGCGGAACCGGAACACCGCCGGCGCCCGCGGGCCCGGAGGATGCCCCGGCCGCGGGCGGGGCCCCGGTTGTCGAGGGCTCCGTCCAGATGACGACCGGGCCGGGGGTGGACCCCGCCAGCCCCGCGGTCCGCGCCCATCTCACCTTCTGGGACGCCTTCGCCCGCGCCCAGGAAGGCGACCGCGCCGCCCTCGGCACGCTGCTGGACCAGGTCGACGGATCTTTCTTCGGCACGCTGACGACCATCCTGGACCAGAACCGCGCCATCCCGGGCCGATCCGTCCGCGGGCCGCTGCGGCTCCTGGTCACCGGGGTCTCGCCCGGGCCGGAGGGCGGGGCCGTCACCGTGGACAGCTGTCTGGACGAGACCGGGCGGGAGACCCTGGAGCAGTCGCTGCCCACCGGGCAGATCGGCATCGCGTCCCGGATCCGGGTGAACCTTGCCCGTGACTCCACCGGCGAGTACCGGGCCACGGGCTTCGCCGATGCGCCACCGGCCCCGTGCCCACCCCCCGCCGGGCGGATCAGCTAGCCCGAGGGCGGAAACGGGTTCAGGAGGCGGAGAGGGTGACCTCGGTCGCGGGCCCGGCGAGATTGTGGTGGATGACGAGCGTGGCCGTCGCCTCGGTGCCACCCTGCGGCGTGTACTCGGGGGTGACGACGCACCGGGCGCCTGTCGGCAGGGACGCGCCCTCGCAGTCGCTCGTGTAGCTGAACGCGGCGGCGTCTGATCCCACGATCTCGACGGACGTGACGGCCAGCGGGTCGTCGCCGGTGCTCTCGACCGTCACCGGCTGGCAGGCGGAGCTGGTGCAGAACACCGTCTCCGGCGTCACGGCGATGCCGGGCTCCGGGCCGGGCGGCGTCGTCCCGGCGCTCCCCTCCAGGTTCACCTCGTTGGCGGGACCGCTGAGATTCTGGTGGATGACCAGCGTCGCGACGGCCGCCTCGCCGCTGTCCAGCGGCACGTAGCCGACGCTGAGGGTGCACTGCCCGCCGGGCGGCAGCTCGGCCTCGCAGCCCGCGTCCACGGAGAACGCATCGGCGTCGGGACCGATGATCTCGGTCGAGGTGACCCGCAGCGTGCCGGTGCCGGTGCTTTCCACGGTCACGGTCCCGGCGCACCCCGAGTCATCGCAACTCAGCGTCTCCGGGGTCACCTCGATGCCCGGCTCACCCGGCCCGCCGCTCGGCCCGCCGTCGTCCGGTGTGGCCGAGGGGTCCGTGTCCTCGGGAACCTCCGGCAGTACCTCGACCTGCTCGGACTCGAAACGGTCACCGGAGTCGTCGTCTGTCGCTTCGGCGACCACCCCGGTCGCCGGGCCGGTCACCTCCAACAGCGCGACGTTCTCCTCGGCCTGCGGGACGAGTCGGTTCGCCCCGTCCACGGAGAAGTGCAGGTTCACCGCGGCCAGCAGCGTGAACCAAGCATCCTTCAGCTCACCGGCGACCTTGTGACGAAGGATCATCAGGGTTCGGTCCGATGGGACGTCCCGCGGCAATGCAACCGATTCGCTGATCGTGAAGGTGCCGATCGGGGTCACCAGGTCACGACTCGCGCTGACGTCGATGTTGCCGTTCTCATCGATGGCGAACACGATGGGCGCGAACGGTGGCTTGTATTCGGCCTGGCAGGCACTGGCGCCGACTAGAACAACGACCGCCAGCAGAAATCCTGCGGCGCGGCGCCGACCGGCCCGGGCCACCGCCGTGAACCCGGTACGATCCTTCCGCCGCCGCCTCCTCGGCTTCGCCGCCACCGCACGGGTCTCGCCTTCCTTCGGTACGCCCGGCCTGAGATCGATGCTCACCTGAGACGTCACTGGAAGGCCCCCCGGCTGTGAGTGAACGGGCGTTTGGCGCGCGGAACCACGCTGGCCCGATGGGCCAGCGCACCCCCCCGTGGCGCGCTGGCCCGGGTTCACCGGACCGGCCGCGGCGGATGTGGCCGGCGATCCGGCTGACCGGTGCGGGTGCCGTTTTCCCACGGGGCGCTGTTTCCCCCGAAGGATGATCGGTCACGAAGATGAGCCTGATCTTTCCGGGAGCGGCCAACATCAGGGGTAGCCCTGAAACCGGGACCGGCTTCGAGTGGCATCCTCGGACAAATGTCCGCCACGGCGCTTCTCACGGATAACCACGCGGATTTCTGTGCCCTGGCAAGCGTCACCCTGACGGCCGGCGGCTACCGGGTCGTCGGTGACGCCGGACAGGATGGGCCGGACTGGCCGCGGCGGTCGCCGTCATCCCGGACATCGTGCTGCTCGTCCTGCAGCTTCCCGACCTCGACGGCCAGTCGGCAGCCGAGCCTGATCGCGTCGTCGGCGCGTCCTGAACACGTCGGTCAGTGATGTGCTCGCAGATAGGTGAGCACCGCGAGAACCCGCCGGTGATCGTCCGGTTCGGGTGCCAGGCCGAGCCGGGTGAAAATGCTGCGCACATGGGATTCGACCGTCTTCGGAGTGAGGACCAGCTGCGCACCGATCGCCTGGTTGGAACGGCCCTCGGCCATCAGCGCGAGCACCTCCCGTTCGCGGGCGGTCAGGGTGTGCAGGGGATCACGCCGCGACCGGGCGGCGATCATCAGGTCGACGACCTCGGGGTCGAGAACGCAGCCGCCCGCCGCGACCCGGGTAACGGCCTCGACGAACGCCTCGATGCCGGTCACGCGCTCTTTGAGTAGATAGCCCACGCCCCGGGCGTTCGCGCCAAAAAGCACCGGAAGGTAATGCGACTCCAGGTAGTGCGAGAGCAGCAGCACCCCGAGGTCCGGATGCCGGGCGCGCAGCTCCACCGCGCTCTCCAGCCCTTCCAGCCGGCCGGTGGGAGGCATGCGGATGTCGATGACCGCGATGTCGGGGCGTAGCGCCGAGACCGCGTTACGCAGCCCGTCGGCGTCGCTCACCTGCCCCACGACCTGGAAGTCGTGCTGCTCCAGCAGCCAGGCGATGGCCTGACGGAACAGCAGCGCGTCGTCCGCCAGGACGACCCGGGTCGGCGTCACACGCATGGGAGCACAGCTCGTATGGACGTCCCACCTCCGGCACGGTCGCCCACCGTCAGCCCGCCGACGACCGCGGCGACCCGGACGACCACAACACCGAGCACCACAGCCGCCCGTACTCGGTATGGACGAGCCGGCTTGTCCCCCTTGGCACCGCCCCAGCATCCCAGACCCGCCACGAAACGTCACAGACCTGACACAAGGAGATCGCACGTCTTACCGGACCCGCCGCGGGCCCAATCAAGTCGGCACGCCCCGCCGGCCACGTCTCTATGTACGGTTCCGAGCAACCGCGGCGGTTCGAGCCGTCCGAAATCCCCGGCTGTCTCCGGCGACCTCGGGGAGATTCCCGATGAGTTGAATCTTCTCAGTCCGGTGGGCGGAGGGCCGGCGGCTCAGATGGTCACCCAGAGTGGCGAAGAGGCCACTTTCAATTATCGAAAGTGGCCTCTAGTGCGCTGTCTGTGAACGTCTGCCGGGTGAGGTGTGGCGATCTCGGTTTGCGGTGATGCGCAGGTATCTGCTCCTGCTCGTGGGAGGGGTC
>NZ_MAXA01000057.1 GCF_001854695.1 Parafrankia soli
CGACGGATGAGGGCAGTCGCCACGCCGGCAGCCTGCGCGGGACGGATGTCGTTGTCGAGCCGATCACCGACGTACAGCACCTCCCGAGCCGGGCAGCCCGCTTCGGCGACGACACGCTCGAAGAACTCCACCGAGGGCTTCTCCACACCCCAGCCGTCCGACGTTCCGATCACGTCAACGGGGAGATCCAGCGCCCGCAGGATGACTTCGGCGCGGGCGGTCTGGTTGCCCGCCAGGCCGACCCGCAGACCCTCGGCGCGCAACGCCGCCAGGCAGGGCCGAGCATCGGCGTACAGGTCCTCCTCGCCGAAGGACTCCGGTTGCCCGGCCGCCGCGCGCCGCTCGCGCTCCACCCCGAGGTCAAATCCGGCCCGGAACACCTCGAATACCTCCCGGTAGTCCAGCCCACGGGCAATCACAGCGCCGAACACCGCGGAGAACGTGTGCCGCGGCACCCCCAGCCAGTCCGCCCACGTCCCATACTCCCGGGACTCATCCACGATCGTCTCGCCTACGTCGAAGAACACCGACCTGATCGGCACGCGGGTCCCTCCCATCTGGTCGGACTGCGGACGCCACAATCGTTCACGATGAAGCTATCGGGCGCCGCTGCCTTCCGTCAGCGGCCGGTTGCCGTTGCCGCTCATACAGCGGCAGCCGCGCCTACCAGGAGCGCCCTGGCTCCCCCTGGTAGAGCAGGACAGCAGCGGGCTGCCTTTTGAGCGACAAGGTGAGCGGCGTGCTATCGAACCAATGACGCTGTCGAGGTTGGTGCCGGCGCGCTGGACGTCGGGACGGAGCCGGCGACCAGCACCCACTTCTGCGACTTACCGTAGCTGCCTTGGCACTCGTAGGTGTATCCGGTGCCCTCGGCTGAACTATCCCCGTAACGGGCGCCCTCGTAACATCCGGCGCTATTCACTTCGGTCTGGGGAGTTCCGTCGGGGAACGTCGGTCCGTATTCGACTGTCGCCCCGGTGGGTAGCGCGCGGGACGGGGGCCGCCACGTCGGGCTGGCCACGGGGGCGAGCGTCGGAGTTGGCGTGATTGGGTCGCCGAAAAGGAGCCAGTATTGGGCACCGTTGATGGTCGTGCAGCGATAGGTGTGACCCGTGTGGCTCTTGTCTTGCTGGACAACGGCGCTGCCCTCATTGCATCCCTCCAGGCCAGTGAATCGCGTCGGCACCACCGAGGTGGGAGCGGACTGACCGAGTGGCACTTGGCTCGACGCGGGCATGGCCGGCTGAGCCGAGATCGCCGCTGTCGACCCGGCCTGGTTGACTGGTGCTGCCTGGCATCCCGCGGCCCCAACGAACACGACCGCGAAGACGGGCATGACAAACAGACTGCGACGCACTGTATTCCCCCCGTGAACCGTGTAGGAGCAAGGATAGGGCGCGGCTCGTCAGGGGCCTTCGCTGGGTGCTGGTGAAGCAGATTGCCGGCGTCGGCGATGTTGACGAAGTCTGGTACCGAGGTCTGGACGTTGCAGCCCACCTCCTCGGTCTCCTTGCCGCCACCGGCAGCTACCTGGCACTCACTCATGTCACCCCCGACTTCGCAACCGACGACGTATACCGAGGCCAGGGCATCCCCGCCACGGTCCGCAGCCGCAGTGAGGTGGAGCGTTTCTTCGACGGCCTCGACCTGGTCGAGCCCTGGGTGCAGTCCGTGCACCGCTGGCGGCCCGACGACACCAGCGGGCCGGACGGCCCGGCTGACGCCGAGGTCAACGTGTACGGCGCCCTTACCCGCGTCCCGTAACACCGCGGGATGGTGCCCGGGGCGCGCCGTGGGCACCATCCCGGTGGGACCCACGGCGACGCAGGTGGCCGTGGCCAGCCGCGTCAGCCCGGGACCTCGGCCGGCCACAGTTGGTAGGCGGCCACCCTGTTCTCCGCCGCCCACTGCCGGGCCGTGGTCTCACGGGCATGCCGTTCGATCCGGAGATGATCCGTTCACGGAAGGTCAACACCGTGGCCTTCCTGCACGGCCTACGGTGGTCAGGCGCCGGGCCACCGCGGGGGCTCGGCCCGGCGCACCTCCCTCTCGCTCGCGGCCAAGACCACGCCGGCCCAGTCCGCTGGCGAACCGCATAACCCGCCGTTGCGTGGTCCCTGAGGTCGAGTGCGGAGGGGGGAGCCGGGCTGTCGGCTCTGTCTGTCACGATGGAGGAGACAACCCGACGTAGTAGCCGGAGCCACCTGATGCTGTCCATCGCCGAACTACTCCTCGGCCTGACTCGCCACCTCAGGACATATCGCCCGACGACGGACCGGATGGCTCTGGGGCAACTCGAGTTCGCTGGCACCGTCCTCGAGGTCGCGGTCCGCCTGCGTGGAAGTGGCACAACAACAGGTGAACGTGCCGTTGCTATAGCTGCTGACGCCGGTGTGGATCGCCGGCGTCTGGTGAGGGATGTACTGCCAACCTTGGCGACATTCGGCCTCGTCGAGGTCAACCTCGACGAGATGGGCCGACCGCAGGTGGTGTCTGAACGCCTGCCCCCGCTGCCTCAATTGCTGGAGCTCGCGGAGCCGTTGCTGAACGCCTCGGTTCCCGATCCGGTCGAGCTGGCGGTTCTGAAGATCCTTGACGCCACGACGCTCATGCCGCAGACCGAGGCTGGCTGCATTGAGGCGGCTGTCGAGGTGGCGCCTGAGGTTGAAGCGGTTCGGGCTATCGGCTACCTCGAGGCGCTGCACCTCTGCGCGCGCCAACACAGCGATGATGGCACTACGGTGCTTTATAATCCGAATATTTGGGCGTCCGACGCGGATTACGCCCATGCCGCCCTTCAGGCTGAGGATGGCCGCGTGAAGACCGCCCTCTCCGGTCTGATCGAAGAGGTCGCCACCACCGCCGGGCTCCCCGAGGACGATGTCACCTCGACGGAAAGCAGGTGGGTCGACTTCGCTGTCTCTCAAGGGCTGCTGCTACGCAGCGTCGTCGAGACCAGCAAGGGGGATAAGCGAAACTTTCTGTTTGCGCCGCACATGAGCCGCAACACCTTCGACCGCCCTACCGGTGCCGATCCGAGCGGTCACGTCCGCCAGCTCATCGGCTCGATGATCTTCGCGCATCGATTCGCCGATAATCGTCTGAGATCGCCTGCTAAGTTCCTTGAAAGGCTTATTCAGAACGGCGAGGCTGGCGATGYCTCGTACATCGAGACTGACTATCCGATGCTTGAGACTGCGGGCATCGTCCGAGTGGAGAAGGCTGCCCGATATTCTAAGTTCGTGCTACTGCAGCCAGACATCGCGGAAGACGCGATCCAGTACTTAGAGGATCATGGCGGGGCTGGCGTCTCTCACGCGGCCTCTCTGATCGACCAGAGTCGCTATCAGCAACCAGAAGGCGAGCGTGCACGTCTACTGCTGGCGCGCACGTCGCAGACGAAACCAGCGGAACAATCGCGGCTGATGGCTGCTTTGCGCCAGGAAGTGGGGCATCGTCGGTATGGCCGGTAAAGAGGGTATGGATAAGGGTGCGGATCTGGAGCGGCGATACGGACGTCTAGAGTTCACGGATGGCTCCTTTGTTCGCCTGCGGTGGCCGGTTCATCAGACGCTTGCTGGGCGACGCAGGACGATTACCGATGTTGATGTGCTCTCCTTGGACTTCGACACACGTCTACGTCCGACACTCAGCATCGCCGAGTGTAAGTCGGTGAAGGGCCAATCGGGTGAGATGGACCGCCTGCTGTGGCTCGCAGGACTGAAAAAGCTAGTTCGAGCAGATCGAGCCGTGCTTGTCCGTGAAAGCGTGACCGCCTCTGGTCGGGACCTCGCGCGAGCTTTGGGAATTTTTATAATGGGCGGGCAGGATCTCGGTCGACGAGAAGCTGATCAAACCTGGGTGCCTGAAACCTTCGGGAGTATCGGGGTGGGCCCGCATGCCGAACCGTACCGCAAAGCCGGTGAACAGCTTAAGGCCTTCGGTGATATCCCTCCGGGGCTCATAACATTTCTACGCCACGAYGCGATTGTTGCCGATCCGCACCAGGTACTTGGCGCTCTCTCGACCCTCAGCGATGTCTTCCGGACAGCAAGCGTCCTGCCGGAGGCGGTAAATACGATCATCGCTTCGGACGTTTTGATGGCGCTGCTCCTAGCTGCTCTCCGCGCAGCTGGAAGCCTTGACGCGCTGGGTGAAGTGGGCCTTGAGCGGGAGATTGAGCAAGGTCTTGCCACCGGTGACCCGCGAGACCGGCAAGTTTTGAAGGTCCTTGAATTGGCCGATGCCGTTATGCGTGAACAGCTCTCGGCTCTGAATCATGCTTACGTCGTTAATGGTGCGGATCCAATCGAATGGAAGTCTGCGTCGCTGCGCGAAGCGACTGTACAGACGCCTGCCTGGCTGCCACGATTCTACGACCTCGCTGTCAGATACCGTCAGATACCGGCAGTAGCGCGCCAACTTCCTCAGTCTGCCGACCTCGTGCTTTACGATGCCATGCATGGCGGCACCACATGGAAAGCGCCCGCCTTTGACCATCTATTCACGCCACAGCACAGACAGCTTCTTGTCGTTGCGCTTGATGCTCTCAGTAACATCGTCCCGCGTCTTGCTGACAGCCTGGCTCCGATATTTTCCATTCCCTTTGAGCGGAGCTCTCCGGCTGTCCCCGACCGGCGCGCGCCGGCCCCCCGCGACCTTGTGGGGCCAACGCCTTCAGACCTGAGGCTTCGGCAGTACCACGATCAATTGACCCTGATCGACGATGACAAGGTTATCAGGCACCGCTTCTAGCCCTCCACAGGTCGGGGTGGTTCATGGAGTGTCTTGGGGCGAACTCTTAAGAGCGTGTCTTGTGTGGGGGCGCCGGGTACATATCTGATCATGGATGTGATGGAGAACAGCCTGTGGGGTGCCAGAAGTCGGCCTGGGCCTGTGACCTGCGGGGATGCGGCCGTACGGGGCCGGCGGCATGATGGTCAGCTATGTCCATCCGCCTGCTCTATCTGATCTTCGTTCGGGTGTGCGGCTGGCTGGTCCTCCTCTRCCGTTCGTCAGCGTCCAAGAACATCGAGCTGCTCGTGTTGCGGCACGAGGTCGCGGTGCTGCGCCGTAGCCAGCCCAAGCCGCGGTGGGACTGGGCAGACCGGGCGGTCCTCGCCGCACTGATCAGGTTTCTCCCCACGACGCTGCGAGCCCACCGGCTGGTCACCCCTGGGGCCGTTCTGCGGTGGCATCGCCGTCTGATCACACGGAAATGGACCCATCCGCAGCGGATGGGACGACCTCCGGTCAGCGCGGAGATCGCCGCACTGGTCGAGCGGTTCGCGACCGAGAACGCGACGTGGGGCTACCAGCGGATCCAGGGCGAGCTCCTCAAGCTCGGCCACCGGGTGAGCGCCTCCACGATCCGCCGGGTCCTGAAGACCCTCGGGCTGCCACCGGCTCCGAAACGGCACACCGACACGACGTGGCGGCAGTTCCTGCGCACGCAGGCCTCGACCATGCTGGCGGTGGACTTCTTCCACGTGGACTGCGCGGTGACGTTGCGGCGTCTGTACTGCTTCTTCGTCATCGAGGTCGGTACCCGCACCGTCCACATCGTCGGGATCACCGCCCACCCCGACGGACCGTGGACCACCCAACAAGCCCGGAACCTCCTCCTGGACCTCGGTGACCGGGCCGCCGACTTCCGGTTCCTGGTCCGTGACCGGGCCGGCCAGTTCACCGCCTCCTTCGACGCGGTCCTCGCCGAGGCCGGCATCACCGCCGTCAAGATCCCACCCCGAACGCCGCGGGCGAACGCCTACGCGGAACGGTTCGTCCGCACGATCCGAACCGAGGTCACCGACCGGATGCTGATCTTCGGCGAGCGGCATCTGCGTACCGTCCTGGCCGAGTACGCGACCCACTACAACGGACGGCGACCCCACCGCGGCCGCGACCTTCAACCACCCCGGCCCGACCACCCCATCGCAGACCTGACCAAGGAACGGATCAAGCGCCAGCCCGTCCTCGGCGGCCTGATCAACGAATACGAACGAGCCGTCTAAAACCGCCTAAAACCCCAGCTCAACACCAGTGGCCGAGTTCTGGCACCCCACAGGGTGGTGCTGAGCGATATGACGACGCCCTGTTCGAGGTCGGCTTCCAGCGCGGGCAGGTTGGCCAGCAGCAGGGCGGCTTGCGCGTCAGGCTTGAGCTGGTCGCCGGACCGGAGCAGAACGAGCGAGGGAGCGGTACCGCGACTGAGCGCGAGCAGAGTGGTGAAGTCGCTGTCGGAGGAGATGATCGAACGTCTCTCGGTGACAGCGAACGTGCTGACCTCGGTATCCGGGGAACCGCCAAGCCCGTGCTCGAGGACGTGCGTCGTGTCGATGCCCTTGTCACGCAGCAGTTCAGCCACCCGCGGTGAGAGGTTCTCATCGACGAGAAACTTCATGCGGCGATGAACGGGCGCTCTTGCGGCATTGTCTCCGCGGCAAACGCGAGAGCTGCGAGCACGTCGTCGCGTGTGAGCGACGGGTAGTCGGCGAGCAGTTCCTCGACCGTCGAGCCAGCCGCGAGCTGGCCCAGCACCGCGGACACGGTGATCCGGGTACCGCGAATCGCCGGCGCACCCGCCATGATGGCGGGGTCAGCGGTGATGCGGCTGGCGATGGTCATAGCCAGGAGTCTACCGGCGGCTCGGTTGCATCGGCGGAGTCCGCTGCCCCGCGGCCGCCGATCGGTCATGATCGAGTGATGCGTCGGCATCGTGGCTGTCCACCGGTTCCGGTGTCGGCGTTCGCGGGCTTCCGGTTCCCGCCTGAGGTGATCGTCCTGGCGGTGCG
>NZ_MAXA01000058.1 GCF_001854695.1 Parafrankia soli
CCACGGGGTGGTCCGGTCGACCTTCTCGGCGCCCGTCGGCATGCGCCACCCCGGGGCGCGGGACAGCCGGATGCGGGCCGGGGTGGTGGTCATACTGCCTCCAGGTCGTGCTGCGCGACGTCGTACCTGACGGAGGGGAAGCGCATCAACGTCATGCCCGACTCCGCTGAGGTGACCACACAGCAGGCGGCTGACTTCCTGACCGTGTCCCGGCCCTATTCGATCAGGCTGTTGGAGTCCGGCGAGATCCTGTTCTGTCTGGTCGGTACCCATCGGCGGGTCAGGTTCCGTGACCTCCACGAGTACCGGAGCCGCGACGACCTGGAGCGCAGGGGTGCGGCCGACGACCTGACCGGGCTGACCCAGGAGCTGGGGATGTACTGACCGATGGCCTTCACGGTGGTCTACGACGCCAGCGTGCTCCACCCGAACACGTTGCGCGATCTGCTGATCCGGATTGCTGGGAGGGAACAGCCGGGCTCACTGCCACCCGGACTTCCACCCCCGGCAGACGCTGGCTGTCAAGGGCCACCGAGAAGGCGATTCTGCTCGCCAGCACCTATCGGGATCAACCGGCCGTCCTGAAGGTACTCACCGACCAGGCACAGCCGTGGCGGGAACGGTTCGCCCGCGAAAGCGCCGCCTACGAGGCGTTCACCGCCGCGCCGCCACCGGTGCACGTCCCGCCGCTGATGCGCTCCTGCGCAGTTCCCCGTTTCACACCTGACTGCGGCAAGTATCGGTGGAAGTGGAAGCCCTGCAACAATGACTTCCTCCCCGGCATTCAACGACTCCACGCTCTTCTCCGACCTTCCGAACGCAACACTGCCTTCGGAATCAGCGGTTATGGAGTGTGGGCGCCCTCAATCAGCATGCCGACCAGGAAGGTCGCGACTGTTTGCTCAAGTGCCTCGGCGAAAGGAACGTGCATGAATGCCAGGCTCGGATCGGCGTCGTAGGCGGCGAGGACGGCGGGGGCGGGATGACTGTGGGTCCACAGGGCTCCCACGAGGATTATGATCATGCTGGCTGCTCGGGCGGAACGTTCTTCCTTGAGCTCGGGGAGTAGGCGTTGGAGGAGCGTGGCAAGTCCGACCAGGCTGTCGCGTGCACCCTGCTTGTACCGGGTTGCGACCTCGATGGAGACGTTGCGCTCCAGCACTCCGGCCTGTGCGCTGAGCAGTTCGCAGAGCATCGGGTGAGTTGCAAACGAGGTGGCGAGTGCGCTGGCCATGGATTGGGCTCTGCTGTGCGGCGGGGCGGATGGGTCGACGTTCGACTGTAGTGCCTCGTCGATCTCTGCCAGGAGTTCGGCGGCGGCGTGGTCGAGGAGGTCGAGGAGCACGGCCTCGCGCGACTCGAAGTAGCGCAGCACGTTGGACTTCGCCAGTCCGACGCGGCGGCTCAGCTCGTTCAGGCTCAGCGCTGCGACGGGCATCTCATCGAGCATCGTGGCGGCAGTCTGGAGGATGCTCTGCCGCCGCACGGTGCGCTGCTCCTCGCTCCTGGCGCGTTGGAAAGCTGTCACACCACCCATTCTAGGAGACCGCCGGTCTCTTGACTATAGACCGTCGGTCTCTTACTCTTCGGGGGGTCGGTGATCCGATCGAGGGTCGAGGGCTGCCGGTCGGAGGCGCACCTCCCGTTGGCGGGCAACGGCAATCGATCGCACGGACCCCTCCCTGCGCGCGGCACGAAGATCGTCGCAGCTGTGCCGTCGGCTACGGCGCCGAACCCTCCTCGCCCCTGCGTCGCGCCCTGTCGGGTCGCGCGTCCAACGCACTCGCGGGGCGCGCTCTCCACTGTTCACCCGCGACGGTTGAGCCGGCTCGAGGGTGCGCGCCCGAAGTCGGGACCCACGTCCCGCCACTGACGACGGCCGACAGGAACCGCCTGCGGCGCCGACCTCGAACTGCACAACGCGATACAGACCGGCGGTCTCTTGACTGGAGACCATCGGTCTCTTACGGTAGAGACCGATGGTCTGATAGATGCTTCCCGACCCGATTGGGTGTCGGCCAGTACCTGCTCGGACAGCGCCCCCGGCCTGGCCGGAGTGCAACACCACGACACGGCGAAAGGAACTGACATGACCAAGAAGGTAGCTCTGGTCACCGGCGCCTCCTCCGGCATAGGCGAGGCCACCGCCCGTCAACTCCATGAGGCCGGCTTCATCGTTTACGGCGCTGCTCGCCGAGCCGACCGGATGACGGCGTTGGCGGCCTCGGGTGTACGTACGCTCTCGCTCGACGTCACCGATGAGACTTCGACCAAGAACGCGGTCGCTGAGATCCTCGCCGCTGAAGGCCGCATTGACGTTCTTGTCAACAACGCCGGGTACGGCTCATACGGCGCGCTGGAAGACGTCCCGATGCGCGAGGCCCGCGCGCAGATCGAGGTCAACCTGTTCGGTCTGGCCCATCTGACTCAGCTGGTGCTGCCAGCCATGCGTGCCCAGCGCAGTGGCACCATCATCAACATCAGCTCCATGGGTGGACGGTTCGCCACACCCATGGGTGCGTGGTACCACGCCAGTAAGTACGCCGTCGAAGGACTCAGCGAYGCGTTGCGCCTGGAGCTCAAGCGGTTCGGCATCGCTGTCCTGCTCATCGAGCCGGGCTCGATCCGGACCGAGTGGGGCGCGATCGCTGCCGAGAAGCTACGCACCACCTCCGGCCAGGGGCCGTACGCCGAGCAGGCAAACGCCATGGCTGCGTCGCTGGAGTCCAGCTCACGCCCTGACGCGAGGATGACTTCACCGACCAGCGTCATCGCCAAAGCCGTCACCAAGGCAGCCACCGCCCGCCGACCCCACACCCGCTACCGCGTCGGCTTCGGTGCCCGCCCGCTCATCTTCCTCAGCAAGATCCTGCCCGACCGGACCTTCGACGCCCTGGTCAAGCGCTCCTCCGGCGTTCCGGCCTGAACCGCCACTGCGGCCACTCCCGCCTGTCGAGCCCGGTTATCGCCCGGGTCCGGGGAGCGGCGCCCGAAGGTCCGTGATCCCGTCCAGGGCGGCGAGGGTGACCAGCGTGCCACCGCCGACGGCCTGGAGCGCACGGGCGCCTGGAGCGGCATCCTGTCGTAGGCGCCGGGCGGCGGGCCGGTGGCGTCCACCCTCCGCCGTGGTGCGGCTGAACCGCGCGACGGCACCCGCCCGCGGGTACGACCCCGCCGGGCACCGGGCCGCGTCAGACCGGGAGGTCGCCCGTCAAGGTGTCGCCGTCCAAGCGAACCCGGCCGCCCGAGGCTTCGACCCGGTCGCGGATTCGCACGGCTCGCCGTTCGTCAACGCCGCTCAGGCCACCGGCCTCGGTCGCCGTGACGCTGAAGTGGACCCGCTGCTCGATCCGGGCCGGCGACGTAGCTCTACCAGCCCAGATTTGAGAACCTCGACCCGGCGGGATGCGGTGGGTGCTCCCGGCGTCGTTATCGCTGAGGCCTGAGGCCTGAGGCCTGAGGCTTGGGGCTTGGGGCTTGGGGCCGCGGTAACCGGCGCCGACTCGGCCGCGCCGGGTGTACGGCCCCACGAACAATTATCCGACATGAATCCGAGTGCGGTGCCGGGAAACAGTGCCGCCCGGTCCCCGCCGAGCTGCGGCGCCCCGCCCAGAACACCCCGGATCACGCTAAGGCGCAGCTCACGGGTACGGCAGTGGCATGGTGTGTCCCTCCACCTTCCGTCTGCGCGCCCGGCTTTCACCTAAGGACCACCCGCTGGCGAGACAATCTCGGTGACAACGTCTGACCTACGCATGGGGGTGAACCTTGCGTAACCGGGAGCACCCTCGCGGTTGTCGAGTTGTTGTGTAGTGACGCCGGGTGTTGGGGAAAGGTTTGGTCGAACGCGTCAACCTAATTACGTCAACCGTCGCTCTTAGGAGGGGGAAACACCCGAACGGCGGCTGGGCTATCTCGGCGCGTGGCGCCGCCGTGGCCAGCGCCTACCAGAGCAGGAGCGTCAATGACGGATTGTTCCGACGGCCCTTCCACCATCCTTTCGAAGCGAACGGTCCCGCCGGATGACGCGACGCGAGGGATCAATCAGGAGGGATCCCATGGATCCCGGCGGCGTCCCACGGCACGTCGGCTGTCCCGCACCCTCGGCAGACTGACGGCACTGGCCCTGACCGGGCTCGTGACCGTGGCGGTCGCCGGCCCGGCGACGGCCGCCGGCCCGGGAAGCGGTGGCGGTGGGAGGCCGGCTCCGAGTGTGGACGGGGTGAGGGTTGGCTGGCTGCCCAGCGGCGTCAGCTTCACCAGCGCCGTGCCGAGCACCCGGATCGAGAGCGAAGTCATCATCGGCACGTTCGAGGGTGGCGGCACCACTGTTCGTCTGACAGTCCAGCGGGATACGCCCGAGGCGACGCTCGATGACGTGGCCAGCGCCTACGCGCAGTACTACCCCAGCAGCCAGCGTGGACGGGTCGCGCTGCGGGACACCGAGGCTGTCACCCTGCTGGCCAGCGGCGGCGGTATCTCCGAGATGACCTGGGTGGAAGGCGACCCGTCCGTCGTGCTGACCGTAAGCGGCCGGGTCGGTGAGAACGGGACCACCCCGCCGGGCCTGCTGCCCGAGGCCGACCTGCTCCGAATCGCCGAGTCGCTCACCGTCGGCCCGGCGCCGACGCCGACGGCCTGGCAGAGGCTGTCGGAGCCGCTGATCCGCGTCGCGTTCGCGGTCGGTCTCAACAGCTCCGAGGCTCCGCCGCGGGTGCCGCTGGCCGCCGTGGAGAACGGCCAGCGCCTGGTCGGCGTGCTGGAGAAGTTCCGCACCACCTACCCGGGGCTGAGCGCGCGGGTCACCGTCAACCAGATCTACTTCTGGGCGCAGGACCACGCCTCGGTCAGGTTTACGGTCGCCTACACCTACCAGGGCCGGTCCGGTTCCATCGGCAGCACCGGCGAGGCGGTCTTCACGCACGGCTCGTGGAAGGTCTCGGAGGAGACCTACCACAGCGTGCTGGGGCTCGCGTCCCTGCTCGGCAGCGCTCCCGCCTAGCCCGTCGACCGGCGGCTCCCCGGAAGCCGCGCGGCCAGGGGGCGCCGCGCCGCCGGAGCCAGTGACTGCCGGCCCGGCCGGCGGCGGCGCCACGGAGAACCCGTGGCGCCGCCGCCGGCAGACTCTCGGCCTCGGCGCGCCCAGCGGGGCGGCGGCTCGCGTCATGGCGGGCCGCCGCCCCATCGACGTGCACGCAGCGGTGCTGGGCGGCGCGGGCCAATCAATGGGGGCATTGGATGGACGAGGCGTCCCACGAGTCGTTCGAGGATTTCGTCACTGCCTCGGCCGACCGTCTGATGAGGACGGCCTTTCTGCTGACCGGTAACCGCCACGCGGCCGAGGACCTGCTCCAGGGCGCCCTGGAGCGCACCTACCAGCGCTGGGGCAGGGAACGCATCATCGCTCCGGAGGCCTATGTCCGCCGTGTGCTGGTGAACGCGGCCTCGAGCCGGTGGCGGTCGCGACAGTTCCGGGAGGAGCCGTTGGACGCGGCGGCCGAACGGGCCGGTGCGGACGGCATGCCGGATCTGGCGATGCGGGACCAGGTGCTGAGGGCCCTGCGCGAACTACCGAAACGGCAACGCGCGGTGGTCGTCCTGCGTTACTTCGACGACCTGCCGGAAGCCGCGGTGGCCGAGATCCTCGGATGCAGCGTCGGCTCGGTGAAGACCCACGCGTCACGGGCGCTGGCCCGGCTGCGTGGGAGCCAGCATCTGGGGGATGTCCGCGTCCGAATCGAGAGGAGGCGTTGATGCCGGCCGACAACGCTTACCCCGGCCCCGGCCCCGGCCCCGGCCCCGGCCCCGATTCCGGGTCCGGGTCCGGGTATACCTCCGCATCTGATCTGGCCTTCGAACAGACGCTGCGCGAACTGTTCGACCGGGCCACACGGTCCGTCGTGGCACCGGCCGACCTGACCGTCAGGGTGTGCGCACCGGCTCCGCCGCGTCATCAGCGAGGACGGCGCAAAGCACTCGTGCTCGTAGCGGCGGCGCTGGCCACGAGCTCGGTGATCATCGGTGGCCTGGCCGTCGAAAGGCACCTCCCTTCCGACCGTGGGCTGAACGTCATCACACCGGCGGCCGGAAGCCCGCTCCCCGGACCGGCCACCGGCGCGACCACGCATCCGGGCGTTCCGCCGGCCGGCGTGGCAACCGTCCCGCCAGCCGCCCCCGCGCCGCCGGACCAGGCCACCGTGGACGAGATCACGACGGCGTTCACCGAGGCATTCGACGGGGACGACAACATCGACGACGGGTTGGCCTACGTCCAGAACGGCGAGCGGTACCGCGACATCACACGGGGTTTCATCCAGCGTTATCCAGGTGTCATCGGCAATCTCAAGATACAGCTTGAGGAAATCACGCCGATCGCCGGCAACCAGGCCCAAGCGACCATCATCCTCACCCACACCGACCCCCAGCTCGGCAGGAAATGGGGGTACCAGATCAGACGAGAGGTGGTAGCCGTCCGCGTCGACGGCCATTGGTTGGTGAGTTCCGGCACGTACTCGTTCCTCGTCGGATCCGCCTGATCGGAAGCGTCCGTACACCAGGGCGCACCACCCGGAATGTGCGCCGGGAATATGCGATCCTGCCGGACATGATGAAGAGAACAAGCACGGGTACGGGTACGGCCGCCGGCTCGGTGACTGCCCTGCGGGTCTGCCCGCTGTGCGAGGCGACCTGTGGGCTGGAGCTACGGATCACGGACGGCCGGGTGACGGCCGCCCGCGGCGACGCGGAACATGTGTTCAGCCGTGGCTACCTCTGCGCCAAGGGAGCCTCCCTGCCGCAGTTACTCGGCGACCCCGACCGGCTTCGCCGTCCGCTGCTGCGCGACCGGGCCACCGGTGAGCACCGTGAGGTCGACTGGGACGAGGCGTTCGCCGCCGTCCACGCCGGGCTGCGGCGGGTGGTCTCCGCCCATGGCCCGGCCGTGGTCGCGGCCTATCTCGGCAATCCGAACGCGCACTCGATGGCCGGCGCCCAGCACAGGCCGGCGTTCACCCGGGCGCTGCGGACCCGCGCCGTGTTCAGCGCCTCCACGGTCGACCAGATGCCCATGCACGTCGCATGCGGCCTCGTCTTCGGCCACCCCTCGCTCATCCCGGTGCCCGATCTGGACCGCACCGACCACCTGCTGATGCTCGGTGCCAATCCGGCGGTGTCCAACGGCAGTCTGTGCACGGCGCCGGACTTCCCCGGCCGGCTGGCTGGAATCCGCGCGCGTGGCGGGCGGGTCGTCGTCGTCGACCCACGCCGCACCCGCACGGCCGCCCTCGCCGACGAGCACCTGCCGATCCGGCCCGGGACGGACGCGCTGTGGCTGTTCGCGATCGTCAACGTCCTCGCCACCGAAGGGCTCGTCCGCCCCGGCCCGCTCGCCGCGCACCTGTCCGGAGCGGACAGCGTCGCCGAGCTTGCCGCGCCGTTCACCCCGGAGCGGGTCGCCGCGAGCTGCGGAATCCCGGCCGAGACGACCCGGCGGACTGCTCGCGAGCTCGCCGCCGCGCCGCGAGCCGCCGTCTACGGGCGGATGGGCACGACCACGGTCGAGTTCGGCACCCTGACCAGCTGGCTGACGATCGCCCTCAACGCGATCACCGGCAATCTCGACGTCCCGGGCGGCGCCATGTTCGGTCGGGGTGCGCACGGCCGCGCCGACCGGGTGCCCGGCGGGCGGGGCGGCGGGCGCGGGTGGCGCACCGGGCGCTGGCACACCCGCGTCCGCGGTCTGCCGGAAGTGATGGGCGAGCTGCCGGCCGCGGCGCTGGCCGAGGAGATGGACACCCCCGGAGACGGCCGCCTACGGGCGCTGTTCACCATCGCGGGCAACCCGGCGCTCTCCACACCGGACTCCGCCAGGCTCGCCGCGGCACTGGCCCAGCTGGACTTCATGGTGAGCGTCGATCCGTACCTCAACGAGACGTCCCGGCACGCCGACGTGGTGCTGCCGCCGGCTGATCCGGCCCGGGTCGGGCACTACGACTTCGCGCTCGGCGCGCTGGCGGTGCGCACCGTGGCGACCTATTCGCCGCCGGCGCTGCCGCCGTACCCGGGCGGGATGGCCGAGCACGACATCCTGGCCCGCCTCACCCTCATCGCACTGGCTCTCGCCGCCGAGCCGGCCGATGCCGACGCGACAACCGACGCGGAGCTGCCGGTCGAGGACCCCCGGCCAGCCGATGCCGCGGTCTGGACCGACACCGCCGTCGCGGCCTTCCACGAGTACCTGATCGAGGAGGCACTGCGGCGGGCGGTCACGGAGCCCGGCTCACCTGTCGCCGGGCGGGACGTCGCCGAACTGGGCGCTCTCGTGGACGGCGACGGCGCACCGGAACGCCTGCTCGACATCGCGCTTCGCACCGGGCACTTCGGTGACGCGTTCGGTGCGCGGCCCGGCGGGCTGAGCCTGGCCACGCTGTGGGCGAACCCGCACGGGATCGATCTGGGACCGCTCGAGCCGCGGATCCCGGCAATGCTGCGGACGGCCAGCGCGACGGTGGAGCTGTGCCCCGACCCGATCGTGGCCGACGCCGCCCGCCTGCGCGCCGCCCTCGACGCCCACGAGGCGGCTGAGGGCCGCGAGCCCTCCATGACCCCGGGTTCCCCAGAGGCACCGGAGAGCCCGGGACTGACCCTGATCGGCCGGCGTCACCTGCGGACGAACAACAGCTGGCTGCACAACGTCCCGGCGATGGCCCGGGGACGAGATCGCTGCACCCTGCTGGTGCACCCCGACGATGCCGCTCGCCACGGCGTCCGCGACGGCGGGTCCGCCCGGATCACGTCCACCGCCGGCTCCCTCGACGTCCGGGTGCAGGTCAGCGACGAGATGATGGCCGGTGTCGTGTGCCTGCCGCACGGCTGGGGCCACGGCCTCGCCGGCACCCGGATGTCGGTCGCCGCCGGACACCCCGGAGTGAACACGAACATTCTCACCGACAGTTCGCGGATCGACCCGCTCTCCGGTACCGCCGTGCTCAACGGCATCCCGGTGTGGATAGGACCGGTGGGCTGAACGCCGGAATCCGGCTGCCGTCCTCGGTCCGGCGCACACCCGGCACACCGGTGCGGGCCGTGTGCGTGACGCCGCGGCGTTAAAGTCCAGACACGTCTCTTTACGGCGGTGGATGTCCGGCTCGTTTTCTGCGCGGCGGACGTCCCGGCGGTGGCCGGCGTCGGTACCGCGGCCGGCCCGGGAATCCGTCGACCGGCGGATGGCACCTGGGGAGCATGGGATGGCTGACGCGCGCGAACCGGTCGACCGTGACGGCGGGACGATTCTCATCCTGACATTGGGATATCTCATGTTGGCCGCGATGCTCGCCGTGGTGGTCACCGACGTGTCCGCGCTGTATCTCGCCCGTCGGTCCGTCGCGTCGGCCGCCGACGGTGCCGCCCTCGCGGCCGTACAGCGTATCGACGAGAACGCGATCTACACCGCCACCGAGGATTTCGAGGCACTGCCGTTGTCGGACATCGTCGACGCCGTCGACGAGTACGAGGCGCAGGCGGACCCGTCCGGCCGGACCGCCCTGGACGCTTCTCTCGTCGACACGACGACCGTCCGGGTGGAGGGCAGCCGGACGGTGGAGCTGCCGGTGGTCGGTTTCCTCGGTGTCGGCCCGGTGACGGTGCGCGCGGGCGCGCAGGCCCGATCGCTGGTCAGACCGCCCGCCGGGCCCTGAGCTCGCCGGCCCTGAGCCCGCCGAGCGCCGAGTCCGCCGAGCGCCGAGTCCGCGGTCCGGGCCGCGGCTCAGAGGTCCTTGCGGCCCGACATCATCTCGGCGCGCGGCGACGGGACGGCCGTCGACCCGCCGGCGTGGGGCAGGGCCACGTCGTGGCAGGTCTCGTCGCCGGGGCTCGGTGCGGCTGCCGGGAGCGCGATCCACCCGGCGGTGGCCGCCACGAGATCGTCGAAGCCGTGACCTGTCCGGATCTCGGCGAGGTCGGAGACGTCGCGCACCAGGCGGGCGACCCACTCGGCCGGCCGGCGGGCGGCCAGGGCGACCGCGTCGGAGGCGTGCTCGACCGCCTCGTCCCGGTCCGGGAAGTCGCGGGCGATCGCGGCCCGCGACTGAGCCATCCGCACCGAGACGATCATGCCGGTCTGGCCGCTGCGGGCGATGAGCGACGCGGCCCGGTCGAGGTAGGGAGCCGCCTCGTCGGCCGCGCCGACGGTGGTGAGCGCTTCTGCACAGGCGAGGGCCAGGTCGGCAGGTGAATAGGTGTCGAGGCTGAACCCGGGACGTCCGTGCACGTCCTCACCGAGCTCCGCCATGGTGGCCCAGGCCCGGGTCACGGAGTCGCGCACGCCCGCGGCGTCACCGGCGGCGGCACAGGCGCTGGCGGCGACCTTGCCCGAGATCAGGGCCCGGGTGGGGCTGCGGCCGGCGATCCGCGCGGCCGAGCCGGCGATCTGCAGGGCGACGGCCGGGCTGTGCGGGCGCACCACCCGGGCGCGCAGTGCCAGTGCGCGGGCGGCGAGCGGGCCGTCCCCGGCCGCGCGGGCCAGGGACGCGGCGCGGTCGGCGCGGGCCGCGGCTTCGCCGTGCCGGCCCCGGTCGTACGAGGCGGCGGCGGCAGCGGTGGTGACCGCCGCGTGCAGCCACATCCAGTCGATGGCGGCGCGCCCCCGCAGCCGGTACTGCTGCGGGATGGTCCGACTGGTCTCCTCGAGCGGCTCGAGGGTGGACGCGGTGGTGGCGAGATCGACGGTCTCGTAGTTCGCGACGGCCGCGCGCAGTGCCCCGAGGCACGCGTCATGCAGGCTCGAGGCGGTCTCGTGACCGGCGGCCGGTGTCGGGCTCTCGGGGCTCATCGGGACCACGGCCAGTACGCCGGTCGTGAGCAGGACCGCACGTCGATCGACGCCAATCGACACGAGGGGACCCTCCGTTCGCAATCCGCTCGCCCGTGCCCGCTCGGGTGTCTTCCGGGCGTCGGCGGCCGGCTGTTGCGAGTGCGCATATCCGCTGACCTCACGTCTGTCGCCGTTGTGTCGTCTGCATGTCCCGTCGCCGGTGACGGAGGCGCCGCGCCATGACGGGGCGCCGCCGGTGGCCGCCGACCGATGCCGGCTGCCGATGCGGTAGGTCTGTTGTCGCCGGCCGCTGCCACTGTCGTCGGACGGCGCCGTCGCGGACGGCGCCGCCGTCCGAAAACGCGGCGCTGTCCGAAACACCTGGCGTCCCACAATGCCGCGAGAACCCACGATGTCGCGAGAAGGAAGGGTCGGCGTCATCCTCGACGCATTGGCCGATTCGGCGGCTTCGTCGCCGCCAGGGCTTCGTCGCCCGTGCACGATGCCGTCACCCACCGGAACGGTGCCCGCGGCGGTGCAGGCATCAACCGGCGCGGGCTCCCCCCGGCACCATGTCGCCCGGCGGTTCCGTGGGCCCGCGGACCTCGTTGTCCACCGGCTTGGGAACCGCCGCGCCGTGCGTCGCCCGGGTGGGCCCGGAAGGCTGCCCTGATCCGTTCGGATCTGATCCGTTTGGACCATCTGCCGAGTCGGACCGAGGCTCCACCAGCTGTACCCGGGCTTCTCACCGCGCCGCGATGCAATCGACGATATCGCTTCGCGCTGTCTCGGGAGTGGTTCGGGTGCGGGGCGTGATGTGGAACGCACCTTGCCCGTTGCCGTCCAGGAAACATCGCGCTCGATTTAGTGCGCTTGATGTGACCTCGGAGCCGCGATGTTAACCGAATATTTCGGCGTGCCGTTGCATGTTTCTTCCCCGTGACCTGCTTCTCGGGGTGTTCGATGGTTCGAAAGGCGGTCCCAACGGACCGTCCGTCCCGGCGCGACGGGACCGCCGACGGGCGGTGGTACCGCCGCGCGACGGCGCGGAGGCGGTGCGTCCCGCGGCGGTGCGGAGTCGGCACCGCGGTGCGGGTCCGGCCCGGTGGTGCCGCCGGTCCCGCGCGTGGGAGACGCGGGAGAGCCGCTCCGGGCCGAGGCGCCGGCTGATCGCGGCAGCCCGCGGGCGGGCTGGTGGAGGGCCCGGATCAACCGTTCGTCGGCTCCCGCGTGCACGCCGGTAGGCTGGGTCACATGGCCGTCGACCTCTCCGAGGAGATCAAGAATCTCGACGCGACGCTGACAGGTATCGCGACCGTGCTCGATGTCGAGGGTCTGCGTCGCCGCGCTCAGGCGCTGGAGCAGGAGGCGGCCGACCCGGACCTGTGGAGCGACCAGGATCGCGCCCAGGCGGTGACGAGGCGGCTGTCCGCCGTGAAGGGTGACATCGGCCGGGTGGAGGGCCTGCGCCGCAGGCTCGACGACCTCATCGCCGCCCTCGACCTCGGCGACGACGACCTGCTCACCGAGGCGGCCGCCGACCTCCCCGCGCTGGCGCGTGACATCTCCACGCTCGAGGTCCGCACCCTGCTCTCCGGCGAGTACGACGAGCGTGACGCGATCGTCCAGCTCTCGGCTGGCGCGGGCGGGGTGGACGCGGCCGACTGGACCGCCATGCTGCTGCGGATGTACCTGCGCTGGGCCGAGCGGCACGGGTACGCCACCGAGGTCTTCGACACCTCCGAGGCGGAGGAGGCCGGTCTGAAGTCGGCCACCTTCCAGGTCAAGTGCCCCTACGCCTACGGAACGCTGCGCAGCGAGCACGGTGTGCACCGGCTGGTGCGCATCTCGCCCTTCGACAACCAGAACCGGCGCCAGACGTCGTTCGCCGGCGTCGAGGTGACTCCCGCCGTCGAGGTCTCCGACCACGTGGACATCGACGAGAAGGAGCTCCGGATCGACATCTTCCGGTCCTCCGGACCGGGTGGCCAGGGCGTCAACACYACCGACTCCGCCGTGCGGATCACGCACCTGCCCACCAACATCGTCGTGACCTGCCAGAACGAGCGCAGCCAGCTGCAGAACAAGGCCGCCGCGATGATGGTCCTGCAGGCCAAGCTGCTCGAGCGGCGCCGCGCCGAGGAGGCCGCGGAGAAGCAGCGCCTCACCGGCGGCCCGCAGGATGTCTCCTTCGGTTCACAGATCCGGAACTACGTGCTCCACCCGTACCAGATGGTCAAGGATCTGCGGACCGAGGTCGAGACGTCGAACACGAACGCCGTTCTCGACGGGGATATCGACGACTTCATCGACGGTGAGATCAGGTGGCGCAGGGCCACCGAAAAGCAGGGCTGACTGGTCTTTTCCGTGGCTTCCGGCCATGATTCGATAATCCCACCGGTCGTTATCGGTCGGAAAGCTGCGGACTTTTCCCGGCCAATCCCGTTCACTGGCGTGAACAGATCGGTCACCGCACGGGAAGCGGATCTTTGGCCGGCCACGTTTGCGTACCGGACCATTACCCTCCACCCTGTCGAGGTGGACATCGAGGGATTGGCTCTCCGGCCCTGCGCGTGTAGAGTGACGCTCCGTTTGGCGTCATCGCTCGACGTGGTTCCCTCGGACCGGTCGGTAGGCGCGGGATGGGGGCATCACGTGGATTCGCGGTTCTGCCGCTCGTGGCACACCCGGTCGAAGTACTGTCGTTCCACGTACTGCCGACTGAGCTTCTTCGACGATACGGCGGGTGGAATGTCCGAACTCACGGTAGTCGCTTCGGGGCGTGACAACCGATGACCGGGATGTCGACGGCCACGGCGGCTTCGCCGGACGGAACGTGGCCCACAAGCTCCCCGGGCGACGGCTCGCCGTCGGCGCCGTGCCGGTCCGCGCTCCCCGTGCTGATGTACCACAGCATCGGTGACTCGGTGAGCGCCGACTTCCGCAGGTGGGAGGTGCCCGCGGGGGTCTTCGCCGAGCAGCTCGGCAGCCTCGTGGAGCACGGCTACACCGTCACCAGCCTGTCCGACGCGCTGGCGAACCCGCGGGAGCGCCAGGTCGCGGTGACCTTCGACGACGGCTTCGAGGATTTCGTCACCAGGGCGCTGCCCGTTCTCGCCGAGTTCGGCGCGGCGGCGACCCTGTACGTACCGACGGCCTACGTCGGTCAGCGGGCGCGCTGGCTGGAGGCGTACGCCGAGCGTGAGTTGGCCCTGCTCGACTGGCCCGCGCTGGCCGCGCTGGCCGACCGGGGGATCGAGATCGGCGCCCACGGCCACCGGCACGTGGAGCTGGACGTCGTGCCGCCCGCGATCGCGCGTTACGACGTCACGGCGAGCATGCGCACGATCGCGGAGGAGACCGGTCACCGTCCGGACAGTTTCTGCTATCCGTTCGGTTACCATTCACCCGGTGTCCGACAAATCGTCGAAAGTGCCGGATTCGGTTCGGCGTGCGAGGTCGGATACAGAATCCATCGCCGGAGCCGTTCGCGTTTCCAGGTCAGCCGCCTGATCGTCGGCCGGTCAGTCGGCGCGGCCGACATTCTGCGGCTCGTGACGGAGGGGCATCGCGACGCGGCTCTCGCCGCGCGGCGCAGGCTCCGGGCCGGATGGCGTGCCTACCGTTCGATCCGGTGGCGCCTGGGTGTGGAAACTGCGTGAGCGCGGGCCGCCCAGAACGACGGTCATCGTCTGCTGTCATCTTGTCGAGCGATGGGACCTGCTGATCCGGGCGCTTGATTCGCTCGCGGCTCAGGAACACCGTCCCGATCAGATCGTCGTCGTCGACGGCGATGACGATCTGTACGACCGAATCATCGCGCGAGGCGGGCCGGAGTTGTCACACCCGCTGCCGGTGCGGCGACCGGTCGCCGCCGAGGTCGGCCAGGACGCACACTGACCACACGGCCTCCGCGGCCGGGCCACCGCGCCCGGTCCGCAACGTGACGCGGCGCGACGCCCGGTGGGGCAACGCGGCGCGGGGCGACACGAGGTGGGACGACGCGAGGTGGGGAGTGGGCGTGGACGCACAAGCGGGATGGGTAGCGCTTGTCGGAGGCGGGCCGGGCCGGGGTGATCTGATCACGCTGCGCGGCCTGCGCCTGCTGCGGCGCGCCGACGTGGTCGTCGTCGACCGCCTCGCCCCCCGTGAGCTGCTGGACGAGCTACGGCCGGACGTCGAGATCGTCGACGCCGGCAAGGCACCGCACGGCCACAACCTCACCCAGGACGAGATCAACGCCCTCATCGTGGAACGGGCGCTGCGTGGCCTCGGGGTCGTCCGTCTCAAGGGCGGCGACCCGTTCGTCTTCGGCCGGGGCGGTGAGGAGGCGCTGGCCTGCACCGCCGCCGGCGTGCCGTGCGAGGTGGTGCCCGGGGTGACCAGCGCGGTAGCCGTGCCCGCGATGGCCGGGATTCCGGTCACCCACCGCGGCATCACCCAGGACGTGGCGATCGTCAGCGGCCACCTCGACCCGTCCCACCCCGGTTCGACGGCGGACTGGGACGCGCTCGCGACCGGTCCCGGCACCGTGGTAGTGCTCATGGGGGTCGCGGCGCTGCCCCGGATCAGCGCTGAGCTGATCAAGCGCGGGCGGTCACCGCAGACCCCGACCGCGGTGATCCACGCCGGCGGCACGGAACACGAACGGCTGGTGACCGGCCCGCTGGGCGAGATCACCCGGCTGGCGCTGGCGGCGGACGTCTCCTCGCCGGCCGTGATCGTCATCGGCGAGGTCGTCGCCCTGCGCGACCAGCTCGCCGTGGGTCGCATCCCGGATCGCGCGGACGACGGCCCTGCCCGGGACGACGGCCCCGGTCAGGTGGGGTGAGCAGGGCTCACTCGAACCGGATCTCGGTCAGGCGGGCGGCCTCCTCGCGGCTGATCCCGCGCGCGAACGTCCAGCCCTCCCGGGCCAGCGACCCGTCCTGCAGGGCGGCGCGCATCCGGGCCCACGACCGTTCGTGCCGCCGGAACGACCGGTGGGGGACGACCCGTCCGCGTGCGTGTTGCCCGGCCAGCGCCGCGGCCGGCGAGGTCTCCAGGAAGACCAGGTAGGCGGGACGGTGGCGCAGCCGTGCCAGGGCGGCCACCGTGCGCCGGGCCCACGTCCGGGTGCCGCACTCGTGGATCACCAGGTTGCGGCGCGGACCGGCCGTCCAGGCCGCGATCCGCCAGTAGTGGACGGTGTGCACGACCGGTCGGTAGAGCGCGTACGGGAGATGCCCGAGCCGCCGGGCCAGCGCGGCCCGCACCTGCGCGGAATCCAGCACGAGCGGGTCGCCCGCCCGCCCGCCCGCCGGCCCGGCACCGCGGCCGGGGGCGGGGGCGGGGGCACCGTGGTACAGCCGTTGGATCAGTGTGCTCTTGCCCGCGCCCGGGATGCCCGCGACGACCAGGACGCCGCCGGCTGGAACGACCATCGACCATCCGGTGCCCGGGTCGTGATCGGATGCCGCGCTGGCGACGCGCTCGCTCATCTCAGCGACACGATCCGGTCGTCGCCGGTGGCGGGCCTGCCACGGCCGTCGGTGTTGGACGTCGTCAGCCACAGCCCGCCGTCGGGCGCCGTCACGATCGTGCGGAGCCGCCCGAGCTCGCCGGCGAGCAGCGCCTTCGGCTCGCCGGTGACCCGGCCGTCGGCGAGCTCCACCACCCACAGCCGCTCCCCGCGCAGCGCGGCGACGTGGAGGATGTCGTCCCGGATCGCGATCCCGCTCGGGGACGCCTCCGCGGTGGTCCAGGTGACCTGCGGGTTCGTGTAGCGGCCGCCGTCGGTGTCACCGGTTCCCTCGACCACCGGCCAGCCGTAGTTCGCGCCCGGGGTGATCAGGTTGATCTCGTCGAAGGTGTTCTGGCCGAACTCCGATGCCCACAGCCGGCCGCCGGCATCCCAGGCGAGGCCCTGCACGTTGCGGTGCCCGAGGCTGTAGACCAGCGAGGACGGCGTCGGATTGCCGGCGGGCACCGCGCCCTCCGGCGTCATCCGCAGGATCTTCCCGTTCAGGCTGGACGGGTCCTGCGCGGCGCCCGGGTTCCCGGCATCGCCGACGGCCGCGTAGAGGAGGCCGTCCGGCCCGAAGGCGATTCGCCCGCCGTTGTGGTTCGGCGCGGCGCGCAGACCGGTGAGCACGTCCTCGACGGCGCCGGTGCGGGCGCCGTCGAGGCGGAAGCGCGCGATGCGGTTGTCCGATGCCGAGGTGTAGTAGGCGTAGACGAGGCCGTCCGTCTCGTGGTGTGGGGAGATCGCGAGGCCCAGCAGACCGCTTTCGCTACGGTGCGTCACGGGCAGTGTGAGGATGTCCACCGGGGTGCCGCCGCCCGCGGGCACCAGCAGGACGCGACCGCTGTCGCGCTCCCCGACCAGGGCCCGCCCGTCGGGCAGGAACGCCAGGCCCCACGGCGCCGCTAAACCGGTGACCACCGGTGACGGTTCCCCGAGCCCGCCCGCGCCGCCCGCGGACGCGGCCGGGGGAGCCGCAGCCGAGGCTCCACCGGCGGGCCCGGTCGCGGACGGCTCCGGTTCCCCCGGGCCGCCCGCACCCACCGGCCCGTCCGTGCCCGCGGAACCGCAGCCCACCAGCAGAGCGAGCACGGCGACGACCGCCGCGAGCAGCCGTGGGGCACCGGACGGAACGCGCATGATGCTCCTGACGGCGGTATTGGCCTGACAGCGGTATCGGCGGGCGGGCTCTACACCTGAAACGGTCACCAGCCGCCGAGCGTGCCCGCCCGGCCCCGTGTGCCACATCGAGCGACCGGACCACCGCTACGGACGGCGACGTCCCAGGGCAGGCCGACCGCTACCGCCGAGCGGGCTCAGACGCGGTAGCCGGCCAGGAGCATCAGCGCGAGCAGCACCGTGAGCAGGGCGATCAGCAGCTGTGGCGAGACGGTGAACGAGGAGTGGTGCAGGGACTCGCGGGCGGCGCGGCACGCCGGGCAGCGCCCCTCGGCGACTGGAGCGGCACACCTCGMGCAGACCAGGTCATCGCAGCACATGCCGTCCTCCTTCGGCCCGGTCCGGCAACCGACGGCCCAGCGCACGCTGGTCCGTCACCGGCTGGACGCGATACGACTCCACGGTACGCCCGGCTGATGCGCTGCGCCGCCGTAAGCCACCGGGCGGGACGGGCCACCACGGACGCGCGCGCCCCGAGGTGCGGGACCTGGCCCATCCGACTACGTATCGTGATGGGTCTGCTGCGCTGAGGATGGGGAGGTCCTGATGATCCGGTTGGCCTCCGTGACCAAGCGCTACGCCACCGGGAGCCGACCTGCCCTCTCGGACGTCACCCTCGAGATCGGCGTGGGGGAGTTCGTGTTCCTGGTGGGCCCCTCCGGCTCCGGTAAGTCGACCCTGCTGCGGCTGCTGCTGCGCGAGGAACGGGCGACCGCGGGCCTGGTCGAGGTCGCCGGGCGGGACGTCGCGCGTATCCCCGACCGCAGGGTCCCCCAGCTGCGGCGGACCGTCGGCTGCGTCTTCCAGGACTTCCGGCTCCTGCCGGACCGGACGGTCGCCGGGAACGTCGCCTTCGCGCTCGACGTCGTCGGCCGGCCTCGGCATGTGGTCCGAACCGTTGTCCCCGAGGTGCTCGAGCTGGTCGGCCTCGCCGGCAAGGAGAAACGCTTCCCGGACGAGCTGTCCGGCGGCGAGCAGCAGCGGGTCGCCATCGCCCGGGCGTTCGTCGGCCGCCCGCGGGTCCTGCTCGCCGACGAGCCGACCGGCAACCTCGATCCGGCCACCGGCTCCGAGATCATGGAGCTGCTGGAGGACGTCAACCAGGCCGGCACGACCGTGCTCATGGCCACGCACAACGCCGGCCTGGTCGACGCGATGCGCCGCCGGGTCCTGGAGCTCGACGCCGGCACGCTCGTCCGCGACGAGCGCCGCGGCGGCTACGACGCGGGGCCGGTCACCATCCCCGACCAGCGGACCGAGCCCGTCCGCCCGGCCGGTGGGGCGGCGGGCTGATGCGGCCCGGCCCGCTCCTGGCGGCGCTGGCCACCAGCCTGCGCCGCAACCTCGCGATGACCTGCGCGGTGGTCGTGACCGTGACGATCTGCCTGGCCCTGCTCGGCGCCGGCCTGCTGCTGCGCGCTCAGGCACGCACCGTCGACCGGTTCCTGCTCGACCAGATCGAGGTGGTCGTGGATCTGCGGGACGGCCTCACCGACGCCAACCGTTCCGCGCTGCGCGCCGAGCTCGCCGCCGACCCGTTGGTAACGAAGGTCACCTACGAGACCAAGAAGGACGTCTACGAGCGGTTCCGCCGTGACTTCCGGAGCTCCCCGGACGTCGTGGCCGGGATCGGTCCCGACGACCTCCCGGCCTCCTTCCGGCTGACCCTGGTCGATCCCCGGGATGCCGAAGAGATCGTCTATGCGTACACTGGCCGGGACGGCGTCGAGGCCGTTCGGGATCAACGTGCCCTCCTCGGGCCGCTCTACCGCTTTCTCGACGCGTTCACCCTGGGGGCCTTCGCCCTGGCGGCGGCGCAGGCCGTGGCCTCGTTCACGCTGATCTACACGATGATCCGGATCTCCGCCCACGCGCGCCGGAAGGAGACCGCGATCATGCGGCTCGTCGGCGCGACCAACGCCACGATCCGGGCGCCGTTCGTGCTGGAGAGCGCCCTCGCCGGCCTGCTCGGCGGGCTGCTCGCGGCAGCCGTCCTGGTGCTGGCCAAGATATATCTGGTGGACGGACGATTCGCCCATCAGACAATGTTCCCTCTGTTCGGATGGGACGCGGTGTGGACGGCGGTCGCGGTGGTGCTCGCCGTCGGGGTGGCCGCCGCGGCGGGGATGGCCTCCGTCGCGCTGCGCCGGCACCTGCGGGTGTGACGGCGTCCCACGACACGGCGCCCCACAATGGGACGACGGACGGGAACGTTACGGACGGGAAGCAGGGCTGAGGAGCAGTGCCGAAGGAGACCGGGCGCAAGTTGATCGCGCAGAACAAGCGCGCCCGCCACGACTACGAGATCCTCGACACCTACGAGGCCGGACTGGTCCTCATGGGTACCGAGGTCAAGGCGCTGCGCGCCGGCCGCGCCTCGCTGGTGGACGGGTTCGCGCAGATCGCCGACGGTGAGATCTGGCTGCACAACGTGCACATCCCGGAGTACACCGAGGGCACGTGGACGAACCACGCCCCGCGGCGGCGGCGCAAACTGCTGCTGCACCGCGCCGAGATCGAGAAGCTGATCGGCAAGACCCGTGAGGGCGGCCTCACCGTCGTCCCCCTCTCGCTCTACTTCAAGGACGGGCGGGCGAAGGTCGAAATCGCGTTGGCCCGCGGCCGCAAGAACTACGACAAGCGCCACGCCCTCGCCGAGCGGGACGCGGCGCGTGAGATGAGCCGGATCATGGGCCGGCAGGCGAAGGGCCGTGTCTGACCGACCCGCGGCGCCGGACCATGACGGCGAACAGACGGCCCGTCCGCTCGCCACCTTCGACGCGCTGCTGACCCCCACGGGAGCGGAGCTGCTCGCCGCGGCGGCCGCGGCGCATGCCGACGGCACGGAGCTGCGCGCCGGCTCCCGGCTGCGCGCCGCCGGCCATCCCCCCGACCTCGTCGCCGCCGCGTTCGCCCAGGCCGAGCTGCGGGCCCGGGCCGCGGCGAAGTTCAGCCAGGCCGAGCGGATGTTCTTCACCCGTGATGGGCTGGAGCAGGCCTCGTCCGAACGGGCGGCGGCGCACCGGGCGGCGAGGTTCGCCGGCCTGGGCCGCCTCGCCGACCTGTGCACCGGCATCGGCGGTGACCTCCTCGCCCTGGCGGCCGAGCACCCGGTCCTCGCCGTCGACCGCGACCCACTGCACCTGCGGATGGCCGTCCACAACGCGCACGCGCTCCGGGACGGCGGGTGGGAGGGTGGGTCCGGTGGGGTCGAGGCCCTTGCGGCGGACGTCCGGGATGTCGGCCTGACGGGTGTCGACGGCGTCTTCGTCGATCCCGCGCGGCGGGGCGGCGAGCGGCGGATGTCCGCCGGCGCCGGTGAGCCCCCGCTGGCCTGGTGCTTCGGGCTGACCGAGCGGGTCGAGGCCGTCGCGGTCAAGGCGGCTCCGGGGCTCCCGGTGGAGCTCGTCCCGCCAGGCTGGGAGATCGAGTTCGTCGCGGACAGACGTGGCCTCAAGGAGTCCGTGCTGTTCTCGCCCGCGCTCGCGACGGCGTCCCGGCGGGCGACGGTGCTGCTCGGCCCGGGTGACCGGTCGGTGCCCGGGACCACCGGGCCACGGGTGGTGACGCTGACCGGTGAGCCGGACCCCGTCGGTGACGACCGCGACCACGGCCGCCCGGGTGGCGGTCACAGCGGCGGTGGCGGGCCCGTCCCGCTCCCGGTCCGGCCGCCGGGGGAGTACCTCTTCGACCCCAATCCCGCCGTCACCCGCGCCGGGCTGGTCGGCACGCTCGGCCGCCTGGTCGGCGGGTGGCAGATCGACCCGAGGATCGCGTTTCTCGGCGCTGACCGGCCGCTGGCGACCCCGTTCGCGCGGACGCTGCGGGTCGAGGCCGAGATGGCCTTCGACGTGCGCCGGGTGGCGGCGGCCGTGCGCGAGGCCGGCATCGGCGCACTCGACGTGCGCCGGCGCGGACTCGCCGGGGATGTGGACGCCATCCGGCGGCGGCTGATGCCGGCCCGGCGGTACCTGGTCCCGGGGGGCCGCACCATGACGGTGGTGATGACCCGGGTGCGGGACGAGCCGTGGGCTCTTCTGTGTACCGACGTCACGCAGGCCGCTCGGGCGGATCAAGCCGATCGGGCTGATGCGGCGGATCGGGCTGATGCGGCGGATCGGGCCGGGCGGGCGGATCCGCCGGATCTGGCGGACCGGACGGCTGGGGCCCGGGGCGGTCCGGCCAGGGACTGAACGCGGAGCCGGCGGTGGCGAGCGCGAGGTTGAGCGCCACCAGCGTCAGCCCGGCGTACAGCGGCAGCAGCGGCGCCACGCGCAGGAAACCCAGCGCGCCGGCGCCGGCGCTCGCGAACATCACCACGGGCCCGGCCAGCTGCCGGGGCCCACCCGACCCCCGGCCCCCACCCAGCCGGGTCTGGACGGCGGCGGTCACCGCTCCCAGCCAGAGCCGGGGGCGCCGGCCGAGCCGGGTACCGACCCGTCCGCCGGCCAGCGCCCCGAAAACAAAGCAGCCAAGCGAGGTCAACGACAGGATTCCGGGAGATCCCGGTGGCCCCGGCCAGCGAGAAGCCGAGGACGACGACGTTGCCCGTCATGTTGGCCACGAAGACCTCGCCGAGCCCCAGGAAGGTCAACGAGTCCACCAGACCGGTCAGCGAGGTCATCGCGAGGAGGAGGACGACCGTCCGTCGCTCGGAGCCCGTCGCGCGCTCGCCTGCGGGGGGCACCCGGCCAGTGTCCTGAACCCGCGCCGGGCCCGGGCCGTGACGCGCGGTGACCGCCGGCGCCCGGGCCGCTCAGAGGCGGAGCGGACGGATGGGCGCCGCGATCAGGGCGGGGTTGCCGCGCCAGTCGACCCCGGGCACGTCGATGTACAGCTCGATCTCGTTCCCGTCCGGGTCGGAGATGTAGAGGCTGTGGGTGACCGTGTGGTCCGACGCGCCGACGAGCCGCACACCGGCCCGCTCGATGCGCTCCAGCGCCTCCCGAAGCTCGTCGTCGCTGTCGCCGACCTTCAGCCCGAAATGGTAGAGCCCGACGCGCCGACCGGGCGGCAGCGCGGCCGCGTCCGCCCCGACCTCGATCAGCAGCAGCTCATGGTGCGTGCGGCCCGAGGAGAACGCCGCCGCGGGGATGCCCAGACCGGCCGGCCCGCCAACCTCGGGGAAGACCTGCCGCCAGCCGAGGACGTCCCGGTAGAAGGCGACGGAGCGCTCGAGTTCGCGCACGTACAGCACGAGGTGTCCCAGTTCCTTGATCTCCATTGCGTTCCCCCTGATCACATTGCCTCTGTCTTGAACGTTCAACTATATGGACGGCTGGTCTGTTCCGTCCTCCCGCCGCCCGTTCGCTGCCCGTTCCGGTCGGCCGTCGGTGGTGGTGCGCTCGCCCGGCCCGCGGGCGAGCGGCGGTGCCGCCCGCGGGCCGCCGCGCCGAGCCGTAATCGGGTGGTCGAGCCGCGGCGCCGTGTGGGAACATGTGGTCGGCGGTCGACGTTGGACCGTCTGGGCACGCTGGCGAGTCGTCGGCGGGTCCGGCTGGCACAGAACAGCACGCATGCACCAACACGGCACATACCAGGGGGTGACCGGCTTCGACTCCGGACGTCGAGGCAGGGGAAGCGGGCCGAGGATGAGCGGTTATCTCGTTAACGATCCGTTCAGAACACAGCTGCCACTAAGACGCAGCCTRCTAGCTCCACTTTCGCCCTCGCGGCCTGAGTAGAGACCAACTAGCCGTCAGCCTGGGAGTTCCTCCGGCCCAGGATCTGGCGTCAACAGGAGGATCACCGTCCCACCCGGTCGCGGGGTAGGTCGGGAAATCTAACAGCGACTGAGCCTGCGCCGGCTTGCCTGCGGGACCGGCGGGGCTGAGAAAAAACAAGCAGGCTGCGCCCGGAGAAGCCCTGTGTCGGGGCCGGAGGACGCGGGTTCGATTCCCGCCACCTCCACCGACGCCGAGAGGGGCCGTCCACCTTGGACGGCCCCTCTACCAGTGGAAACGCCAACCGCCTCCGCGATCCCGCCACCTTCGCCAGCGCTGGTGCGGACATGGTGCGGACGAACCGTTTTGCGAGGGATGGCCGCGGCGACCGTCTCCGCCGCCGCCTGTCCGGTCGACCGCAGCAGATGCGCGTAGGTGTTCCCCGTCATCGACGTCGAAGAGTGACCGAGGATCTTCGAGACGGTCGTGATGTCGATGCCCTCACCGAGCATGATCGACGCCGAGCCGTGGCGGAGGTCGTGCAGCCGCTTGGGGGAGAGCAGTCGCTCGCCGATCTCGTCTCCTACCTCCAGGTCGAAAGGCAGAGGCTCGGCCAGGCGCAGTACCGACCGGGCGCCCTGAACCATGACGCCGAGCACAGTCACCTGTCCGAGAAACGGGCAGCACCTCTGCAGCTTGCGTCTTCTGGTCGTAGGACCACGGTTCTGGTCGTTTTTTCTGGTCGTTGTTCAGCCGCCAGCTTTGAGTATCTCGTAGAGAACGGTCCAGTTCTCGGTGCCGCGGCCGGCGCTGACGGCCTGGTCGTAGTGCGCCTTGACGGCTTTGGGTAGCCGTGTGTCGATGCCCGCCTTCTCGCTCGTCCACACGATGTGGTCTGCTGTGGCGCCCATCATCCGCGCTGTGCTGAGGTCGCCGGGGTGTTCGCCGGCCTCCAGGCGCCGGGCGAGGTCCCACCCGTCTCCGATCATCGCCGGGATAGCGGTGAGGATGTTCAGCGCGCCGGGCAGGAAGTCGGCGGCCGGGACACCGGCGGCGGTGACGAGCGCGGTCGCGTGGAGCAGGCTCGACAGGGCGGTGAGGAAGACGTCGAGGTGCGCCTGGTAGAAGAGCTGGGCCAGGCCTGGGTCCTCCCCGAGGTACCTGGGCTCGCCGATCAGTCCGAGCATCGGTTCGTGGACGTCGAACACCGCGCGCGGCCCGCTGTAGAACACATACGCCCCGGAGCCGCCCACAGCGGGCGCGGGCACCATCACGCCTCCGGTCACGAAGGTCGCCCCGTGTCTGGCTGCCCATGCCGCCGCGTCCCGGGAGGCGTCGGGCGTATCCGAGCTGAGATTGACCAGGACCTTGCCGTCAAGAACACCGGAGGGCCCCGAACTCTCGGCGACCGGGCCGAGGATGTCGTACATCGCCCGGTAGTCGGTGAGGCTGAGGATGGTCAGCTCACTGGCGGCGACCGCGGCCGTCGGGGTGGGTGCGAGCGTGGCGCCGCCGGCGACGAGGTCGTCGGCGCGCCGCGCGGTGCGGTTCCACACCGTCACCGGATGGCCGGACCGCAGCAGGGACGCGGCCATCGCTCGGCCCATCGGCCCATCGGGCCAAGGCCGATGACCGTCACAGGAGACAGGCCGTCCTCGCCGCTCATCGGGACTTCCTGAGCTCTTCGAAGATGCGGGCGGTGCCCTGCCGACCGTAGCCGGCAGCGATCTGCCGGCGAACGATGTCGTGGACGGGCCGCAGCACGTCGACATGGACGCCCGCTTCGAGGCTGGCCGTCACCAGTGAGGCCAGTGCGGCTTCGGTGAACTCAAGGCTCTGCTGGTCCGCCCCGGCGTAGTCCTCGGCGTCCACTGTGGCGGCGAGACCGGCCAGCTGGCCGGTCATGGCGGCGAGGAAAGGTGTCTGCCGTCGGGCGAACTCGGCAGCCGACACCCCTTCGGCACCGACCATCGCCGCGCCGTGCAGAAAGCCGGCGAACATCGTGTACATCCCGACGAGCATCGCCATGTCGCGGAGCGAGGCCATACCGCGGTCGGTCCCGAAGTAGTCGCTCTGCCCCCACAGATCGAGCAGTTCCCGGTTCTCTTCGAAGGCGGCCTCGGCACCGCTGTAGAAGATCACCGCATCCGGACGGCCGATCATCTCAGGTACGGCCATGATCGTGCCGTCCAGGTAGGTGATGCTGTGCTCCGTCGCCCAGGCCGCGAGCTCGCGGGCCTGGTTCGGTGTTGTTGTCGTCAGATTGATAACGGTGCGCCCGGTCAGGCTGGCGGCGACCGGATCGATCACGGCGTGCACCGACTGATGGTCGAGCAGGCACAGGATGATCAGTCCATCGCCGGTGATCGCCTCGTCGACGGTCTTGGCGATGGTGGCGCCGCGCTCGCCGAGTGCTCCTGCTCTGCCCGGGGTGCGGTTCCACACCACGGAGGGTCGGCCGGCGTCGAGAGCCGCGGCGGCGAGYGCGCTGCCCATCGCGCCCAGGCCCAGGAAGGTCGTACGGGTCGTCATCAAATCGTCCCTTGCTCCGCTCGGTGGTCTGACTGGCGCGCTGTCCCGACCCTCCCCGCTAACCTTTCCCACCGGCAAGTACCTACTATTTTGTTCAATACTTACCCGGAAGTTAGTGTCCAGCTGGGGCGAGGTGGAGGGTCTGATGGTGACGAGCACGCGGCGCGGTCCCTACGTCTGCGGCATCGATGCCGGCATGGACGTGGTGTCAGGGAAGTGGAAGTCGCTGATCCTCTGGGAGCTGAACAACCACGGAATCCGGCGGTTCGGAGAGCTGCGGCGCGGCCTTCCTGGCGTCAGCGAGAAAATGCTCATCCAGCACCTGCGCGAGATGGAGGAGGACGGCCTGGTCCACCGCGAGATGTATCGCGAGGTGCCTCCCCGGGTCGAGTACTCCCTCACCGAGCACGGCACATCGCTCAACGAGGCCCTCCGTCCGCTGGGTGAGTGGGGGACGCGACGTCGCGAGCGCCTCGCCGCCGAGGACGCGCTCACATCCACGTCACCAGCCGCGCCTCGCCAAGCGTCACCCACCATGCCGGTGCACCCGGGTCAGGCGATCGTGTGATCCGTCGGTCACGGGCTTGACCTTGACATGGTGATAGGGCTTCCACTGGGTACCGGAGGTGGTCCTGATCAACACGACAAGCGGAATCCCGCTGAACACCCGCGTGGCCAGTGCTCTGGGCGCCAAAAACTCGTCGGTCCGGCTTCAGGCGGCCCTGGAGGTCGGCTCGAACCCCGACCCCGGCCTCCTGGAGACGCTCGTCGAGCGGTGCGCGGTCGAGCCGGACTTCTTCGTGCGAGACATGCTGTCCTGGGCGCTGACCCGCTTCTCGCCGCGGATCACCCTGCCCCGGATCCGCCAGGAACTCGACTCCGAGCGTGCTCAGGCCCGCAGTCAGGCGTTGCACACGCTCGGCAAGATCGGCGACAAGGGTGCGTGGGCCTGGATCACGCGCGACATGCTGCGCGACGCCGACGACGAGGTCGCGCGGACCGCGTGGCGCGTCGCGGTCGCCCTCGTGCCCGAGGGCGAGAAGAAGGCCCTGGCCGACGAACTGGTTGTGCAGCTCGGCCGCGGCGACCGCAGTGTGCAGCTGAGCCTGAGCCGGGCACTCGTCGACCTCGGCGACGTGATCGAGCCCGCCCTGGAGAAGGCCGCGGCGAATCCCGACCCGGCTGTGGCCGCGCATGCCCGTGCCACCGAGTTGCTCCTGCGGGACCCGGAGACCGGTTTCAACGTGGCCATCGATGAGGCGAGGCGGGTCATCGCACTCGGCCCGGAACGAGCCGCTGCCGCTGCTGCCGCTGCCGCCGCGGCCGCGGCGGGAGTCGCCGAGCCTTCGGAGGTTGCCGAGCCTTCGAATGCTGCCTGCGTCGCGGCGATCGGCGAGCCCACGGAGACGACCGAATCGACGGGGGCTGTGGATGCCGTGGAGGCCGTGGATTGCTGATCGGCGACGTGTCCCGCCACTCGGGGGTGAGCACCCGGATGCTTCGGTACTACGACGCCCTCGGCCTGGTGCGACCGACCGGTCGCACCCTCGGCGGCTACCGCGAGTACTCCGCCGAGGACGTCCGGAGGATCTTCCACGTGGAGAGCCTGCGGTCCCTCGGGCTCTCGCTCAAGCAGATCGGGCGTGCGCTGGAGGATCCGGCCTTCACACCGTCCGCCCTGGTCAGCGATCTCATCCGGTGGACCGAAGACCGTTTGGAGCGGGAACAGGAGCTGCTCGAGCGGCTCCGCGCGATCGACGCGTCGGCGCCCACCGGCTGGCAGGACGTCCTGCGCATTGTCGAGCTCATCCAGGGGCTCGACTCGACCAGCGCTGCGCGCAGGCAGCAGTCCGTACTGGCCCGACCGGAGGGCGTGTCCGTTCCCGCCGAACTGCTGGTCAAGGCGGTCCTGGCCGAATCCGACCCCAACGTCGCGGGCGCTCTGCGCTGGGCGCTCGCCCGATCGGGCGCCGACGGCGTGGCAGCGCTGGCCGCCGGCGTGCACTCGGAGGATGTCGGCATCCGGCAGCGCGCGGTGCGGGCGATCGCCGAGATCTCCGAGGCCCCGGATGCGACCGCTGCGCTTGCGGACGCGCTCGGGGATCCGGACACAACGGTGCGCAGGCACGCCGCGCTGGCGCTGGGCAGGCGCGGCGGGACCGCGGCCGTGCCGGTACTCGTCGGCATGGTGGTCGAGGGCGTCAACGACGTCGACGCGGCGGAGGTCCTGGGAACGCTGTCCCTGGACCCCGGCTGCGCGGACCGGATCATCAGCGCGCTGGTAGACGAACTCGCCGCGCACGCTGCGGACTCCGCGGTGCGGATACGCCTGGCCCAGGCGCTGGTCGAGCTGCCGGGGACCGCCGCGCGGGAGGTCCTGCGCCAACTGACCCACGACGGCGACCGCACTGTCGCCCTCGTCGCCTCGGTCTTCGTCGAAGCTGTCGAAGAACGGTCCCCTGAAGGCCGAGGCGACGAGGATTCCTGAAAGCGCGCGACCGAGGTGTGGACCGGAATGCCCAGAACCCGTCTGGCAGGTCGCCAACCGTGGTCCGGCGGGTTGCCGCAGACACCGCACCGCCGGTCGGCAGCGCAATGCCCGGCGCGGGTCAGGCGTTCTCGGTGGTGGGGTGGCCGCCGGGGCCGTTCCAGTCGACGAGCTGGACGATGATGCCGTTGGGATCGCGGACCTGGAAGGCACGCTCTCCCCATTCCTCGACCGTCAGTGGCATCGTGATGGCCACGCCTTCGCCCTGAAGTCGGGCGAGTTCACCCTCCAGGTCGTCCACCACGAACGCGAGGATCAGCCCTGTCGCGTGGTCGTCGCGCTGGTCGGCGGGCAGGGTCGGCAGCCCGCGACGCAGGTAGACGACGTTCATGCCGGCGTCATCGCGGCCGAGGGAGGCGAAGCCGTCGGCCGCCATCAGTTCCGTGAAGCCGAAGTGCCTGGCGAGGAAGGCCGCCGAAGCGGCGACGTCGTCGACGTTCAGCGACACCGCGAACGAACTGATCTTCATGGGGGATCCTCCGAGACCTGGTGCGAATAACTCTGTACGCAGTACATAATACATAGTACAAAGTTTCGCGGACGATGATGGCTACGTGACGGCTGAACGATCGGGCGCCGGTGATCCGGCCCGCACGCTGGCTCTGCTGTGGGGAGAGGCGTCGACGGCATCCCGCCGGSGGCCGAGCCGGGCGCTGGACCTCGCCGCCGTGGTCAGGACCGCCACCGATCTTGCCGACCAGGAGGGCCTCGCCGCGGTGACGATGCGGGCTGTCGCCCGTGCCTTGGGCGTGGTCCCCATGACGCTCTACACCTACGTGCCGGGCAAGGAAGAGCTGCTGGACCTGATGCTCGACGCGGCCTACGCTCGGATGTGGCGTACGGACACCGCCGGCGCGCCGTGGCGGGAGCGGCTCACCGCCGTCGCCGACGAGAACCGCGCCCTGTTCGCCGCGCATCCCTGGGCGGCCGAGGTCTCCACCCTGCGCCCTCCCTTGGGACCGGGCCTCATGGCCAAGTACGAGCATGAACTGTCCGCCTTCGACGCCCTCGGCCTCTCCGACACCGAAATGGACGACTGCCTGACCTACCTGCTGTCCTTCGTCCAGGCCAACGCCCGTGCGGCCCACGAAGCGACCGGCGCGGCGGCTGGCCCCGACGGTGACGACACGCGGTGGTGGGCGCGGGTCGGCCCCCTCCTGGCCCGCGTGCTGGACGAGCAGCGCTATCCGCTCGCCAGCCGAGTCGGCACGGCCGCAGGCCAGGCACGCGGCAGCGCCCACGATCCCGACCACGCCTACCACTTCGGCCTTGCCCGCCTTCTCGACGGCCTGGCCCCCCTCATCGAACGCTGCTGACACACCGGACCAGGCCGGCCTCGCTCGGAATTACGAGGTTTGCCGTAGTGGCCGGTGATGAGGGGTTCGGCGCTGACCGGACGGCCCCCGCTGGTCCGCCGTACAGGGTGAGGTGGCGTGCGCCGAGGAGGGCGATGGCGGAGAGGTCGACGGCGGGTGCGACGAGGATCGMGATGTAGGTGGGGACTCCGAGGTGGATGTCGAGTGTGGTGACGTTGCGGAGGCCGAGGAGGAACGTCAGGCCGACCACGATCACGGTGGCGATGCGGATGGTGCCGTTCGGGCCCCGTTCAGACTTCCGCGGTGACGTCGCGCGGGCGCCACGGCCAGCTGGTGTCGATGACGGCGTCCGGCCGCCCGCCGCGGCGGCGCAGGTACGACTGGTAGTCCTCGGCCCAGCGGCGGTGCGCGTCAGCCTGCCAGCCCTGGAGCGCGGTCAGGCCCATCGCGGCCCAGTCGGGATGCATCCGCGGGAGACGCCAGGCGATCCTGGCCGTGGTCAGGCAGTCCGCGAGCGCGTCGTGGGCGCCGTCCTGGCGGACGCGGTAGTGGGTGGCGAGCGCGGTCAGCGTGCGCTTGCCGGGCCGGCGCGGATCAAGCTCACGGTCGATCACCATGGGGTCGAGGACGAGCATGTCAACCTCGGCGAGGCCGYGGCCGTGGTGGCGGCGCAGCTCGCGGTCGAGGAGCGTCAGGTCGAACGAGCTGTTCATGATGACGACGGGGATGCCGTCGCGCCACACGCCCTCCAGCGCCTGGCCGACCCGGCCGAGCACCTCGGCGGGATCACGACCCTCGCGGCGGGCACGCTCCGTGGTGATCCCGTGTATGCGCGCCGCCGCCTCCGGGACGTYGACGCCCGGATCGATGATCTGGCAGAGCTGGTTCAGCACCCCGGTCGGRCCGACTTTCAGGAGCGCGACCTGAACAGCCCGGTCGGTCTCCACGTCGGTTCCGGTCGTCTCGAAATCGAGCACGGCCATCGGGCGCTGCCACCACGCCATCGTCCGGTCGTCTCCTCGGAACAGCCCGGGGACGCCGTCACACCGGGGCCAGGGGGTGAACACCGTCATTCCACCGGACCGCGCGGGCCCGGAGCAGGGGATTGGTGGTTCCCTGGGCCTTCGCTGTCGCGGTGTTGTCGCCACCCCGGCCAGTCTGCCCGGAAGACGTCACTCTCACTCGGTCAGGAGCGGCCGGCCGGCCCGGGGTCGGTTCCGTCAGATCGTCACGGCGCCGGTGTCGGTGTCGGCGCCAGGGGGGACGCCGTGAGGGCGGCCGCGGCGGCAGCGGCCTCCTCCGCACCGAGCGAGGACCAGAAGTCCGCCCCCGGTGTGGCCTCGGCGTGTGTCCTGCGGCCGTCGTCCCAGGCCGCGTCGAAGGACAGCCGCCAGGAGTGCAGGAACGTCCGGGTCACCGGCGCACGGTCGAACAGCGGGTCGCCTTCGATGGGATGTCCGACCCAGGCCAGGTGGACCCGGATCTGGTGGCGCCGTCCGCTGATCGGGTACGCGGCGACCAGGGTGTGCTCCGCGCCCTCCCACACCCGGGCGATGCGGGTGACGGACGGGTAGGACCGGACGTTCGGGAACGTCCGGGCGGCGGGCACCGTCCAGCTCGCGGGGCCGCGGGCGCCGCTGCCGGCCGGGCCGTCGGAGCCGGGGGCGCCGTCGGAGCCGGGCGTGCCGGCGGGGCCGTCCGGGGTGGGTGTTCCGGCGGGGCCGGGCCAGGCGACGATGTCGGCCCGGTTGGCAGCGATCCGCACCCGGTTCTTGCGCCCGACGCTCAGCGGGAGGTCGATCGTGGCCAGCGCCGGCAACCCGCGGGTGCGGGTCAGTGCCAGATAGGTCTTCTCCACCGTGCGCCGGTTGAACTGCCGGGTCAGGTCGCCGTGGAAGCGCAGCTCCTTCGCGAACAGGACGACGCCGGAGGTGACCTTGTCGATGCGGTGCGCGGGGAACAGCTCCTCACCCGCGTCCCGTGCCATGGACACCAGGTCGGTGTCGTGGCGCTCGCCCATGACCGAGACGCCCACCGGCTTGTCGAGTGCGAGCACCGCCTCGTCCTCGAAGATCTTCCGGCTCTCCCGGATCGTTGTCCACTCCGTCACGAGACCGCCCGCCCCCACAGTGCCGATGCTCACAATTCAAGTATTCGCCACACGGAGAGCCGGCGGACGGGATCCTCCCGAGGTAGGCGGTCCGCTCTGCCCGACGCGGGCGTCCTGTCGATGTTTCCAGGCGGCCCTGGGAGCCTGGCTCCGGTGCCGATCGCCGGGCCGGATCGGCGCCGCGGCCGGCTACCCGGCCGGCCGTGCGCAACCCGACGTCGGAAATCTTCCTTGTTTCGTGTAATAAGCCCAGTACCAGCTACTTCGCCCGTAGCAGAAGGGACCATCATGACTGCCGGCCCCCGTCAGCCTGACCGCACGTCATCCGCAGCCGGCTCGACGTTCATGCCCGGGAAGACCGCCGCGGTGCCCCGCCAGCCGTCGGCCGTGTCCGGGGGAGGCGAGGCCCGTGCCCGAACCGGGGCTCCCGCCGAGGTGGGGACACGCGCGGGGAGCGCTGAGAGCGCGCGCGGCGCCGAAAGCGCGCGCCGTGCCGAGGACGGCCCGGGCGGCAGGCCCGTGGAAGTGGCGGCCGGGCCCGGTGAGGTCACGGGGAGCACACACGCGCCGGCCGCCGGCAACGGGATCCTGGGCGGTGCGCCGCCGATGGCGCGGCCACGGGCCGCCGCCGGGGCGCTCTTCTTCGACGAGGAGGGCCGGGTCCTGCTGGTTGAGCCGTCCTACAAGCCGGGGTGGGACATCCCCGGCGGCTTCATCGAACCCGGCGAGTCGCCGTACGCGGCGTGCGTCCGCGAGGTCGAGGAGGAGATCGGCATCGTCCCGCCGATCGGACCGCTGCTGGCGGTCGACTGGGCCTCCGACGAGATCGCCGGAGACATGCTGCTGTTCGTGTTCGACGGCGGACTGCTGCCGGAGCCGTGGCGGGAGCGGATCCGGGTGGACATGGACGAGATCATCAACTGCGCCTTCACCCCGATCTCCGAGGTCGATGACGTCCTGCCCGTCATGCACGCCCGGCGGGTCCGGGCCGCCGCCGAGCGGCGCGGGCAGGGCGACGGCGCCGGCTATCTCGAGCGCGGGTACCTGGTGCCGTCCGATCCGGCGCTCGCCGCGGACGGCTCCGGGGAGTAGCCGCATCCGCGGCGACGGTCCCTCCGCGTGTGGAGATGCCGGCCGGGCCGCGGGGGGCGATGATGCCGGCACGGGACGGCGTTCGCCACGCGTGGCTGACGGTTGTCAAGCTGGCCCCCAGGGCACCGGGCCAGCTCGCGGACGGTCGGCAGGCGGCCGCCTGCACCCGGCCAGCGCGGCTGACAGGGGTGACGCATGTCCAGGACGATCCGAGCGGCGCTTGTCCAGGCGCGGTGGACGGGCGACCGGGAAACGATGGTCAAGGCTCACGAGGAGCACGCGCGGTCGGCCGCCGCGCTGGGCGCACAGGTCATCTGCTTCCAGGAGCTCTTCTACGGGCCCTATTTCTGCCAGGTTCAGGACGCCGCCTTCTACTCCTACGCGGAGTCGGTGCCGGGGCCGATCGTCGACCGGTTCGCTGCGCTCGCCGCCGAGCTCGGGATAGTGATGATTCTGCCGGTCTACGAGCAGGAGCAACCCGGGATCCTCTACAACACGGCGGCGGTCGTGGACGCCGACGGCTCCTTTCTCGGCAAGTACCGCAAGACCCACATCCCGCACGTGACCGGATTCTGGGAGAAGTTCTACTTCCGGCCCGGGAACCTCGGATATCCGGTCTTCGACACGGCGGTCGGCCGGATCGGGGTCTACATCTGTTACGACCGTCATTTTCCGGAGGGCTGGCGCGCGCTCGGCCTGAACGGGGCCGAGCTGGTGTTCAACCCGTCCGCCACCTCCCGCGGCCTGTCGAACTACCTGTGGAAGCTCGAGCAGCCCGCGGCCGCGGTCGCCAACGAGTACTACGTCGGCGCGGTGAACCGGGTGGGTGTCGAGGACCTGGGCGACGACGACTTCTACGGAACCTCCTACTTCGTCGACCCCGAGGGGACGTTCGTCGACGGCACCGCGGACGCACACGAACCGGAGCTGCTGGTCCGGGACCTGGACATGAGCCTGTTGACCACGGTGCGCGACCGGTGGGCGTTCTATCGTGACCGACGGCCGGACACCTACGGCGACCTCACCGCGCCGTGACCGGTCGCGTGCCGTCCCGACCCGGGTCGGCAGCCAGGTGGGAAGCAGGTCCGGTGAAGGGGCAGACGACGTGAGGACGCTGATCACCGGCGGGACGCTGGTCGGCCCGCTGGGCGCGACGCCCACCGAGATCCTGGTCGACGGCGAGACCGTCACGGCTCTGTTCGTGCCCGGCAGCCTGCCAGAAGACCTGCGCGGCAGCCTGCGCGACGGCCCCGACTCCTCGGTCGACCGGGTCATCGACGCCACCGGGAAGTACGTGATCCCGGGCGGCGTCGACGTCCACACGCACATGGAGCTGCCCTTCGGCGGCACCTCGGCGTCCGACACCTTCGCCACCGGGACGGCCGCCGCGGCCTGGGGTGGCACCACGACGATCATCGACTTCGCGGTGCAGCGCACCGGCGAGGTGGTCGAGGAGTCGCTGGCCGCCTGGCACGCGAAGGCCGAAGGTCAGTGCGCCATCGACTACGGCTTCCACATGATTATCGGCGGTGTCGACGACCAGGCGCTCAAGGCGATGGACTACCTCGTCGCCAACGAGGGCATTTCCAGCTTCAAGCTCTTCATGGCGTACCCCGGAGTGTTCTACAGCGACGACGGCCAGATCCTGCGGGCTATGCAACGGGCGGCCGAATCCGGCGCGATGGTCATGATGCACGCGGAGAACGGCATCGCGATCGACGTCCTCGCCGCCCAGGCGCTCGCCCGCGGCGGGACGGGCCCTGTTCACCACGGTTACACCCGTCCACCCGAGCTGGAAGGGGAGGCGACGAACCGGGCGGCGGTGCTGGCCCGGGTCGCCGGAAACTGCCCGCTCTACTTCGTGCACATGTCGGCGTCCGAGGCGCTGGCGGTCGTTTCGGCGGCCCGCGGCGCCGGCCACAACGTGTTCGCCGAGACCTGCCCGCAGTACCTGTACCTCAGCCTCGAGGAACATCTCGGGGCCCCCGGCTTCGAAGGCGCGAAATACGTCGCCTCGCCACCATTGCGGACGAACACGGCCAGCCATCACGACGACCTGTGGCGCGGTCTGCGTACCGACGACCTCGCCGTGGTCTCCACCGACCACTGCCCGTTCTGCTTCCGGGACCAGAAGGAGCTCGGCCGCGGCGACTTCACCAGGATCCCGAACGGGATCGGCACCGTCGAGCACCGCATCGACCTCGTCTACCAGGGAGTCGCCAGCGGGCGACTCTCCCTGCCACGCTGGGTGGAGACCTGCGCGACCACCCCGGCGCGGATGTTCGGCCTCTACCCCCGCAAGGGCGTCGTCGCCCCCGGCTCGGACGCCGACATCGTCATCTACGACCCGGCGGCCAGCACGACCATCTCCGCGTCGACGCACCACATGAACCTCGACTACTCCGCGTGGGAGGGCTTCCAGGTCGCGGGAAAGGTCGACACCGTCCTCTCCCGCGGCACGGTCGTCGTCGCCGGCGGGGAGTTCCACGGGCGGGCCGGGCACGGGCGCTACCTGCGCCGCGGCCTGTCCCAGTACCTGCGATGAGCGTGACGGTGGCGGGCGTGCCTGCGATGAGAACGCCGGTGGCGGGCGTGTCGGTGGCGAGTCGGAAGGCAGGTCCCTGATGGATGTCGGAGTGGTGCTGCAGACCAACCCGCCCGCGTCCCGGGTGGTCGAACTCGCCCGGCAGGCCGAGACGCTCGGCTTCAGCCACGTGTGGACCTTCGACTCCCACCTGCTGTGGGAGGAGCCGTTCGTCATCTACAGCCAGATCCTCGCGGCCACCCGCAAGGTCAAGGTCGGCCCGATGGTCACCAACCCGGCGACCCGCGACTGGACGGTCACCGCCTCCCTGTTCGCGACCCTCAACGAGATGTTCGGCAACCGCACGATCTGCGGGATCGGCCGCGGCGACAGCGCCGTCCGGGTCCTCAACGGCCGGCCGACGACACTGGCCACCCTGCGCGAGTGCGTCGCCGTCGTCCGCGCCCTCGCCAACGGGCGGGAGGCGGAGGTGAACGGCGCGAAGCTGCGCTTCCCGTGGGGCACCGACAGCCGGCTGGACGTCTGGATCGCCGCCTACGGCCCGAAAGCGCTGGCGCTGGCCGGCGAGATCGGCGACGGGTTCATCCTGCAACTCGCCGACCCCGACATCGCCGCATGGACCATCCGGGTGGTGCGCGAGGCCGCCGAGAAGGCCGGCCGCGACCCGGCGTCGGTGCGGTTCTGCGTCGCCGCGCCCGCCTACGTCGGCGACGCCGACCCACTGTCCCTCGCCCACCAGCGCGACCAGTGCCGCTGGTTCGGCGGGATGGTCGGCAACCACGTCGCCGACCTCGTCGCCCGCTACGGCACCCCGGCCGCGGCCGGCCCTGTTCCGGCAGGCGGCACGGCGCTGCCGTCAGCCCTGACGAGTTACATCACCGGCCGCCACGGCTACGACTACAACGAGCACGGTCGCGCCGGGAACACCCACACCGACTTCGTCCCCGACGAGGTCATCGACCGGTTCTGCCTGCTCGGCCCGCCCGCGGCGCACATCGAGCGGCTCACCGAGCTCGCCGGCCTCGGCGTCGACCAGTTCGCGGTCTACCTCCAGCACGACGCCAAGCACGCCACCCTGGAGGCCTACGGCGAGACCGTCATCCCGGCGATCAACGACGCCGTCCAGGCGAAGGCGCGATGACCGAGGCCCCGTCCGCGGTGACCGAGACCCTGCCGACCTGCCGTGCCGACACCCGGCCGGCCGCAACGGTGGCGACCGGCCGGGGCACGGCCGGTCGCCGGTGTCTCAGGTCAGGGCGCCGGAACGCCGCAGCAGACGCGACACCTTCGCCCGTTGATCCGGAGCGAGCGAGGGCTCCGAGGCGCCGAGGGAACGGTGGAGCAGATCGTCGGCGCCGTGCTCGTCCCCGGCGGCGCGGATCACCTCCGCCACCCGCCACAACACGGGGCCGCTGTCCGGTGCGTCCCGCAGCGCCATCGTCGACTCGCCGGATGCCTCGGTGACCCGGCCGAGGCGGGCCAGCGACAGTGCCCGCGCCGCCCGCAGCTCCGCCGCGCCTGCCGCGGCCGAGAGCCCGCCCGCCGCTGAGACCCCGCCTACCGCTGACACCCCGCCCGCCTTCGTGGACGTCGTGCGGGCGAGCCGGTCGAAGTCCTCGATCGCCCCGGTGTCGTCGGCCAGCTCGACCCGCAGCTGGGCCCGTCCGGCCAGCGCCGCCACCGCGTCGGGGGCGATCGTGAGCACCGCCGAGAAGATGGCCGCGGCCGCCCACGGCTGACCGGCCCGCCAGAGCGCATGCGCGAGGTCCGACTGGACGTCCGCGTCACCCGGCAGACGTTCCCCGGCGGCCTGCAGCTCCTCCACCGCCCGCCCGACCTGGCCGGCGTCCAGCAGGAGCCGGCCGAGAGCGGCCAGCACCCGCCCGGAGGCCTCGGTGTCCGACAGCGACTCGTAGATCTCGGCAGCCTCGCGGTGGCAGGCCTCGGCCTGCTCCAGCCGTCCCTCGGCCTGGAAGAGCTGTGCCCGCAACGCCTGGGTCGCGGCCCGGGTGAGCGAGGGCGCCGGGTCGCGCCGCAGCGCCTCCTCGACATGGGCGCACGCGGTGGCCACGTCGCCGTCCGCGAAACTCACCTGCGCCGCGCGGAGGTAGTCGTCCGCCCCGACCTCGGCGGCCGGTCCGCTGGCGCCCGCCCACGGGGTGGATGTCCGCTGCAGTGGTTCGAGCAGCCGGTCGTCGAAAAGCTCGAAACGGCGGGAGCCGGACAGGTGCTCGCAGCGCAGCACATAGCGCTCGGTCAGGGCGTCGAGCACCGGCGTGGGCATGCCGGCGGTTGTGGTGAGACCCTCGTCGACCACACCGCGACGCCCGCGCTCGGTCACGAACGTCCGGGTGAGCCAGGCCCGCAGCTCGTCCTCGTCGAGATCGTGCTCGTGGGCGATCGTGACCAGCGTCCGGGTCAGGTAGTCCTCGAGGACGGCGGTGACGTTCCCGACCGGGCCGAGCCAGGAAGCGGTCACCGGAACGTCCGCCACGGGCCGGGACCGCCACAGTGCCGTCGCCACGAGCTGCAGGAACACAGGCTGGACGGTCTCCGCGACCAACAGCGACTCGGTGCCGGTCGCGTCGACGGTCCGGCTGGTCGTGAGATCGTCGACGCAGGCCGTGGCGGCGCCCGGGGCGAACCGGATCCCGGCGGCGCGCAGCGGCTCGACGAGGGCCGTCACGGCGCACTCCGGGCTCAGCGGGGCGACGGCGACCTCGGTGACCGGCACGGCTGATTCGTAGCCGGCCTGATCGGCGCAGGCCGCCAGCAGGGTCCGCCGGTACGGCAGCAGCGCCGTGCGATGGTCGGAACGCAGCACCAGCAGGATCCGCAGGTTCGGCAGCTCCGCGGCCGCCCCGGCGAGCGCCTCGACGAACTGCGACCGCAGCGGAGCCAGCCGGGGCGACCGCGGCGAGAGGAACTCCTCGAACTGGTCGATGGCCAGCAGAACCGGCCGGGACGGGCCGCGCGGGCGCCGCCGCTCCGCCCGCTCCCGGAGCGCCTCCAGGAGGGACAACGACTCGTCGTCGTGGGCCCAGCACCGCAGCAGCGCCCGGGTGAACGGGTTACCGGGCCCGACCACCGGTTCGAGCCCGTCGAGACTCGCGGCCGTGAGGCCAGGGCCGGTGATCCGCCCGACCGGGAGGACATCGGCGTCCGCGCCGACCAGGTCCGGCAGGACGCCCGCCCGCAGCAGAGATGTCTTGCCGGCCCCGGCCGGGCCGTGCGCGATCACGAGACGGCTGCGCAGCCACGCGGCTGACAGGGAGCGGGCCTCGGCGTCCCGCCCGAAGAACGACCCGGCCTCGTCCTCCTCGAACGGGCGCAGCCCGACGTAGGGGAGATCGGCCCGCAGCTGGGTCACCATCCGCCGGCCCGGCCCCACTGGCGCCGTGACGACCCGCCCACGGGGCATGTCATCTCGGGACGTATCGGCTCCGAGGACAGTTGGCGCCGGGCAGCCGCGAGTATGCCGCCGGCGCCGGCGCCGAGTGGGCTTGCCGACGGCTGATTTGACGTCGTGGTCGGCTGGTCTGGGGAGATCCGAGTGCTTCCTGTGCCTTTTGGCGGAAATTTGGCGGCGAGGGTTGGATAGTAGGTATTCAACAGTGCTGATAGCCTTTCGGCGTTGACGCGACCGTGCCCGCGAATGGTATCCACCTGGCCCGGCCCGGCTCTGCCGCCGCGCGGTCCTGGACCGTCCCCATCATTCTCCGCCATATGGCGGCTACTGTGGGCCGACCTCGCCAGTTGGCAAGATTTTCGCAGTACGAGGAGTCGTCGCAGTCGCGGGCTTGGCCGGGGCGGGACAGCCCGGGTGATCGCGTGTGGGTACGCTTCGCCGCCCTCGTTCCGGAGTCGACCCTCCCGATCGGTGGGCATATTCCGGACTGGCCGGAAGCTGCCGGTGGGCAAGGTGCCGGATCGCGGTATCCGGCAAGCGGCCGGGCGCTGGTGGGCCCGCCTCGTCGGCCATGGATCAGGCGGCTTGGTCCGGAGGGAAGGTGGCTCCGCCGGTCCCGCGCCGGCCGGCCGCCGGCGTGCCCACCGTCGGCGCGGCGCTCCCCGACCTGCCCCGGAAATAGCTTCTGACCTGCGGAAACATGCAGTTCGGGAGATGCTGTGGAGTCATTAGGACGTCGTGGGCCGACGTGTACGGAGGTGTCGGTCGAGGAGCCATCATGTGGGCCTGGATGCCCCGGTCGTTCACCATTGAGGGTGGAGGTGTCGTGCGTCCGACATTCGGGCCGGGCTTTGGTAGGTTGGCCTGGGCCGGAAGAAGGTCGGGCGCATCGCCCGACCGACTCGCGGGCGGGCCTGCGGAATGGCGCCAGAGCCACTGGCCGATGTTATCATCAGGTGCGCCGCCGAAGATTTTGCGGCGCGCCGGCCAGATGTGTACGGGGCGAGGTGTCTGCGGCTCGTATGCTCGGCGGCTGTTCTGTACCGACGGGCGGGCGGGGGCGGRGGAACGTGGCTTCGGTGGTGGAGTTCGACTCGGCGAGCGGGCCAAGCCGAGGCGTTCCGATGATTTGGGGTGGTGTACCCCAGCGGAACAAGAACTTCACCGGGCGAGAAAGCCAGCTCGCCGAACTCCGTCGCCGTGTCTCCTCCGAGCAGACCGATGTCACTGCCGTCCTACCGCACGCCCTCCAGGGCCTGGGCGGTGTCGGGAAGACCCACCTCGCCATCGAGTACGCGTACCGGTACCAGTCGCACTACGACCTGATCTGGTGGATCCCCGCCGACCAGCCGGCGCTCGTGCGCTCCAACCTGGCCGCGCTGGCGCCACGTCTCGGTCTGTCCGAGGGCGGCCTGCTGCGGGTCGAGGACTCGGTCGCCGCCGTTCTCGACGCCCTGCGCCGAGGCGAGCCCTACCACCGGTGGTTGTTGATCTTTGACAACGCCGACCAGCCGGAGCTGATCCGCAGCCTGATGCCGCACGGCCCCGGCCATGTGCTCGTCACCTCGCGTAACCGGCGCTGGCAGAGCATCGTCGACACGATCGAAGTCGACGTCTTCGCTCGCCGGGAGAGCCTGGAGTTCCTCGACCGCCGGGTTCCCGGTATCGCGCAGGCCGACGCCAACCAGCTGGCCGACGCGCTCGGGGACCTGCCACTAGCGCTGGAACAGGCCGGGGCGCTGCAGTTCGAGACCGGCATGGGCGTCCAGGAGTACCTGCAGCTGCTGGGGGAGGCCTCGAGCCGGCTGCTGGCGGAGAACCCGCCGTCCGACTACTCCAAGCCGGTGGCGGCCGCGTGGAGCCTGTCGGTGACCCGGCTTCGGGACCAGGCGCCGTTCGCGCTCGAGCTGCTGCGGCGCTGCGCCTTCTTCGGCCCGGAGCCGATCTCGCTGGAGATGCTCGACCGCGGCAAGTACACCCTGAGCTCCGACTTCGGCCGGTCGATGCAGGACCGGCTGCTGGTGAGCCGCGCCATGCGCGAGCTCGGCCGCTACGCGTTGGCAAAGATCGACACCAGCCGGAAGACGGTGCAGGTGCACCGCTTGGTCCAGATGCTCATCCGCGACGAGCTCCCGGTGGAGGAGCAGGCACGCATGCGGGATGAGGTGCATGCGCTGCTGATTGCGGCGGACCCCGGAGACTCCGAGACCAAGAACCGCGCTGCGTTCGAGAACCTGCTCCCGCACATCGTGCCGTCCGGTGTCTTCGAGTCCAGCGAAGTTCAGGCTCGCCAGCTCATCGAGCACCTGATCAGGTACCTGTACAACGTCGGTGATTTCACCACGGGGCTGAACGAGGCGGACCGCGCGCTGGAGCGGTGGGAGGAAGTCTCCGGCGAGCGCGATCCGGACGTGCTCGTGCTGAAGGGCATCAAGGCGGACATCCTCTGGACGCTTGGCAGGCATCAGGATGCCTACGACCTGCGGCGTCCCACACTGGAAGCGATCACCGAGGTCCTCGAGCCGGACCACGAGGAAACCCTTATCATTCTGAACGGCCACGGCGCCGACCTGCGCGCCCGTGGCGATTTTCGGGCCGCGCTCGAGCTGGACGAGGATTCCCTTCCTCGACACGAACGTACCTTCGGTACTTATGCCCAAGAAACACTTCTCGTGGCCAACAACCTCGCGGTGGACTACAGCCTCAACAGCTCCTACGAGCGTGCGCTGCAACGGGATCAGGAGACTCTCGCTGGCAGAAGAGACCTGTGGGGCGGTGACGCCAACCCCTGGGTGGCCGTCTCACTCGCCGCTGTCGCGCGTGACCTGCGGCAGGCGGGACAATATCTGAAAGCCCGGGATGCGGCGGAACACGCTTACCGAGTTTATGAAGATCTTGTTAACAACGGGCTTCTCGCCGCCGATCATCCGTGGGTTCTTCAGCAGGCTAAGGATCTTTCGGTTGCCCGACGGAAAGCCGGATACTTCCCTGAGGCGCTGGAACTCGCCGAGCAGGTATACGGCCGGTACACGGATAGTCGGCAGTTCGGGAGGGAACACCCTGACGCCCTCGCCGCCGCGATCAATCTGGGAAATGCGCAGCGGGTCGCTGGGGATCCCAATGACGCGGCGGAACGCATCGAGAAGACTGTCGGCCGTTATCAGGACGTCTTCGGTGCCGATCATCCTTACGCCTATGGGTGTTATCTGAACCTCGCCCTCGTCCATCGCCAGCTCGGCCGGGTCGACGAGGCCGAGCGTCTTCTCAAAAACGCGCTTGCCGGTCTGGACGACAGGCTCGGTCCGGACCATCACTTCACGCTCACCTGCCTGGCGAACCTGGCCACCGCCCGGTCCGCGCAGGGCGCGGCCGATGAGGCCCTGGAGATGGGGGAGAGAGGTCTAACGCATTTCCGGGATCTCCTCGGACCCGACCATCCGCATACTCTGGTCTGCGCGACGAACGTTGCGCTGGACCTGGCCCAGCTCGGCCGGGACGAGGAGTCCCAGAAGCTCGCCGCCGACACCGTCGCTCGTTACCGCCGGGTCCTGGGACCCGAGCATCCCGACGTCCGGGCTGGTGAGCGGGGCGAGCGGCTCGACTTCGACTTCGAGCCGCCGCCGCTGTAGCCCGGCGGAGACTCCCCACGGTAGGCAGCGGTGGATCCGCTTCTTCCGGGCTGGTCAGGACGCCGGTTCGGGTAGCCAGGAGGCGAGGACGTCCGGATCGGCGCGGATCCCGGCTAGCTCCTCGATTCTCCTGTGCAACTGGTGGACCACCTCCGGACGGGCGGCCAGGGTGCGAGATCCCGGCGACAGCTGCTGCCCCCGGCACAGTGCTAGTCCGGCCCACGAGTCGAGTCGGTCGGGCTCGTGGCCCAGTTCTTCCTTGTAGGTTCGTGCCGCGGCCCGGACGTCCCCGAAGGCCAGGGCCTGATCGGCGACCGAGACAGCGGCGTCGAGTACGTCAGGAACGCCCTGCCGGGCGGCCTCGAATCGTTTCGGATCGAGCAGGCGAAGATGGGTGAGCAGAAGCCGTGAGCTGGTGACCAGGCCGCGGTTCCCTGGAAGGACGCGGGTGGGGATCCGCGTGACCGGTGGCGGGCTGCCCTCGATCCAGGCCCGGGCCAAACGCGTGATCTGCGCTGGCGCGGGTTCGGTGTTGCGGAGTCGCCAGGCGATTCTCGTATCGTCGCAGGCCTGGCGCGCGAGCCGACGGGGGACGTCGGGAACGGGTTTCTGCCTGTAAGACCACATTGTGGTTTTCATGCCGTCCAGAAAGCGCAGCCCGAGCGACGTCATTGCTCCGGAGAGACGGAGAGTGCTGAGGACGCGCCACACCTCGTCTCGCCACCGCGCGAACTCGAAGTGCGCGAACTCGTCCCCGTTCTCCGCGAGCCGCCGATGATCCCAGAAGCCGGTCAGCCCGAGATAGGCGTAGGCGCCCTGCAGGAGACCCGGCAGGGGCCGTGGGTCACGTCGCCACGGCGCGTAGAAAAGCCGTTCGTCGGCGGGCTCGAGCAGGGCGACCAGGTCGAGCAGGGCTGACAGCTTCGTGTGCTGGAACTCGTGGACCAGCGCCGCGGCGAAGGAGAGCCCGTCTCGGGGAAGCGTGAGGGCCACCGCGCCGAAAGCCTCCCCGGACGAGGCGCTGAGTTCCTCGGCCCATGGCGACGAAGCCAGCGGAAAGATTGTTGCCAGCCCGGCGGCGACGGCTTCCGCGACCAGTGGGTCGTAGTCGTCCAGGATGCGCCAGCCGTCGTCGAGACGTTGCTGCCAGACGTCGACGTCCTCGGTCGCTGTGTCGGGTGCCATCGGTAGATCGAGCAGCCGCCGGGCCGGGTCGACGTCGTCGAGTAGCAGAGCGATGCGTCGGCCGTTCGTGACGCTGACCAGCTCCGGCACCGTGCGCCATCGGCCGTCCTGCGACCGGGCCCGGGACGGAGGCGTTGCGGCTGTGTCGATCAGCGGTTCCAGGATGATGGTCTCGGACTCCGCGTTGCCGGCATCGCCCGTGGTCAACCGCAGGCACGTCCCCTCGATGTGGACCGTGGCCCAGCCGGTCAGGCCAACCTGGCCCCGGCCGACAGCCGGTATGAGCAGGTTTCCCTCCCGGAGCGGAACGGTCACCGTGGCGTGCAGACTGGCGCGCAGTGCGGCGGTAACGGCGAAGGTCCCAAGGATCCCGAGATCCTCCTCGAGGGGAGTGGACGGGCTGGCCTTCCCATGCAGCCGACGCAGGCAGTGCATTGCCCAGAGACCGAGTCCCGGTGACAGCAGGATTGCCTCGATCTCTCCCGGAGCCTGTCGCTGGGCCGCGGCGATCACCTGGTAGGCGTTCGTCAGACCACTGGCGACGGCGGCCTCCGAAGCGCGTTCGGTAGCGTCCGTCATAACTGCGTGCAGCGCGAGAAGCCGCTTGCTCAGCTGCGTCCGGCGCAGGGCGAGAACGAGCCCGGCGCGGCCCCCGCCGGCCGCTAGGTCGTCGAAATCGGCCAGTGCGAGCCGATGAAAGTCAATTGTCACCCTGCGGTTTTGCCTTCTCGACGTCGGCCTGGACCTGTCTGCTGATTTTTTTGATCAATGCGAACAGATCCGGGCAGTATACGGATCTGTTCCGAAAGCCGCTGCCGGCGCGATACCGGTGGGGGTAGTAGCCACCTCCGCAGACACGGTGCACCGGGCATCGCGTGCATTCGGGACCGAGCGCGGCAGAGCCGATCTGGCGAGCGACGATACCCGGATGGCGCAACGCCTCGTCGAGCTCGTTCCGCTGCACGGTGAGGCCGGTGGCGGCCGCGCCATGATAGGCAGATTTGAGCGCGTCGACCTGTTCGATCGAGCCGTCGGTCTCGATGACGACGACGGACGAGGGGGAGAGCCCGACCGTCTCGATGTGGCTGTGGCCGCCGAGGAGCAGTGAGATGATTTCCATGAACAGGCGCACGTCTGTCTCGTGCCCGGGGGCCCTGTACCAGCGATCGAACACGGCACCGAGCCACGCGGCATAGGGCGTCGACGTCCCGTCGCTGTCGAGGGCGGGCGGGCGGGTCGTCCAGTTCCCGTGGGGAAGCAGAAAGTCGATGCTAGGCGGTCCCCAAGCCAGCAGGCTCTCGTACACCTCCTGTGGATTGCTTTCGGGGTCGATCACGCAGAGTAGTCCGGCGAAGTTCGGGCGGAAACGTTCTGAGCTGAGCAGGCGCAGCGCCCGCGCGATCTCGGTGTGGCTCCCACTTCCGTTCCGACGGATCCGTCGCCGGTCGTTGACCGCCAGATCGCCGTCTACGCTCACCCCGACCTGGATGTCGAGTTCCCGACAGAGGTCGAGGAACACCTCATCGATCAGGGTGCCGTTGGTCTGGAGGCCGAACTCCACGGCGGTGTCGGTGCCGACCGCGGTGAGCAGGCGTTCCACGAGGTCGCGGAGGTAGCCGTGACCGGCCAGGAGCGGCTCACCGCCGTGCAGGATGATCTGCATCCGCTGGAGTTCGTGTCTCCTCGCGTGCGTTGCGACCCTCCGGGCCGTGGCCTCGACCACCCCCGGGCTCATCGTGACGGGCTGCCCCCGCCAGTTCTGGTCGGCTTGGTGGTAGACATAACAGTATGTGCAGGATAGGTTGCACCTGCTGTTGACCTTGAGGACGATCTGACGGAAGGGTGTCGGCTGCCATCCCGCCGCGGTCAGCCGGTGAAAGTCGAGCTCGCTGGCCGGCCATTCGGCCGCCGGATCTCCGTAAGTCGTGCCGAGGAGGTCAATCACACGAGCTCGCTGTTCTGGCTTTAGAAAGCTGCGGGGATGGAAGACGAAACCCCAGCCGGCGGCTGCTGAAATTCTGGGGAGTCCTGTCCGGCGTGAAGGTCGGTCCGTGCGATCCGACTCCCCGGTATGCCTGCCTCGTCAAATGCCGCGGCGCTGGACTGAAATCCGGCAAGGGGTAGACCTGCTCCCGAGGCCTCTCTGGCCAGACGGCGGGCAACTTGCCGTAGAGTGCGGTTCCCCGTTGCGGCCACCTCGTCGAGTCGGAACGCGCCCAGGTTGGGCAGAAGCGTCTCGATGTCGGAAGACGAGTCGTCCATCAGGTGTCCTCCTCCGTCGTCCCCGGTCCTCCAATCTAGCCGGTGCCGCCCGCAGGCGCTTCGATCCTGCTGAAGTCCGCCGTTTCCGTGGGCGTTCCACGCGCGCGTGGATGACGGAAGCGATCCCGTCCTTTGCTGGTTTCGTAGTCTATCGGTGTCGCGCTTCGGGGAAGGCTCGCTCCCGGTCATGGGGGACTGCGTCTTCTGTAGCGGTCGAGCGACAATCCGCGGTCGGTGTGTACCCGGGAGACGACGTAGAATCTGTTCTCGCCCGTCGGAGGATGGAGCCGGCCAACTGCACCCTACTTGTGCCGGCGTACGCAGCGCGGCCACGGCGGGCCGCGGGAGAGGGGCCACTCGGTGTCGGGGGAGAGCGTCGGCGGGGAAGTTGCCGAGGACCGGTCCCAGACGGACGGCGAACCCGAGGGGTTTCGCCGCGTCACGCAAGCGCAGGCACCTGCATCGGCTGACACCGGCCGGCATGCCTGAGGCCTGGGACGCGGGGCCGCTGTACTTCTTTTTCAGCTATGCCCGGGTGGACAGCCGTGACGACCCCCTGCTTGAGCAGTTCTTCCGCGATCTCAGAGCGGAGGTACGCCGCCATGCGGGCCATCCGGACGCGGACAGCGTCGGCTTCCTGGACCTGAGCAGTATCCAGCCGGGGGAGGCCTGGTCGGCGGAGCTGGGTGCGGCGCTCTGCCGGTGCAGAACCTTCGTGGCGATGTGCTCACCCTCGTTCTTCGCCAGCGAGTACTGCGGGCGGGAATGGGGGATGTTTGACGGTCGGTTACGCGCCGCCGCCGCGGCGGGCCGGGAGTGTCCGCCGGCGCTGCTGCCCGTGATCTGGACCCCCTTACGAGATCCGCCGGAGCTGCTCGCCCGGTTGCAGTATGATCACAGCGGCCTGGGGGAGACGTATGCGCGGTTCGGTCTGCGGTACCTCCTGCAGCTGAAGCGTAATCATGACGAATATCAGGAGTTCCTGCTGACGTTAGCGGTTCGGATCGTCCAGCTTGCCGAGGACTCGCCGCTGGCCCCGCAGCCCGAGATCCCAGCGCTCCATCAGGTTCCCAATGCCTTCCGCGTGCTCACTGGACCGGCATCCATGCCGGACGAGGGAGATCCGCCGACGGTCGAGGAGCCGGGAGCGGTTGCACCCACCCCGTCGATGACCGATCAGGTCAAGGTCGAACTCGAGGTGGGTAACAGGTCTGGAGAGCCGCGAGCGCCAACTGGCTCGCCGCCGACGCTGCCCGGCAAGCTCCAACAGGCGCCGGGGCCTGTCGCGGGCGGACCCGGCCGCATTACCTTCGTGCTGGCCTCGACGTCGGCCGAAGAGATCGGTACGTTGCGGAGCCAGCTTGACTGCTACGGCAGTACGTTCGACGAATGGATGCCATACAAGCCAAAGAACCACGGTCCCGCCTGTGTGATCGCGCAGATGGTTGCCGCGAGACAGGGCCTCATCTCGAAAATTGTTCCCCTTGACGGCGGAGTCTCCGACCTGCTGGAGAAATCCAGGGTGCACAACGAGATCGTGATACTCGTCGTGGACATGTGGGCGGCCAAGCTGGAAAATTTTCACCGGGCGCTGGTCGCGTACGACGGTCGTAACGAGCCGACGTCTGGTGTCCTGGTTCCCCTGAATCCGGATGATACGGAGACCCATGCGAACTCCGAGCATCTTACCGAGGTCCTGGCAGCCACTTTGTATAACAACTTCGTTCGCCAGGACAAGCTGTTCCGCATGAATGTGCGGACACATGAGGAGTTCGATCTGGCGCTGGTACAGATCATCGCCGAGTCGCAGGYGCGCATTTTCGAGCATCGGCGGGTCCTTCGGCGGACCGGAAATAACCCACGTCGCCCTCCTCGCCTTGACGGCCCGTAGGCGGCGTCGGTGTCTGGTACAGATCTCGGGACCGTCGTCACCTTCTACTCCTACAAGGGGGGCACCGGTCGTTCCATGGCTCTCGCCAACACCGCCTGGCTGCTGGCAAGCAGTGGTTTCCGGGTGCTGGTTGTGGACTGGGACCTCGAGGCGCCTGGCCTCCATCGGTACTTCCACCCCTTCCTCCATGATCCCGACCTCCGGTCGACCCCTGGGATCATGGACATGATCTGGGAGTTCACGGTGACGGTGATGTCGCCGCCGGAGCCGGGCGATGAGGACTGGTTCCGGCGGTCCACCACGATCACGCCGTACGCGACGTCCCTGAACTGGCCGTTCCCCAACGGCGGAACCRTTGACTTCGTCTGTTCCGGCCGGCACGACGCCGCCTACGCCCAGCGTGTCGGTACCTTCGACTGGAACTCCTTCTATGCGGACAAGGGCGGCGGCGACTTCATCGACGCACTTCGTCAGGATATGAGGGCCTCTTACGAGTGGATCTTGATTGACAGTCGAACGGGACTGAGCGACACGGCCGGAATCTGCACCGTCCAGCTCCCGGACACCGTGGTCAACTGCTTTACCCTCAGTGCGCAGAGCATCGAGGGTGCCGTTGCGGTGTCCCGGTCCATCGCGGCGCAGAGCGAGGACCGGGAGATCCGGCAGCTGCCGGTGCCGATGCGGGTCGAGGACGCCGAGCAGCGAAAAGCGGAACTGGGTCGTGATGTCGCCCGGTTGGCATTCGACTTGTTTCTGCGCGGATTCGACAAGCGAATGAAGGAGCACTATTGGGGTGACGTCGAGGTCCCCTACAAGCCCTATTACGCCTACGAGGAGATCCTGGCCGTCTTCGGTGACCGACCGCTCCAGGAGGGAACCCTGCTGGCCGCGTACGAGAGGCTCGCGTCCTATCTGACGGACGGCGCGGTCGTCGCGCTTCCCCCACAGGACGAGTCCCGGCGCCGACGCACCCTCGCGGCATTCGAGCGTACGAGGGTGTCGATCCCGACCGACATGGTTGTCAGCCATGCCGCAGCCGACCGCCCCTGGGCTGAGTGGGTCGGCGCCGAGCTCGAGGCCGCCGGATTCCACGTGACACTCGAACAGGTCGATCAGCCTGCAGCCGAGCGGCTGGAGGGCACGGAGCCGGACCTGACCCGGCGGATGGTGGCGATCGTGTCGGCCGCCTATCTCCGTTCGCCCGAGGCGATGGAGCGGTGGCGGACGACCGTGACCTTCGATCCGGACGGGGTCCAGCGGCTCCTCGTCCCTGTCCGGGTCGAGGAGGTCCGCATGCCACCGGAAGGCGCCACCCGTGACCATGCGGATCTCGTCGGCCTCGCCGAGGTGCCCGCCCGCCGTGCGCTGGTGACGGCGGCCGGCAGGCCGTCCCAACCGGCAGCCCCAGCGCGCACGCGGTCCGGAGAACTGGAGGAGGTTCGCTATCCGGGCTCCCCCCCGAAGATCTGGGAGGGTGTGCCCGCGCGCAACCCGATGTTCGTCGGCCGTGACGCGCTGCTGATGGACATGCGGAACCGCTTTGTGGGCCAGGACGCGCCCGCCGTCCACACCCTGGTGCTGCAGGGACTCGCGGGGGTGGGCAAGACCCAGCTGGCGGCCGAGTACGTCTTCAGGTTCGGCTCCACCTATGATCTCGTCTGCTGGATCGGATGCGACCAGGCGGCGCTGGCGCGCAGCGACATGACCCGGCTCGCCCACACCCTTGGCCTGCCCGCCAGGCAGGGGCGTGACCTGGTAGACAGCCTGATCGATGCCCTGCGTAAAGGGGTGCCGTACCGCCGCTGGCTCCTCGTGTTCGACAACGCGGACACCCCGGACGAGATCCTGCCGCTGATTCCGAACGGTCCCGGGCATGTGGTTATCACCTCCCGGAACCAGCGCTGGCGGGGGCGGCAGTCCCCGGTCGAGATCGACGTCTTCAACCGGGAGGAGAGCATCGAGCTGCTCCTGCGAAGAGCGCCCGGGCTGACGGCCGCGGTCGCGACCCGGCTGGCCAAGGCTCTCGGGGACCTTCCCCTCGCGCTTGAGCACGCCGGCGCCTGGYACGCGGAGACCGGGATGCCGGCGGAGCGGTACCTGCAACTGCTCGAGAGCAGCCCCGGCCCGTTGCTGCTGGAGGGCGAGGTCCCGACCTACCCGCGCCCTGTCGCCAGAACCTGGCTGCTGTCGATGGAGCGCCTGCGTTCCCGGGCTCCCACCGCGGCACGACTGGCGCAGATCTGCGCCTTCCTCGGACCGGAGCCGATCAGCCTCGACCTGTTCGCGGGGGACGGCCTTGCCGAACTCGCTGACGTTACGGACCAGACCCTCCGCGACGATCTCACGCTGGGTGAGGCAGTGCGGCAGATCAGCGAGCATGCGCTCGCCCGGGTGGATCCCATCGACCGAAGCCTGCTGATGCACCGTCTCGTGCAGACCGCGATACGTGACGAACTGACCCCCACGGAGCGGGCCGGTGTCCGGGCGCGGGTGCACGCAATACTCGCGGCCGCTGATCCGGGAAACCCAGACGATCCCGAGAACTGGAAGCGTTACACCCTGATCCGTCCGCATCTGGAACCCACCAGGGCCCCGACGGCGCGTAGCGAGAAGGTGTCGCGCCTCGTCCGCAACCAGGTGCGATGTCTGTACATGCAGCGTGATCACGATGGTTGCCGTGATCTCGCCAGCCGGACGCTCGTCCTGTGGCGAGAGCGTTTCGGTGACGACGACGAGCGGACACTGGAGCTCGCCCTGGATCTCGCGGACAGCCAGCGGGCCCTCGGCGACGCCGAGCAGGCACGGGTGCTCGATCTCCGAGCGCGGGACCGGCTGGTCCTCCTCCTCGGCCCGAGCCATCCGCTTGCCCTGCGCGCCGCGATGGCGCTGGGCGGCGACTACCGCGGCATCGGTGACTACGAGTCGGCCCGGCAGCTCGACGAGGACACCTACTCCCGCTACCGGGAGACGGCCGGCCTCGACAACGAGGAGACGCTCAAGGCGGCGAACAACCTCGCTGTGTCGCTGCGCTTCCTGGGTGATTTCAAGCTTGCGCTCGAGATGAGCGAGGAGGTCTATGAACGGCACCGCAGGCTCAGGGGGGACGACAACATCTGGACACTCCTGTACCTGGACGGCCATGCCCGGGACCTTCGGGAGAACGGGAGGTACTCCGCCTCGGTCGCCCTGCTAGAACGCGCACTCGAATGGTCTCGCCAGGTGCTGGGCGAGGCGTACCCGGACACGCTGCGGATGAAGACGAACTACGCGGTCTCGCTCCGGTGGGCCGGACAGCCGGGCCGCGCCCGGGAGATCGCCGAGGACGTCCATGCCAGGTTCCGCGCCCGCGCCGATCCCGGGCAGCCAGAGGCACTCGCCGTCGCCACCTGCCTGGTTGGCGTTCTCCTGCAGATGGGGGAGACCGCGGCGGCCCGGAGGCTGGCGGACGAGACCCACCGGCGGGCTCGGTCCAGACTGGGCGACAGGAACATCTACACGTTGGCCGCCGCTAACAGCCTGGTCATGGCTACCCGCCGGGGCGGCGAACCGGCCGCTGCGGAGGCACTCGGCCAGCAGACGCTGGACGGCCTGCGGTCGTCACTCTCCGCCGGGCACCCCTACACGGTCTTCTGCTCGATGAATGTGGCTAACTGCCACGCCGACGCCGGGCGGATCGCCGCCACCCGCGAGCTCGATCAGGAGGCCTGGAACGTCCTGCAGGCCAAGCTGGGGGAGGACCATCCGGCGACGCTGATCGCCGCGGTGAACCTGGCGGGGGATGAGCAGCGAAGCGGTGATCCGGCGAACGCTCAGGCACAGCGGTCGGGCCTGCTCCGCAAGCTAACGGACAGGCTGGGCGCGGAACATCCCATCGTTGTGACGCTGCAGCAGGGCCGAAGGATCGACATGGGCATCGATCCTCCTCCCTCCTGAGTATTCTCCCCACCCGGTGGGCTTCGGGGGAAGCGTCACCAGACCTCGATCGACGGGCCGGTGGCGGCCGGCTTACCGGCCTCCGTTGACTGGGCTGGGTGGGCGCTCGAGGAGAATCCGGCCCAGGAGTTGCCCGGGCTGCGCGCCTCCTGCCGGAGTCGTTCGGCGGCGCGGAGGAGGGTCGGGATCTCGAGACTGTCGAGAGCGTCTAGATCGAGACCGCAGAGGTCGGGCAGTGCCGACTCGATCTCGATCGGTCCGTCGCCCATGTCTTGCTCGCTTCCGTCCGTTCCGGCTCGAATCACGTGGATACCGCGCCTGGTCCGGGGGTCCCCTGCGCCAGAACGAAGCCTACGGCTGCCGGATTACCGCTCTCGTCACGCCGTCCGAGTTACGCCGAGCGAGGAGAACGCCCGCCTGCTCCAGCCAGTGGACGGGATGAGCCATCGCCGCGGCCTTCCCGCCGGCGAGGTCGGCGAGCGCGAGTGCGTCACCGCCCGCCGGCGGGCGGGCGGCGATCTGACCAGCGACCACCACCAGGGGCAGCCTGGCGCCGGCTGCCAATGCAGACACCGCGCCGACCACCTTCCCGGCCAGGGACGTGTGGTCGAAACGACCCTCGCCGGTGATCAGCAGGTCCGCGCCGGCAAGGGCGGCCGGCAGCCCGGCCTGGTCGGCGATGGTGGCTGCGCCGGGCACCAGCGCAGCGCCCAGGGCGGCTGCGAGCCCGTAGGCGGTGCCGCCCGCCGCGCCGGCGCCGGGCAGCGTGGCGAGGCCCGTCGGCGCGCCCGCCCGCTCCATGATTTCGACCAGCCGGGCCAGGCCCGCGTCAAGGACGGTGATCTCCGCCGCCCCGGCGCCCTTCTGCGGTCCGAACACGGCGGCGGCCCCGGCCGGCCCCAGCAGGGGCGCGTCGACGTCCACCAGGCAGCGGACGCTGTCGGGAGGAACGGCGCGCAGGCCGGCCAGATCCACTGCGGTCAGCGAGCGGAGGCTTCCGCCGCCGGAGGGCAGCGGCCGGCCGGCGGCGTCGAGGAAGCGGGCGCCGAGCGCGGTCAGCAGTCCTGTTCCGCCGTCCGTGGATGCGGAGCCGCCGAGTGCGACGAGGATGCGCCGGCTGCCCGCGTCGAGGGCGGCGGCGATGGTCTCGCCGAGCCCGACGGTGTGGGCATTCAGCGGATCCAGGTCCGCCATGAGGGGAAGGCCGCTCGCCTGGGCCAGCTCGACCACTGCTGTCCCGCCGGGCAGCGCGAGCCACCCGGCGGTCACCCGCCGGCCGTCGGGGCCGGTGACGTCCAGTGTGTTCCTGACGGCTTCCGGGACGGCCGCGCTGAAGACGTCGAGCGTGCCCTCGCCGCCGTCGGCGATCGGAACGGTGAGCACGACGTCGTTCGGGCGTACGGTGCGCCAGCCGCGGGCCAGCGCGGTCGCCGCCTCCGTGGCTGAGAGCGAGCCCTTGAAGGAGTCGGGCGCGATGACGATCCGCAGCGGGCCGCCGGATGCCGCGGTGGGCGGGACGGGTACCGCGTCAGGTGAGGGGATCATGACACTCCGGGAGGGACTTGAACCGATGCTCGCCTGCCGCGAGCGGTCCGGCCAGGCTGGACAGGCAGGGCCGGACCGGGTTGGGCCGGTGGCGGGAAATCGGGCTGGTGGCGGGAAATACTGCCTGGCAGCTGGCGCGGGGACGGCCGCCGCGAGCCGGGTCGGTCCGCAGACAGGGAGACGATGATGACGCAGGCGAGCTCGGCCCACACGGAGAACCGCGAGCACGTGTTCTACTCCTGGGCGGCGCAGGAGACGTCGCACCCCCTCGTGGTGGCCGGGGCCGAAGGGAGCTGGTTCTGGGACGAGGGCGGCAAGCGGTACCTCGACTTCTCCTCCCAGCTGGTGAACGCCAACATCGGTCACCAGCATCCGGCGGTGGTCGAGGCGGTCGTGGCGCAGGCCCGGGAGCTGACCACGGTCGGGCCGCAGCACGCCCACGCCGTGCGCTCTGAGGCGGCGCGGCTGATCGCCGAGCGCGCTCCCGGCGATCTGGACCAGGTGTTCTTCACCACCGGGGGAGCGGAGGCGACGGAGAACGCCGTGCGGCTGGCCCGGCTCGCCACCGGGCGGAACAAGATCCTCGCCGCCTACCGGTCGTACCACGGTTCGACCGGCGGCTCGATCACGCTGACCGGGGAGCCGCGGCGTTGGGCGAGCGAACCGGGCATCCCCGGTGTGGTGCACTTCTTCGGCCCCTATCCGTACCGGTCGTCGTTCCACGCCGCCGACGCGGCGCAGGAGGGGGAGCGGGCGCTCGCGCACCTCGCCGAGGTGATCGAGCTGGAGGGGCCGTCGTCGATCGCCGCGGTGATCCTCGAGCCGGTCGTCGGTACGAACGGGATCCTGGTGCCGCCGGACGGGTACCTCGCGGGCGTCCGGGAGTTGTGCGACGCGCACGGAATACTGCTGATCGCCGACGAGGTGATGTCGGGTTTCGGGCGGTGCGGGGAATGGTTCGCGATCGACCACTGGAATGTGGTGCCTGATCTGATCTGTTTCGCGAAGGGCGTCAACTCGGGTTATGTGCCGCTCGGCGGGGTGATTATCTCCCAGCGGATCGCGGACCTGTTCGCGCGGCGGCCGTATCCCGGCGGGCTGACCTATTCGGGGCATCTGCTCGCGTGCGCGGCGGCGGTGGCGTCTGTCAGGGCGTTCGAGGCCGAGGATGTTCTCGGCCGGGCCCGCGCGCTCGGTTCCGAAGTGATTGGGCCGCAGTTGGAGAAACTCGCCGAGCGGCATCCCAGCGTGGGTGAGGTGCGCGGGCTCGGGGTGTTCTGGGCGGTCGAGCTCGTCCGTGACCGGGTTACCCGGGAGCCGTTGGTCCCGTTCAACGCGGCGGGTGCCGAGGCCGCGCCGATGACGGCCGTGACGGCGGCCTGCCGGGAACGCGGCCTGTGGCCGTTCACCCATTTCAACCGGGTGCATGTCGTGCCGCCGTGCACCACCAGTCCCGAGGACGTCTCCCTCGGCCTGTCGATCCTGGACGAGGCCCTGGCCGTCGCGGACGGCTACTACACCGGGTAACCCGCGCCCGGGGTGTCGGCCGGCCCGCCTCCCCCGTCCCCGCCGTCGGGGGCAACCAGGCCGGGCCCCCGAACGGCGGATGCCCGGCCTGGTTCGCCCCTGTCAGAGGGCGAGCCAGGCCGGGCACCGGCTGGCGAGTCAGGACCAGCGAGTCCGGCCAGAGCGCCTAGTGGGCGCGCTCGGGCTCGGTGGCGTCCCGGCCGTCGGCGGGGCCGTGCGGCTGCGCGGGAACGGTGTCACCGACCGCGTCCGCGGGCAGCGGCGTGTGGCGGATCTCCTCGATGTCCTCCGCGGACTCGACGGAGACCCGTGGCAGGACCCGGTCGAGGCCCTTCGGCAGCCACCAGTTCGCACGGCCGAACAGGTGCATGAGGGCCGGCACCAGAACCGTGCGGATGACGAACGCGTCCAGCAGGATGGCGAGCGCCAGGCCGAGGCCGAACAGTTTGATGACCCGGTCGTCGCCGAGGATGAACGAGGCGAACACCAGGGTCATGATTGCGCCCGCGGCGGAAATGACGCGGCCCGTCTCGGCCTGGCCCAGGGAGACCGCGATGCGGTTGTCCCGCCGGGCCGTCCACTCCTCGTGCATGCGGCTGACCAGGAACACCTCGTAGTCCATGGAAAGCCCGAACAGGATCGCGAAGAGCATGACCGGAAGGAACGACTCGATCGGCCCGGGGCTGATGCCGAGCAGGTCCGACAGCCAGCCCCACTGGAACACGGCCACCACGGCGCCGAACGCCGCGCCGACTGCCAGCAGGTTCATCAGCGAGGCCGTCAGCGGAATGAGCAGGCTGCGGAAGACCACGACCAGCAGCAGGAACGCGAGGACCACGACGATCCCGATGAACAGCGGCAGCTTGCTCGACAGCACTCCGGAGAAGTCCTCGAAGACCGCGGTGATGCCGCCGACGTAGACCGGCGAGGCGGCGCCCTCGGTCGCCGCCGGGATGACGTCGTCGCGCAACCGGTCGAGCAGGGTGGCGGTCTCGGCCGCCTGCGGGCTCGTCGTCGGGTAGAGCGTGGCGATCGCGGCGTGGCCGTTCGGGCTCTGGCGCGGCGGGGTCACCGAGGCGACACCCTCCGCCTTGCGGGCCGCCTCGACGGCCCGGTTCATGGTCTGCAGGTCGGCCGGCGAGTCGATCTCGGTGACCAGCATGAACGGGCCGTTGAAGCCGGGGCCGAAGCCGTCGGCGAGCAGGTCGTAGCCGCGCTTGCTGGTCTTGGTGTCGGCGCCGTTCCCGAGGTCGGACGAGCCGAGCCGCAGCGACAGGAACGGGATCGCGATCAGGACGATCACGCCGGCGCTGAGCACCGCGAGTACCGCCGGGCGGCGCTCCACACCCTTGGCCCACCGCCACCAGAACCCCGAGGGCTGCTCCGGCTCGGGGCCGTGCTCGGCCATCCGGCGCCGCTGCCGGCGGCTGAGGACCTTCGACCCGTAGAAGCCGAGCAGGGCGGGCAGCAGGGTGACCGAGGCGAGCATCGTCATCGCGACGGTCAGGGCCGCGGCGAGGGCGACCCCGTAGAGGAAGGTCACCCCCAGTGCGAACAGGCCCAGCAGCGCGATGCAGACCGTCATGCCGGCGAAGATCACGGCGCGGCCGGAGGTGTTGACCGCGGTGACCGCGGACTCCTCCGGCGTGCGGCCGGCGCGCAGGCCGATGCGGTGGCGGTTCACGATGAACAGCGCGTAGTCGATGCCGACGCCGAGGCCGATCAGCGTCGCGAGCATGGTGCTGAACTCGGCGACGGTCGTCAGGTGCGAGACCTGGACGATGAGGGCCATGCCGACGCCGAGCGCCATGATGGCGGTGATCAGGGGCAGGGTCACCGCGAGCAGGGAGCCGAAGGCGAGGAAGAGGATGACCGCGGCGGCGACGACGCCGATGAGCTCGCTCGCGCTCTGCTGCGGCTGCTCGACGATCGCGACGACCTGCCCGGTGAGTTCGACCTGCAACGCGCCGCCGTCGTAGGAGCGGGCCGTGTCGACCAGGCGCTCGATGTCGTCGAGTGGCAGCTCGTTGCCGGGCAGGTCGAGCGCGACGGTCGCGAAGGCGGTGGTGCCGTCGGGGTTGGTCTGGCCCTCGCCGTCGGCGGTGAACGGGCTGATCACCTCGGCGACGTGGGGCAGGTCGGCGATCTTCGCCAACATCTCCGTCGCCCGGGGCTCGACCGCGGGATCGCTCAGCGCACCGGTGCGGGAGTGCAGCACGATGGACGCGCTGTCGCCGGACTGCGCCGGGAAGTCGCGTTCGAGGATGTCGATGGCCCTCTGGGAGTCGGTCCCAGGCAGGGAGAAGGCGTCCTTGTAATCGCTGCCCGTCACCCGGCCGAGCGCCGTCAGCCCCACGAGGGCGGCGATCCACAGGAACAGGACGAGCCGGCGGTGCTGGAAGCACCAGCGCGCGAGCGTTGCCACGATTTCCCCTCGGAGATGCTGGTTGTGCCGGTCTGTGGCTGGTCTGCCACTCGGCCTACTGATCGGCGGCGGCGTTCGTCGTGCACCTGATCGAGGTGGACCTGATCGGGGGGATCTGGCCGCCCGCCAACTTACCGATCGTTCAGTAGGTAGGAGTCAGAGTAACATTCGCGGCTGACTCGTCCTCTGGGGGTGCAGAGCTGGTGGTCGCTGGGCACGTGCGTCCGCAGGGGGTGGACACTCGCGCGCGGATCCTGTCGGCCGCTGTGGAGCTCTTCGCGGAACGAGGGTATGCGGGCACCTCGGTCCGCGACATCTCTGAGCGACTCGGAGTGACGAAGGCCGCGCTTTACTACCACTTCTCGTCCAAGGAAACGATCCTTGACGCGCTGATCTCCCCGTTCGTCTCCAGGTTGGAGCAACTGGTCGAGCTCGCCCGCCAGGATCCGGCACCGCCGCCGCGGGCGATCCTCGAGGGCATGGTCGCCCTGCTGGTGGAGACCGGGGGAGTGCTCTGCGCCTTCGCGAACGATCCGTCGGTGYTGCACCGGCGAATCGGAAAGGACGACATCACCTCCCAGCAGGAGGTGATCGTCCGGGCGATCGCCGGGCCGGATCCCACCCCGGCTCGGATGCTGCGGGCCCGCTGCGCGGTCGGGTGCATCCAGAGCGGGGTCCTCGGCACCGCCGTCGAGCGGGTCCGGGGCGCCGCGGGCGGGCCCGAGGCCGCCGGTGCCGGGCGTGCCACCAGCGTCACCACCACCGGCGTGGGGATCGCGCGTGGCATCCGGGCCCTGAGCAGCTTTACTGGATGCGGCGGCGCGGCTGTTCCGGACGGCGCGGCGGACCCGGCATCGCAGCCGGGCACTCCCGCGGCGGACGGCATCCAGACAGTCGGCGACGCCCGCCCGGTGCGCACCGCGACTGACACCCGTGCACGAGACAGGGGTGTCCGCGCTCCGGGCGGCGTCGGTGCGCTGTCCCCACTCGCGCCGCTGCTGCCGACAGAACTTCAGCGTGTGATCGTGGAGGCTGCTCTTGCCGCGCTCGGATCCGAGCAGCCCGTGGACCCGCCCGCGCGGTGACGGGAGGCGGGACGACGCGCCCGGAGGGCACGTCGTCCCCCCGCGTCACAACCCCGGCGGGACGTCGGCCGGCGGAAGATCGGCCGGCGGGACGTCGGCTGGCCGGATGTCGGCCGGACGACAGGCGGCCGGTGTGCTGGCGGTGGTCGCCCTGGCGGCCTCCGTGGCGGCGTGCGCCGGGCTCACGGGTGCCGGGAGCGTGCCGGTGCCCGAGCCCCCCGGGGTGGCTGCCCGGAACGCGGCGGGCGCGGGAGCACCGGGGGCGGTCACCGAGACCGTCACCGTGCGGGTTCGCGACCGGACGGTCACGGCAGAAGTCGCCGACAGTGACGACGAGCGGCGCCGTGGCCTGATGTATCGAACCTGGCTTCCGCCCGACCACGGCATGATCTTTGATTTTGGCGGTGAGACGACGTCCGGCTTCTACATGTTCCGGACGTTGCTGCCTCTTTCGATCATGTTTGTCCGAGACGGTAGGGTTGTCAGCGTGCGGGAGATGACGCCGTGTTCGGGCGACGATCCGTCGGCCTGCCCGGTCTACTATCCGGGCGGGGCATACACACACGCAGTGGAGGCACCGGCACACACCTTCGCCGGAGTCGCCATCGGTGATCCGGTGGCGATCGGTTCGGACTGACGGCAGGGTGTAGCCGATGGTCGGCAGATGTGGTGGCTCCCGCGGGCGTGAGCTACGTCTCGATGTCCGGTAGATGTCAATGCTGTGTCATTCCACGCCGAAAACCAGGGTGGAATTGACTGGTGGCTTCGGTGAGGTGAATCCGCATCTGGTCTGCCGCTGGTCTCAGGAATGTGTGGTAAGGGAGCAAGGTCCGATGTCGTCCATCTGACGATGGACGACCCGGCCTCGGGACGATGAAATGGTGGAGCCGCTCGAAGCGAGCCGGCGGTGGGCGGGAGCGCAGGTCTGATCCCGTCACACGTGGAACGCCGATGGTGGAGGGCGACATAAACGGAAGCAGTAGGTGACGTGAAACCTGTGCCGGAACGGGACCACGGGGGGGACCGTGTGACCCGAGGTGGTGGGCCGTGAACACCCGGCCCCGCGCAGCTGCCCGCGAGGGGGGCCTGACCGTCGTGTCCAGCGGTGCGCGATCCGCCTCGCCGGGGGGATGGCCGCCACGGACAGCCGTGGTGACCGGAGCCAGCTCCGGCATCGGCCGGGAGGCGGCGCTCCTGCTCGCCGACCAGAATTGCCGATCGCTCCTGGTCGGGCGGAACGGCCCGGCCCTGGACGAGGTGGCGGCCGCTACGCAGGGCCATCGGATCGCCGTGGACCTCGCACGTCCCGGCTCCGAGGTCACGGTGGCCTCCCGCGCCGCGGAGCTGCTCGGCGACGTGGACCTGGTGATCTGCTCGGCGGGCCTGGGGGCCGCGGGGCCGTTCGACGTGATGCCCCCGTCCGCCATCAATGATCTCGTCGCCGTGAACATCCTGGCCCCGATGATGCTGGTCCGGGCGATGCTGCCGGCGATGCTCGACCGCGGGGAGGGGCGAATCCTCCTGGTCGGCAGTGTCGCCGGTGCGCTCGGCGTGCGGGGTGAGGTCGTGTACTCGGCGACGAAGGCGGCGATGATCGGCTTCGCTGATGCGCTTCGCTCCGAAGTATCCGGACGTGGCATCAGCGTGACGTTGTGTTTACCGGGAGTGGTCGACACTCCCTTCTTCCACCGGCGTGGCGCACCGTATGTGCGCCGGTGGCCGCGTCCCATCCCGGCCGGTCTGGTGGCGCAGCGCATGATCGCTGCCGCCGGTCGGGGAGACGCCGAAGTATGGGTGCCACGGTGGTTGTCCGCGGCCGCGCGCGTGCACGGCGCGGCTCCTTCTCTGTACCGCCGCCTGGCCGGTGTCTTCGGATGAGCCCGAGGCCGGCCCGGGAGGTGAGTGAGCAGGTCGACTACTGAGTCGCCGCCGGTGGCACCCCCACCGGCGGCGAGGCGGCAGCCGCGGCGCGGCCCGTCGCCGCCGTCTCACCGGCGGCGGGGGCGGGTCCGTCCGCGGACCGGGAGGTGTGTCCGTTGCCCCGGGCACCCGACTCCGGGAATGCCGCCCGCCGCGCCCCTGACCATGGCGTGCTCTGCCCGGGTGGACCACCGCTCGGGTTCGCGCTCCGCCTGACCGACATGCTGACCAGGTCGCCGTCGAACACAACCTGGGAGGTCCCCGGAGGTGCCTGTCGAGTGGCTCGTCGCGTCGTCACCTGATCGAGTGGGTGCGTCGGCGGCGGGGAGCCGGCGGCGGGATCCGGAGCGGAGCCGGGATGGGCCACCGAACCGGGTGACCCGGTCACGCTACCGAGACCGGACTCCGTCACAACGACCGGGCTCCGCCATCGGGACCGGGCCTTCTCCGGCCCTCGCGGCGGCAACCCGGCCGGTGCCCATCCGGCCGGTGCCCGCCCGGTCACCGGAGGCGGCTGGCGGCGACACGGCGCGTACCGGCGGCAGCACGCGCCATGACCGGCACGTGCCACCACCGCACGGACGACGCACACGACGCACACCGCACCGCGCACCCGGAGCGCAGACCGCCACGTTAAGGAGAGGCGTATGACCGCAATCGACGCCCGAACCGGCCCACCGCGACCGTCTGCCCACCCCGGCACGACCGACCTCACCACGCCCACCGAGCAGGTGTTGCTGGCCGCGCCCGCCGAGAACTTCCCGGTCGCCTCGCGGCTGCTGCCCGCCGCGACCCGGGATCACCTCAACGCGCTGTACGTCTTCGGACGTCTCGTTGACGACATCGGTGACGAGGCCCCCGGCGACCGTCTGGCGCTGCTCGACGAGCTTGCCGCCGACCTTGAGCTGATCTGGTCGGGCGGCGAGCCGAAGCTGCCCGTCCACCGTCGGCTCGCGCACACCGTGCGGGCCTGCGACCTGCCGGCCGAGCCGTTCCGGCGGCTCGTGCAGGCCAACCGGCAGGACCAGATCGTCACCAGGTACGACACCTACGAGGACCTCGTGCAGTACTGCACCCTCTCGGCGGATCCGATCGGCCGCATGGTGCTCGGGGTGTTCGGTCTGGCGACTCCGGCGCGGATCGCGCTGTCCGACCGCATCTGTACCGCGCTGCAGCTCGCGGAGCACTTCCAGGACGTCGCCGAGGACCTCGCGGCCGGCCGGATCTATGTGCCGCTGGAGGACCTGGAGGCGTTCGGGGTGACCGAGACCGACCTGGCCGCGCCGGTCGCCTCGCCCGCGGTGCGGCACCTGATGGCCTTCGAAGTGGCCCGGGCCCGGACCTTGCTGGACCAGGGGGCACCGCTGGTGAACCTGGTCGGTGGCCGGCTGAGACTGGCGATGGCCGGATTCGTGGGGGGCGGCCGGGCCGCGCTCGACGCGATCCGCCGTGCCGACTACGACATGCTCGGCGGCGCGCCCAAGGCCCCCAAGCCCCGGATGGCGGCCTTCGCCGCGGCCGCGTGGGCCCGGTCGCTGGTGCCCGGGCAGGCCGCGGCCGCCCGTGCCGCCGGCACCGCCGTCACTGCTTCAAGCACCACCGCTCCCAGCACCACTGCTCCCAGCACCACCGCTCCCGGTGCCGCCGCTGCTGGCGGCACCGGTTCCAGCGGCCCTGTTCCCAGCGGCACCATTCCCACCACCATCCCCGGCAGGGGCGCCGCGGTGGCGAGTACCGTCCCGGCTCCGGCGCCCGCCGGATCCGACGTCGACGTCCCGGAGGGTGCCAGATGAGCGCGGGTGTCCCGGGCAGCTCCACCGTCGCCGAGGCCTACGCCTCCTGCGAGGCGTTKACGCGGGAGGCCGCGCGGAACTTCAGCTACGGCATCCGCCTGCTGCCGGCCGAGAAGCGGGGCGCGCTGTCCGCGGTGTACGCCCTGGCGCGTCGCCTCGACGACATCGGCGACGGCGACCTGCCGGATGAGGAGAAGCTCGCCGGCCTGGAGAAGGTCCGCGCCGACGTCCGCGCGCTGGACATCAACAGCTCCGACCCGGTGATGGTGGCGCTCGCGGACACCGCCCGCCGCTTCCCCGTCCCGATGGAAGCCTTCATCGAGCTCGCCGACGGGGTCGAGAGCGACGTCCACGGGGTCCCCTACGAGACGTTCGACGACATGGTCGGGTACTGCCGGCTGGTGGCGGGCACCATCGGCCGGCTCTCGCTGGGCATCTTCGGCGTGGACGGGTCGGCCGGCGACGCCCGCTCGGCCGAGATCGCCGACGCGCTCGGCGTGGCGCTCCAGCAGACCAACATCCTGCGCGACGTCCGCGAAGATCTCCTCAACGGCCGCATCTACCTGCCCTCGACGGAGTTGGAGAAGGCCGGCGTCACCCTGGTGGTGAGCCCGGCCGGGCGCCTCGGTGGGCCGGAGGACGCACTGGTGGACTACCTGCGCGACTGCGCCGCGCGCGCCGACGAGTGGTACACACGGGGCCTGGCGCTGCTCGGCCTGCTCGACCGGCGCAGCGCCGCCTGCTGCGGTGCCATGGCCGGGATCTACCTGCGCCTGAACCGGCGCATCCGGCAGGACCCCACCGCGGTCCTGGAACGCCGGCTGTCACTGCCGGGCTGGGAGAAGGCGGTCGTGGCCGCCCGCAGCCTCGCCGGCAGATCGGAGGCGAGAGCGGCATGAGCGCCGGGGGGGACACACGGCTGGGTCACCGGCCGGGAGATCGGGCCGGGACCGGTGCGGCGGCGCGGGGACGGCGGGTGGTCGTCATCGGCGGCGGCCTCGCCGGTATCGCCGCCGCGCTGGTCGCGGCGGACGAGGGCGCCGAGGCGGTGCTGCTGGAGGCCCGGCCGCGTCTGGGCGGGGCGACGACCTCGTTCCAGCGCAAGTTCCAGGACGGCACGCTGTGGATCGACACCGGTCAGCACGTGTTCATGCGGTGCTGCACCGCCTACCGCGGGTTGCTGGCCCGGCTGGGGGTGACGCACCTCACCACGCTGCAGCCGCGGCTGGACGTCGAGGTGCTGATCGCCGGCTCGCTGACCCGGACCAGGCTGCGCCGGACCAGGGTGCCGTTGCCGGCTCCGCTGCACCTCGCCCCGGCCCTGCTGGGGTATCGGGCGATCCCGCCCGCCGACCGGATCCGCGCGGCGCTGGCGGCCTTCCGTATCGGCCGCCTCGACCAGCGCGACCCCTCGGTGGACGGCGACTCCTTCGGCGGCTGGCTCGGTCGGCACGGCCAGAGCGCCGCGGCCACCGAGGCCCTCTGGGAGCTGCTGACCGTCGCGACCCTCAACGCGCCGGCGTCCGAGGCTTCACTCGGCCTGGCCGCCAAGGTGGTCCGCACCGGCCTGCTCGACGGGGCCGATGCGGGTGACCTGGGCTGGCCCGAGGCCCCGTTGCAGCAACTGCACGGCGACGCGGCGGTGCGGGCACTGGAGACGGCGGGCGGCACGGTCCGCACGGCGACCAAGGTCCGGGCCATCACCCGGTCGGCAGCCGGCTGGGAGGTCACTCTGGACGGCGGCGAGGTCCTGGTCGCGGACGGGGTGGTGCTGGCGGTTCCGCCGCCGGCCGCCGCCGGCCTGCTGCCCGAGGGCTCCGGCGTCGACCCGGCGAAGCTGCGCGAGCTCGGCGTCTCGCCCATCATCAACGTACACATGATCTTCGATCGGCCGGTGCTCGACGGTCCGATGCTCGCGGTCGTCGGCTCACCCATCCAGTGGATCTTCGACCGGACGGTCTCCTCCGGCCTGGCCGAGGTGGGCCCGCCCGGGGCGCAGTACCTTGCGCTGTCGCAGTCGGCGGCGGAGGAATGGGTCGACCAGCCCGCGAACGACCTGCGAAAGCTGTTCGTCGAGGAGATGCGTCGGTTGTTCCCGGCCGCCCGGGCCGCCGAGCTGCTCGAGGTGTTCGTGACCAGGGAGCGCACCGCGACCTTCCGGCAGGCGCCCGGTTCGCTCGGGTTGCGCCCGGGTCAGGCGACCAGCCTGCCCGGGTTCGCGCTGGCCGGCACGTGGACGGACACCGGGTGGCCGGCGACCATGGAAGGCGCTGTGCGTAGCGGGATCGCTGCGGCCCGTGAGACGCTCGCCGGCATGGGGGTAGCTGGAAGCGCACTGTCTGTGGTCGGTCACGGTCCGCCCGGGCAACGCGGCGAGTCGCGCGGCGAGGCACCGACCCGTTCTGGGGACATCGAAGGTCTCACCCCGGCCTCCGCCGTCGCGACGGAGGCAGGCACCGTGGACGTGCGGACGGTCAGCGCCGCGGCGACAGCGGCTGAACCGGCGGCGCCACACACAGCGACGCCACACACAGCGACGGCCCAGACAGAGACGTCTAAGTCCACGGGGGGATTCCCGGTATGACCACAACGGTTCCGGAAGCGATCGAGCGCGGGCGCGCCCTGGCGGTGCCCGCGCTGCGCGCCACGGTGGACCGGCTCCACCCCCGGCTGCGCCACGTCGTCGCCTACCACCGCGGCTGGGTGGACGCGGCCGGTGAGCCGGTGCCCGGCAACGGCGGCAAGCTCGTCCGGCCCGCGCTCGCCCTGCTCTCCGCCGAGGCGGCCGGCGCCCCGGCCGAGGTCGGCCTGCCGGCCGCGGTCGCGGTCGAGCTGGTGCACGACTTCTCGCTGCTGCACGACGACCTGATGGACGGCGACCGCGAGCGCCGCCACCGGGCCACCGCCTGGACGGTCTTCGGCGCCGACGGAGCCATCCTCGCCGGCGACGCGCTGCTCGGCCTCGCCACCCAGGTCCTGCTCGAGGTCGAGGGAGAGCCCGGCCGCCGCGCCGCGGTGATCCTCGGCGCCGGCGTCCAGGACCTGGTCCGCGGGCAGGCCGAGGACCTCCTCTTCGAGAGCCGCTCGGACGTCTCGGTGGCCGAGACGCTGCACATGGAGGACGGCAAGACCGGTGCCCTGCTGGCCTGCTCGGCCTCCCTCGGCGCGGTCCTCGCCGGCGCGCCCGACGAGGTGGTCGACGGCCTCGCCGAGTACGGCTCGCGGCTGGGCACCGCCTTCCAGCTCATCGACGACCTGCTCGGCATCTGGGGCGACCCGGCGGTGACCGGCAAGCCGGTGCTCAACGACCTGCGCTCGCGGAAGAAGTCGGTGCCGGTGGTCGTCGCGCTCGAGGCGGGCGGAGACGACGCCGACGAGCTGCGGGCCTTCCTCACCGAGGAGGGTGAGGCCTCCGAGGACGACCTGCACCGCATCGCGGCCCTGGTCGAGCGGGCCGGTGGCCGCGACTGGACCACGGCCGAGGCGGACCGCCAGCTCAAGGCGTGTGAGAACGCGCTGCGTTCGATCTCGATCCCGGCGTCGGCCGAGGCGGAGCTGCTGGCGATGGCGCGGTTCGTGACCGAACGAGATCGCTGAGGGGGAGCGAGGTGGCAGTACCCGCCCGCCGGTCGCCCGGCGGTCATCCGCACGATCAGTACATATACGACGAGGGGAGTCGTCGATGAGCCTGACCTCGGACCAGTCCTCGGCTGCCCCGACGGCCGCGGCGCAGAGCCCGAAGATCCCGAACCCGTCGGTGGCACGGCCGTCGGTGGACGCCGGGTCCTTCGAGACCGCCGGCGCAGTGCGAACCGACTCGCTGTCGATCGACTCGGTGCCGACCGGCACGGTGTCGACCGGCACGCCGGTCGACCCGGTGGTGGGCGCGATGCGCCGTGGCCGCGACCATCTGCTCTCCCTGCAGGCTGAGGAGGGCTGGTGGAAGGGCGAGCTGGAGACCAACGTCACCATGGACGCCGAGGACCTCATGCTTCGGCAGTTCCTTGGCATCCTGACCCCGTCGACGGCCACTGAGACCGGACGCTGGATCCGTTCCCAACAGCTCTCCGACGGCGGCTGGGCCACCTTCTACGGCGGCCCGTCCGACCTTTCGACCACCATCGAGGCCTACGTCGCGCTGCGGCTCGCCGGGGACGACCCGGACGCCCCGCACATGCGCTCCGCCGCCGAGTGGGTGCGCTCCGCGGGCGGCATCGCCGCGTCCCGGGTGTTCACCCGGATCTGGCTGGCGCTGTTCGGCGAGTGGTCCTGGGACGACGTCCCGGTGCTGCCGGCGGAGATGACCTTCCTTCCGCCGTGGTTCCCGCTGAACATCTACGACTTCGCCTGCTGGGCTCGCCAGACCGTGGTGGCGCTGACGATCGTCGGTTCGCTGCGGCCGGTGCGTTCGTTCGGGTTCACCCTGGACGAGCTGCGAGTCCCGGCGCCCAAGGCGGCCAGGGCGCCGCTGCGGAGCTGGGCCGGTGCGTTCGAGCGGCTCGACTCCGTGCTGCACCGCTACGAGAAGCGGCCCTTCCAGCCGCTGCGCCGGCTCGCGCTGCGCCGCGCCGCCGAATGGGTGATCGCCCGCCAGGAGGCGGACGGCTGCTGGGGTGGCATCCAGCCGCCGATGGTCTACTCGATCATGGCCCTGCACCTCATGGGCTACCCCCTGAACCACCCGGTGATCTCGATGGCGTTCCGCGCCCTCGACCGGTTCACGATCCGCGAGGAGACACCGGAGGGCACGGTGCGCCGTATCGAGGCGTGCCAGTCGCCGGTCTGGGACACGGCGCTGGCCGTCGTCGCGCTCGCGGACGCCGGTCTGGGCGGTGACCACCCGGCTATGGTCCGGGCCGGTCGCTGGCTCGCCGACGAGGAGGTGCGCGTCGCCGGTGACTGGGCGGTGCGCCGTCCCACCCTCGCGCCGGGCGGCTGGGCGTTCGAGTTCGACAACGACTTCTACCCGGACGTCGACGACACCGCCGAGGTGGTCATCGCCATCCGCCGCCTGCTCGGCGACGGTCACGGCCCGGTGGACCACTCCGACGGCTCCGGCCCCGGCTCGGCCGCGGCCACCGCGGCCTCCGCCGCGGCGGAGGCCGCGGTGGCCGCGGCCGGCACGATCGCCGCCGCGGACCCGGAGCTCGCCGCCCGGCTGCGCGCCGCCGCGGAGCGGGGCGTCGACTGGTCGGTGGGCATGCGCTCGTCGAACGGTGCCTGGGCGGCGTTCGACGCCGACAACGTGCGCACCCTGGTCACGAAGATCCCGTTCTGCGACTTCGGTGAGGTGGTCGACCCACCGTCGGCGGACGTCACCGCGCACATGGTCGAGATGCTCGCCCTGCTGGGTCGCTCCGACCACCCGATCACCCAGCGCGGGGTCCGCTGGCTGCTGGACAACCAGGAGGCCGGCGGGTCGTGGTTCGGCCGCTGGGGCGTGAACCACGTCTACGGCACCGGCGCGGTCGTGCCCGCGCTGATCTCCGCGGGTGTCAGCGCGGAGCACCCGGCGATCGTCTCCTCGATGCACTGGCTCGTCGAGCACCAGACGCCGGAGGGCGGCTGGGGCGAGGACCTGCGCTCCTACCGCGACGACGAGTGGATCGGGCGCGGCGAGCCGACGGCCTCGCAGACCGCCTGGGCGCTGCTGGCGCTGCTGGCCGCCGAACCGGCGTCCGGGACCGCCGAGTGGGAGGCGGTCGAACGCGGCGTGCGCTGGCTCTGCGACACCCAGCGCCCCGACGGCACCTGGGACGAGCCGCAGTTCACCGGCACGGGCTTCCCCTGGGACTTCTCCATCAACTATCACCTGTACCGGCTGGTCTTTCCCGTGACGGCACTCGGTCGGTACGTGACCCTCACCGGCAGGTCGACGTCATGAGCATCCCGGCAGCAGACAACGGGGGCGACGCCGACCACGGCGGTTCGCCCACCGTTACCCCGCGCGACGCCACGGTGCCCGCGGGCATGGCGCCGAGGGCGGCCATCCCCGAGCAGGCCGGCGCGGTGCCGCCGGCCGGCGGGCCGTCGCGGGCCGGTTCGGCGCTGCCGTCGGTCGGGTCGCGGCGGGGGGCGGCTTCGGCCGCGAGCCCGCTGGTGACCCGGGCGGTGCCTGCGGCGGTGAGCCCGGCCCCGAACGGGGCCGTGGCCGCGGCCCGGGTACGCACGGTGAGCGCGAAGGGGTCGCCGGTCCAGCCGGCGCCCCGCACCCCGCGTCTCGTCGTCGCCGCCCCGCTGCGTCTCGAGGGATTCGCGATCGGCCGGGCCGACCTGCCGCCCGGCACCGTGATCGTGCGGACCGGGATGGGCCCGGACAAGGCGCACCGCGCGAACCGCGTGGTCCGCGATGCCCGGCCGGACGCGGTGGCCGTCGTCGGTCTCGCCGGTGGGCTCACCGTCGAGACGAAGCCCGGCGACGTGGTCGTCGCGAGCGAGGTGCGCCTCGCCGACGGCACGGTGACGGGGACCTGCCCGACCGCCCCGCTGCTGGCCGGTGAACTGCGCCGTGCCGGCCTCCGGGTGCACGTCGGACCGGTCGTGTCGGTAGCCCAGGTGGCGGTCGGATCGGCCCGCGCCGAGCTGGCCGCGACCGGTGCCATCGCCGTGGACATGGAGTCCGCCGCCCTCGCCCCCGGTGCTGGCACCCGCCCGTTCGCGGTGATCCGGGTGATCGTGGACACCCCCGACCAGCCGCTGGGCCGGATTGACCTGGTCCGGCGCGGGGTGGCCGGGCTGCGCACGATCAACCAGCTCGGCCCGGCGATCCGCGCGTGGGTGGAGGCGGTCAGCAGCCGTCGGCTGCTCCTCGCCGAGCCGCGCGCCTTCTGCGCCGGGGTCGAGCGCGCCATCGAGGTGGTCGAACGGGCGCTGGAGATCCACGGCGCACCGGTCTACGTCCGCAAGCAGATCGTGCACAACACCCACGTCGTGGCCGACCTGGCCAGCCGCGGCGCGGTCTTCGTCGAGGAGTTGGACGAGGTCCCGCCCGGCGCGACCGTGGTCTTCTCCGCGCACGGGGTCGCCCCCGCGATCTGGGACGAGGCGGGCGAGCGCGACCTGGCGGTCATCGACGCCACCTGCCCGCTGGTGGAGAAGGTGCATGCCGAGGCACGGCGGTTCACCGCGCGCGGTGACACCGTCCTGCTCATCGGGCACTCCGGCCACGAGGAGGTGGACGGGACGCTCGGCGAGGCACCGGGGCGGATCCAACTGGTCGAGTCCGCCGCCGCGGTCGAGGACCTCGAGGTCACCGACCCGGAGCGGGTCACCTACCTCATGCAGACCACGCTCGCCGTGGACGAGGCCGAGGAGGTCGTCGACGCGCTGCGCGACCGCTTCCCGGCCGTCGTCGGCCCCGGCTCGGCCGACATCTGCTACGCGACGTCCAACCGGCAGAACGCGGTTCGCCGGGTGGCCGCCGAGGCGGAGCTCGTCCTGGTCGTCGGGTCGGAGAACAGCTCGAACTCGCGCCGGCTGGTCGAGGTCAGCGAGCGGGACGGCGTCGCCGCGCACCTCGTCGAGAGCGTCGAGGACGTCCAGCTCGACTGGCTCAAGGGGGTGCGGACCGTCGGCATCTCCGCCGGGGCCTCCGCGCCGCCGCTGCTCGTCGAGGAGCTGACGGCGGCACTGTCGGGGCTGGGGTCGGCGTCGGTGTCGGTCCGTTCCGTGGGCTCGGAGTCGATCTCCTTCCACCTGCCGAAGGAGGTCCGTCGACCGCTCTCCGAACGGAGATGACGCGCGGTCAGGCAGGCACGCGTCAGTTCCAGCGCCGACGGCCCGGGTTCATCGGAACCCGGGCCGCCGGCGTTGTCGGCCGGTTCCTGACATCGGGCGCGCCGTGCGGTCAATTCCTGACATCGCCACGGGGCGGACGGCCCGTTCGGGTATGTGCCCGGCCGTGTACGTGTCGCGTAAATGTCAGCCCGGAGAGTGGACCGCCGGCGCCGGAAGCCACTCATCCGGCGACCCACCGGGAACGGCCCGCTGCCTCCTCCGGGATTAGCGGACCGGGTGCCGGAGCCAATTCGCGCAGGGTGACCAGAGCCCGGTAAATGCCCTGGTCATGGTCACCGCCAGTAGCGCGTTCGAGATCMCCGGTCTATGGCCGGTGTTCGCCGTGTCGGCTGCCGGACTTCTCGAGGACACACTCGCCGGGACTGTCCCCTGTTTGCCCGCGGTGTGTGCCAGAACTCATTCGCTGATCCACATGCAGCCTGTACGTACACACTGTATGGTCTTCCCAAGACCTCGGGTCGCCTCTGAGCGGCCGACGAAAGGGGGGCGTGAGCCGTGGCTGTCGCCTGGCGGTACTCACTCCGCGTTGGAACGTATCTGGCGAAGCAGAAGCTGCTCCGCCGGAAGCACTTTCCGCTCGTTCTGGAGCTCGAACCACTGTTCGCCTGCAACCTGTCCTGCACGGGTTGTGGCAAGATCCAGCACCCCGCATCCGTCCTCAAGCAGCGGATGAGCGTCGAGGACGCGCTCGCCGCAGTCGAGGAGTGTGGCGCGCCCGTCGTCGCGATCGCGGGCGGCGAGCCGTTGATGCACCCTCAGATGCATGAGATCGTCAACGCCCTCGTGAAGCGCAAGAAGTTCGTCATCCTCTGCACCAACGGGCTGCTGCTCCGTAAGAAGCTGAAGAACTTCACTCCGTCGCCGTACTTCACCTTCGTGCTGCACATCGACGGGCTGAAGGAGCGTCACGACGCGATCGTCGAGAAGCCTGGCACGTTCGACGAGTGCATCGAGGCCTTCAAGGCGGCCAAGGCCGCGGGCTTCCAGGTCGGCAGCAACTCGACCTTCTTCAACAACGACAGCCCGCAGGATGTCATCGACATCATCAACTTCCTGAACGACGACCTCAAGGTCGACCAGATCCAGCTCTCGCCGGGCTACGCCTACGAGAAGGCTCCTGACCAGGAGCACTTCCTCGCGGTCGAGGAGACCCGGCAGATGTTCTCGAAGGTGTTCGGCGACGGTCGGCGCAAGAAGTGGCGCCTCAACCACTCGCCGGTCTTCCTGGACTTCCTCGAGGGCAAGAAGGAGCTCTCCTGCACCGCGTGGGGGATTCCGAGCTACTCGCTGTTCGGCTGGCAGAAGCCCTGCTACCTGATGTCGGACGGGTACGTGACGTCCTACAAGGAGCTCGTCGAGACGACGGACTGGGACGCCTACGGTCGCGGCAAGGACCCGCGTTGCGCCAACTGCATGGCGCACTGCGGCTACGAGACGTCCGCCGTGCTGGCGACGATGGGCTCGCTCAAGGAGTCCATCCGGGCCGCGCGGATGGGTGCCTGACACCCAGATCGGCGCGTTGACGACAACGCCGCCCCGACCCGGAAACGGGTCGGGGCGGCGTTTGTCGTTCTCCGTACCCGAGGCCAACCGCACCCGATGCCGAACTGCGGTGCTGTCCCGCGGGGCCGTCGTGCTGTCCCGCGGGACGTGCCCGCGGGACAGCGGTAGGCGGCCGGGTGTCTTCGTAGCGGCCGCCGGATCTCGGCGGTCCGTCGTGCTGTCGCAGTCGGTCAGTCAGTCGGACGCGGGAGGAGCGCCGGCGCTGACGGCGGGCTGGTCGGCCAGGTCGCCGCCGCGCCGGCCCAGGCCGCGCAGGAGACGGTCGAGCACGATCCCGACATCGGTGCGGGCCCGGTCGGGATCCGCCGCCCGCGCGGTGTACAGGCTCGCCTCGGACAGCAGCGCCGCGACGAGCCTGGTCAGCGGTGCCACCGGCAGCGGGTCGATGCGGCCCTCGGCCACCGCCCGCTCGAGCCATTCCGAGAGCAGGCGGTAGCCGTGCTGCTCGACGAGCTGGTCCCAGGCGTCGTTGCCGAGGACAGCCGGGCCGTCGATGAGCACGATGCGCTGGAAGTCGCTGTCGGTGGTGGAGATGTCCAGCAGCGACTGGAAGCCCGTGCGCAGCTGCGTCCAGGCGTCGCTGGGCAGCTCCGCGCCGCGGGCCAGCTCACCCGCGACCAGCTGCTCCGCGACCTCCATCGCGACCTGCTCCATGACCGTGCGGAACAGGTCAGCCTTGTCGCGGAAGTGATGGTAAAGAGCTCCCCGGGTGACCCGCGCGTCCGCGACGATCTCTTCGGTGCCGGTCGCGGCATAGCCCTGTTCGGCGAACCGGCGCCTTGCCGCGGCCAGCAGTGCCTGTCGGGTATCGGCCGTCTGTTCGGGCCGACGGCTGCGTGTCACCCCTTGATTATGGTGCAGGTTCGGCCGAGACACCGGCGGCTGCCCGCCACGCGGTCCGTTCCACATCCTCGTCGAGGTCCGTCACGGCCCCTCCGGGGTGGGCGCGCTCGGGCGTTACACGCTCGCCGCCCGCAACCCCCGCGCTGGAACGCAGCCGTGTGGCCGGCACGAACAGCACCGCTACCAGCGCGAGCAGCGCGAGTGGCGCGCTGGCGAGGAACACGTCGGACACTCCGAGCCCGTACGCGTGGTGCACGACGTCGGCGACCGGGCCGGGCAGCGCTGTGGGATCGGGCACGGAGCGGCCGTCCCCAAGAGTGTCGGCCGGCAGGCCGTGCGAGCGCAGTCCGGAGACGGACGACACGCTGACGCGATGGGCGAGTAGCGCGCCGAGTGCCGCGACGCCGCTCGTCCCGCCGACGCTGCGGAAGAACGCCACCGTGGAGCTGGTCACCCCGAGATCGGCGGCGTCGGCGGAGTTCTGCGCGGCGAGCACCAGGTTCTGCTGGGTCATGCCCAGTCCGGCTCCCACCAGGCTCGCGAACACCGACACCGCGACGAGGTTCGTGTGCTCACTGATTGTGCTCAGCAGGACGAGGCCCGTCCCGATCAGGATCGTGCCGGCGATCAGGTAGCGCTTCCAGTAGCCGGTGCGGCTGATGGCACCTCCCACCACCAGCGACGAGACGGCCAGGCCGCCCACCATCGGCACCGTGAGCAGCCCCGACAGCACCGGGCTCTCCCCACGGCCGAGCTGGAAGTACTGGCTGAACAACAGATTCGCGCTGTACATGACGGTGCCGAGGCAGGCGCTCGCGGCCACGGCCAGCACGATCGTCCGGTTACGGAACAGCCGCAGCGGGACGATCGGCTCGGTGGCGCGCGTCTCGACCCAGACGGCCACGGCGAGCAGCGTCAGCCCCCCGCCGAGCAGCAGTGCTGTCTGCGCGGACGCCCACGGGAAGCTCGACCCCGCCAGCGACGTCCAGATCAGCAGAGCGCTCACGCCGGCGGCGATCAGGGTCGCGCCCGCGTAGTCGATGGAGATCTCGCGGCGCACCGTGGGCAGCCGCAGCGTCCGCTGGAGAATGACGAACGCGACGATGGCGATCGGCAGGCTCAGGTAGAAGCAGCCGCGCCAGCCCAGCCCCGGAATGTCGACGATCACGCCGCCGATGAGCGGGCCGCTGACGGTCGACACGGCGAAGGTCGCGCCCAGGTAGCCGTTGTAGCGCCCGCGTTCACGCGGCGCGATCATCGCGGCTATCGCGATCTGGACCAGCGCCGACAGCCCGCCGACGCCGACGCCCTGCACCACGCGGAACGCGATGAGCATGCTCGTGGACGTCGACAGCCCGGCCAGGAGGGATCCGCCCACGAAGATCCCGAGGGCTGTCTGGACCAGCACCTTACGGTTGAACAGGTCCGCCAGCTTGCCCCAGATCGGCGTGGTGGCGGTCATCGCCAGCAGCGTCGCCGTGATCATCCAGGTGTAGCTGGTCGAGCTGCCGTGCAGGTCGGAGACGATCCTGGGCAGCGCGTTCGTCACGATGGTGGAGGAGATCATCGATACGAACAGGGCCAGCAGCAGGCCGGAGAGGGCCCGCATGGTCTCGCGGTGGGTCAGGCCTGCCGGGCTGGCCCGGCGCTGGCGCCGCTCCTCGGGTGAGTCACGGTCCGATCCCGGCGCGCGGTGGGTCATGGCGTGCGGTTGGCCGCCCGGCGGCAAGCCGGGGGGTGGCGTCATCGAGGTCGACGTGGCCTGCTCCCCTGTTGACTGGTTCGCCTGTTGATTGGTTGTTACAACTAAGTTTTAGTAAAGCATGGGGTGAGGGGTGCTGGGGAGTGACCCGCGCCGATTTTCCCCCGCAGGGGTGTGAGCTTGCGCTCCCGGGGCTGGTCGGGAGCGGGCGACATCGGGCCGCCCGACTCCCGGCCGGCCGCTCGTCAGGCCAGGTCGGCGAACACCACGACGTTGTCCCGGTAGCTGGAACGGGCCTGGTCGAAGACACCCCCGCAGGTGATGAGCCGCAGCGCGGGCGCCCCCGTGGAGCCGTAGACGTCGGCGGCGGGCACCGCGTCCTTCGGGAAGCGGGCCAGCCTGCGCACCACGAAGGCCACGGACGACCCGTCCGCTCGCTCGACCTCCACCCGGTCCCCGGGGGCGAGGTCCCGCAGGCGGAAGAAGACCGCCGGGCCCGTCCTCGAGTCCACGTGGCCGGCGATCACCGCGGTGCCCGTCTCGCCCGGTTCGGGACCCGCGGCGTTCCACCCGGTCTCGCTGAACCCGTCCGGTGCCCGCAGCCGCCCGCCACCGTCGAGGGACAACGGCACGACGGGCGCCGAGACGGCAATGGCCGGGATCCGGACCCGTACCGGGTCGGCGGCCTGGACCGAACCCGCGCCCGTGCCGGCCGCGGTGCCCGTGCCGGCTCCGGTGCCCGTGCCCACGGTGGAGGACGTCACCGCCGGCGGCGCCGACCGGTCGGCGGCCGCGGGCGGGGTCACCGGCGCCGCGGCCGGCCGGTCCGGTCGCGGCCCGCAGGACACCGACCAGGGGAGCAGCAGCACGAGGGCCGCGGCCGGCAGCAACGCGCGCCGCCCACGCCGCCCGGACGGCCCGGTCCCGCCCCGGGTCTCGATCCGGTGTCCGTCCCCGGCCCGGGCCCCGGTCAGCTCTCGGCCCGAGCCCGGCGCCGCCGCGCGCCGAGACCGGTCAGCACGCCGAGACCGGCCAGTGCCCCGATGCCGGTGCCGCCCGCGGCGAGCGCGAGCCCGGGCCCCCGCCCACTCTCGTCCCGGGCCGCGGCGGCCTGGCCCGCCCCGCCGGCCCCCGTGTCGATCCCGCCGACGGGAAGGGCGGAGTCGTCGTCCCGGGCCGCCGCGGCCTCACAGCGCCGGCGCAGCTCGATCAGCTCCTCGCGGGTCACCGTCGCCGGCAGGTGCTCGCAGTCGGGGACGGGCGCCCCCGGCACCGAGGAGGCACCCGGCCGCGTGGGATCGGGCACGGCGGACGGCGCCACCGGGTCAGCGGGGACCGGCGCGGGTGTCTCGGACGGCGCGGGTGCCGCGGACGGCGTGGACTGTGCCGGTGTCGGCACGGCCGGGGTGCTGGCCGCGGACGCTGTGCCGGTGGCGCCGGCGCCGACGAGCGCGGCGGCCAGCCCGACCGCGCCCAGCAGCCTGGACCCGGGCGCCGCGGTGCGGCGGGTGGCGGCCTGGCGTCCCCGCGCCGCGTGATCGTGAGCGGTGTGACCCATGGAGTTGTGACCTCGCTTCGGTGCCTGCGCGCCGCGGCGAGCCCGCGGCGCGCAAGCGACACTCGTCGCCGATCGTGGGCTCGCGGTGAGACGCGGGTGAGACCCTTCTCATCGGCCGCGGAGCCCGGCCCGCGCCGGGAGCCGGAGACCCCCGTTAGCCTTAGTCCCCGTGAGGCCCATCCGGCGGGACCGGCGGCACCGGCGGACCACCCCCGCCCGTGTCATCTCCGCGGACGTCGTCCGCCGGCTGCTCGTCGCCGTCCCCGGTGTCGTGCTGGCGGTGGTCGTCGCGGCCGCGATCGCCGCGCCCGGGTTCGGGGTCGCCGTGACCGGCGGCAGCCTGCCGCCGCCGCCCGACCTCGGCGGACCGATCCTCCTGCCGGCGGGCGTCTCGGCATCGCCCAGCCCGCCGTCCGCGATGCCCGTTCCCACCGAGCCCGCGCCGCGTGTCGAGAGCGACCTGGCCACCCGGCGCCGGCTCGAGGCCATGGTCGAGGCCGGCCGGCTCACGCCTGGGGCGGAGTGGTTCGTCGACCCCACCGGGGTCCCCGCGGTGACGTACCGCCCGCTGCCGGCGGACGTACCGAGCGCGGCCCCCGCGCAGGCCGCGGAGCCGGACCCGACCCCAGGGCGCGAGCCGGTGACCACCGAGGTCTCGTCGGTACCCGCGCCGGCGCCGGCGCCGGCGAGATGAGGAGATTCTCATCCAGCGCACATGCGTGCCGGGGGATCCGTCGACCAGGCTGGTAGGTCGTGAGGCTGTCCCGGACGCGCCGCGTCGTGCGCCATGTCGCGACCYCCGCACGCCTGCACATCCTCGGATGGCAGGTGCTGCTGGTGGGGGTCGCGCTCGCCGGGTCGGTGCTGGTCTCGCGCGAGGTACTCCTGGCCCGGGTGGACGAGCGGGTCGACCGCGGCCTGGCCCGCCAGGTCGCCGAGCTGCGCCGCCTCGCGACCGCCAGCGTCGACCCGCGGACGTCCCGGCCCTTCTCCGACGTGCGCGAGCTGCTCGAGGCGCACCTGGAGCGCACCATCCCGGGGTCCAACGAGACCATGCTCGCGCTCGTCGACGGCCGGCCGTTCCGGCGCAGCGCCGAGGAGCCTGTCTACCGGCTGGACAACGACCCGCGGGTGGTCGCGGCTTTCGTCGTGGGCCCGCAGCCGCGGTACGGGACGATCACGACGCCGGCGGGGGAGGTGCGGTTCGCCACCGTCCCGGTCCAGGTGGCGGGGGCACCGGAGCGGGGCGTGTTCGCCGCCGCTGTCTTCGCGGACCGGGAGCGGGCCGAGGTGCAGGAGGTGGTCCGGGTGCTGGCGATCGCCGGGTTCGCGGCCCTGGCTCTGGCCGGTGCAGGCGGATGGCTGGTGGCCGGCCGCGTGCTCGCGCCGGTGCGGGAGCTGCGCCGCACCGCCCAGGCCATCAGCGACACGGACTTCTCCCGGCGCATCCCCGTGGCGGGCCGCGACGAGATCGCCGAGCTGGCGCGCACCTTCAACAGCATGCTGGACCGCCTGGAGGACGCCTTCGCGACCCAGCGCGCGTTCGTCGACGACGCCGGCCACGAGCTGCGCACGCCCATCACGATCATCAGTGGGCACCTTGAGCTGCTCTCCGACGATCCGGCGGAGCGGACCGAGACCGTGGCCCTGGTCACCGACGAACTGGACCGGATGAGCCGGATGGTCGACGACCTGCTGACCCTGGCGAAGGCCCGGCAGCCCGACTTCCTCCGGGTCGCCGATGTCGATCTCGTCGCGTTCACCGACGACCTGATGGCGCGGGTCGGCGCGCTGGCGCCGCGGCGGTGGCGGCTGGCCGAGGTCGGCTCGGGCACGGCCATGATGGACCGGCACCGGATCACGCAGGCACTGGTCCAGCTCGCGCAGAACGCCGTGCAGCACACGGGCGTGGGTGATGAGGTGCGCCTCGGCTGCCGGCCGCGCGCCGGCGTGGTCCGCTTCTGGGTCGCCGACTCTGGTCCAGGGGTCGCCCCCGAGGACCGGGACCGGATCTTCGAGCGGTTCGCCCGTGGCCGGCCGGGCCGCGGGACGTCCGAGGGTGCCGGGCTCGGCCTGGCGATCGTGCGGGCGATCGCGGTGGCGCACGGCGGTGACGTCCAGGTCCTCGGCGGGCCTGGCGAGGGCGCGACCTTCGAGCTGGCGGTACCCCGCCGTGGCCCCTCCGGCACGGGACGGCCCGGTGCCGTGGTCGGTGTCGTGGTCGGGGGGCGGGACTGAGATGGCCAACCGGGTGCTGATCGCCGAGGACGAGTACCGGATCGCCTCGTTCATCGAGAAGGGCCTGCGCGCGAACGGGTTCCTGCCGGTCTGCGTCGGCGACGGCGCGTCCGCGCTCGAGGTCGCCCTGCGGGGCGAGGTCGACCTGATCGTCCTCGACCTCGGCCTGCCCGACATGGACGGCTTCTCCGTCCTGCGGCGGCTGCGCGGAGCCGGGGTGGACGTGCCGGTGGTCGTCCTGACGGCGCGCGACGGCGTGCGTGACACCGTGGCCGCCCTCGAGGGCGGTGCCGACGACTACATGTCCAAGCCGTTCCGGTTCGAGGAGCTGCTGGCGCGCATCCGGCTGCGGCTGCGGGCGGACCGGGCGCCCGAGGCGACCGTCCTGCGGGTCCGGGGGGTCAGCCTCGACCTGCGTACCCGCCGGGCCCAGGTGGGCGGCCGGACGGTCGACCTGACGGCCCGGGAGTTCGTGCTCGCGGAGACGTTCCTGCGCCACCCCGGCCAGGTACTGGCCCGCGAACAGCTGCTCTCCGCGGTCTGGGGTTACGACTACGACCCGGGCAGTAACGTCGTGGACGTCTACGTCGGATATCTACGCCGCAAGATCGGCGCGGACTGTATAACCACCGTACGTGGGATGGGATATCGGCTGGAAGCCTGACGGACCCGGCTCGCCGCATCCTGCCACATTAGTCGGGCGGGTACCCCTCGATTCTTTCTTCGGATACCGGCGGCGCCGGCTGTGTGGCATCCTCCCTGGCGTGCTTCCACTGCTGGTGATTGCGCTGATCTCGCTCGCGTCCTGGATTTTCCTGGCGCTGTTCCGAGGATTCTTCTGGCGGACCGATCAAAGGCTGCCCGCCGGCGACGGACCGCCACCGGAACAGTGGCCGGCGGTAGTCGCCGTGGTCCCCGCGCGTGACGAGGCGGACGTCCTTCCCGACACGCTTCCCTCACTGCTCGCGCAGGACTATCCCGGGTGCCTGAGCATCATTCTGGTGGATGACGCCAGTACCGACGGGACGGGCGAGCTGGCCCGGGAGCTGGCGGCGCGGGCGGCGGCGGCCCGTCCCGAGGCGGCGGTGGCGCTCACCGTCATCGGGTCGAGCGAGCCGCCGGCCGGCTGGACGGGCAAGCTCTGGGCGCTGCGGCACGGCATCGCCGCGGCCGGCGCGCCCGAGTTCCTGCTGCTGACCGACGCCGACATCGCGCACGATCCGAGCTCGGTGCGCGAGCTCGTCCGGGCGGCGACGGCCCGCCGGCTTGATCTCGTTTCGCAGATGGCGCGGCTGCGGGTCAACACCGGATGGGAACGCCTCATCGTGCCATCCTTCGTCTACTTCTTCGCGATGCTCTACCCGTTCCGGTGGTCCAACGACCCGGACTCGCGGGTCGCCGCCGCCGCCGGGGGATGCTCGCTCGTCCGCCGCCGGGCGCTCGCCGACGCCGGTGGGCTGGACGCCATCCGGGACGCGGTGATCGACGACGTCGCGCTGGCCCGCGTGATCAAGAAGTCCGGCGGGCGGACCTGGCTCGGGCTCGCCGACCACGTCTCCAGCCACCGGCCGTACCCGCGGCTGGCGGACCTGTGGCACATGGTGGCGCGCACCGCCTACGCGCAGTTGTTCTGGTCGCCGCTGCTACTCGTGGGCACGGTTCTCGGGCTCGGCCTGGTTTTCGTCGCCCCGGTCGTCGCGACCATCGCCGGCATCGCCGCCGGAAACGTGGCGGTGGCCGCCGCCGGGCTGCTCGCCTGGTCGGTCATGATCACGACGTTCGGACCGATGCTGCGGTACTACGACCAGCCCGTGCTCTCCTCGCTCGCGCTGCCGTTCACCGCGGCCCTCTACCTGGCCATGACCATGGACTCGGCCCGGCGGCACCGCGCCGGCCGGGGCGCCGCCTGGAAGGGGCGCACCTACTCAGCTCCCGCCGGGAAGCGGGTCGGCCAGGGAGCCGGTCAGGACGCCGGCCAGGGAGTCGAGACGGCGGCGCAGGGCGAGGGCGTCGTCCGCCAGCGCGCAGACGAGGACCCCCGGTCCGGACAGGGGCATCAGGGCGACACTGTCCCCTACCGCGGCGGTGACCGGCTCGAGACCGGTCGCCGGCCCGGCGACCAGGACTGACCCGACGGCACGGGCGCCGGCGAGTACCGCCGGCCCGGCCACCCCCGGGACGTGCGGGCCCAGCCGCAGCTCCTGGTGCAGCAGCGGCCGTCTCCGCGGCCCGGGGGCGGGATCGGGGGCGGCGTCGGTGGTGGGCGCCGGGCCCGGTGCCTGGTCGACGTCCACCCGGAGGGAGGTCTCGAGGTCGCCGCCCGGCTCGCCGAAGCGGCCAAGGATGATCTCCTCGCGGTACCGCAGCCGCGCGTCCGCCGCCAGGATGATCTCGGTGGTCATCCGGTGGCGGGCTCCCCGGGCGACGACCGTCGGCTCCGGGAGGAACGACAGCGTCGCGGCCGGCCCCACCTGGGCCCGCAGCGCGAACGTCGACGGCCCGGCGCCGTGGCCGGGCAGGGCCACGGTCGCGGCCACCGACCGCACCACCAGGTGCGCCCCGGCGCCGACGACGATGTCCAGGCCCAGGTCGTCGCCGGCGAGCGGGCCACCCGCACCACCCACAAGGTGGACCACCACGACGCGCCCCGACCCGCCGGTGCGCCGCGGCAGCACGGGCACCGCCGCGCGCAGCTCGGTGATCCTGGCCGTCCCGCCGCCGTCCAGCTCGACCTGGAGCGCGGCGCGCGCCCGAACGGTCGTGCGGGACGGCGCCACGTGCGGGCTGACCGCGGACGAGCTCACTGCGGGCGGGCGGGCGACGGCAGCTGGGCGAGGACCCAGTCGGCGACGTCCGAGGCTCCCGCGTCGGAGCGGAGGCTGGTGAACAGCACCGGGCGGTCGGCGCGCCCGCCGCGCATCGCGGCCGCGTCCCGGGCCATCACGGCCAGGTCGGCGCCGACGAGCGGAGCGAGATCGGTCTTGTTGACGACCAGCAGGTCGCTGCCGGCCACGCCCGGCCCGCCCTTGCGGGGCACCTTGTCGCCGCCGGCGACGTCGATGACGAAGATCTGCCGGTCGACGAGGCCGTAGCTGAACGTCGCGGTCAGGTTGTCGCCACCGCTCTCGACCAGGATGAGGTCGAGCCGGCCGAGGTCGGACTCGAGATCCTCGACCGCGTCGAGGTTGGCGGTGATGTCGTCGCGGATCGCCGTGTGCGGGCAGCATCCCGTCTCCACCGCGCGGATGCGCCCCGGGTCGAGGACCCCGGCCGAGCGCAGGAAGTCGGCGTCCTCGGTGGTGTAGATGTCGTTCGTCACCACGCCGAGCCTGATCCGCCCGGCCAGCGCCCGGCACAGCGCGGCCACCAGGGCCGTCTTCCCGCTTCCCACCGGGCCGCCGACCCCCACCCGCAGGGCCCGGTCGGTGGGCGCCGGCCCGGCGGGCGTGCCCGGCGGGCTCTGCCAGCGCGGGCCCGCGCCCCCGGACGCGGCCGGCGCGCCCCCGCCGCCGAGAGGCCGATCGTGTTCCAGGTGCACCGGTCGCTCCTCGTCTCGCTGGGTCTTGCTGGTCGGCGCTGGTCTGTGCTGATCGGCGCAGTCACGCGCGCCCCGGGCTGGCACCACAGCCCGGCCTGCGCAGCGTAGCCCCGTGCTGCGACAGTATGGAAACGGAAGATCGATAACGTTGTTTTTTATTGGGAACGGCGTTACGATCGATGGGTGGACGAGATCGAGACAGTGGATGTGACGGTTCTGGAGGCCGGGCGAACGAGCCTGCTGCACGCGCGGGTCGAGCCCGGTGGCCCGGGCCGGTCGGGGCGGGTGCTCGTCCGCCCGGCCGAGGGCGGCGGGCTGCTCGGGTGGCGCCTGCGGCCACAGGGGTGGTGCCGCGGCGACGTCTGCATCCCCGCGTCCGTCGCCGCGCGGCGGCTCGGCGCGGGGGAGCGGGGGCTCGGCGCGGAGGACTGGATCGACATCGCCGAGTTCGCCGGGCTGACCGGGCGGCTCGCCATGGTCGACGCGGTGCGGGGGGTGGCCGCGCTCGGCCCGGCGGCGGCCAGCCACGAGCTGCGCGGCCTGCTCGACGGCGGAGCCCCCGACGCCGGTGTCGCGCCTGACGCCGGTGTCGCGCCTGACGTGGCGCTGCCCGACCTGGAGGGCAGGCTGACCGCGCTGTCGGACCTGCGGGGGCGCAAGGTCGCCGTCGTCGCCTGGGCGTCCTGGTGCGGCTGCCGCTACGACCTGCCGGCCTGGGCGGCCCAGCACGACGAGCTCGCCGATCAGGGGTTCACCCTGGTCACGGTCGCGCTGGACACGGACCCGGCGGCCGCCAGGGAGTGGATCGACGCCGCCGGCGGAAACCATCCCGCGTTGATCGACACCGACGGGGTGCTGGCCGGGCGCTACAACCTGACCAACGTCCCGACCGTGTTCTGGATCGACGAGGCCGGCCGCCTCGTCCGGCCGCCCGACACGCAGACCGCGACGGACACCTTCCGGTCCATGAACGGCATCGACTCCGCCCGCGCGCTCGCGGCGCTGCGCAGATGGGTGACGACCGGGCGACCGGGGCTCGGCGCCGAGGACGTCCGTCGGCACCTGCGCCCGCCGTCCGATGACGACCAGCGCGCCCGGCTGGCCGCCGCCATCGGGATCCATCTGTACCGCGCCGGCCAGATCGAGGCAGCGGCGGTCTACCTCGAGAAGGCGGGTCGGCTGGCGCCCCACCAGGTGGCGATCCGGCGCGGGACGATGCGGCTGCGCGGCGCCGACCCGTTCGGCCAGGAGTACTTCGACCTGCGGGCCGAGCTGGAGGCGAACGGCGTCCCGATCTACCGCCCGCTCCCGGACTGGCAGGCGGAGGAGACCGGCGCCGCACCGCCCCCGCCCGTCGAAGCGGCCGGGTCGGGTTGCGGTGACGGCCGGCGCCCGCGGGTGGACCGGTGAGCGTCGCGGACGGCGCCGTCCGCCGTTCCCGTGCCGTGGCGGGGGAGGCGCTGCGGCGTGAGGCGATCGAGGCGGCCGCCGAGCTGCTGGTCAGCGCCGGCCCGCAGGCGCTGACGATGCGGCGTGTCGCCACGGCGATCGGCGCGTCGACCACCGTGCTCTACACGGTCTTCGGCGGCAAGGACGGCGTGGCCGACGCGCTCTACCGGGAGGGGTTCGAGCGGCTGCGGGCCCGGCTCGAGGCCGTCGTGGCAGCCGACCCGCTCGTCCGCCTGCACGAGCTGGCCCACGCCTACCGGCGCAGCGCGCTCACCGACCGGTCGTTCTACGCCGTCATGTTCGAGCGGGCCGTGCCCGGTTACGAGCCCGGCCCGGAGTCGCTGGAGGTGGCGCGCGCGAGCCTGGCCGTCCTCGTCGACGCGGTGCGTGACGCGATGGCCGCCGGGCTGCTCGGCGGCGACGATCCGGAGCCGGTCGCCCGTCTCCTGCACGCCGCCGCCCACGGCGCGGTCAGCCTGGAGATCTCCGGTCATCTGGAGGGCGAGGGCGCCCTGCGCTGCTTCCGGGAGCTGACCGCGGCGGCCTTCGCCGCCAGCGCGCGGCCCGCCGCCCGCTGACCCGGTGGCTCCATCAGGAGGTGAACATCCGGACCTCGGCGGTGCGGTGCCGTTCGGCCAGCAGGTCCAGCTGGGGCGCGCTCCCGGCGGGCAGGCGTTCCGGGGCGCGCAGCGCCGACGCCGTGTCGGCGGCCGCCGCGATGCGGTCGACCTCGGCGGCGATCTCGGCGAGGACACCGGTGACGGCCAGCGGGTCGAGCCCGAGCAGGCGGACGGCCGCCGTCGCCGGGCCGTTGACGGACGCGTGGGCGGCCGCCAGCGCCGCGTCCCGCGGCTCGAGCCCGGCCGCGGCGGCGACGATGCCGAGCGCCACACAGTGGTGTGGCGCCGCCGGATGCGCCGGGACCGCCCAGGCCGCGCGGGCCACCCGCATCAGGGTACGGCCCTGCGCGCGGCTGGCGGCCCGCTGGGCGGGCGAGGGCGTGCGGGCGTCGACCTCGGCCTCGAAGACGGCGAGGACGTCCGCCGCCAGCTCGGTAGCGGGGCCGGCCGTACGGACCGACCGGCACACCGCCGCCGCGAAGGACGCGGCGAGCAGCCCGGACGTCGCGAGGCGGCCGCGAAGGAACTCGGCGAGGTCCCTGAGCCCGGTGATGCTCCCGTCGAGCACGGCGGCCTCGACGCCTCCGGAGTGGGCATGCCCGCCGGCGGGTAGACGCCCGTCGGCCAGGAGCAGCAGCGCTGCCCGTGCCTCCACGTGACCTGTCATTGGTGGGTCCGCGTCCATCCACCTATCTTTGCCCACCACGCCCTGTGCCCCCGGCCCGGGCCGCCGGTCCGGATCGCGCGCGCCGTCGCAATCGACCGCCGGACCGGGTCCGGCAGCAGGTCACGTCGGCGACAGATCCACCATCGTGAGCTCCCGGATATGGCAGCGTTTGCGGCCGTCGCCGCGGAGCCGGCGGCAAGCCTGAAGTGCGGCCGGCAGCGGTCCGGCCGCGTCGGAGATGGGGGATGACCGTGTCTGTTCTGAGCTCGGGGCGACCCGCGCGGCTCGGGGGCATCCGCGCCCGAGTCGCGCTCACCCTGGTCACGGTCCTGGGACTGTCCTCAGGACTGGCCGCCTGCTCGGACCGCCCGCCGAAGCCGAGCTGCCGGGCCGGCTACGTGGCCGAATGGGATGATGACGACCACGAGTGGGAGTGCGAGCGGCGGACGTCGAGCTCGAGCGGCACCGCCGGCGGCTCCAGCTCGCACCGGTCCGGTCGTCGCTGACCACGCCGTCAGGCATCCGCTCACATCGTCAGGCACCTGGCCACACCGCCAGTCATCCGCCCGACAATCTGTCCGGCACCGTCCGACGTGCCGCTGGAGGCAATCGATGGGATCGTCCGTGCTCACACCGTTCGCCGAGCTGGGGGCCTTTCGGCCCACGGACGCCGCCCCGCCGGTGGCGGCCGTCGGGCTCGATCCGGGCCAGCTCGATCTGGACAAGATCGTGGCGTTCTACCGGCGGTACGGGTTCGTGATCCTCCGCGGCGTTCTGGGCGAGCCGCTCACCACCCAGATCGAGACCGAGTGCGCCGCCGCCCAGGCCGGTGTGCTCTCCGGTGCTCTTCCCGCCCGCCACGGCTCCACCCAGTACCTCGACGACGCCGGCAAGGCCGCGCGCTTCGTCAACTACGTCGAGCACGTCGAGGAGCTCGCGCCGTCCGTGCGCGCGGCGGCGGCCCATCCGGTGCTGGTGGACGTCGTCCGTAACCTGATCGGTCCCGGGGCGGGCCCCGGAATCTGGCTGAACGACTCGGACAAGGCCGGCATCATCTACCAGGACGCCCGCCCGGGCCGCGAGTCCGGCTACAGCCGCATCGGGTGGCACTCCGACTGGCAGGCGATGCCCAGCCTGGACGTCTGGCCCGGGCTGGCGTTCACCATCCACATCGACGCGACGAGCCCGGCGAACGGCTTCCTGCGGATGGTGCCCGGCAGCCACCAGTGGGCCACACCCGCCCCGTACCGCAACATCAACGGTGTGGCCGTCCCGGCCGACGCCCGCCCGGCCGGCGGGTACACCGACACGCCGCCGCCGTTCGAGATGCCGCTCGGGTTCGAGAAGGTCCCCGGCGAGATCGCGGTGTACGCCGACCGGGGCGACGTCCTGCTCCACGACGCCTACACCTGGCACGCGGCGGCACGGGCGACCGACGACTCGGCTGTGCGCCGGCACGTGCGCGGCTCGTACTTCGCCGGGGACGAGTCGTCCTACCGCCCGCAGTTCGTCAAGAACGCCGCACGCTGATGCCGGGCGCGGTGCTGTGGCCGCGCCCGAGGTACGTCTCCCGCAGGTGGTGGACGTCCTCGGCGGGCAGCTCCACGCCCGCCGGTACGACGAGGTAGGCGTGCGGGGCGATCCGTTCGATGTGCCCGGCCAGGGCGTAGACGGCGCCGGCGGCGAAGTCGAGGAACCGGCGTTCCAGGGTCTCGCCGCCGTGCTCGAGGTCCACCAGCATGGGAATGCCGTCGCGCAGGCGGTCCACCGGCTGGGAGAAGTCGTTGTAGTTGGTCGGCGCGACGATGGGCACGGTGGCCCGGGCCCGGGCTTTTCGGGGCGTGGTCGCGTCCATCGGGGTGCCTTTCGTGAGCCGGGCCAGGGGCGGCACAGCACATGATTCCCGACCGGCCCCGCGTTCCGGCGGCGACACGCCGAGACGGGACCACTACAGGCTGCGGGCACGGCGGCGGCTGTGGGTCAAGCCCCCGGAGGTCCGAAAACCCGGCCGCGCGCCATCCCCGGCGGGCGCCGCCGGCCCTGGATGAGAGGCACGATCAGAAGAGGAAGTACCGCTGGGCCATGGGCAGCTCGGCGGCCGGAGCCGCCTCCACCGCCTCGCCGTCGATGCGCACGGTGAAGGTGTCCGGGTCGACGCGGATGTCCGGCGTCGCGGTGTTCTCCGGCAGGTCCGCCTTGCCCCGCCGGCGGACGTCCGCCGTGGCGACCATCGGCTTCGCCAGGCCCAGCCGCTCGTCGAGGCCGTCCTGCAGCGCCGCGGGCGCGACGAACATCAGCGAACTCGCCGCGGCCGGGCCGGGGGCGGCGCCGAACATGGGCCGCGGCAGCACCGGCTGCGGGGTCGGGATCGAGGCGTTCGCGTCGCCCATCGCCGCCCACGCGATGAAACCGCCCTTGAGGACCAGCGACGGCCGCACCCCGAAGAAGGCCGGCTCGTAGAGCACCAGGTCGGCCAGCTTCCCGGCCTCCACCGACCCGATCTCGGCGTCCAGGCCGTGCGCCACCGCCGGGCAGATCGTGTACTTGGCGACGTACCGCCGGGCCCGGTTGTTGTCGGCGACCGTGTCGCCGGGCAGCGCGCCGCGGCGGCGTTTCATGACGTGCGCGGTCTGCCAGGTCCGCGTGACGACCTCGCCGATGCGGCCCATCGCCTGCGAGTCCGAGCCGATCATCGAGATCGCGCCCAGGTCGTGCAGGATGTCCTCGGCCGCGATCGTGGACGGCCGGATGCGGCTCTCCGCGAACGCCAGGTCCTCGGGCACCGACGGGTTCAGATGGTGGCAGACCATCAGCATGTCGAGGTGCTCGTCGAGGGTGTTGACCGTGTGCGGCCGGGTGGGGTTCGTCGACGACGGCAGGATGTTCGGGAACGACGCGACGGTGATGATGTCCGGCGCGTGCCCGCCGCCGGCACCCTCGGTGTGGTAGGCGTGGATCGCCCGGCCGGCGATCGCGGCGAGGGTGTCCTCGACGAATCCGGCCTCGTTGAGGGTGTCGGAATGCAGCGCCACCTGCACCCCCGAGGCATCGGCGACACGCAGGCAGGCGTCGATGGCCGCCGGGGTGGTGCCCCAGTCCTCGTGCAGCTTGAAGCCGGCCGCGCCGGCGCGCAGCTGTTCCCACATCGCGTCCTCGCTGACCGTGTTGCCCTTGCCGAGCAGGGCGACGTTGACCGGCCAGCCGTCCATCGCGGACATCATCCGGTGCAGGTTCCACGGCGACGCGGTGACGGTCGTCGCCTTGGTGCCCTCCGCCGGCCCGGTGCCGCCGCCGATGAGCGTGGTGACGCCCGTGCCGAGGGCCTCGGGGACCTGCTGCGGGCAGATGAAGTGGACGTGGGTGTCGACCGCGCCCGCGGTGAGGATCTTCCCGTTGCCCGCGATGATCTCGGTGCCGGGGCCGATCACCAGATCCGGGTGGACGCCGTCCATGGTGTCGGGGTTGCCGGCCTTGCCCAGCGCGCTGATCCGTCCGTCCCGGATGCCGACATCGGCCTTGACGACTCCCCAGTGGTCGAGCACGACCGCACCGGTGATCACCAGGTCGGGTGCGCCCTGCGCGCGGGTGGCGCGGGCCTGGCCCATCGACTCGCGGATGACCTTGCCGCCGCCGAACACCGCCTCGTCGCCGGTGGCCGTGCCGCCCGGGCCGCGGCTGAGGTCGTCGGTGACCTCGATGAACAGGTCGGTGTCCGCGAGGCGGATCCGGTCGCCCACCGTCGGCCCGTACAGGGTGGCGTACCGGGACCGCTCCAGCTCACTCACTCCCCGCTCCCCTTACGGTCACCGCGGCCACCGTCGAGCGGGCCGGCCCACTCCGGGCGCAGCCCCGGGACGACCCGGGCGCCGGCCAGGGCGACCAGCTCGACCTCGCGCTCGACCCCGGGCTCGAACCGGACGGCGGTGCCCGCCGCGACGGCCAGCCGGTAGCCCCAGGCGGCCTCGCGGTCGAAGTCGAGAGCCGGGTTCGCGGCGGCGAAGTGGTAGTGCGACCCGACCTGGACGGGCCGGTCGCCCGTGTTGCGCACGACCAGCACCCGGGTCGGCCGGCCCGGGTTCAGCCGCACCGTGCCGGGCGCGGTGACGATCTCGCCGGGGATCAAGGGATCGCCGGGGATCAAGGGATCGGCTGGTGGACGGTGACGAGCTTCGTGCCGTCCGGGAAGGTGGCCTCGACCTGGACCTCGGCCAGCATCTCCGGCACGCCCTCCATGACGTCGTCGCGGGTCAGCACGCCCCGCCCGGCCGCCATGAGATCGGCGACGGTACGCCCGTCCCGCGCGCCCTCGAGCAGGAACGAGGTGAGCAGCGCGGTCGCCTCCGGATAGTTGAGGCGCAGCCCGCGTGCGCGGCGTTCCCGGGCCAGTCCGGCCGCCACATGGATGAGCAGGCGTTCCTGTTCATGCGGGCTCAGCAGCACGAGCGCGAAGCCTACACGCACCCGCCCGCCGGCCCGAACCACCCGCGCCCCGGCCGCGTGCCAGCCCTGTCGACGTCCCTTCGCGCCCACTTCGTGCCGTCTTCGCGCGGGGCCCGGCCGCCGGTTTGCGGACATCGTCATTTCGACCGGCCGGTGCGCCCGCCCCCCGGTTTCCCTTTTCGCCGGTGTTTCCCGCCGGTGCCGCCGAGATGGCGTCGGTGATCTCCCCGTGTTCGGATTCGGTGGCCCGGATCGTGAAATGGCCCGATGTCCCGGGAACCGTTGGTCCCGATGCCTGGTAACTGGTTGTTCACGTGACCGCGATAGGTCCGATACTCCTGCTTTCTAGCGTCGTGGAACCGCCTGGCAGGTCGGATGGGAACGGCTGAACGGGGTGTCGCGGGCGCGTTCGATGGGGGTTCGGTGGCAACAGGCAGCAGCACGGGTTTCGACAGACGCGGGTTCCTGCGCGGGGGAATGGGGGCGACGGCCGGGGCGGCGCTGCTCGCGCTCGGCAGCGGCGGCCTGCTCGCCGCGTGCGGCGATGACAGCAGTGACGGCGGCTCGTCCGGCAGCGGTTTCGGTGTCCTCGACATCCGCTTTTCCTGGATCAAGAACACCGAGTTCGCCGGTGCCTACATCGCGGATCAGAAGGGCTACTACAAGGCGGCCGGCTTCTCCGGCGTCAACATGATCGCCGGCGGCCCGTCCGCGACGCCACAGGACACCGACGTCGCGACCGGCAAGGCGTTCATCGGTATCTCCGCCCCCGACATCACCGGCAACGCCATCCTCAACGGCGCACCGATCAAGATCGTTGGCGCGCAGTACCAGAAGAACCCGTTCGCGATCGTCTCCATGGCGGACAAGCCCATCGCCGGCCCCCAGGAGATGATCGGCAAGAGGATTGGCGTGCAGGCGACCAATGAGAGTGTGTGGACGGCGTTCCTCAAGGCGAACAAGATCGACCCGAAGTCGATCGAAAAGGTGCCGGTCGAGTTCGACCMGCTCCCGCTCACCACGGGCACCGTGGACGGCTGGTTCTCCTTCGTCACGAACGAACCGAACCTGCTGCGCGTCAAGGGTTTCGAGGTGACGACCTTCCTGCTCGCAGACCACAACTACCCGTTGGTCTCCGAGACCTACATGGTCCGTACCGAGTCCATCGACAAGGAACGGGACAAGATCAAGGCCGCACTCACCGCCGAGATCCGCGGATGGAAGGACTCGCTGGCCGATCCCGCGCTCGGCGCGCACCTGGCGGCGACCGTCTACGGAAAGGACCTCGGCCTGGACGAGGAGGAGCAGACCCTGGGGAGCAAGGACCAGAACGCTCTCATCCTCACCGCCGACACGAAGGCGAACGGCCTGTTCACGGTCACCGACAAGCTTGTCGAGGAGAACATYGACACCCTCGGGATCGCGGGCGTGAGCATCACCGCCGAGGAGCTGTTCGACCTGTCCATCATCAAGGAGCTCTACGAGGAGAAGCCTGATCTCGTATGACGACATCGGCCACGCCCACACCGGAACCCGCCTCTGCCCCGACCCCGCCGACCCCGCCGACCCCGCCGGCCGCGCCCGACGGGTCCGGTGTGAGCGTGACCGGGCTCGGCAGGGAGTTCCGCATGGGCCGCGGTCGCGTCGTGGCCCTCGACGACGTCAACCTCGCGACGGCGGAGGGCTCGTTCCTGACCCTGATCGGCCCCTCGGGCTGCGGCAAGTCCACCGTGCTGCGGATCCTGGCGGACCTGGACGCCCCGACGGCCGGGACGGCGCTGGTGCACGGCGAGGCGCCGTCGGTGGCCCGCCGGGCGCACCACCTCGGCATCGCCTTCCAGGACGCCGCCCTGCTGCCCTGGCGGTCGGTCGAGGCGAACATCCGGCTGCCGCTGGAGGTCAGCGGCCTGAAGGCCGAACGCAAGGTCATCAGCGACCTGATCGCTCTCGTCGGGCTGACCGGCTTCGAGCGGGCCCGGCCCGCGCAGCTCTCCGGCGGCATGCGCCAGCGGGTCGCGATCGCCCGCGCCCTCGTCGTGCAGCCCAAGGTGCTGCTGCTCGACGAGCCGTTCGGCGCCCTCGACGACATGACCCGCCAGCGCCTGAACTTCGAGCTGCTGCGCATCTGGAGTGAACGCTCGACGACCACCGTCCTGGTGACCCACTCGATCCCCGAGGCGGTCATCCTCTCCGACACCGTCGCGGTGATGACCGCCCGCCCCGGGCGCATCGCGGCGCGCGTCGACATCGACCTGCCGCGCCCGCGCACCCCGGAGATGCTGCGCACCGCCCGGTTCCACGAGCTGCACGACGAGCTGTCCACGCTCCTGTTCGCCGGTACCGGCCCGACGGCAGGGGAGGCCGGATGACCCGGCCCGCGTGGCTCGGCGGGACGATCGGCGTCGTCGGCCTGGTCGCCGTGTGGTGGCTGCTCGCCGTCACGCTGCTCGACCGCGGAAGCGTCGTGCCCACGCCCTGGGAGGTCGTTCGTGCCCTGGGGGACGACCATCGCCTGCTCTGGACGTCCGCCCGGTCGACCGTGTCGATCGCGGCCCAGGGCTGGCTCGTCGGCAACGGCCTGGCGATCGGCCTCGCGGTGCTGTTCTTCGGCGTCCCCGTCGTCGAGCGGGTGCTGCTCCAGATCGGGGTGGCCTCCTACTGCCTGCCGATCATCGCGATCGGCCCGATCCTGACCACGGTCTTCGACGGCAGCACGCCGCAGAAGGCACTGGCCGGGATCTCGGTGTTCTTCACGACGCTGGTCGGCACCCTGCTCGGCCTGCGCGCGGCCGACCCGGCCAGCCTCGACGTGATCCGGGCCAGCGGCGGCGGCGTCGTCCACCAGATGCGCTACGTCCGGCTGCGCGCAGCCCTGCCGAGCACCTTCGCGGCGCTGCAGATCGCCGCGCCGGCCGCGATCCTGGGTGCGATCATCGGTGAGTTCCTCGGCGCCGACCGCGGCCTCGGGATCGCCATGGTCAACTCGCAGCAGGCGCTGGAGGTGCCGCGCACCTGGGCGCTGGCCCTGGTCGCCTCCGCCATCGCCGGTCTCGGCTACGCCCTGACCGCGCTGTTGGCCCGGCTGCTGACGCCCTGGGCCCCCCGCGGTAACCCTGGAGGCGCCCGATGAGCACCGTGACGCCGGACACCGCATCGTCCGGCGGCCGTGGCAGCCGGGTGGCGGGGGCGATTGCCGCGCGGGCCGGGCGGACCCTGCTCTCGGTCGTCGCGTCCACCGCGGTGATCGTCGGGCTCTGGTACGCCTTCATCGAGGTCTTCGACCTCAACGCCCTCGTCGCCAAGGACCCCGGGGCGGTCTGGAAGTACCTGTTCACCGAGCCGGACGCCGCCCAGAACCGTTCCGTCATCCTGGACGGCCTGTGGCACACCCTCGGCGACGCCGCGGTCGGCTACGTCGCCGGCACCCTCGCCGCGCTCGGCGTGGCCGTCGCGTTCGTGCTGAACCGCGCGGTCGAGCAGTCGCTGATGCCGGTGGCGATGATGCTGCGCTCGGTGCCCCTGGTCGCGATGACACCGCTGCTCACCCTCGTCTTCGGCCGCGGCCTGCTGGCGGTCTCGGTGATCGCCGGGATCGTCGTGTTCTTCCCGTCCCTGGTGAACCTGGTGTTCGGGCTGCGCTCCGGGCCCGCGGCCGCCGCCGACCTCGTCGTCGCCCACGGCGGCGGGCCGTTCACGGTGCTGCGCAAGGTGGCGCTCCCGAGCTCCCTGCCCGCGCTGTTCGTCTCGGCGCGCATCTCGGTACCTGGCGCGATCATCGGCGCGCTGCTCGCGGAATGGTTGGCCACCGGCAAGGGCCTGGGCTACTTCATGCAACGCGCGCAACAGACGTTCGACTACGGCGGGGTGTGGGCCTCGGTGGTCGTGATCACCGCCGCCAGTGTCGCGGTCTACGCCCTGGTGGGCCTCGCCGAGGCCGTCGTGCTCGCCCGGTACGGGCCCGACCCGACCCGGCGCGGGTGAGCGGCGTGGCACCCCGCGGCGGGCAGCCGGCGGCCGTCCGAGTGCGCAACCGCAGGTCACGGGCTGTGATGTGGCGCACCTGGCACTGCTTGCTTCCTGACACCCCACCACGCGACGTGTCGCTCCCGTACGAGAATGCGGTTGTACAGCAATGCGTCGGAACGTGCGGGTGTGGTCGCGTCGTGGCGGGGTCGAGGTCGGCCCGGCCGCTGCGGGGCTCACTGCGCGGGTCCGTGGCCGGGCGGTCGGCGGCGTCGACCGGTGAGTTCCGGAGGGCGTCATGACCGCTGAGCGGGACGTCGACCGTACGGTCGACGCCGTCCCCTCCCACGCGCTCCCGGCCGCACCCGTGCCGGTGACACCAGGGCCGGCCGCGCCGGGGGTGGTGCCTGCCGGGCCGTTGCGGTCGCTTCCGCCGCTCGCCGCGCCCGCGGTGGCGCGGGTGCCCGGCCGCCGCCGGGCGACGCCCGTCCCCGGCCGCGCCGGCGCCGCGCGCGGCAGCCGGGCCCCCCGCCCGGTGACGGTGCCCACTCCGCTGCGCGAGCCCCTCACCCCCACCCCGGACGAGCTCGAGCGGCTGCGCGACATCGCCACCGGCCGCGCCGAGGCCGACTTCGCGATCCGCGGCGGGGTGGTCTTCGTCGTCCAGACCGGCGAGATGATGCGGCGCGACATTCTCATCGCCGGCCGCTACATCGCCGCGGTGACCCGGCCGAGCGCCGTGGGCGCCCGCCGCAGCCTGGACGCGGCCGGCCGGTTCGTGCTCCCGGCCTACGTCGACGCCCGCGCGTCGGTCGAGCGGACGCTGCTCGGCCCGGGGGAGCTCGCCCGGCTCGTCGTCCCGCGCGGCACGGTGACGGTGCTGACCGACCTCGCCGAGATCGAGCAGATCCACGGCCTACGCGGCCGCTCGCTCGTGCTGCGCACCGGCACACCGCTGCGTGTCCTGCCCCGCGGCCCCGCCGGCACCCGCGACGGGCTCGCCGGCCCGTCCCGTCCCACCGCGCCGCACGAGGGCAGCGCGCCCTACGACACCACCGGGCCCTATGAAGCGACCACGCCGTACGAGGCCACCGCGCCGCACCAGGCCGCCGTCGAGGCCGTGGACGTCGCGCGTGCCGTCCCCCGGCAGGTGAGCCCGCTGACGGGGGTGCCCGGCCCGTTCATCGGGAGCGCCGGGCCCGTCGCGTTCCTGCCGGGCGCCGCCCATCTCGTCGGCGGGCCCGCCGACGAGATGCCGCCGGTGGGTGGCGGTCTGATCTCCGATCACCTCGACGACCGGGTACGGGAGGAGATCCGAGCGGGCGGCGCCGCCGTCCGTGTCGTCCGGGACGCCACCCTCACCCCCGCGCGCGCCTTCGGCCTCGACCACGTGCTCGGCTCGATCGCTCCGGCCCGGCTCGCCGACCTGCAGATCGTGCAGGACCTGACCGCGCGGCTCCCCCCGGACGTCGTGGTGGCCGGTGGGCGGATCGCGGCCGAGCGCGGCCGCGCGCTGTTCGACAACTTCGACGTGGCCCCGATGTGGGCGTCATCCTCGGTGCGCCTGCCCGCCGGCCTCTACACCGGTTCGTTCACCTCACCCTGCATGCACTGGAGCGGCCGGCGCGACACCCGACTCACCATCGTCGACGTGCGGGCCCCCGCCGTCGCCACCAGCCCGGCGGCCCCGATCGGGGTTTCGAGGGTCTCGGCGTCCTCGGTCGGGCTCGGGCCGCTCGGCGCGGGCGGGGAGCCGCCGCGGGTGACCGTCACCCGGGTGGAACCGACCCTGCGTGACGGTGTCGTCGTCGCCGACCCGTCCCGAGACCTGCTCAAGTCGGCGGTGCTCGACCGGTCCGGCCGGGCCGACCGCGTGCGGGTCGGGATGGTTCGCGGCCTCGGGCTCACCCGGGGGGCGCTGGGAACGACCGCCGGGGCCGCCCCCGGCGACGTGGTGATCGTCGGTGCCGGCGACGCGGACATGCTGACCGCGGCCCGGGCGCTGGAGGGGATGGGGGGCGGGTTCGTCGTCGTCGAGCGCGGCTGGGTGCTGGCCGCCTGCCCGCTGCCGGTGGCGGGCCTGATGAGCGACGCCCCCTGGGAGGCGGTGCTCGGCCAGCTCGCGGCCGTCGACACCGCGGCCCGCGACCTCGGCTGCCGGCTCGCCTCGCCGCTTCGTCTGATCGCCCAGCTCGGTAGGGAGCTGTACGTCCGGCCCTGACGCGGTGGTCAGCCGTCCGAGACGCGCCGCGCCGGCAGCGCCGGGCCGCCCTCCGGGATGGCCCAGCCCCGCAGCGCGGGGTGCGCCGCGGCTGCCGACCCTCGCGGCGCGCCTGCGCTGGCCGTCGCGGAGCCGCGCGGCGCGTCCGCGGCCGCCGTCGTGGACCCGGCGCGTTCGCCGCGCCCCGCGGGGCGCGGCGAACGCGCGTGCAGCTGGCTCGCGTCATCCCGCAGCGCGCGGCGTACCTGGGCGGACGGCACCCAGATCCGCACGCCGCCTCCGCTGGCGACGTCCATCAGGCCGTCGTGAACCATGTCCGTCAGGTGCCGGCGTGCCCGGTCCTTGTCGGTGCCGAGCAGCTCGGCGACGTCGGCCGTCCGCAGCGTGCGCCCGCCCAGCCCGGCGGTGAGAACCAGCAGGTCCGGCAGCGCCAGCGGACGTCCGCCGTACTCCCGGCCGACGGCGAACAGCGCGAACGCGAGATCCGCGGGTTGCCTGGGCAACACGGCGACCACGGTGTCGGCGGTCGAGCCGGTGTGGTCCGGCGCGGCCAGGCCGTTGCGGAGCTGGGCGGCGTGCGCCCGGCGGATCCCCCGTCCGGAGCGGTCGGTGATCCCCGCCCGGCGGAACGCGTCCGCCAGCAGCGGGCTGCGCGGCCGCGGGGGCCGCGCGAGCAGCCGAGCGGCGGGGTCGCGCACCGCGTCGGCGTAGCCACCGGGGCTGGAGATCTCGACGCCCTCACCGGTCCACTGCACGTGGACGGCACCGGGCGCGGTGTAGTCGCGGTGGACGAAGGCGTTGGCGAGCAGCTCGCGGAACGCCTGCTCGGCGTAGGCGGGCACGCCGGTGCGCACCAGCTCGTAACGGATCTCGCGCTCGGGATTGCGGGCCCGGAAACGGGCCAGCAGCTCCTCGGCGAGACGCAGCAGCGGCCAGCGGAAGAAGTCGTTCATCCCGTCCGTGGGCTCGCCGGTCTCCGGCCCGATGACCTGGATGGCGGCCTCGTGGTTCGGCACGTGCGCCCGCAGCGCCTCGGGCTGCCCGAACAGCAGCACCGCCCCCGCGCAGAGGTGGGTGCGGCCGTCCTCGACCAGCGCGACGCCCAGTGACCGCGCGATCTGCTCGTCCGACATCGCGGCGAGCGTGCTGTCGCCGCGGCCCCCGGCGGCACCGACCAGCCGGCGCAACCGGTCGAACTCGCGCGGGTCAAGGTCGTCCCAGCTCGCCGCCGAGACGCTCGCGGCGAAGTCGGCCACTGTCACGTCGGCCCCCTTCATGTCGGCCACTGTCACGTCGGCCACCTGCCTGATCACATGGTAGGTCGGTGCCGTCGTCCGCCGTGCCGGCTTCAGTGTCGGATATCCGCTGCCCTGGTGGGAGAGCTGCGGGCTGCCCTGGCGACGACAGCGGCCAGCACCCGGCGCAGCGCCACGCCAGCCGCGTCCGCGCGGATGCTGACCTCCGCGGCCGTCCCCCCGTCCCCGGAGATCAGCGGGAGTCCGTCGATGGTGAAGCGCTCCTGCAGGGCGAGGTCCTCGTCGAGCACCGCCTGCTCGAAGCGGACGGCCTCGGCCAGCCGGGCGGGATCACCGTCCAGGTCGTCGCGCAGGATGCGGGTGTAGACGCGGGTCGCGGCGGCGTCCTCGGGCTGCAGGCAGAACAGGATCGTGTTGGTGATCCCGGCGTCGGGGTACTCCAGCCGCAGCCGCAGCATGAACGGCGGGCGGTACACGTACGTCGACGTGCGGCGTTGGATGAGCGGGCGGAGCCCGGCCGCGACCCCCGGATCCTCCGGGTTGGCGACCTCCTGGTCCATCCGGACCAGGAAGCCGTCGCCGTCGGCGTCCACCCGGTACGGCGCGACGACGGTCTCCTCGCCGGCGCCGATGGTGGCGGCGTGCACGAACGGGAAGTGCGCGGTGTCGAGGAAGTTGTCGGCGAGCAGGCCGGCGCAGGCCGTCGTGCGCGCGGCGGGCAGCCAGGCGTCGTCGAACCCGTCCTCGGCCGCCTCCGGCAGCTCGATGATGTCGGCGAACGGCTCCGCGGGCGCGATCCACACCAGCCCGTGCCGCTCGGTCACCCCCCACGGCGGGATGGCGCGGGCCCGCCGCGGCGCCGGTATCCCCGGGCCGAGCGCCGGTACCGCGGTGCACTCCCCGGACGCGACGAACCGCCATCCGTGGTAGCCGCAGATGATCTCGTGGCCCTCGACCCGTCCCGCCGACAGCGGGGCGAGCCGGTGCGGGCACCGGTCGGCGAAGGCCGCCACCTGGTCGTCGAGCCGGGCCAGCACCCACGGCTCGCCGAGCAGCCGGACGGCGATCGGCTCGTCGGCGAGCTCGGACGACCGGGCGACCGGGTGCCAGCCGTGCCGCAGCGCCGGGTCGGTGTTGGTCAGGCGACCGGTCATCGAGTTTGCCTCCCGGCGGTCAGATCTCCCGCTCCGGTATCCGTCCCTGTCTTCGCTCCGGTCTCGGCTCCGGTCGACTCCGGTCGGCTCCGGTTCTCGGCGCCATCCCATCACCGAAGCGATCCGGGGTTTCGGGCGGGCGTCCGATGTGTGTCACTCCGTGACATTTCGAGGGGTGGTCGTCGTCCGTGCGTACCGAGTCGCCTCCGGCGACTCTCAACAGTGAACACAAAGATACGTAGAGCAGTGTTCGTTGAACATCGACGTAACGTCCCACCACTATCGTCGGGCCCATGACGACGCCCGGCGGTCCGTCCACCGCTCTGCACCGGCCCGGGACGGTCGGCGAGGCCGTCGCCGCCCTCGCCGCCGAGGCTCGGGCGGGCCGGCCGGTCGAGCTGCTGGCCGGCGGCACCGATCTGGTGCCCGCGCTGCGCACCGGGACGCGCCCGCCGGCGGCGATCGTCGCGCTGCGCCGGGTGCTGGAGCTGCGGGTGCGCGGGGCAGGCGCGGACACCCTCACGATCGGCGCCGGGGTCACCTACACCGAGCTGGCCGGATGGTCACTCTCGCCCGGCCTGGCGGCGACGTCCCGGGTGGTCGGGTCCGTCCAGATCCGCAACTGCGGGACGGTCGGCGGGGCGCTCGGCTCCGCCAACCCGCGCGGCGACCTCCTCACCTTCCTCACCGCGGCCCAGGCCGAGGTACTGCTCACCTCCGAGGACGGGTCGCGTGCCGCGGGCCTGGACGACTTCCTGAGCGCCGGCCGCCTGCCGGGCGAGCTGGTGACGGCGGTCCGGGTGCCCCGCCCGAGCGGCCCGCAGACCTACCTCAAGATCGGTGGCCGGCAGGCCGCGTTCCCGTCGCTGGTGTCCTGCGCGTTGCTCGTCGACCGGGTCCGCGAGCGGGTCTGCTGCGCCGTGGGCGGCGTGGCTGCCCGGCCGTGGCGGGTGGCCGAGGCCGAGCGGCTGGCCGCCGCCGACGTCGACTGGTCCACCGGGACGGCCCCGGCCGCCCTGGCACGGCGCTTCGGTGAGCTGGCCGCGGCCGGTGTCCGCGCGGCGTCGCCGCTGGGAGAGGACCCGCGCCATCCCCTGGAGTACCGGGTGCACGCGGCCGGCGTGCTGGCCGCCCGGGCCTTCGCTCGATGCCTCACGGCCCGGTCGGCGCCGCGGCGTGAGAGCGCCCCGTGAGCGGCGGCGTGCCTGGCCCCCTGGGCGGGGAGCRCCGGCTTTCCTACCACCTGAGCATCGACGGCGCCCGGCGCGCCGTTACCGGGGCGCGGCTCGAGGAGTCGCTGCTGACGGTCCTGCGGGAGCGGCTCGACGTCACCTCCGTGAAGGACGCCTGCGAGCAGGGCCGGTGCGGGGCCTGCTCGGTGCTGCTGGACGGCCGGCTGGTCACGGCCTGCACCGTCCTCGCCGCCGACGCCGCCGACGCCCGCGTGGTCACCGTGGCCGGGCTGGGCCCGGGTGGGCCGGCCGCCGCGGTGCGCGCCGCCTTCGTCGCGCACGGGGCGGTCCAGTGCGGCTTCTGCACCCCAGGCCTGGTCGTGGCGGTCACCGACCTGCTCGCCCGCCGACCGGGCGCCGACGAGGATGAGATTCAGGAGACACTGGCGGGCAACATCTGCCGGTGCACCGGGTACGGCCGCATCCTCGCGGCGGTCCGCGCCGTCCAGGCGGGGCGGGGCGGCCCGCCCGGGTGGGCATGACCGGCCGGGCGCGAGGCGTCGGGGGGTCGGTGCTCCGTCCCGACGGGTTGGCCAAGGCCGGCGGGACGTTCGTCTACGCCGGCGACCTCAGCGCCCCCGGCATGCTGCACGCCCGGACCCTGCGCTCGCCCCACCCGCGGGCGCGCATCCGGCGGGTCGACACCGCCGCGGCCCTGCGCATCCCGGGAGTCGCCGCGGTGGTGACGGCGGTGGACGTCCCCGGTGTGGCGACCTACGGCCTCATCGTGGCCGACCAGCCGGTCTTCGCCGCCACCGAGACCCGTTACGCCGGCGAGCCGGTCGCCGCCGTCGCCGCGGTCGACGCGCCGACCGCCCGGCGCGCGCTGGCGGCCGTCGAGGTCGAGTACGAGCCGCTGCCGCCCCTCGTCGATCCCGAGGTGGCCGCCGGGCCGGGTGCCGAACCGCTCCACCCGGACGGCAACGTGTTCCGTGAGATCACCCTGAGACACGGCGATCCCGACGCCGTCGGCCCGGTGGTCGTCGAGGACAGCTACCTCGTCGGCATGCAGGACCAGGCCTTCCTCGCGCCGGAGGCGGCGCTGGTCGTGCCGGCCGCCGACGGGGGCGTCGACATGTGGCTGGCCACCCAGTGGCTGCACTCCGACCGCGAACAGATCGCCGCCTGCCTGGGGCTGCCCGAGGAGCTGGTCCGGCTCGAGCTCGCCGGCGTCGGCGGCGCGTTCGGCGGCCGCGAGGACGTCACGCTGCAGGTCCACGGCGCGCTGCTCGCCCGGGCCACCGGGACGCCGGTCCGCATCGCCTACGACCGGGTCGAGTCCTTCCTGGGCCATCCGCATCGCCATCCCGCCCGGATGTGGTTCCGCCACACCGCGACCGAGGCGGGTGACCTGGTCAGCGTGCACGCGCGGATCATCATGGACGGCGGGGCGTACGCGTCGTCGTCCCCCGCGGTGATCGCCAACGCCGTCACGCACGCCGCCGGGCCGTACCGGGTGCCGAACGCGCGGCTGGACGGGCTCGTCGTGCGCACCAACAACCCGCCGTGCGGGGCGATGCGCGGGTTCGGGGTCCCGCAGGTCACGATCGGACACGAGGCGCAGATGGACCGGCTCGCGGACCGCCTCCGGATGGACCCGGTCGGGCTGCGGGTGCGCAACGCACTGCAGCCCGGCGACGTCCTGCCCACCGGTCAGGTCCTCGGGCCGCCGCTGCCGGCGCGGGAGGCGATCGAGGCGGTCGCGGCGCGCCCGCTGCCGGCGGCGCTCACCGCCGCCTCGCCGGTGACGGCCCGTCCCGGGGGGCGCGGCGCGCACGCGGACCTCGCCCGCGTCCGCCGCGGCGTCGGATACGCCCTGGCCTACAAGAACCTTCTGTTCTCCGAGGGCTTCGACGACTCCTCCACCGCGCGGGCGCGGCTCGAGCTTGACGCGGACGGCCGGCCGGTCGCCACGATCCACAGTGCGTGTGCCGAGGTCGGGCAGGGGTTCGTCACGGTCGCCGGGCAGATCGCGCGGACCGAGCTCGGTGTCGACGAGGTCGTGCTGCGCCCCGCCGACACCGGGGTGGGCAGCGCCGGGTCGACGAGCGCGTCCCGCCAGACCTGGATGAGTGGCGGCGCCGTGCGCGGTGCGTGCGTGGCGGTGGTCGACCGGCTGCTGGCCCGGGTGGCGCGTCGGCTGGGCCTGCCGCCGGAGGTCGTCGAGGCGCCCCGGCGCGCCCTGGTGATCACCGGGGGCGAGATCGTCGGTGCCGAGACGGGGACCCGGCTCACGCTGGCCGAGGCGCTCGCCGAGGGACCGGTCGAAGCCGAGCACACCTTCCACCACCGGCGCACGACCGCCCTGGACGCGCACGGCCAGGGTGATCCGCACGTGGCCTTCGCCGCGGCGGCGCACCGGGCCGTGGTGGACGTCGACCTCGACCTCGGGCTCGTCCGCGTCGTGTCGATGGCGCTCGCGCAGGACTGCGGCACCGTGCTGAACCCGCTGTCGCTGCGCGGGCAGGTCGAGGGTGGCACCGCCCAGGGACTCGGCCTGGCCGTGATGGAGGAGCTGGTGACCGTGGACGGCGTGGTGACCAACCCGACGCTGCACGACTACCTGCTGCCCACCACGGCGGACGTCCCCGCGCTGGACTTCGTGGCACTCACCTACCCGCAGCCGGACGCGCCTTACGGGGTGAAGGGCGTCGGGGAGACCCCGACCTGCACGGCGACCGCCGCGGTCCTCGCCGCCGTCCGGGCGGCGGTCGGGCGGGACCTGCGCCGGGTACCGGTCCGCCCGGGGGACCTCGTCGATCTCGCGGATCCGGTCGATCCGCTGGGCGGTGCTCCGTATCTGGGGAATAAGGCGGCCTGGGGGCAGCCTGGGGAGATGGAACGCGGATGAGCGGATGAGTGGTGGGCAGGCCGGTGCCGCGACGCCGCCGGACGCCGTCGAGGTGATCCGGTCGCGTCGGGTCGTACTGCCCGACGGCGAGCGCCCCGCGGCCGTCCACGTCGTCGACGGTCGGATCACCGCGGTCACCGCGCCGGGCGAGGTGCCATCCGGCGTCGCCGTCACCGATCTCGGCGACCTCGTGCTCATGCCCGGCGTAGTCGACACGCATGTCCACGTCAACGAGCCCGGCCGGACCGAGTGGGAGGGCTTCGCCAGCGCCACCCGGGCCGCGGCGGCCGGCGGCGTGACGACGATCATCGACATGCCGCTGAACTCGATCCCCCCCACCACCTCGCTGGACGCGCTGGCCGCCAAGCGGGCGGCGGCCGAGGGCCGGGTCGCCGTCGACGTCGGTTTCTGGGGCGGGATCATCGGCGCCGACGCCCGCCGGCTCGACGACCTCGCCGCGCTGCACGACGCCGGAGTGTTCGGGTTCAAGGCGTTCCTGGCACCCTCAGGGGTCGAGGAGTTCCCGCACGTGAGCCTCGACGTGCTCGCCGCCGCCTCCCGGCACACCGCCCGGATGGACGCCCTCACCGTCGTCCACGCCGAGTCGCCCTCCGTGCTCGCCGAGGCGCCTGAGGCGGCCGGCCGCACGTTCACCAGCTGGCTGCGCTCCCGCCCGCCGGCCGCCGAGAAGGCCGCGGTGGCCTCGCTCGCGGCGCTCACCGCCTCGACGGGCGCGCGTTTGCACGTCCTGCACCTGGCGGCGGCCCAGGCGCTCGACGACGTCGTCTCCGCCCGCGAGGCCGGCCTGCCCATGACCGTCGAGACCTGCCCGCACTACCTGACCTTCACCGCCGAGGAGGTCCCCGACGGCGCGACCGTCTTCAAGTGCGCGCCGCCCATCCGGGAACGCGCGAACCTGGACCGGCTCTGGGACGGCCTGGCCGCCGGCCTGTTCGCCGGCGTCGTCACCGACCACTCGCCAGCCACCCCGGCGCTGAAATCCGTCGAGACCGGTGACTTCGGGACGGCCTGGGGTGGCATCGCCTCCGTCCAGCTGGGCCTGGCCGCGGTGTGGACCCAGGCACGCCGCCGCGGGCACGGCCTCGTCGACGTCGTCCGGTGGATGTGCTCCGGCCCCGCCGACCTGGTCGGGCTGGGTACCTCGGGGCTGGGTACCTCGGGACTGGGCACCGGCGGGGCGGGCTCCGTGCCGAACGGCACCAAGGGACGCATCGCCGTCGGCGCCGACGCCGACCTTGTGATCTTCGACCCTGACGCCACGTTCGTCGTCGAGCCGTCCCTGCTGCACCACCGCCATCCGCTCACGCCCTACGCTGGGCGAACGCTTGACGGCCTCGTTCTGGCGACCTACCTGCGGGGCCGGCGGGCGGACGGCGACCGGCCCGCACGCGGCCGGCTGCTCGCCCGATGACCCACCAGCCACGCCCCAGCCCGTCCCGGCGCGCAGCCCGTTTCCGGCCGCCCGCCCCGTCCGCCCGGCCCGCCCCGTCCGCCCGAGCAGAAGGAGCCCGCACGGATGACCGACGCGCCCGACCTGACGAACCTTGTCGACCTCGCCGCCGCCCGGTTCGGCGGGTCCGTCGTCGCCGTCAATGACGAGTTCTTCGCGCTCGCCGAGCGCATGCTCCTGGCGGAGGCACCGATAGTCCGTCCGGGGGTGTTCACCGAGCGCGGCCAGTGGACCGACGGCTGGGAGACCCGCCGCCGCCGCGACCTGCCCGCGGCGGACTGGGCGATCGTCCGCCTCGGCGCCCCCGGCATCGTGCACGCGGTGACCGTGGACACGACCCATTTCACCGGCAACGCCCCGGAGTCGGTCGAGCTGCACGGCGCCACCCTTGCCGGCTACCCGTCCGCCGAGGAGGTCGCCGAGGACTCGGTCACCTGGGTGCCCCTCGTCGCCCGCACGCCAGTCGCCGCGGACGCCGTCAACGTCCTGCCCGTGTCGGCGGAGGGCCGGCTCCGGATCAGTCACCTGCGGCTGACCATCCACCCGGACGGGGGAGTCGCCCGGCTGCGGGTGCACGGCGTCGTCGTGCCCGACCCGCGGCTGCTCGACCGGGTCACCTCCGACCTGGCCGCCGCCTACCTGGGCGGTGTCGTCGTCGCCGCCAGCGACATGCACTACGGCGACCGGCACAACCTGAACGCCTCCGGCGACGCCCGGGCGATGGGGGAGGGCTGGGAGACCCGCCGCCGCCGCGGGCCGGGGCATGACTGGGCGGTGGTGCGGCTGGCCACCGAGGGGACCGTGGTGCGGGCCGAGGTCGACACCCGCCACTTCCGCGGCAACGCGCCGCGCGCCGTCGCGCTGTGGGCGGCGAACGCACCCACGACCRGCGACGACGACCTGGCCACGGACGCCCTGCCGGCGATCACCGACTGGCGGCCGCTGCTGCCGCGCACCCGGGTCCAGCCGAACACCCGGCACCTGTTCGACCTGGAGGTGCCAGTTGAGGCCACGCACGTGCGGGTGGACGCGATCCCGGACGGCGGTCTCGCCCGGCTGCGGCTGGTCGGCGCGCCGACCGAGGCGGGACGCGAGTCGCTGGCCATGCGCTGGTTCGACTCCCTGACGCCTGCCGCGGCCCGTGAGGAGCTGCTGGCCTGCTGCGGTTCCGAGGACTGGGCGGACGCCGTCGCGGCCCTCCGGCCCTTCGGCACGCTCGCCACGCTGCTGCCCGCCGCCGAGCAGGAGTGGTGGAACCTGCCCGAAACCGCCTGGCTGGAGGCGTTCACCGCGCATCCCCGGATCGGGGAGCGCCCGACACCCGCGCCGACGCCGCCGACGTCCTCGCGGGCCACCGTCGTCTCCCTCGACGCCCCCCGACGGGAGCAGGCCGCTCTGGACCAGGCGAGCGAGGATGTCCGCGCGGCCTTCGCCGAGGGGAACGCCGAGTACGAGGACCGCTTCGGGTTCATCTTCCTCGTTCGCGCGGCGGGGCGTGGCGCGCAGGAGATGCTGGAGCTGCTCCGGGAGAGGATGGCGAACGACCCCAGGACCGAGCTGCGGGTGGCGGCCGGCCAGCAGGCGGAGATCACCGCGCTGCGGCTGCGCCATCTGATCACCGGCGCCTGACACCTGGTTCCCGGTCGTGGCGAAGCGACGAGTGGGTCGCCGGCGGGCATCCCGGCGGCGAGCCGGGGAGGGCGACGCGAGTGAGCTTGTCGACCCATGTGCTGGACACCGCCTCTGGGAAGCCAGCCGCCGGCGTGCCGGTGCGCCTTGAACGGGCCGCGGTCACCCTCGACGGCGCGACCAAGGGCTGGCGCCCAGTCGCCCAGGCGGTGACCGATGACGACGGGCGCGTCGGCGACCTGCCCGCGGACCGCGCCGGCGCCTGGCGCCTCGTGTTCGACACCACGGGGCATTCGGCCTTCTACCCCGAGGTGGCGATCGTCTTCGTCATCCGGGAACCGGCCGACCACCATCACGTGCCCCTTCTACTCGCGCCGTACGGCTACTCCACCTACCGCGGCAGCTGACCCGGCCCGGCCTGACCCGCCCGGTCCGGCGGGTCAGCGCGGGACCTGCGGAGGTCGGCCTCCGAGGCGGGCGACCGTCTCCTCGTCCAGACCGGCGGCCCGCAGCCGCGCGTCGTCGACCAGGCGGGCGTCCACCGCGCGCAGGACGTGCCCGGCGAGGGCACGCGCGGTCGCCGGCTCGTCGGCGACCGATCCCGACGTGCGGGCGGCTGCGTAGTCCGCCAGCCGCCGCAGGGCGTCGGGCAGTCCGGTGAGCAGGCAGCCCGCCACCGCCGCGTGCCGGCTGACGAGCTGGCCGGGATGCAGATCCCACCCCTGGTAGAGGCCTCTCGACCAAGCCCGGCGGACCAGCCCGGCATGCCGGCGCCACGCGGAGCGCACGTCGGAGGCCCGGCCCACCGGCAGCACGTTGGACGAGCCGTCGGCCACGCGGATCCCGGTGCCCGCGGCGGCCAACTGCATCAGCGCCGTGGCGAGCTCGACCCCCGGATGATCGTTGGCCTGGTACTCGGCGGCGATTCCGAGTGCCGCGGAATAGTCGTAGGTGCCCACGTGTAGCCCGGTCAGACGTCCCGGCGCGGCACCGACCAGCGCCGGCAGGCTCAGGACCGCGGCGGGCGTCTCGACCTGGATCTCCAGCGCGACCGGCGGGATGCCGAGCTGCCGTTCCAGCTCGGCGAGGACCTCGCTGAACACGATCACCTGTTCGGGCGCGCTCACCTTCGGCAGGGTCACGACGAGGCCGGGTGGCGGGCCGTCCTCACCACCATCACCGGCGAGGGTGGTGAGGAACAGATCGAGGCTGCGCAGCCCCCGGGCCCGCACGGCGGCGTCCAGCGACTTCGGGCGCAGCCCGTAGGAGGCCGGCAGCGCGCCGGCCGCCGCCGCGGTGCGCAGGGCCTGCGCCGCCTGCACGGCGTCGGCGTCCTCGACCTCGTCCGGGCGGGTCCCGTACCCGTCCTCGAGATCGACCCGCAGATCCTGGATCGGCTCGACGGTCAGCGCCTGCACGACGTGCGCGTACACGGCGGCGGCGATCGCCGGGTCGGAGTCACCCGCGGTCGCCGCGGCCAGGGCATCCGGATCCGGAGCATGGTGGCGCAGCGCCTCCCGGGCGGCTTCGCCCCACTCGAGAACGACGTCCGGGTGCAGCCGGTCGGCGGGCAGATAACAGGTGTGGACGGGCTGGCGGGTGCCCGGATCGCCGGGGAAGCGGGCGGTCAGATCGGCGTCGAGCGGGGCGAGGTCCACGGTGAGCGCGGCAATGGCGTCGTCGGACAGCGTCGGCACGACTCCAGTGTCAGGCCAGTGACCGGGTGTCGTCCCCATCACGCGTGTCAGAGATGCCGAGCCGAGCCGTCCGCCGATTGCAGGCGGCCCGGCCCACCTGCTCTGGCTTGCAACTGCGTCGTGCCCAGTGGCTCCCGCCGCCAGCGCCGCCGCCGGCGCGTTTGGCACCGATCGGGGGATTCGGCGCACTGCGCCGACGGCGGCTGTCTGTGTGGCGGCTCCGTGAACGGCCGATGGATCCCGGCCGGCCGACGGACCGCCGTGCAAGCGGTCATCATGCGTCTGAGCTGCAGCTTTCCGTTCAGGAGCGTACTGYGGAGGGGCCAGGTACCACCAACCGGCCCGGACACAGTCGACTGGTGCGAGTCGACGCTCCCCGACGATCGTGTCGAATCCGTCCGAGAACGTCGGTGGGGCGCTCTCGACGCGCAGCCGTTGCGGATCGATGAGCGATAGCGCTCGCCGTTCACGCCGCCGGCACTTGCGCGCCGGCACTCCTGGTCTGACCGGCCTTGGCCGTGCCAGGTTCCCGCTTCCCAGCCACCTGCCCGCTCGTGCGGGTCTTATGGTCGGCTCCACGGGCGTTTACGGTCTCCGACGTACTGGCGGCGACCTGGTGTCTGAGGTTGATCGCGGCGTTGTRGTCGCGGTCGGCCACCAGCCCGCAGGCCTGGCAGCGGAACGTGCGGTCCGACAGTGTCAGGCTTGGGTTTCGCCAGCCGCAGCCGGAACAGGTCTTCGAGCTGGGGTACCAGCGGTCCGCGACGTGCAGCCGCGAACCGTACCAGCGGGTCTTGTAGTCGAGTTGCCAGCGGATCTCACCCATCCCGACGTCCGAGACGGCGCGGGCGAGCCGCCGGTTGCGGACCATCCCGGCGACGTGCAGATCCTCGACCACGATCACGTCGTGGGACCGGGCGAGCCGTGTCGTGAGCTTGTGCAGCCCGTCGCGGCGCTGGTTCGCGACCCGGGCATGGATCGTCGCGAGCCCGGCGGCGCGCTGCCGGCGCCCAGCGCTGCCCGGCTTCGACCGGGCATAGGCCCGCGACGCGCGGCGCAGTTTCCGCAGCGCGGCGGCGTGCCGTTTCGGGTTCGCCACCGTCTCGCCGGTGGAGAGGACCGCGAGGTGTTTCACGCCCAGGTCGACGCCGACCGTGCCGCCCGTCCGCTGACGGCGGGTCGGCCGTTCGGAAACGTCCCGGTCGGCCTCGACGGTGAACGCCACGAACCAGCGGCCAGCCGTCCGGGACACCGTCGCGCCACCCAGGCGCGCCCGGCCATCCGCCAGCCGCGCCGTGAGCGCGCCCATCGGCTCGCCGACCTTGACCCGGCCGATCCGGGGCAGTTTCACGTACAGATCGGTCGCGGGGCCGTAGGCGCCGGTGGTGTAGCGGAACGAGTCGCGGGCTTTCCCCCGCTTCTTGAACCGGGGAAAACCGACCCGGCGGCCGTTGCGCTTTCCCTTCCGGGAGTCGGTGAAGTTCTTCAACCCGCGGGCCAACTGGTCCAGCCCGGCCGAGTACGCCTCCTTCGAGCACTCGTCCCACCACGGGGCGACCTCCCGCTTGGCGGCGTTCCAGGCAAGCCGCAACGCGGGCAGCGTCCACGGCACCGGGGTGAGCAGGTCCCCGATCAGGCCGTGGACTTCTCCGCGTCGCGCTGCGCGAACACGGCCTTCACCCGGGCCAGGCCCCAGTTGTAGGCGAACCGGGCCGCCCCCGCGTGGCGACGCAGGTTCGCGGCCTGGGCGTCGTTCGGGTCGAGCGCGAACCGGTACGCCTGCAACGTCCTCATCCGGCCGCCTCAGTGGCGGCGGCGACCGCGCGGCGGGCTCGGTCCGCGGCGGCGCGGGGGCCGTACAACCGGGCGCACATCGAGGTCAGGATCTCGGTGATGTCGCGGACCAGGTCGTCATCGACCTCGGCTGGGTCCACGACGAGTAGGCGGCGGCCGTTCGCGGCGAGAGCGGCCTCGACGTACTCGGCGCCGAAGCGGGCGAACCTGTCGCGATGCTCGACGACGATCGTCGTCGCTGCGGGGTCGCGGAGCAGCCCGAGGAACGTCCGCCGATGCCCGTTCAACGCCGACCCGACCTCGGTCACAACCCTGKCGACAGGCAGCCCCTGCCCGGTGGCCCAGCCGGTGACGCGGGCGACCTGCCGGTCGAGATCAGGCTTCTGGTCTGCGGACGACACCCTGGCGTACACGACCACCGTGCCTGACGTAGCCGGGCGGTCGGGCTCGCCGACGAGGATCAGGCCACCGACCTTGCGTGCCGGGACCGGGAGCTTGCCGGCGTGGAACCAGCGCTGGGCGGTCACGTACGCCACACCCTGCGACTCTGCCCACTCCTTGAGGTTCACATGACAACTATAGCAATCTGGAGAGAGCTAACGAGTGCCAGTTGGGCAACAGTTACTACCCCCCACCCGTGCCTCCTGAGGCCCTCGCGGCGTTCGTGTTCGGGGGCACGCTCACGATCACGAGCCGAATGGGTGTGGGCCCGACTGCCCCGGGACCGCCACCGCGATCCGGTCGTAGACGCAGATCACATTGGCAGGACCGTTCTGGCTGCTGGCAGGGCCTACGACTCGGCTGCCGATCAACGCGGCTACGTGCGTCATGATTCCTACACCGATTCCTGGTTCTCTCTCATGACCCTCTAACGCACATTGTGACAGCGGGCTTAGCTCAATATCGATATCAGTGCCATCTTTTGTTGATTCATTCGCGTGTCAACCTTGACGGTGTGAGGCTGATTCGCTAACGGTTTATGTCTATTTGGCGCACTCGTTGATAAGTGGTTAACGGTGTCGTGGTAGTACGCCGACTCTCGGCTGCCGATGCTCGTGCGGCTGCAATCTCTTATGTGTATCGATGGGACCGATCGCGGAAGAGGTGAGTCGGCTGTTCCGTGTCGTGGTCACTTTACCTCTTCTCGTGCTTGATGTGTCGAGGAGTGTAAGTGTCTGGGTGAATGTGGACTTGGTGTGGTCTCGTCTGGTTCGTRCTTGTCGGGGTGGCGCACACACCTTTATGGTCGAACGTGTGTTCGATCTGATTGTGGGGTGGGTGTCTGCGCCATGAATGCTGTGCGGAGTGTGAAGGTCGACGACGGCGGTTCCGGCCCGGTCGACTCCTCGGAGCAGGAGGGGGTGTTCGAGGGGCGGGTGCGTGGGCTGCTGGGTCAGATCGGTGCGGCGGTCCGGTCGATAGCGGCGGGGAACGCGGACCTGCTGGGGTTGTTGGCGCAGTTCGCCGACCTGCGGCCCCCGGCGGCCGGTCGGGAGGTTCTGTTCGACGAGTTCGCTCCGGAGGATGTCGCGGCGGTGCTGGGGGTGTCCTCGCAGGCCGCGGCGGGTCAGATGCTGTTCGCGTGCACGGTGGCGCGCCGGCTGCACGCCGCGGTGGAGGCGTTGAAGGCCGGGGTGCTGGACGTGCAGCGGCTGCGCTCGTTGGAGAACGCGGTCCGTCCGCTCGACGGTCCGCTCGCGGCGCAGGTCGAGGCCCGGGTGCTGGCCGGGGGTGCGCGGCCGACCCGGGGGCGTTCACGGATGCGTGCCGTCGTGCCGTGCACACGGTCGACCCGGCCGGCGCGGCCGAACGCGCGCGGGCCCGGAAGAAGGAACGGCGGGTGTGGGTCTCGCCAGGGGAGGACGGGACGAGTTGCCTGTCGGCGGTGCTGCCCGCCGACGAGGCGACCGCCTGCTACCAGCGTGTCGACCAGATCGCCCAGGGGATCGCCGCGCACCGAGGCGGTGGGGACAGTCGTAGTCGTGACCAGATCCGCGCGGATGTCCTCGTCGATCTCCTGTGTGGGCGGGTCGCGCATGCGGTGCCGCACCCAGAACCGGAACCGGAACCGGACTATGAGGTTCCGCGGTCAGGTGCGGAGCACCCGGGTTGATCTCAACGGGCGGAGATTTCGGTGTTGGGGCGTCGAACTGCCTTCTACGGGCCAGAATGCTCAAAGTGATTTTGCCGCCCCGACGCTGCCGCCGCCGGTATTGATGGGAACGGTCGGATCGATGCCCGCATCGTCGAACGCCGCCTGGATGCCGCCGGCGATCCGGCGGTGCCGGACGAGCATCTCGTCGAGATCAGGATGAACCGGCACTCCGTTCTCCACCACCAGCCTGCCGGCCACGATCGTGTGCCGGGCCGCTGTGGGCCCGCAACGCAGCCAGGCGTCGATCGGATCGGAGAGCGCTCCCGCGTACGCGACCCCGTCCAACGGCCAGACGACGAGGTCGCCGACAGACCCGACGGAGAGCTCACCGATCTCACCGGTCCTGCCGAGACAGCCTGCGCCGCCCCGGGTGGCGATCTCCAGTGCGTCCCGGGCGGACATCGCCGCGGCGCCGTGTCGCAGCCGGCCCAACAGCATGGCGGTACGAGCCTCCAACCACAGCGAGGCGGAGTCGGCGGATGACGACCCGTCGCAGCCCAGGCCGACCGGGGCGCCGGCCGAGCGGAGCTCGGCCACGGGCGCGAGGCCGCCGCCGAGAATCATGTTGCTGCTCGGGCAGTGGGCCACCCCTGTGCCCCACCTGCCGAGCTGCTCGACCTCCTCGTCATTGGGGCAGATGCAGTGCGCGACCCACGCCCGGTCGCCGCCCCAGCCAACCTCCGCGAACTGGTCGATCGGACGCCGTCCGAACACCGCCAGGCAGTAGTCGTCCTCCTCGGGGTCCTCGGCGAGATGCGTGTGTAGCCGGACGTCCAAGGACTCGGCCAGTTCCGCGGTGGCCCGCATGAGTTCCGGACTGACGGAGAACGGCGAACAGGGGGCCAGGGCAATCCGCACCATCGCGCCGTGGGACGGGTCGTGATGCTGGGCCACAAGCCGGGCGGAGTCGGCGAGGATCTCATCCGCGTCCTGGACGACAGAGTCAGGAGGGAGCCCGCCGTCCTTGACCGAAAGCGACATCGAGCCGCGGGTCGGGTGGAACCGCATGCCGAGGGTCCGGGCTGCCGCGATCTCGGCGGAGATGAGATCGCCGCCACCGCGCGGGTGCACGTAGAGGTGGTCTGTTGATGTCGTGCAGCCGCCGAGTGCCAGTTCGGTCAGGCCCACGTAGGCCGAGGTGTGGACGGCCTCCTCGTCCAGCCGTGACCAGAGTGGATAGAGCGTGGTCAGCCAGGTGAAAAGGGTGCCGCCGAGTGCCGGAGCGAAGGAACGGGTGAGGTTCTGGTAGATGTGATGATGTGTGTTCACCAGGCCCGGCGTTATGAGACAGCCGTCGGCACGCAGGGTCCGGGTCGCGGTCGGGGGTGTCTCCGCCGGGCCGCCGAGGGAGCTGACGAGGCCGTCGGTGATTGCTACCCAGCCGCCTGGGATCTCTCGGCGGTCGGCATCGACCGTGGCGACAAGCTCCGCGCCGATCACCAGGAGATCGACAGGAAGATGATCCGGGCGTTGCCCCGCCGTTGCGTCGCCAGCCGCGGCCGTGCCGCTTGGCCTGGCTGGGCCGCCTGGGCTGCTGGTCACGGAGCCGGATGCGGTCATAGGTGCTGATTCTGCTGTTCCGGCGTTACACACGGATGACATGTGGGGCGGGTGGCGTGTTGGACGGGTCCGGCGTGCTTGAGGAGCGCGAGCGGCGGATCGTGGCGATCGACGACCCTGCCGATCCCCGGGTTGAGGACTATGTGGCGCTGACCGACGTGGCGCTGCGCCGGCGGCGTGAACCCGCGGAGGGGTTGTTCATCGCGGAGGGCGAGAGGGTGATCGACCGCGCGCTACGGGCGGGATACCGGCCGCGCTCGGTTCTGGTCTCGCCGGCGCGGCTGGGGGGAGTTCCGGAGCGTTTCTGGTCCACGCCGACGCACGGCGAGTGCGGCGGGCATCGCGAATCTGCCGGGGATGACGAGCACAACGGTCGCGAGCGGCCGGACCACCATGAGGCGCCGGTCTATGTTGCGGGGCCAGCCGTGCTTGCGCAGATCACCGGCTTTGAGGTGCACCGGGGTGCGCTGGCGTCGATGTGCCGTCGTCCGCTGCTCAACCCCGTGGAACTGCTCCGCGTCGCGAGGCGCGTGCTGGTCTGTGAGGACCTGGTCAGCCACACCAATCTCGGCGCGATCTTCCGGTCGGCGGCCGGGCTCGGCATGGACGCGGTCATGCTGAGCCCGCGGTGCGCGGATCCGCTCTACCGGCGCTCCGTGCGGGTGTCGATGGGCGAGGTCTTCGCGGTTCCCTACGCCCGGCTTGATCCGTGGCCGGGAGCGTTGTCCCTGCTCGGTGAGGCTGGGTTCGAGGTGCTCGCGCTGACGCCCGCGTCCGACGCTGACGAACTGGCGCTCGCAACGGCCGGTCCCGGTGATCGCGTCGCTCTGTTACTGGGGACGGAAGGCCAGGGCCTGACCAGCGAGGTCCTGGCCACGGCGACCCGGCGGGTTCGGATTCCGATGGCCCACGGCGTGGATTCGCTGAAYGTGGCGGCGACGGCGGCAATCGCCTGTTATGTGTTGGGCGTCCGCCCGTGACGACCGCTCAGGCCGACGACGCCAGCCAGCTTCCCACCGGCCCGGGAAGATTCCTGACGGCCCAGAAGACGGCGATCAACGCAGGCAACAGCGGCAACAGGCGGGGCGGGAGGCTGGGAACCCGACGGCGCCATCCCGCGCACCGTGCCATCGCGATCAGCCAGCCGAGGGCGAGACCGGGCGCGGCGAGGACGAAGAACAGGTTGTGGTCGGCGGCGGCGATCGGATGGCCGTGCAGGAGCTGGTGCAGTCCGCGTAGAGTCCCGCAGCCTGGGCAGTCCCAGGTTGTGAGGGCCCGGAAGGGGCAGCTCGGATAGTGCCCCGGCTCGGCCGGGTCGACCAGGTAGACGCGGACGCACACGCCGACCGCCAACGCGCCCACGGCGCTGAACCCCGCCAGCCGCGCCCGAGGTGACCGGTTCAGGTGCGGCGCTAACGGCCTTCCGGGTCGGTACCGACGGCCGACCGTGAGGGCCGGTTCGGATCGAGCCGGGTTGGACGGGGCCTGCGCGGCGGGCCTTGGTGCGGACGGCGCCGGTGTGGAGGGCGCTGACGCGGAGCGCCTCGCTCTGATGGAGCGTGGCGCGCGGGTTCCCACCAGCCGAGCGTAGACGAGGGCACACTTCTCCGGCGCACCGTCGCCGGCCGTTGCGGCGGCCCCGTTGACGTCCGCGGAGGATGCTGGAGGCAGGCGGCGTCGGGAGTGGTCGGGAGTGGCAGCGGCAGCCGGGTGCGGCGGCGGAGCGGAGTGATGTGCATGGCACAGGCCGGTGATCGGGACGTGGCACGCGGGCGGGGGAGCGCCGGTCCGGTGCCGCCGTACGCGGCGCGGGCCGCGGGAGCGGACGATCCCGGCGCGGACGCCCCGGGATACTCCGGCCTGGCGACCTTCGCCGGTCTGCCCTGGATGCCGGGAATCGACGATCTTCGGGCGCGCCGGCCCGATGTCGCTGTGGTCGGGGCTCCGTTCGACATCGCGACCACGCACCGGCCGGGCGCGCGTTTCGGCCCGCGGGCGCTGCGCGCTCAGGCGTACAACCCTGGCACATATCATCTTGATCTTGGTATAGAGATCTTCGACTGGCTGGACGTCGTTGACGCGGGGGACGCGCACTGCCCGCACGGGCTGACCGAGGCCTCACATCGCAACATCCGGGCGAAGGTCGGCGACGTCGCGCGGCTCGGCGTCATCCCAGTGATCATCGGGGGGGACCACTCGATCACCTGGCCGGCGGCGAGCGGGGTCGCCGAGGCGGTGGGCTGGGGTGAGGTCGGCCTGCTGCACTTCGACGCCCACGCCGACACGGCCGACATCATCGACGGGAACCTGGCCTCGCACGGGACGCCCATGCGGCGGCTCATCGAGTCGGGGGCGGTGCGCGGGCGCAACTTCGTCCAGGTGGGGCTGCGCGGGTACTGGCCTCCGCCGGACGTGTTCGCGTGGATGCGCGAGCAGGGTATGCGCTGGCACCTGATGCACGAGATCTGGGAGCGGGGGAGCCGAGAGGTGGTCGCCGAGGCGATCGCGCAGGCGGTGGACGGCTGCCGCGCGCTCTACCTGTCGGTCGACATCGACGTCCTCGACCCGGGGTTCGCGCCTGGGACGGGCACCCCCGAGCCGGGCGGCATGAACCCGGCCGACCTGCTGCGGGCCGTGCGGCAGATCGCGCTGGACACGCCGATCGTCGCCGCGGACATCGTCGAGGTCTCGCCTCCGTACGACCACGCGGAGACGACGGTGAACAGCGCGCACCGGGTCGCGATGGAGATTTTCGCGGCGTTGGCGCATCGTCGCCGTAGCGCGGCCGGTGGGACGGCGGACCTTCCCGCGGGGCTCCCGGAGATGAAAGCTGGGTCTTGAACTCAGGCGGCTGTCGGTTCCTGGTGGAGTTCACCGGCCGTGCCTACCTGGAGGATCCGTCCGCCGCGCATCACGGCCAGGCGGTCGGACAGCGCCAGGGCCTCCTCCCGGTCGACGGTGGCGTGCAGCACGGTCACCCCGACCTGTCGTTGCAACGCCTTGAGCTCGTCGCGCAGGGCGCGGCGCAGCCGTTCGTCCTGGGAGCCGAGGGGGTCGTCCAGCAGCAGCACCCTGGGGCGCAGCACCAGTGCCCGGGCCAGCACGACCCGTTGCTGTTGCTCGGCGGAGAGCTGGGGCGGGCGGCGGCGGGCGTACTCCGACATCTGGACGACGGCGAGGGCGGAGCGGACCCGCGCCGAGGTCTCGGCCCGGCCCGGCATGGTGACGCCCCGCGCGTGCCGCAGGCCGAAGGCGACGTTCGCGGCGACGTCCAGGAAGGGGAACAGGGCGTAGCCGCCGAAGACCGCGCTGACGGGGCGGCGGTGGGCCGGCATGTCGGCGAGGTCCTCGCCGTCATGACGAACATGCCCGGACGACGGTTCGTCGAGTCCCGAGATCAGCCGGAGGGCCGTGGTCTTGCCGCATCCGGACGGACCGAGAAGGCAGAAGTACTCGCCCGCCCGGACCGTCAGATCGACGCCGTCAACGGCAGCCACGTCCCCGAACCGTCGGCTCAGCCCGACCATTTCGATCTGTCCGCCCCGACGACCACTGTCCGCCATGCTCACCCCCAGATCTCCCGGCCCGCCGTGGTGCGTACCGGGCGGGAACGACAGTCTCACCCCGGCGTGGGATGCGACCGGCCGCCCCGTAATCCACGGGATGTCGAGCGCCTGCGGATGGAGTGCTGTTGGGCGGCAGGTGATTGATCGGGGGTGGCGCGGCGCGGGAACGTCCTCCGGGTAACGAGCTTGGGAACATCCGGGCGGTATCGGCGTGTGAACGGACGTCCGGAACGTCGATGCGGTAACGCCCGGGCTCAGGAACGGGGATCGAGGTGGAGCGCGTCCTCTTCCGCGGTGCGTCGCCACGCCTCGTGGTCGGTCGGCGTGTGCGCGCGATGGGCGCCGTCGGTGCTCTCCACGACCTGATCGAGCCCCGAGTCGTCGAACTCGGAATCGCCGGATGGTCCATCGGGGTAGATATCGGGACCGTCTGCCGAGCCGGAGCCGTTCCTTTCGGCCTCGGCGTAGGGATCCGGGTCCGGGATCTCGGCGGCGAGCTGCCGGTCGAAGGACGAGGCGCGTTCTTCCCGCGGGGTGATCGGATTGCTGATCAGCCTACTCGGCCGGTCCGGTGGATCCCAGCTGTCGTCGAGGGGATCGAGTCCGGCGTCCGTGGATCCGAGGTCGTCGCTGTCGGTGATCTCGGCTCGTTCCAGCGGGCTGTTGCCGTCCATGGGATCGCGGACGTCCCGGTCGGGCTGTTCGGGGTCCGAGGCGGGCCATGTCATCGCTGCCTCCTGTTCCGGCGTGAACGGCCGAGTTGTTCCGTGAACGGCTGCTCCATGAACGGCGGAGCGTGGGTGGCCGGTCGCCACCCGCACAGTCTCTGACCATGGCCCTTCCCGGGAGCGAGTGGGCTAACCGGGTCATCCGACGAGTAGCCCGGCCGGTCGCCCACCCCCGCTGACGGAAGCCGCGGCAATACCGTATAGCGTCCCCAAATGTGGCTACTGTTGCTGAGCGGATTCTCGGGCAGCTCGCGCGCATTCCCGACGGTCTGGACGACGGCAGTCTGGCCGCGGCGATCAGCGCCAATCGCGCAACGGTGAACCAGGTGTGCCGCCGGCTCGCTGCGCAGGGCCGGTTGGACCGATCGCCGGGTCCTGGCGGGCTGATCGTCAATCGTCTCGTGGACGTCCCCGAGAATGCCGCGACACCCGAGCGAACCGGCCCGCCCACACCCGCGCCGGAGCCCGCCCCGCCCCTCGATCCGCCGAACCCCGCGCCGGCCGCGGTCGCCGCCGCCGATCCGCCTGCCGAGCCCGAGCCGGTCATGGACGTCGCGGCACCGGCAGCCGTGACCGAGACGCCAGGCCCGGTGGCGGCCGCGGCGGAGCCTGACGTCGAGGTGCCGTCGACGGAGCCGCCTGTGGCCGAAGCTCCGCTGGCCGTGTCGCCGGTGACCGTGCCGCCGGTGACCGAAGCCGTGGTGCCGACGGCATCCGCGGAATTGGCGGAGCCAGTGGTCCCCGCGGAGCCGGCGCCGGCCGAAGCCTCAGCGGTCGACGCGGACGGGGCGGCCTCGAACGAGGCGGCCTTGAACGAGGCGGCCTCGGATGAAGCCGACGCTGTCGAGGTCCACGCTGCGCAGGTTGAGGCTGTTGAGGTCGAGGCAGCCGCTGAAGAAGTCGGTGCTGTCGAGGCTCACGACGCCGACGCCGACGCCGACGCCGACGCCGACGCCGAGGTCGCCGAGGTCGCGGTCGATGCTGCCGCCGAGGCGGAGGTCACAGGTCCGGCTGAAGTGGTCGCGGCGGTGGTGACCATACCGGTGATGATCGACGAGGTCGCGCCGGTTGTCGAGGTCACCGAGCCGGTGGTTGCCCGTCCCGTCGAGCTCGGAGCGCACGCGACCGGTCTCACCGCGGCCGACGGCGCGCCCGTCGCGAACGACGCGCCCGTCACAGGCCTGAACGGTGCCACAGACGTGATCGCGGCGGGCGCCGTGGCACGGGACGAGGATCCCGTCGCGGCGCTGGGTAAGGCGATGGCGGCGCTGGACGAGGCGGTCGCGGCGATCACCAGCGTGGCGGCAGCCGCGGTGCCGTCGCCACGCGTGGCCCAGACGGAGCCCGAGATCCTCGCTTTCGCCACCCCGTCCACCGGAGACGCGCAGGCTTCATCGCCGCGGACTGATCGTTCGCGGCCTGACATGGCGGCGGGTCCTGGCCTTGCCGCCGGGGACGCGCCCGTGGACGACCGGTCCGCGCATGCCGTCCAGGAACCCGCCGCGGCCGATCCCGCGGCGGGGGAGAACCCGTCGTCCGGAGCGGATCCGGTGGCACAGGCCGGCCCGACCGCGCCCGCGGTTCGGCGAACGTGGTGGCGCCGGCTGTTCGTGCGCGGCACCGGATGACAAGCAGTTTGCTGCCGGTGGCGACATGTTCGCTGTCGGTAGCCTGACGCGCGGGGTCCGTGCGGAGCTCGTTGTGCGCGAGCGTCATCCACCAATCATGAGGAGTGCATGTTCATGCGAGCGAGATCGCTCGTCGCTGCCGTCGTGCTGTCGTCGTTGGCTCTTGTTGCCTGCGGTAGCCGCGCGAGTGATTCCGGTTCGTCCGACAACGCGCCGACCGGTGGCACGTCGACCAACACCGCATCCGACACCGGGGTGTCGCCGACCGAGATCAAGGTGGGTGTCATCGCGGGGCTGAGTAGCGGCCTCGGCCCTGACACGTTCTCCGCCTCGCTCTACGGCGCGACCGCCTACTTCGAGGCGCTCAACGCGCGCGGCGGGATCAACGGTCGCAAGATCGACGTGGTCGACTGCGACGACAAGGGCTCCGGCGACGGCAACGTCGCCTGCGTGCGCCAGCTGATCGACGACGACGAGGTGTTCGCGCTCGCCGGGGTGACGGCCTTCGACTACGCCGGCGCCCAGTACGTGAACTCGAAGGGTGTGCCGGACATCGGCGGCCAGCCGGTGTCCGCGGCGTACGACCAGTACCCGCACCTGTACTCGATCTACGGCAGCTACTACCCGCGGGACGGCCGCCGGCCGGGCTTCGACGGGACGCTGTACGCGGGCACCGAGAACTACCGCTGGTTCAAGGAGAAGCTCGGCGCCCGGGTGGCCRGTGTCGTCTACTACAACGTCGCCCCGTCACAGCGCTACGCGACCTCGATCGCCGACGGCCTGCGCGCCGAGGGTTACGAGGTCATCGAGGAACAGATCAACCTCGGCGCGCCGAACTGGGACGCCGCCGTGCAGGACATGAAGCGGCGCGGCGCCCAGGTCGTCTTCGACGCGATGGACGACGGTGGCAACAGCCAGCTCTGCCAGGCGATGCAGCGCCAGGACCTGACCGTGCAGGCGAAGGTGACCACCGCGCAGGGCATGGCGGGCAACATCGCGCAGATCTACGCGAACTCGCCGCAGTGCCGGAACACCATCTTCGCGACCAGCACGTCGGCGACCTTCTCCGACGAGTCGATCCCCGCGGTCAAGGCGTTCCGGGACGCGGTGGCGGCGCACGTGCCGGCGGACCGCGTCGCGAAGATGAACCAGTGGATGCTCGAGGGCTACGCCTCGGCGCAGTGGCTGGGCGACGCGATGGAGTCCTGCGGGGCGGATCTGACCCGTGCGTGCGTCGAGAAGTTCATGAACCGCTCCGAGCCCTACGACGGTGACGGGCTGCTCATCCCGCGCGGCTTCAGCAAGCTGGCCCAGGCGCCGGCGGAGTCGAAGAACTGCGTGAACGTCGCCCGCTGGCAGGATTCGGCGAACGGCGGCAAGGGCGGTTGGGTCACCCAGAGCGGTGCCTTGAACAGCACCTGCTTCACGGTGCGCAACCTGCCGTACCCGGCGGCCTGACGCCGGCCGGGGCCGTCCGGAAGCACTCCGGACGGCCCCGGACCCGCACCCGGAGAGCCGGCAGAACCGGCAGGGTCGGAAGAGGATCAGGCGCCGGCGGCGAGCAGTTCGCTCGCGCCGAGTTCCGCCGGTGTGCCGGCGAAGGTGACCTCACCACGGTGCAGCACGTACACCATGTCGGCGAGGGCGAGCGCCTCCTCGGTGTACTGGTCGGCCAGGATCACGGTCGTGCCGGCGTCGGCGACCGTGCCCAGCCAGGCGAACAGCTCGCTGGCGACCTTCGGGGACAGGCCGAGCGACAGCTCGTCCACCATGAGCACGGACGGGCGCGCCAGCAGGGCGCGGGCCAGCGCCAGCATCCGGCGCTCACCGCCCGACATCGATCCGGCCCGCTGGCCCAGCCGCTCCCGGAGCCGGGGGAAGGCATCCAGAGCGGGCGAGATGTCCGGGTTCCCGCTCGCCTCGGCGATGATCTGCAGGTTGTCGCGGACGGACAGCGTCGCGAACACGGCGCGCTCGTCCGGGACCAGCATCAGCCCGCGCCGCGCCCGGTTCACCGTGGTCATCTTCGTGATCTGCTCGTCGCGCCAGGAGAGCGTGCCGCTGCGCAGGGGGATGAGCCCGGCGATGACCCGCAGGGTCGTGCTCTTGCCCGCGCCGTTCGCGCCGAGCAGCGCCGTTACCGCGCCAGAGGGAATCGCCATGGTGATGCCGTGCAGCACCTCGATGGTCCGGTACCCGGCCCGTGCGTTCTCCAGCCTCAGCTCGACGGCCGGCAGCTCACCGTCAGCCGGCAGCTCACCGTCAGCCGGCAGCTCACCGTCAGCCGGCAGCTCACCGTCAGCCGGCAGCTCACCGTCAGCCGGCAGCTCACCCGCGTCGGCCTGCTGTCCGATGCCGGCGGACGGGCCGGACTGCGGGCCGCGCTGCGCGGGCGGGCCGGCGGGCTCGAACCGGCCGACGCCGCCGAGCTGCCCGTGTTGCCCGTACCGGTCGGGGTCGCTGTGGGAGGTCACCGGTTCTCCAGGAGGGCGCGGTAGTGGTGCGGCGGGCGGATCATCGCCCGGCCGAAGACATGGCCTGGGAGCCGGCCGCCGGCGAACCGGCCGCGGCGACGCCCGGCCCGAGGGAGGTCGTCGCCTGCGAGGTCAGCGGCCCCTGCGCCAGGTACACCGAGCGGACGGTCGGGTCGTCGCGCACCGTCTCCGGTGCGCCCTCGGCGACCACGCGGCCGCCGACCATCGCGTAGACCCGGTCGACGACGCGGAACACCAGGTCCACGTCGTGGTCGACGAGCAGGATCGCCACGCCGTCGTCGGCGATCCGGCGGACCAGCACCGACAGCTTCTCGGTCTCGGCGGCGTCGAGCCCGCTCGCCGGCTCGTCCAGCAGCAGCACGTCGGGACGGGCGCACAGCGCGCGGGCGAACTCGACGAGCCGCAGCGCGCCAGTGGGCAGCGTTCCGGCGACGGTCCCGCGGATGTCCTCGAGCCCGAGTGAGCCCAGGACCTCCTCGACGACCCCGAGCGCATTCCCCCGGCCGCGTGAGCCCATCCCGAGCAGGCCGCCCGCGTAGTCGCGGCGCCGGTTCTCCGCGGCGACGAGCAGGTTGTCGGCGACGGTGAGGCTCGGGAACAGCGAGGGCACCTGGAAGGTCTGCACCAGGCCGCGCCGGGAGCGGGCGTCCGGGCGCATCTTGGTGATGTCGCGCCGGCCGAGGTGCACGCGGCCCTCGTCGGGCTGCTCGACGCCGGTGAGCAGGCTGAACAGGGTGGACTTGCCGGCGCCGTTCGGGCCGATGAGGCCGGTGACCTGGCCGCTGGGCACGTCCATGTCGACATGCTCGACGGCCGTCAGCCCGCCGTAGCGGCGGACCAGGCCACGGGCCCGCAGATCGTCGCGGCTCATGACGCGCCTCTCTCGACCGGGTATCCGGGCAGGTGCGGTCGGTGCCCGACCAGCTCCCGGCCGTCTGTGGAGTCGTCCGCCGCCGTGCGGGCGCTCGGCAGCGCGTCCAGGCTCAGCCCGGTGCGGGCGGCGTGTGCGGCGACCGCGCTCAGCAGCGCCGCGCCGAAGGCGGTCGGTGCCGGTGCTCCCGGCGGCAGCACGATCCGCAGCTCGCCGAGAGCCGCTCCGCCGCCGGCGCCCGGGACACCGGGCACGTGGCCCGCGGCGCCGCCCGCGGCGAGACGGGCGCTGGCATGGCGGGTGGGCTGCGGCGCGGGGACGAACTCGTCGGCCAGCGTGCGGGCGACCAGCGCGAAGCCGGCCCGGACCGCGGACGCGAGGCCGCCGGGCATCCAGCCCAGCGCCAGGGCGAGGATGCCGACCGCGAGGATCGACGAGCCGGCCGGGGCCAGCACGTCGATGGTGACGATGAACGCCGCCGCGATGATCGCCCCGGCGGCGCTGTCGGCACCGAAGACGATCACGGCGGTGAACCACAGCAGGCTCTGCAGCGGCGCGAAGTCGTCCGCCGCGAACGAGGAGGAGCTGAAGGTCAACAGCCCGCCGCCGAGGCCGGCCACGACCGAGGAGACGGTGAACGCGAGCAGTTTGAGGTTGCGGACGTCCACCCCGACCGCCGCGGCGCCCTCGGTGTGGTCGCGGACGGCGAGCAGGGCCCGGCCGAGCCGGCCGTGGTGCAGGTTGCGCACAACCAGCAGGCCGACGGCCAGGCAGACCAGCTCGAAGATGTAGAAGGCCTCGTCGGTCAGTTCGGAGCCGAAGAACGTCAGCGGGTCGACGTACAGTCCGGTCGCGAAGGTCGGCTGCTCGAAGACGAAGCGGCTCACGACCGCGCCGACCGCGAAGGTCGTCAGCGCGAGGGTCAGCCCGCGCCGACGGATCGCCGGCCATCCGGTGATCAGCCCGATCGGCGCGACCAGCAGCGCGCCCAGGAACATCGCCCACATGCCGGGGATCGCCGGGATGCCGAACAGGTCGCCGTTGGCGAGCTTGAGGGTGAGCAGGGCGCCCAGGCCCGCGTAGCCGGCGACGCCGAGGGAGAGCTGGCCGCTGTAGCCGGTGAGGATCACCAACGAGAGGAAGATCAGGGCCAGGGCGGGCACCATGAACGCCGAGCGCAGGTCGGCCGGGGCGAAGGTCAGCGGGGCCAGCAGCAGCGCCGCGCCGCCGAGCTTGCCGAGGATGTCGCGCCGGGCGTCGTGCCGGCTGACCGGGCCGGCGGGGGGAGCGCCCCGGCTGGAGAAGCTCCCGGTCGAGCCGGAGTCGCCGTTGCCCAGCTCGCGCAGCTTGGGTACCACGAGCAGCAGCACCAGCAGCGCGAAGATGAACAGGTTGGACTGCAGAACGATGAGGATCTGGCCGGCGTCGCCCTCGAGGGTGAACTGCTTGAGCTCGCTCTGCAGGACGGCGATGCCCAGCGCGGTCAGCACCGCCACCGGCATGCTCGACAGCCGGGCGGCCACGACGACGGCGAACGTCTCCAGGACGAGCAGCGTCAGCCCGTACGGGTTGAGCTGGAACCGGGGCGCCAGCAGGATGCCGGTGAGGCCGGCCATCGTGGTGCCCAGCGCCCACCCGGCCGCGGCGACCCGGTCGGCGGGCACGCCGGAGAGCTCGGCGAGCTGGCGGTCGTCGACGACGGCCCGGATCTGGCGGCCGAACTTCGTCTTCGCCGCGATGAGCCCGAGCACGATGCAGAACGCGACGACCATGGCCAGCTCGGCCAGGGCGTCGACGCCGATGCGGGTGTCACCGAAGATCGTGACCGACTCGTTCGGGAAGATGCTCGGCGCGTCGCTGCGGGAGCCCAGGCCCCAGATGCCGGCCGTCATGCCGAGCGTGAGGACCAGGACGCCGAGGCTCGCGACCAGCGACTCGGCGGCGGAGGCGCGTCGACGGGCGAGCGGGCGGAACACGAGCCGTTCGAGTAGAAGCCCGATGCCGGGGGAGAGGATGCCGAGGGCGATCACCGCGGCCAGCCAGATCGGCAGGTCCCACTCGACGACCATCTCGCGGAACACGTACGCGACCAGGGTCGCGATTCCGCCCTGCGCGAGGTTGAGAACGCCGTTGGTGCGGTAGGTGACCAGCAGCCCGATGCCGGAGAGGGCCGCGATGGCCCCGATGGAGATGCCGGCGAGAGCAAGATCGATACTGGTCATCCGGTCACCCCGGGAAGGGTGTCGACGGTGCCCATGGTGTCGGTGCCCATGGTTTCAGTGCCCATGGTGTCGCCCCGGGCCCGCTCAGTACCGCTGGCCGGGCGCGGCGGTGCTGATCTCGGTGGCGCCGGTGTGGTTCGACATGGCGGGCTGACCGGGGTGGCCGCCTGCGCCGGTGTGCTCCCCGTTCGCCGCGCCGCTGGCGGCGGCCGCGATGATCAGCGTGTGCAGGTCGTCGACCTGGCCGGCGAGCCGGTTCTGCGCGGCCTGCGTCGCGTCGACCCGGTCGGCGATCAGCAGGGCGCTGCCCACAAGGACGAGCGCAAGCCCGCCGAAACCGCCGGACACGACGTACGGCAGCTGGTAGGCCACGTCGGTCTCCTTGGAGACCCCCAGGTAGCACCCCAGTAGCAGGACTCCGCCCGCCGCCGCGACCACCCACCCCCGCAGCGCTCGCACGACATCGACGACGAGGCGCGACGTAGGTCGCGCTCCGGCGGCGGCTGCGGTCTGCTCGTCCACTTCGTCTCCCCCAAGGAGCGTGTCGGCTGTGCCCGTCGCCATGACGCGCCGCGGGGCACGTCCAGCGTGCCTCGCTGTGAATCCCCGACGACAGCCGCCAGATTAGTGCGCGGAGCTCACCAGGTGGAGTGTCAGGTTGGGCGAGGGCAGTTCCCGGCCAGGTGTTGGCGGGCACGCGGCATCCGCGCGGATACCACCCTGGGAGGATATGTCCCGCTTCAATCCGCCTTATCGAGGCCTACCCACCAGACATCTGTCGGCAACCGGTCACCGCCCGTCCGGTGTTTTTTCCGGGCGGACGGCGACCCATGCGTGACCGTTGGTGGAGATGGCCCGAAAGTGCCGGCCGGGGACCGGGCTGGTGTGAGCCCGGTGAGCCTCAGCCCTCGGCGAGACCGGCCTCAGCGAGACCGGCCTCGGCGAGCTCGCTGTCGGCGGGCTCGCTGGGCTGGCGCGGGAGCGGCGGCGCGAACACCGGGGTGGCCGCCGCCGAGCACGGCCCCCCGGCGAGCACGTCGCCACCGGTCAGGTCGTCGTCGAGCAGGCCGCCGCCGAGGGCGCCACCGCCTATCGGGCCGTCGAGCGGCTCGCAGCGGTCCGCCCACACCCGGCGCCGGCCGGTGGTCGACCTGTCCTCGACCTGAAGCGGCGTGGGCACGCCGTTCAGCATCGCCTGCAGGTGCGCCCATTCGTGCGCCAGGTCCCAGGTCGCGAACGACCCGAGGTGCTCACCCTCGTAGTCGTAGACATGGAAGGGACGGCTCACCTGCTCCCCTCTCCGGCCGGGGACGGCCCGTAGCCCGGACCGTCCTCTCCCGCTCGCGGTCACGTAACTCCCTGCGCTGCGGCCGGTGCCTGGACCGGCATCGGCCGGGCTTCGGCCGCAGTCATCGTGTCACGCCGGCCCGGAGCCGATCGGGCATACCGGCGAAAGCCCCGCCGAAATCGCTGACGGTCCGACGGACACCGCCGTCACGAGACGATCGGGACGTCGCCGCGCCGCGCCGCGACCGGCTCGGGCACCGCCGTCGAGCGCCAGGCATCCGCGACGATCTTCTCGATGGTCGAGGACGGAGAGGTCCAGCCCAGGTCGGCCCGGATCCGGCGGCTGTCGGCGATGAGCGCTCTGGGTTCGGGCACCGGGGGCAGGGTCACCCGCGGCACGTCCCGGCCCGTCACGCTCTCCACCGTCCGCAGCACGTCGGTGACGCTCACGCCGAGGCCGCTGCCGACGTTGTAGACGGTGCAGCGGCCCGGCACGGTCGCCCGCAGCGCGGTCAGGTACGCCCGCGCCATGTCGACGACGTGGACGTACTCGCGGATCGACGCGCCGTCACCGTTCACCCGGAAGGCGTCGCGCCGGCCCGTTGCGACGCCGAGCGCGGCCGGGATGATCCGGCTGCTGTCCCGGTCGGCGTGCGAGCCGACCGCCCCCGCGACGTTGAACGAGCGCAGCACGACGGCGCCCAGCCGCCCGGTGGCGGCCTGGTAGGCCACCGCCTGCTCCGCGGCGAGTTTCGAGGCGCCGTAGGGATTCGTCGGCGCGGGTGCGCGTGTCTCCGGGATCGGTGAGGTACCCGTGTCCCCGTAGACGGCGCAGCTCGAGCCGAAGACGAACCGCGGGGCCACCCCGGTGGCCCGGGTGCCCGCGTCGAGGGCCGCCAGCAGGTTGGTCGTGCCCGTGACGTTCGCCGCGAAGTACCGCAGCGGCGTCTCGCGGGACTCCCGCACCCTGGTCAGAGCGGCGAGGTGGCACACCCCGTCGAACCCGCGGCTGACGCCCGCCGCGGCGAGCTGGCGTGGTTCGAGCAGGTCGGCCTGGACCACCTCGATCACCCTCGACAGCCTCGTCCGGGCCGTCGCGTCCCGGACGAGCGCGGTCACCTGGTGGCCGGCGGCCGAGAGCAGGTCGGCGGTGACGCCGCCGACGAACCCGGACGCGCCGGTGACGAGGATGCGCACAGCGGCCTGATCAGACCGATGCCCGCATGCGCAACCCGGGCAGGAGGGTCTCCCGGTGGCGCCAGGCGAGCTCCAGGCAGGCGGCGGCGGAGGGAGCGAGCGGCTCGGTGTCGACGAGCCGGCGCAGGGAGGCCTGGGTGAACGGGATCCCCTCGTGCGCCTGCCGGCCCGGCCCCGTCGAGACGACCGACCCCTCGGCGTTCGTCCGGACCATGTCGGCGAACAGCGTGTCGAACGTGTCGGCCTCCACGACCAGGACGGTGAGGATCTCGCCGAACAGGGTGAGCGCGTCGAGGCCCATGCCGAAGCAGAAGACCCGCAGCGTGCCCGCGCGGCGCGCCTGCTCGAAGGAGCGGAACGGCTCGTCGGTGTCGTAGTCGATCGGCCGGGACGAGCTGCCGTCGTGCTCGGCGTTACCCAGCAGTTCCTCGCTGAGCTCGCGCATGACGTTGCGCCACAGGTCGAAGTCGGCCTCGTGGTGGAACGGGGTGATCCCGGACGGCTGGAACACCCCCGCGGGCAGCACGTGGTACACCCCGCCCGCCGTCGCCACCGAGCCGGCGCTGCGCCGGTGCAGGACGAAGCTGGCGCTGCCCCGGTCGAGCCGGATCGTCAGGGTGTTGATGGAGGGCAGCGCGACCCGCCCGGCGAGGTCGAACGGATCGCCGATGCGGCGCCGGAACGGCAGCGCGGGCCAGGCGAGCTCGCCGCCCATCATCGCCGCCGCGGTCTCGTGCGCCACGGTCTCGCAGACGTCGACGGCGTCGAAGTAGGTGGTGTGGCCGAAGGTGAGGGTAGGGGGGGCACCCTCGGCCTCGGCGACGTCCAGCAGCCGGAAGCTGAGCCGGTTCTCGAACAGGGTCGGCCGGTCGAGGTCGCGCATCGCCCGGGTGTAGCGCTGGTAACGCGACTGCGCGCCGCCGTCGCCGACCAGCGGGCGGGTGGCGTCGGCCTCCGGCTCGGCGCCGGTGATCGCCGGCTCGCCCGCCGACTGCTCCCAGCGCAGGCCGATGTCGTTGATGTCCACCGGGGTGTCCCACACCCAGCCGGGACGGGCCAGCAGCCCGTTGCCGAGACGGTAGGCCTCCGGGTAGAGCCGGGCCGCGGCGCGGGCCAGGCTGATCCGGTGGTGGTTCAGGTGGTCCCGGGTCAGCCGCCAGGCGCGCTGGCTGCCGGCGACCTTCTCGACCGCGGAGCCGCGCGGTGGCTCACGACGCCGGTCGGCCAGACCGCCCGGGGCGAGTCCGACGTCCTCGGGTGACAGACCGAGGTTGCGCGCGATGTGGCGCAGCGTGGAGATGTCGTGGATCGCCCGCCGCCCGCTCTCGACCTTCGACACATAGGACTGGTCGAAGCCGAGGAGATCGGCGAGTTGCTGCTGGGTCAGGCCATGGGCCTGCCGGTACGCCCGTAGCAGCGATCCAATTCCAACGCTTGTTGGAGTTGGTCGCGGGGGGGTCCACAGCCAGGTTTGTCCAGTCACCCGCTGTCCTCTCGTCCGGCGTCGGAGTAACGCGAAGTGAGCATAACGAGTCGGGCATCTAGGAGCGCACACACATAAATCGAACTGTGTCTATTAGCCGAGTTTTATAGCTGACCGCGACGCCGTATGTACTTGCTGTCAATGGCTCGGGGACATGGCGAACTCGTAGCGCGACGTTCCGCCGTCTCGGCGGGCGTCCGCCGGGAAATCTCGGGGGAGCACATCTTGGCCACCGGGGGCACTTCTTGCCGCCCCCGAATCGCTCGTCGGCGATCACCGGTTCGGGATCCCGTCCGCCAGATCAAGGAAGACGACCACGACGATCAACGCAAAGACCCAGCGCAGCAGGCCCATTCGCCCCCACACGTCGCGGAGCAGGCCGCGCCCTGCGCGCCCGCCGATCACCAGAAGCGCAAGCAGCGCGCCGCCGACGACAACGAGGAAAACCCCGGCATAGCTACGATCCACGCCCAGGACGATCTCATGGTCGAGGGGTTCTCGGGACAGTAACGGGGTGGGTACTCGCGATGTCGCGCGTAACGGGCGGATTCCGTGTCCTGGCGTCGATCACGGAGCCCCTGCTCGGGCGTTTTTGATTACGCTGAGTAAGTATGAGGCGTGATGTGAATCACATAGCCTCTTAGGTGTTCGGGGCCGCTCTCAGGCATACCCACCTGCCCACCGGGGTACACAAGGCCCCGCACTCGGCAGCCCGGGTCAGCCGCTCGACGGCGTAGGGGTGCTCGCCCGGCCGGCCGCACCGCCATCGGCCCGGCCACGCACCCGAGGACTACCCGACCCCCTGCCGGCGGACCACCCCGCCGGGCCTGATGGACTACCCCGCGGCCACTCAGAGGGCTACCCCACCCTCGTCCCTAGGCCCCGCGCACGTTCCTGCCCGTCACGTGCCGCCACCCGCCCCCGCGACCGCCGCCACCCGGGCCGTGACCGGCCACCCGCCGCGGCCCGCGGGTTCGTCCGATGTGGTGCACCGGAAGCCTGTCGTCCCTACCCTGTTCCGGATGTCCACGGCGCTTCTGACCGATCACTACGAGTTGACCATGCTGCGGGCGGCTCTGCGCTCCGGCGCGGCCGAACGCAGAGCGGTCTTCGAGGTCTTCACCCGGTCCCTGCCCGCCGGCCGTCGCTTCGGAGTCATGGCCGGCACCGGGCGCCTGCTCGCCGCGCTCGCCGACTTCCGGTTCGGCCCGGCCGAGATCGACCACCTGTCCGCGACCGGCGTCGTGGATCCCGACACGGCCGACTGGCTGGCCTCCTACCAGTTCCGCGGCGACGTCGACGGGTTCGCCGAGGGCGAGCCCTTCCTGCCCGACACCCCCGTCCTCGTGGTGGAGGGCACGTTCGCCGAGTGCGTCCTGCTGGAGACCCTCGTCCTGTCGGTGCTCAACCACGACAGCGCCATCGCCGCCGCCGGCAGCCGCATGGTCGCCGCCGCCGGCGACCGGCCGTGCATAGAGATGGGTGGCCGGCGCACCCACGAGCAGGCCGCGGTCGCCGCCGCGCGGGCCGCCTGCCTCGTCGGCTTCACCGCGACGTCCAACCTGGAGGCGGCGCGCCGCTACGGCGTGCCCAGCGCAGGCACGAGCGCGCACGCCTTCACCCTCGCGCACCACGACGAGGCGGCGGCGTTCGCGGCCCAGGTCGCGGCACTCGGCGCCGGCACGACCCTGCTGGTGGACACCTACGACATCCCGACCGGGATCGCCAACGCCGTGGCCGCGGCGGGCAGCGAGCTCGGGGCGATCCGCATCGACAGCGGGGACCTCGCCGGCGGCGCCCGGGCGGCCCGCACCCAGCTCGACCAGCTCGGCGCCGAGTCCACCCGGATCATCGTCACCGGCGACCTCGACGAGCACTCGATCGCCCGCCTGGCCTCGGCCCCCGTCGACGGCTACGGCGTGGGCACCAGCCTGGTGACCGGGTCGGGCGCACCCACCGCCGGCTTCGTCTACAAACTCGTCGAGGTCGACGGTGAGCCGGTCGTCAAGACTTCTGTGGGCAAGCGCAGCCGCGGCGGGCGCAAGGACGTCCTGCGCCGCCTGGGCCCGGACGGACTGGCCGTCGCCGACCTGGTCATCCCCAGAGCACCCCTCGACCGCTCCGCCGCCCCGCGGCCCGCCGCCGGTGCGTCCGCTGCCCGCGTACCTGGCGGAGAGGCGCTGGACGGGGCTGTGGGTCGCCGGGACCGTCATCTCCTCGTCCCCCTGATGCGTGGCGGCCAGCTCGTCGCGGACACGCTCGTCGGCGCGGCCGGAGTCGCCCGGGCCCGGGAGCACCACCGGCTCGCCCTGGAGTCCCTACCGGCCGGCGCGCGCGAGGTCTCCTTCGGACGTCCATGCCTGCCGGTCGTGGTCGCAGCGGCGGAGCCGCGGACCTCCTTCTGACCGGTGAAGCCGCGGGCACCGCGGACAGGGGCGCGCCGGCACGCCTGTCGGGGAGAGGGGTGCCGGCGCGGGTGCCGGCGCGGACGGCCAGACTTGACCGGTGGCCTCCGTCTCGTCGGCGAACGTGACGTCCGGCGCGACTGGCGGCGACCAGGCCCGGATACCGGCCGTCGCCGTCAGCGTCGACGTCGTCCTGCTGACCCTGCGCGCCGGACGGCTGTGCGTCCTTGTCATCCAGCGCGACAGTGAGCCGTTCCGCGGTTGCTGGGCGCTGCCCGGCGGCTTCGTCGGCCCGGACGAGGACCTCGACTCCTCCGCGCTGCGCCAGCTCGCCGAGGAGACCGGGGTGACCACCGCCGGCCACCTCGAGCAGCTGCGCACCTACGGCTGCCCGACCCGGGACCCGCGGACCCGGGTCGTCAGCGTCGCCTACCTGGCCCTGCTGCCGAACCTCCCGCAGCCCACCGCGAGCGGGGACGGACCGCAGGCCCGCTGGTGGCCGGTCGAGGACCTGGGCTCCCCGGACGGTCCTACCCTGGCCTTCGACCATCCGCAGATCGTCTCGGACGGAGTCGAGCGGGCGCGCGGCAAACTCGAGTACACGTCGCTGGCGGCCGCCTTCTGCGAGGAGCCGTTCACCCTGGCCGACCTGCGCCGGGTGTACGAGGCTGCCTGGGGCGTGGTCCTGGACCCGCCCAACTTCCGGCGCAAGGTGCTCTCCACCCCGGGCTTCGTCGTCGCGGTCGGCCAGCGGGCCTCCCCACGCGGCGGCGGCCGCCCAGCCGAGCTCTACCGCCTCGGCTCCGCGACCGCCCTACACCCCCCGCTACTCCGCCGCTCGGTCTAGACGCCCACCAACAGCCGATCCAGTCGGTTCCGGCGCCTTCGGGGTCGCCGGAGCTCCCTGTCCTGGCGTGCATGAGGGTCCGGGCTTGCGGGCCGGGTGTTTCCCCGGGACCTGGCATCAGGAGGTTCGCGACCCGGGCTCATCGCCGGGGTCTCGCATCGCCGGGGTGTTCGCGGGCCGGGTGCTCCGCCCTGTTTGCTCTCCGTCTCCGCGCGTTTGCTCCGGTCTCAGGGTGAGTCCGTCGCTCCGAGTGGTTCATGCTCCGACTGAGGTGGTCGCTCCGCACGGTCCGCGGACCGTCCGCGCTGTTTGCTTCACGACGGGGATCGCGACCCGCCGTGCCCGGACTCCAGCCCTCCGAACTGTTCCCTCAGAGCGGCGCCTGCCGGGCGATGCCGCGCCGGGCGCCCGGGCCACGGGGACCGGCCGCGCCGCGCTGGGGGTGGGGGGTGGGTGCGCGGCGACTGTCGGTATCGGGGCGGGCTGGGCTGGCGGTGCTGCGTGGCGGTGATCACGGGTGTCGGGCGGGGTCGGGCCTGCGGCGCGGGCCTGGTGCGGCCGGGACCACGGTGTCCGTCGTTCCGGAGATCACAGCGGTGTCCGTTGTGACCGTGCGCGACGCAGGGCCGGTCCCCGTGAAGTCCCGATCGGGAGGCGTAACAATAGACGTCGTGTCCGTCACTGCCGTGTCTCCGATTGACGTCGAGGACGTCGAGGACTCCCCCGAAGACGATCGCCTCTGGGTGACCATCGTCTGGAACGACCCGATCAACCTCATGTCCTATGTGACGTACGTCTTCCGCAAGCTCTTCGGGTACAGCGAGCGGAAGGCGACCAAGCTCATGCTCGACGTCCATCACAAGGGGCGGGCGACGGTGGCGTCCGGCACCCGGGAGGAGATGGAGGCCGCGGCGGAGCGGCTGCACACCTACGGCCTGTGGGCCACCATCGCCCAGGACTGAACGTCGCGGGCTGAACGTGATCGGGAGCGGATGATCGGGAGCGGAGGCGTGTGAACGGGTTCCGGCGCACCAGGGCCGGGATCGAGCTGCGGCTGCCCCGGCTCGAGTCGTCCCTGCTCACCGAGCTGTTGGGTCAGGTCGACGCGTTGCTGGAGGCGCCGCCGGTCGACGATCCGCTGGAGGCGCTTGTCGGGCTGCGCGACACCGCCCCGCCGCCCCCGGAGGATCCCGCGGTCGCGCGGCTGCTGCCCGACCCCTACCCGGACGACCCGCTGGCCTCCGGGGACTTCCGGCGCCGGCGCACCGACGAGGCCCTGGCCCGTAAGCGTGACGCGGCCCGGCGCGTGCTGGCGGCCGTGCCGGCGCCCGGTGCCGTCCTGGTGCTCGACGAGGACGCGGCGCAGGACTGGCTGACCGTCCTCAACGACCTGCGGCTGGTGCTCGGCACGCGGCTCGGTCTCACCGACGACGAGTCGACCGCCGAGCTGGAGAATCTCACGCCCGAGGATCCGCGCCGGCCGATCGCCGCGGTCTACGCGTTCCTGACCGAGCTGCTCGACGAGCTCACCCGGGCGCTGCTCTAGGCCGAGCCAGGCCGGCCCGGGGCGGATCGGTGCATCCGGTCCCGAAGTGGGGCGGTTCCCCGGCGCCGTAACCTGGTGCGAGCCGGTCGTGGTCAGGTCTGTGTTCACATGGACGCCCGATCCGGCCCGTTCGCGTCGTACGGTTGTCGCGTGCTGCGCATCGACCGAACCCACTACGAGGCGATCGTCGCCCATGCCCGCCGCGACCATCCCGACGAGGCGTGCGGCGTCATCGCCGGGCCCGAGGGCTCGGATCGGCCGGAGCGTCACATCCCGATGGTCAACGCCGCACGCTCACCCACCTTCTACGAGTTCGACCCGGCCGAGCAGATCAAGGTGTGGAACGAGATGTTCGACCGCGACGAGGATCCGGTCGTGATCTACCACTCCCACACCGCCACGGAGGCGTACCCGTCGCGCACCGACATCTCCATCGCGGGGTACCCCGAGGCGCACTACGTCCTCGCCTCGACGCGGGATCCGGAGACGATCGAGTTCCGCTCCTTCCGGATCGCGGACGGTGAGGTCACCGAGGAACCCGTGGAAATCCTCTGACGCCCATGTGACGTTCTCATAGAGCGGCGGCGACGGACGCGCGTGGTGGGATGCCTGTGAGCGAAGGGCATCCGGTCGCGCGAGCCCGTGACCTGCCGGGCGGCACCGACGGCCCCGCGGAACCGACGCCTGCGGACCGACGCCCGCAGCACCGACGGCCTGCAGTACCGATGGCCTGCAGCACCGATGACGCAGTACCGATGCAGTACCACCGCCCACGCCGGGCGGCGCGCCGCGGCGGACCCGCCGGCGGCACCAGAGGAAGGAGCACCATGGCAGTCCAGGTCCGTGTGCCGACGATCCTGCGCAGCTACACGGGAGGCGCCAAGCTGGTCGAGGGCACGGGCGACACGCTCGCGGCGCTCTTCCACGACCTCGACTCCCGGCACCCCGGGCTGCGCGGGCGGCTGATCTCCGGCGAGGGTGACGGCGAGCTCCACCGCTTCGTCAACATCTACGTCAACGACGAGGACGTCCGCTTCCTGGGCAGCCTCGACGCCAAGCTCAGCGACGGCGACAATGTGACTATTCTCCCCGCCGTCGCCGGTGGCTCCGCCACCGTACCGGCGACTTTGGGCGAGGTGACTATTCTCCCCGCCGTCGCCGGTGGCTCCGCCACCGTTGACTCCGCTGCCGACGACCTAGCCGGCGGCTGCGCTCGGGTGCCGATCTCGTCCGGCATGGCTACCCGGCTCTTCTGATCAGGGCGGCAGGTCCCTACTCATGCGTTACGACTCCCTGGTGGACTCGGTAGGCCGAACCCCGCTGGTCGGACTGCCTCGGTTGTCTCCCTCTGCGGAGGTCCGACTCTGGGCGAAGCTGGAACAGGACAACCCCACCGGTTCGATCAAGGACCGGGCGGCACTGTGGATGATCGCGGACGGGGAGAAGCGAGGACTGCTCACCCCGGGCGCGACCGTCCTCGAGCCCACGTCCGGCAACACCGGGATCTCGTTGGCGATGGTCTGCAGCCAGAAGGGGTACCGGCTGGTCTGCGTGATGCCGGAGAACACCTCCGTGGAGCGCCGCCAGCTGCTCCAGATGTGGGGGGCCGAGATCGTCTCGTCCCCGGCGGCCGGCGGCTCGAACGAGGCGGTCGCGGTGGCCAAGCGGCTCGCGGCGGAGAACCCCGACTGGGTGATGCTCTACCAGTACGGCAACCCGGCGAACGCGCAGGCGCACTACGAGACGACCGGCCCGGAGATCCTGGAGGACCTGCCGGGTATCACCCATTTCGTGGCGGGGCTCGGCACCACCGGGACGCTGATGGGTACCGGTCGCTACCTGCGGGAGCACAAGCCCGACGTCGTGATCGTCGCGGCCGAGCCGCGGTACGGCGAGCTCGTCTACGGGCTGCGCAACATCGACGAGGGCTTCGTCCCGGAACTCTACGATGCCTCGGTGCTGACCTCGCGGTACTCGGTCGGCCCCCGGGACGCGCTGCGCCGCACGCGTGAGCTCGTCCAGCAGGAGGGGATCTTCGCCGGGATCTCGACGGGGGCGATCCTGCACGCCGCCCTCGCGCAGGCCGACCGCGCGGTGCGGGAGGGACGGCGGGCCGACATCGCCTTCATCGTCTGCGACGGTGGTTGGAAGTACCTGTCGACCGGTGCGTACGCCGGCACGCTCGCCGAGGCCGAGGCCGCGCTCGAGGGACAGCTCTGGGCCTGAGCGCGTAGCCGCGAGCCCAGCCCCGCCCCGTTCTGGCCCATCGGCGCGGGGCGGTGCCGGCGTGCGACCGCGGCGCCGGGCCGCCCGGGGCCGCGGTCGCACGCCGTTTCAGCGTGGAGGCGGCGCCAGCGTGCCGATGAACGCGGCGAGGCTGCGTAGCGCCCGGCCCCGGTGGCTGATCAGGTCCTTCTCGTCCGCTGTGAGCTCGGCGTTGGTCCGGGTCGAGCCTTCGGCGACGAACAACGGGTCGTAGCCGAAGCCCCCCGTGCCCCGTGCCCGGGTGAGCAGCCGCCCCCGCAGGGTGCCGTAGACGACGTGCTCGACGCCGTCCGGGGTGACCAGCGCCGCGGCGCACACGAACGCCGCGCCGCGCCGCTCCTCGTCGACGTCGTCGAGCTGGGCCAGCAGCAGGGCGTTGTTGGCGGCGTCCCGGTCGGCCCGGCTTCCGTCACGGATCCCGGACCAGCGCGCCGAGCGCACCCCGGGCATCCCGGCGAGCTCGTCCACGGTGAGCCCGGAGTCGTCGGCGATCGCCGCGAGACCCGTCGCGGCCACGGCGGCGCGTGCCTTGATGAGGGCGTTCTCGGCGAAGGTCGAACCTGTCTCGGGCACCTCGGGGCCGTCGGGCAGCGCGACGACGTCGACGTCCAGCCCGGTCGCGGCGAGGATGCGGCCCAGCTCGGCCAGTTTCGCCTCGTTGCGGCTGGCGAGCACGACCTGGCGCGGCACCGCGCTCACCGAGCTCACCGTGACCCCGTGCCCTTCCCGCCACTGCCCCTGCCGGCAGTGGCGCGTTCCGGGGCGGGCGGGCCGGCGGCCGGCGGGGCGGCCAGCGCGGCGTTCTGGATCTCGGTCAGGCGGGTGCAGCCGGTCACGGCGAGGTCGAGCAGCTCGTCGAGCGTCGACCGTTCGAACGGGGTGCCCTCGGCCGTCCCCTGGACCTCGACGAAGCCACCCGCGCCGGTGCGGACGACGTTCATGTCCGTGTCGGCGGTCGAGTCCTCGGTGTAGGCGAGGTCGAGCATGGGCACGCCGCCGACCACGCCGACGCTGACCGCGCAGACACTGGTGACGATCGCCGCGGGACGTCCCAGCCACCGGCAGGCGTCGGCGAGCGCCACGTAGGCGCCGGTGATCGCGGCGGTGCGGGTGCCGCCGTCGGCGAGCAGCACGTCGCAGTCGATGGCGATGGTGTTCTCGCCGAGGGCCTTCAGGTCGATCGCGGCCCGCAGGCTGCGCCCGATCAGCCGGGAGATCTCGTGGGTCCGCCCGCCGATCCGCCCGCGGACGGACTCCCGGTCGTTGCGGGTGTGCGTGGCTCGCGGCAGCATCGAGTACTCGGCCGTCACCCAGCCCAGGCCGCTGCCCTTGCGCCACCGGGGCACCCCCTCGGTGACGGAGGCCGCGCACAGCACCCTGGTCCGGCCGGCGGAGATCAGCGCCGACCCCTCCGCGTGCTCCTGCCAGCCCCGCTCGATCGTCACGTCGCGGAGCTGGTCCGTGGTTCTGCCATCGACTCTGATCACGGGAGGAGACCCTATCGGCGCAGGCCGGCCGGGGTTGCGTCGGACGGCCCGCGAGCGTGCTCAGACGTGTTCAGACGTGGTCAGATCTCGTAGGAGGTGCCGGTGCTCGCGAGCGTCAGATCGCCGTCGAACGCGTCCGCGGCCTCGCCGTGGGTGCGTTCCACGTTGCCCCAGGGCACGAGGTGGGTCAGCACCAGCCGCCCGACACCGGCGCGGGTCGCGTGCTCACCGGCGTCCTTGCCGGTCAGGTGCAGGTCGGGCGGGTTGTCCTCGCCGTCGAGGAACGACGCCTCGCACAGGAACAGGTCGCTGTCGTGGGCCAGCCGGACGAGCCGGTCGCACACCCCGGTGTCGCCGGAGTAGGTGAGCGTCTTCCCGCCGGCCGTCACCCGCACCCCGTAGGCCTCGATCGGGTGCGCGACCCGGGCCAGGTCGATGGCGAACGGCCCGACGTGCAGGCGGCCGGGACCGATCGTGCGGAAGTCGTAGATGTCGGCCAGGGAGTCGTCCGGCCAGCGCTCGAACGCGCCGCACAGCCGCTCCTGGGTGTTGATCGGCCCGTACACCGGGAGCTTGGGCGGCATCCCCTCCGGGTGGTAGCGCCGGGCGTAGGACGTCGCGACCAGGTCGAGGCAGTGGTCGCCGTGCAGGTGGCTCAGCAGCACCGCGTCGACGTCCCGGATGTCGCAGTGCCGTTGCAGCTCACCCATGGAGCCGTTGCCGGCGTCCAGGACGAGCCGGAAGCCCTCGTCCTCGATCAGGTAGGAGGAGCAGGCCGAAGCGGGGCCTGGGTAGGTGCCGGAACAGCCCAGGATCGTCAGTTTCATCGTCCCACCGCCTGTGCCTGCCGGGGGGCCGCCGCCGGGGCGATGCTCACCGCCGTGATCTCGGGGCCCAGGAAACGGCGGCCCACCCGCGCGAACGCGGYGGGATCACCGGTGGTCAGGAAGCGATGCGCCGGGGGCGGCAGGTCGGGGTCGCGGAAGAGGCCGTCGCGGGCGAGCACCCGGTAGGTGTCCTTGGCCGTCTCCTCGGCGCTGCTCACCAGTGTGACGCCCTCTCCCATGACGAGACCGATGACGCCGGTCAACAGTGGATAGTGGGTGCATCCGAGAATCACTGTGTCCACGTCGGCTTCCTGCAACGGTGCCAGATACGCCTCGGTGAGTCCCAGCAACTGCCGGCCGGACGTGATGCCGCGCTCGACGAAGTCGACGAAGGYCGGGCACGCCACGCTAACCAGCTCGGTGCCCGCAGCCGCCGCGAAGGCGTCCTCGTAGGCCCGGCTGGTGATCGTGGCGACCGTTCCGATGACTCCCACTCGACCACTCCGTGTTGCCGCGACGGCACGGCGGGTCGCGGGCACGATGACCTCGACCACCGGTACGTCGTAGCGTTCCCGGGCATCGCGCAGGCATGCCGCGCTCGCGGAATTGCATGCGATGACGAGAAGTTTCACACCAGCGGAGACGAGTTCGTCCAGTGCGGCGAGGGCGTACCGGCGTACCTCGGCGATCGGCCGCGGCCCGTAGGGGGCGTGCGCGGTGTCGCCGATGTAGAGCAGCGACTCTCCTGGCAGCTGGTCCAGGATCGCGCGCGCAACGGTGAGACCGCCGACTCCACTGTCGAACACCCCGATGGGCGCGCCGCTCATGAGCGATGAGACTAAGCCGGAAACCTGCTGCTCACCCTGTGGCTGTCATCACGAAACCAATGTCCGATCCCGGACTGACGTCTCGTCGCGGACATGCCCGCCGCCGCGGGACGGCCTTCGCATCCCCGGCATTCCGCCAGGCCGCGTCGGCCCGGCAGTGCCTCGCCGGACAGCGTAAGGACGAACCGTTCGACGTGTCATCGTGACCGATCTCTCCGGGACGGCAGCTGCCCGTCTCCAAACCTCTCCTGATGGTCGCCCGGCGCGTTCAGGTGGGTACTCCATACGGGGACAGGGGCAGCAAACAGGGTGTAGTCTAGAACTGCCTGTAATCGATCAGTGACTAAAAGCTATCGAGCAGGTAGGTTGAGGACGCGACTGAGGTGTCCGGGTCGTTCCAATCCGTCCCCGGCCCGTGACACCCCAGTCGCATCCTCGATCATGCCCCGGTACCCCCGAGAGTGGTGGTCGGCCGCTGCGGCGGCCAACACGGCGGCCTGGGCCCGTGTGGTCGCTGAGCTGCGGGTCGGGCACGGCCGGCCCGTGGCGGGGTGGCCGGTCGGCCCGGTGCGAGGCGGCCGGTCGGCCCACTGTCCGTGGACCTGGCGATTTTGGTCCGTAGTGCCGCTGACCTGCGGCGCCGTCTCTCGGTGGCACTGTCGGCTTGGCGTCGATCCACCCCACCGGCCCCGTCCGAGGCGTAGGAAGGCATCGTGGCGCGGTTGAGGGTGGCGGCGGTCGGTGTTTTCGGCATCGCCCTCGGGGGGATGTTGATGCATGCCGTCCCGATGCCGTCGGCATGGGTGTGGTTGGTCGCAATGATCTTCGTCGTCGTCCTGGGGGTCAACATCACTGCCTGGCTTGTGGTCCCGCGGGTCATCGGATCCGTCGTCGCGTCCATCCGTCCGCTTCCGGCCGGCGGGGGCTCGTTCGACCGCGACCGCGACGCGGAGTGGTCGTCGTCCTCGGAGTGGCAGCCGGAGGCGTGGTCGTCGAGCTGGGACTACGCCGGCGGGGACGGCCCCGACGCGGGTGACGGCGACGGTGACGGTGCCGACGAGGACTGGTCCGTCGGACGTCCCGGCAGCGGGCAGGGACGCCGGCGCGTGCGTGGGCATGACGGCTCCTCGTCGACCGGCGGCGCCTCGTACGGCTTCGGCGTGTCCAGTTGGTGAGCTGCCAGTCCAGCTGGTGAGGCGGGCCCGGCCCGGTGGACGGTCAGCTCCGCGCCCACCCGGCGATCCGAGCGCCCGGCCGGCCTCGGCGCGCCGGCCCAGCGGCGGAGTCAGCCCAGCAGGTGGCGCCGGTGGCGCCAGGCGAGAGCGATGAGGGCGGCGCCGGCGGCCTGCATCGGTTCGTGGTGGACCAGCCGATCAACGGTCCGCTCGGTGAAGGGGATCCCCGGGGTCCGGCGTTCTGGTCGCGGGCCGGTGGCGGTGCCGGCGCGGTCGGGCTCAGGGACGGCTGGCCTGGAGGCGTCCAACCGCGCGAGGTTCTCGCCCTCCGCGTTCGTGCCGACGAGGCCGGCGAACAGCTCGTCGAAGGCCGGCGCGTCGAAGACCGCGACGGTGAGAAGGTCGGTGGCGAAGGTCAGCGGGTCCACCCCGAGCCCGAGCACGGACACCCGCACCGCGCCCGCCTGCCGGGCCGCGGCCAGCTCCGCCGCGAACGGCCAGCGCCCGTAGTCGATGGGCCGCGTGTCGCTGCCGTACTCCTCGGCCGTGCCCAGCAGCTCCTCGGAGTACTCGCGGGTGATCGACCGCCACAGGTCGAAGTCGTTGCGGATGTTCCACTCCGCCGGCCCGGAGGGCTGGAACACCCCGACCGGCACCACCTGCAGCAGACCACCGGCGTGACCCACCTTCGCCGGGTCCCGGCGGTGGAGGAGCACGGTCGCCGTCCCCGTCCGGCGGTCCCAGCGGATCGTCAGGGTGCTGATGGCCATGCTCGCCGGCCGCCGGTGAAGCTCCCAGGGCATGCCCACCGCCCGCCGCACAGGAAGACCCTCCGCGCCCTGCGTGGCGGCCGCGTACTCGTGCGCGCAGGCCTCGCCGACGTCGAGCCCGTCGAAATAGCTGCCGAGCCCGAACGACAGGGTGCCGCGCGCCCCCGGCAGTGACAGGTCGGCGTCGCACAGCCGGTAGGTGGGGAGATCGACGAACAGCGCCGGCCGGTCCAGGTGGGCCACCGCCGCCGCGTAGCCGCCGTAACGGCTGCCATCCGCGCGCAGCGGCCGGACGCCCTCACTCACCGGCTCCCGCCCGGTCAGCCCGCCGGGCTGCTCCCGACCCGGGTCGAGATCGATCACCACCGAGTCGATCGGCACCGGCTCCGGCGGGATCCACCCCGGTGCCGCCAGCAGCGGCGTGCCGGCGACCCGCGCGTCCGGCGGGTACTCCCGTGCCGCCAGGACGGCGAGCGGGTGCCGCCGCCGTTTCAGCTCGCCCCGGACCCGCAGCCACTCCCGCTCGTCCGCCGTCATGCCGCCGGAAGCTCCCTCGGACATCCGCCTCACCCGTCCCTCACGCCTCCACGTCCCGGCCAGCCGTCCAGCCCCGTTCCCGGGAACCTTTCCGGTGGCGGCTGATGACAATGAGAGCGCCGTCAGCCCGTGGCGAACCCGTCAGACGACCGGCCGCACGTGCCTCGCGCAGGCGCCGCCTCGCCCGGGGGTCCCGTTCGGGTATCTCGTCCGAAGCAAGTTGTCCCGGCGGTATATGGAGAGGCTGCGACAACTCACTTCGCCGCGCGGCGGCCAGCCCCGCCCGTCCGTCGCCGGGTCAGTCGGTGTCCTGGAGCGGGCCGAGGACCTCGTCGGCGAATCGTCGCATCCCGTCGATCGCCTCGCGGGAACGGGTCCACGGCCGGACGATCAGGCGGGTGACGCCGGCCTCGGCGTAGGGCGCGACGTCGGACGGACGGCTCACCTCGCCGTTGAACGTGACCTCGACGGGGGTGGTGCGCCCCGCGCGCTCGGCCAGCTCAACGAGTCGGGCCAGCGAGCCGGGCAGGTCGGCGAACTTGTGGTTCATCGGCATCCAGCCGGTACCGACGGTCGCGGCGCGGCGCAGCGCCGCCGGCCCGTCCCCACCGATGTGCAGCGCCGGGCCCGGCCGCTGGACCGGCTTCGGCTCGAACGCGACCGCCCCGAAGTCGAAGAACTCGCCGTGGTGCTCGACGACGTCCTCGCTCCACAGCCGACGGCACACCTCGATGGCCTCGTCCACCCGCGGGCCGCGACGGTCGAAGTCAAGGCCGACCGCCTCCCACTCCGAGCGCAGCCAGCTCGCGCCGATCCCGAGCGCGAGCCGCCCGCCGGAGAGAATGTCCACGGTCGTCGCCGCCCGCGCCGTCACGAACGGATGCCGCAGGCCGATGTTGTAGACGTTCGTGCCGAGCAGGATCCGCGTCGTCCGCGCCGCCAGGTGGCTGAGAAGCGCCAGCGCGTCGAAGATCGGGACGTTGGACGGGATCGGCGGATGATCCGAGCCCTGGTGCGGGCTGCCCGCCGAGGCGATCGGCACGACGAGATGCTCAGGTACCCAGATCGACTCGTACCCGAGCCGATCGGCCTCCTCCGTGACCTCGTTCCATAACCGGGGATTGACCCCGCCGAGGTGCAGTCCGAACTTCATCGGGGCAGACTACGCCCTGTCAGCGCAGAGACGCCCGGACACGGGAAGACCGGGAAGAAGGCAACGACCTGTGACACGGGCCGACAGCCCCTTGGACCACTGGGAACCCGCAAGCCTGACCGAAACGGCTTCGATCTTCGCCGCCTTTCCTGCCCCGTGGTGGATCGCCGGCGGATACGCGATCGAACTCGCGGTAGGTCACCAGTTCCGCGGGCACTCCGACATCGACGTCGCCGTGCTCCGCCGGGACCAGCTGGCCGTCCAGCGGGTCCTGGCCGGGTGGGAATGGTGGGCCGCCGATCCTCCCGGCGCACTACGGCGCTGGGAGCCGGGCGAGACGCTGCCGTTCGGCATCCACGACATCTGGTGCAGGCGAACTCCCGATGGGCCGTGGCGGATCCAGGTCATGCTGGAGGAAGCCGCCGGGACGGACTGGGTGTCGCGGCGTGATCCCCGGATCCGGCGTCCGGTCTCCTCGCTCGGACACGCCGGCCCCACGGGCATCCCCTATATCGCGCCGGAGGTGCAGCTCCTTTACAAGTCCCAGGCGTCACGCCCGAAAGACGAGACTGACTTCGCTGCCGTGCTTCCGCTGCTGGCAACAGATCGGCGACGATGGCTCAGCGACGCACTCGCCGCCACCCACCCCTGGCAGCGGCGGCTCTCCCCGGACGCAAAGATAGATCTGATCGTCCTGTACTGCTCCGACCTCTCCGCCTGTCACGAGTTCTACCAAGATCTCGGTCTGGAGTTCAGGCGGGAGCGTCATGGGACCGGCCCCGACCACTACGCCGCCACCTTCGCCGACGGAGCTGTTCTCGAGCTCTACCCGGCAGGAGCCCGGGGGCCGACGGGACGGGTCCGGATCGGACTCACGGTACGGCGAGCGGACCTGGGTGATACGCAACTCACGCCGGGCCGTCATGTGCTCCAGGACCCGGAAGGCCACGCGGTCGACGTCCAGGTAGTGGGCTGAGTCGTCGTCGCCCCTGTACTCCGCACGTTCGTGCGGTGTCCTGAACGTGTGACTCTTTGATCTTGTGGTGTGTTGATCGCCCTGGTGTGTAGGGCTTCCGGTCTGGGACGGTTCGTCGTGTGCTGGCTGCCGCGGATCTGCTCTACGGGCCCCCGAGCGTGGAGAAGTTCCTGGGCCCGCTGCCGGTGGTCTGTGACCTGCTGGCACGCCTCGACCTGGTCGGCATCATCGACCGGCTCTGCCCGATCCAGGAGAAGAAGGCCCGCTACACCCACGGCCAGGTCATAGCCGCGCTGGTCGCCAACCGGCTGTCCTCCCCGACGCCGCTGGTCCGGGTCCAGCGCTGGGCCGAGAAGTGGGCGGTCGCGGAGATCTTCGGGATCGAGCCGGACGCGCTCAACGACGACCGGTGCGGCCGGGCCCTGGAGGCCCTGGCCGAGCAG
>NZ_MAXA01000059.1 GCF_001854695.1 Parafrankia soli
GTCGAGACCCTCCTCGACGAAATCAAGGTCCACCAGCAGGACGGCCGGCTGGTGCTGCGGTCCCGGGCCCCCGACCGGGTCGAGCAGGAGGTCTGGGGCGTCCTGCTGCTGCACCGGGCGTTACGGAAACTGATCCACGACACCGCGCTGGTCGAAGGGATCGACCCCGACCGGCTCTCCTTCACCCACACCGTGACGATCGTCCGCCGCCAGGTTGTGCGCCGGGCGATTTTCCCCCCTCCGCCGGACGGCCCGGATCCTGGCCGCGGTGACCACTAAGATCGCCGAACACGTCCTCCCGAAACGCCTCCGCTCCAATCCCCGGGTCGTCCGGCGGACCAAGCGCACCCCGTTCCCCGCCAAGAAGCCGATCGACAAGCACCTCACGGGACCGCCACCCACGGTCGCCACAATCCYGATCCGAACCTAAAGTTCCTGGTATTGGGGCGTGACTACGCCGGAACTAGCGATTCCAAGGCGACCGATATGTAGGCGGTGCGGGGAGGCCGCTCAGCCCGCAAGCTCACGTCAGGTGCGGTCACGAACGGTCCGGACTGGGTAGCGTGGCTTTCGTCCGCCATTGGTAGCGGTGTTCCGGACGGCCGGTGGACCCGTATCGCAGGCTGACCGAGGCACGACCGTCCTGAGCGAGGTCCGCCAGGTAACGCTGCGCTGTGGGTCGGGAGAGCCCGAGCAACGCAGCCACCTCGGCGGCCGAGACGGCTTCCGCCGCACCTCGCAGCGCCTCGATGACGAGATTCGCCGTGTGTGCGGAGCGGCCCTTGCGCACGTTCGACTGCACCGGGTCGCCGGCCCGGAGCAGGCGAGCGGCCAGGTCGATGTCTGTCTGGCCGAGTGCGCGGTTGCCGTTGAGGTGGCTGCGGTACCGGGCGTACGCCTGAAGCCGGTCGGCGAGGTCGGCCGCCGAGAACGGCTTGACGAGGTAGTTGGCCACACCGCGGCCGAATGCCTCGCGGACGGACGCCGCGTCCGCCGCCGCCGTGAGCATGACGACGTCGCATCCCAGTTCGCCGATGAGGTCGGTGCCCCGCCCGTCGGGAAGGTACAGGTCGAGTAAGGCGATGTCGGGGCGGTGTTTCCTGGCCTGTTCGACGGCGGTCGCGGCGGTGTGGGCCACCCCGATAACGGTGAAGCCCGCAACGGCGCGGACGAAGTGCGCGTGCAGGTTAGCGACGCGGAAGTCATCGTCGACGACCAGGACACGGATCACGGGATGCCCTCCAGGGTGGGTCGGGCTGAGATCTCGACGACGCCGTTGAGGTGGGAGGCGAACACGGCGCCGTGGTCGGTGCCCGCGGTTCTTAGCAGCTCGATGTCGCCCCCGTGGCTGCGGGCGACCTGGCGGGCGAGGGCGAGTCCGATGCCGTGCGGCCGCCCGGTATCGGCGGATGTGGTGAAACCATCGTCGAACACCCGGTCGCGCACCGTCTCAGGAACGCCGTCTCCGCTGTCGGTGACCGCGATGTGCAGCGAGTCTCCGGCTCCTGCGACGGAGATCTCCACCCAGGCGGGGCGGCGCTGCCCGGACCTCGCGGCCTCCACCGCGTTGTCGACGAGGTTGCCGACCACCGTCACCACGTCGAGCGGCGCCGTGAGCGGGTCGCGTAACTCGGCGTCGGCGGCTAGGGCGAGCCGGACGCCGCGCTCGGACGCCGCCGCGGTCTTGGCCGCGAGCAGGCCGCGCAGGTAGGGATCGGTCAGCCGGGCGGTGGCCCTGTTCTCGGTCGCGAGTGGATCGGCGGTGAGTTCGCACAGGTAGCTCGATGCCTCGTCGGCGTGCCCGATCTGCAGCAGGCCGGCGATCGTGTGGAGGCGGTTGGTGTACTCGTGGCTCTGTGCCCGTAGCGCGTCCGACAGTGCCCGCACCGCGTCCAGTTCGCGACCTAGCTCGTCGAGGTCGGTTCGGTCACGCAAAGTGATCACCAGGCCGAGATCTCGCCCGTCGCGGTCCACCGGGTGGCTCGTGACGGCGAGCACTCGGTCCCCGGCCAGGACGAGCAGGCCGCGAACCGGGCGGTGGCTTTCAACGACGTCGCGTAACCGTTCTGGCAGCAAGGCGTTACCCACCCAGTCCCGCGGTGCGAGCGGCACGCCGAGCAGCCGGCAGGCGGTCTCGTTGCAGGCCGTGATCCTGCCTGCCGGGTCGACGGCCAACACGCCGTCCTGGACGCCGTGTACGACCGCCTCCTGCTCGCGGAGCAGGTCTGCGAGGTCGGTCGGCTCGAGTCCCAGGGTCTGCCGCCGCAGCCGGCGGGCGAGGAGCGCGGCACCAGCCGCACCGACGAGCAGCGCGAGGCCCAGCAGGACGGCGGCCGTGGGCAGTAGTGCCCACAGCCGCTCGTTTACCTCGTTCGCGGAGAGGCCGACGCTCACCTGGCCGACGACGCCGCCGCGGTCGTCGCGCAGCGGGACCTTGCCTCGCGCGGACAACCCCAGCGTGCCGCGCTCGACGCTGATGATCTCGCGGCCGGCGAGAGCTTCCGACGGGTCGGTGCTCACCGGTTTGCCGATGTTCGAGGGGTTGGGATGGGAGTAGCGGATCCCCCGTACGTCGGCGATGACGACGAACAACGCCCCCGTGCGGAGGCGGACGGCCTCGGCGCGCACCTGTAGTTCGCCGCCTGGTTTACCGACCGTGACCGCGCGGGCGACATCCGGGTCGGCGGCCACGGCCCGGGCGATCGCGAGCGCCCGCTGCTCGTACTGGTCGGTGAGGTTGTCGTGCAGCAGGAACCCCATCAGGATGAGCCCGGCGCTCCCGACCAGCAGGAGGACCCCGACCTGTAAGAGCAACGCCTGGGTAGCGAAGCGGAGCGGCCGGTGAAGCATGGGGAGGATGATAATACGTTGGCCGTATTGAACGAAACACACAAATTGCGCGATACGACGCTGTGTCTGCGGTCGCGGGCCGCGGTGGCAGCCGCAAGGCGAGCGGGTGCGGTCCGTCGCCRCTCACTCGCTCGCCGCGCCGATTGCGGCCCGGAGGTCAACTTTTGGGGACCGCCGACACGAATTCCGTGGTGTAGGTCCTCGACAGGTCGATGGTGTCCTCCTTGCCTTGGACGTTCGGCGAGAACGAGGCAAGTACCCGAAGCACGTTCTCGGCGCCCTCGGCCGGCATCACACCGTCGGCCGTGAACATTCCCTTGCTGTCGTCAATCGCACTGCGGTACAGCTCGGGGTCGTCCCCGGCGTATTCCTTGGGCATTTCGGCCGCGATGTCCGCCGCCGAGTGGGTGTCGATCCAGCCCAGGGTACGGACGAACGCGTTTGCTAGCTTCTGCACGGTCGGCTTGTTGGCCGCCACCCAGTCGCAGTCCATATAGAGCGACGATGCCGGATACAGGCCGCCCAGGGCAGCCTCGGTGCCTTCCTGGGTGCGCATGTCGACGAGCACCTTGCCTTGGCCGGAGGCCACCAGCCGAGCGATGGTCGGGTCGGTGGTCATGCCGGCGTCGATGCTGCCTTGTTCCATCGCGGCGAGGAACGTCTGGCCTGCCCCTGCCTTCACCGTGGTGTAGTCCGACGGTTGCACACCGGCCGCGGCGGCGAGCGCCCGGGTGAGGAAGTCGGTCGAGGAACCGGGGCTGGTGATACCGAGCCGTCGGCCCGCGAAATCGGCGGTCGACGTGATGTCGCCGGCCTTGTCCGTGGCGACGACCTCGGCCTCGCCGGGCACGTCGGCGAACTGCACGACACTCTGGATGCACTTACCCTTTGTCTGCAGGTCGATCGCGTGGTCGTAGAACCCGACGACTCCTTGGACGTCACCAGAGATGAGTACGTTCTCGGCCTGCGCGCCCGACGGTTCGGTCAGTAACTGGACCTCGATGCCTTCGTCGGCGAAGAAACCAAGCTGCTCAGTCAGCTTCGCAGGCAAGTAGATGATCTTGTCTATCCCGCCAATCATGATCTTGACTTTCTCGGTCTCGCCGGCGGCGCCGGCGTTCCCCGCGCACGCGGCAAGTGTCCCGCCCAGGAGGGCCAATGCGGCGGCCGCTGCGATCCTTCGCTTCATTGCGGGCTGGCTCCTTTTCGATGAATAGGGTGTACGGTCAGAGTCCGGTGGCGCTGGACTGGGACTGCGGACGCCAGGCGAGCAGGTGTCCTTCTAGCAAGGTGATAAGCGATTCGGCGATCAGCGCGATCACGGTGATCACGATCATTCCGGCGTAGATCCCGGCCGAATCAAAGGTGCCCTGGGCGTTGTTGATGAGAAGCCCGAGGCCCTTGTCCGCCCCCACGAACTCGCCGACCACCGCCCCGATCAGGGCGAATCCGAAGGCGGTGTGCAGGCTGGCAGTGATCCACGACGTGGCGCTCGGAAGCACGATCGAGGTCATGATCTGTCGTTTGCCCGCTCCGAGGATGCGGGCGTTGTCGACCAGTGTCCGGTCGACCTCGCGGGCTCCCTGGAAAGCGTTGAAGAAGACCGCGAAGAAGACAAGCACCACGGCGGTCGCGACCTTCGAGGACAACCCGAGACCGAACCAGATGACGAACAGCGAGGCGAGCACGATGCGCGGGATCGCATTCGCGGCCTTGACGAACGGTGCGCACACGTCGGCCAGCAGGCGGGCACGGCCGAGCAAGATGCCGAAGACGACCCCGGCAGCCGAACCAATGAGGAAACCGAGTACGGCCTCCTGCAACGTCACCGAGATCTGCTCCCAGATCGAGCCGAACGCGGTCCCCGTCGTGAACCAATCGACCAGCCGCTGCCAGATGTTGCTCGGCTTGGAGTAGTAGAAGGGATCGATCCAGTGCGTACCGGCCAGCTCCCAGCTGCCGAGCCACGCGACAACGGCCAACACCCGCAGGCCCGTCACCGTTATTCTGGAACGTTGGCCTCTGCCTGCGCCGGAAAACCATGATTGAGCGGCCTTCGGCCAGGTGAGGGGGTTACGAGGGCGTGGCGCCGCCTTCGGGGTCGTCGCGGCGGGGACCGCGACGTCCTGGGCGGTCTTCCGGTCGATGGTGGGGGGCGGGGCGTTGAGGTCATAAGACATGGGCGGGCTCCTGTGAAAGGGGGAGGGTGCGGTGCCGTTACTGCACGGGCACTGCGCGTATTGCGGGACCGGGTCAGGCCGCCACGGTTTGGCGCGCCCCGCGGGCACGGGTGATCTCGACTTCTTCCCGAAGCGAGYCCCACACCCGGCGGTAGACGTCGAGGAACGCKGTCTCGAGCCGGATCTCTTCGACCTGGCGCGGGCGTGGGAGTCCGACCCTCACGGTGTCTTTGACCGTCGCCGGGCCGGCGGTCATGACCACGACCGTGTCGGCGAGCGCGATCGCCTCCGTCAGGTCGTGGGTGACGAACACGACCGCCGCGCCGCTACCAGCCCACAGGTCGAGCAACAGGTCTTGCATCAACTCACGGGTCTGCACGTCCAGGGCGCTGAACGGCTCGTCCATCAGCAGGATCGACGGAGTGTTAATCAGTGTCTGGGCGAGGGACACCCGCTTGCGCATCCCGCCGGAGAGCTGATGCGGGTAGTAGCGCTCGAACCCGGCGAGGCCCACCTTGGTCACCCAGTCCCGTGCCAGCTCGCGCGCGTCGGCCTTCGGCGTACCCCGGAACCGGGGGCCAGCCGCGACGTTGTCCAGCACGGTTCGCCAGGGCAGCACCCCGTCCGACTGGAACATGTAGCCAAGCCCCTGCGGGATACCGGTGACGGGCTTGCCCTCGACACGGACGTCACCCGCGGACGCTGGCTCCAACCCGGAGACCAGCGACAGCGTCGTCGACTTGCCGCAGCCGGTCGGTCCTACTATCGAGACGAACTCGCCGGCCGGGACAGTGATGCTGACGTCACGGATCGCCGTGTACGCGCCGCCGTCCCGAGTCGGGAACCGCTTGGTGGCCCTTTCCAGCGAGATCGCCGGCGGTCGTTCGGCGCCGTGAGCTAGGCCCGATTGATGTGATGTAGGTCGCATGGCTGGGAACCGTACAAACCCCCAGAGCCACAGCGAACCCTTGTATCGCTAATGTAGATAGAATTCGTATTTCGCTTTTCGCTCGTTTTGCTCGCTGAGCCCTATACGTGGGCCATGCGTAGGTGCTGGAATCCACGGACCGTAGGCAGAGCGCATCTGGACAATCAGAGGCGCAGGTGTTCGATCGTCTTCGACGGAAAGCCTATTGATCATCGCTTGGATCGCGAGTGAGGTAAAAGCCTACTCGTGGCCTACGGACGGTTTCGGGCACTGACAGTACGACGAGCTCTGGAGGATCTCACGTGACGCGGATCGTCATCCTTGGCGGCGGACCCGGCGGCTACGAGGCGGCCCTGGTCGCCGCGTCCCTCGGCGCGACCGTGACCGTGATCGACTCAGACGGCATCGGCGGGGCGTGCGTCCTGACCGACTGCGTGCCGTCGAAGACCCTCATCGCGACATCGGAGACGATGACGAACTTCGCGATGGCGCCGGCCCTGGGGGTGCGCCCACATGGCGACCCCTCGGCCGAGGTCGGCAGCTGGGAGCTGACCGGCCTGCCCCACCTCACTCCACCGGACGTGGTCACGGTCGACCCCGAGCAGGTCAACGAACGGGTGCGGGCGCTGGCCCGGGCCCAGTCCGCCGACATCGAGCGCCGCCTGGAGCGGGAGCGGGTCGAGGTGGTGCACGGCACCGGACGCCTGGTCGGCCCGCACGCGGTCGAGACGTCCGACGGCGAGACGTTCGTCGGCGACATCGTCCTGGTCGCCACCGGGGCGTCGCCGCGGGAGATCTCCGGCTGCGAGCCGGACGGCGAACGCATCCTCAC
>NZ_MAXA01000060.1 GCF_001854695.1 Parafrankia soli
GTGCCGCGAGGTCGAGGTGAATCAGCCCTTGGACGATCTGATACGCAGGCTCAATCCTGTGTTGAGGGGCTGGTGCGCCTACTTCCGGCCCGGAGTGTCGTCGGTGACCTTCGCCTACCTGAAGCACTATGTGTTCGAGACGGTATGGCGGTGGATACGCCGTAAGCACCGCCGGTCGACCTGGAAGGAACTGCGCCGCCACTATTGCGGTGGCGGATGGTGGCCAACAGGCCAGGACAGGGAGCTGTTCGACCCGGAGAAGGTAAGCACCACACGTTACCGGTACCGAGGGTCAGTCATTCCATCACCTTGGCCTGCGGCTGCCTGACGAGCTCCCACGAGCTTAGCGGGACCTGCGGAGCGCCCGGTGCCTTGAAAGGGGCACRCCGGGTGCGGGAAGCGGCCCGGGAAAACGGGCCAGCTGAAAGGCTGGTACCGCGTCCCGGGCCGACTTCACCGACCGCCCACGCCGGTAGTCCACGACTACATCGACCAGCACAAGGAGACGTTCGGGGTCGAGCCGATCTGCGCGGTGTTGAAGGACGCCGGCGTCCAGGTCGCCCCGAGCACCTACTACGCCGCGCGGAAACGGCCGCCGTCAGCCCGGGCGGTCACCGACGAGGAGACCCTGAAGGAGATCAGGCGGATTCATGCCGAGAACTACGGCGTCTACGGGGTGCGGAAGGTCTTCGCGCAGCTCGACCGCGAGGGCGGGGTCGCCGGCCGGCACGTCGCCCGCTGCACGGTGGCCCGGCTCATGCGCGGGGACGGCCTGCGTGGCGTGTCACGGGTGCGCTCACCGCGCACGACGGTTCGGGCGAAGGGTCCGGACAGCCGGCCTGACCTGGTGCGACGGACGTTCGTCGCGTCGGCACCGGACAGGCTGTGGGTCGCCGACATCACCTATGTCCGTACCTTCTCTGGCTGGGTCTACGCGGCGTTTGTTCTCGATGTGTTCTCCCGGAGAATCGTCGGCTGGCAGCTTTCCACGAACCTGTACACAGAGCTCGCGCTTGACGCGCTGAACATGGCGATCTGGACCCGCCAGCGTGCCGGCGCCGACCTTTCCAACCTTATCCACCACTCCGACCGTGGGGTGCAGTACGTCGCCGTCCGGTACACCGAGCGCCTGGCCGAGGCGGAGGCCGTCGCCTCCGTGGGCTCGGTCGGCGATTCCTACGACAACGCCATGGCCGAGGCGTTCAACTCGCTGTTCAAGGCCGAGCTGATCCGCAACAAAGGCCCGTGGGCGGGACACGCCGATCTTGAGGTTGCCGTCGCCGAGTACATCGACTGGTACAACCACCGGAGGCTCCACGGGGAGATCAACATGGTCCCGCCCGCGGAGTACGAGGCCGCCTACACGGCCGCCCAGGACAAGATCGAGGACGCCCGGCAGCCCGCCGGCGCGTGACAACCGAGTCTCCAGCAAACCCGGTACTTGACACTTTCTTCCGGCTGCGGTCCCTGCAGGCCGGTGACCGGGTCGAAGTGAGCCGGGCAGCCGGCGCGGTCGGCCGGTTCGTCGTCGGGGTGGTGGTGACCGGATCGGCGCCGTGTGGTGGTGGACGGGCAAGATCGTGTGCGGTTCCGTCCGTGGCGGGCTGACGTGGACGCCTGGTGGCAACCGTCGCCGATCAGGAGGAGTCGTGATCCACAGCTGTCTTCGTCAGAAATCTACGCTGGCGAGGTGGTCGGCGGGCTCTCCGCGCCATTCGACCAGGAAGAGAGTGGAATCGTCGCTGGTCTTCCCGTGTCGTTCCCGCATGAGGGCGTGGGAGAGACCTCGCACCATCTCCTGCGCACCTTCACCCACCTGCCCGGCCCGCTCGACGAAGTCGATCAGGCGTTGTTCCCCGAACTGTTCTCCACCCGTTTCGTGTTCCTCGATGAGACCGTCGGTGAAGAACAGTACACGGTCGCCGGGCTGTAGCTGATTTTCGTCGATCCGTGGGTTGTCGCCACCGAACCCGATCGGCAGGGTTCCAGGAGTCTCCAGCGCCTGGACGACTCGACGGCCGCGGATCAGTAGTGGTGCCGGGTGGCCGGCGTTGACCCATTGCATGACGCCGATTCCCACGTCTAGGCGTACCATCTGCGCGGTGACAAAGTGGTCGGGTCCGAACTGTCGACGGATGGCCGAGTCCATAAAAGCGTAAAGGTCGGCGAGCCCGACATCGGCGCGTCGGGCATGCCGGTAGGCGCCGATGGCAACGGTCGCGAGCACCGAAGCGTCGAGACCATGGCCCATAGCATCGATAACAGCTATATGTAGGATGTCGTCGTTGAGTGCGTAGTCGAAGCTGTCACCCGCGACCTCGTAGGCGGGTTCGAGGATTCCTGCCACCGAAACCTGCGGAGTGGTCATTGTCAGTGGGGGCAGCAGGGACCATTGGATCTCCGCGGCCACGCTCATCCGTTCGCGACGCCGGGCCTGGAAGAACCGGTCGGTGTAGCTGTTCTTGGTGACGATCATGTCAGCGACCAGGCCTGYCAACCGTCCGAGCAGGCGCCGGTCGTCATCATCGACAGTATCGAGGGTGACTGCCATCACCCCCACCTCGTCGCTGCCATCCAGGAGTGGCATGAACATCCGTACGCCATCGGCCTGCGGCTCGTCGACAGTAGCTGCGCGAAGGAAGGCTCTACCTGCCGAGGTGCCATCGATCGGCTCGGATTTCCCGACCATGAGGCCCCTGCCCTGCAGCGGCGCAAGCCTCAGCTGATCGTAGTCCTGGAGGAGGATCGAGACGTCCCGGCCACCGATCCTGCTCACCTCTTCCGCGACCAGCGGGGCGATCAACTGCGGAGGCATCTCATGGGCCCGGTCCAGCAGAACACCCAGCAGCCGCTCGCCGAAACCTTCCGACCGATCGACCATCACCCTGCCGGGCTTCCGCCCTTCCTCCGCCACGGCGATCCCCCTTTTCCTGCCGATTCACACACTTCCGTCCGCACACGCTGTGTCGATCCATCAGGAACTCGCCGCGGCACGTCCGGTACCTATCATCGCTCCCTATCACCCGTCGTGAAAGCCGATGTCGGTCGGCTCCCGGATGGATCTCCTGCCCCGTGCCCCAGGAGACCTTTCCGTCGGCTTTCAGAAAGCCGGACCGCTGGGCAGTGTCCGTGGATAGACCTAGATTCCGGACATCACTTAAGGTCCGACTGCGGGACTGCGCCGGGCTTGGTCCGGAATTTTGCTGGAATGCCCGTCGAGGAGGTTCGCCTCGCGGTGATGGGTTCGACGAGCCACGCGCCGGCGAGGACGATCGAGGTGGCTGGGAGGCTTGGCCTTCGCAGGATCGGCCTGGCTCGAGCGGCCTCCTGGCGAGGATGCCGTGTCCGTGTGGCTACCCACAACCGGCTTCGGACCGGTGGCCGCCTCCGTCGCTACCTTCGTCGGATGCACCACCACCACCACCGTTCCGGAGGGTGGGCGTCTCTCCTACGTGAGCCAGGGTGCGCGTCGGACCAGTGGGGTGGCTGCCCAGAGGCGGCCGAGTCTGCCGGCGCCCAGGACGGCGAGGAGCACGAGGACGGCGGCGTAGATGAGGTGGTCGTCCATGAACGGGTTGTTGGCCGGGGGGAGCACGGCGCTCCACATCATCACGGTCAGCACCGCCCCGGCGGCGGCTGCCGGCCACATCGCGATGCCGAGCGGTACATCCAGCCCGATCGCCGGGATCCTCAGGGCTACCAAAGTCAGGCCAGTGGCTGTGAGGCAGTTCGAGTAGGTGGGGTGGCGTTGGACGCCGGCCAGTCCGTGCTGGATGCTGCGGTGAGGTGGTCGACGTCGGTGTCGACCCGTAGGGTGGGCCTTCGGGCTGTCCATGATCCCCATGGTGCTTTGCTGTTGGTCAGGGTGTCAGGGCTGGCCGCTAGCCGGATCGGTTTGTTCGATGATGAGCGTGACCTGAACGTCTTGCTCGCCATCGTCGAGCGCCATCAGCGCGAAGATCAGGTCGACGTTGCCCACGTTGAGGACGTCGGAGTCTTCGGGGGTGAGTTCGGAGTAGCCGGCGTCTCCGACTTGCGCATGGAGTTTGCCCTGGGCGATGACCTGCCCGTTGAGGGTGGCGCGGACGGCGTAGTAGCTGTCGTCTTCCATCTCGGCGACGAAGTCGCGGCCGCCGACGGTGAACGGGGGGTCGATGGGGTTGGCGCCGGCGCGTTCGATGCCGTTGGGGTATTGGACGAGCGTGCCCGCGAACTCCCAGCGGAACCTGCGGTCGGTCCGCCGGTGGCGCAGGGCGGCCGATCGGCTGGGGCGCACGAAGTGGCGGCTCGGGTTGGCGTAGATGGCGAGGTCATGGGGGGCGGGGTGGGTATCTGGCCGCAGTTCGTAGGTGTAGGCGCCGTCCTGCCAGACGGGGTGTGCGAGGTTCCGTAGGCTGGCGAGGTTGCCTGTGGTGAGCGCATGTTCGACCGCGTCTTGGTCTTCGGGGAACAGGCGGAGGTAGGCGGGGATCGGGTCGGTTGCGTTTCGTAGGGCGATGTGCCGCTGGTAGTCGGTCATGATCTCGGCCGGCCAGCTCTCGGGCTTGTCGTGCTCGGGTTCACGGGCGGCGCTGCGGATGTGCTGTTCTACGAGCCTGCGCCGGTGCTCGGCCCACGCCTGCTGGGTGACCGCGTCCATGGTGCGGGTGGGTTCGCCTTCGGCCTGGATGACGTACGTGGTGGCGTGGTCGCAGGTCGCGTTGGTGATCACGATCCGGAAGCCGGGCGGCAGGTCGGTCACAGCAGTCCCTTGGTGATGTCGCGGTGCACGCTGTCGATGATCGGCCGTTTCGGCTGGGGATGGATCGGCGGCACGGTGCGGGCTCGTTCGCGGTGTAGCTCCCAGCGGTGTTCGACTCCGGCGACCGCCGCCTGTGGATGTGCGGAGCCGGCGGGTCCGCAGACGGCGATCAGGCACCTCGATGCGGTGTCTTCCTCCACGTGCTCCCCGACCAGCACGCTGATCGTCGAGGAGGTGGCCGTTGCGGCGAGTCCGGCGAGGCTGGCTGCGCGCTGGTCAGTCACGGTCGGGTGTCTCGCGCGGGTCGGTGGGGAGGCCGACCCATTGCCCGTCTCGGTGGACGACTGCTGTCGCGCCGTCCACGGCGTGCTTGCGTGCGGCCTGTTCGGAGTTGCACAGGACCACCACAGCGCTGTCGCGGGGACGGTAGCCCCACCGGTTGTCAGCCATGGTCGGGTATCTCCTCGGTGTTGGCGCGCCGCGCGGCCGGTGTCTTCGTCGCCCGAACGTCGCTCATCGCGGGTCGGGCCTCTGGACCATCCACCCGCGGATCTGGTCGATCGGGACGAGCATCTCTCCGGTCTTGTTCTCGAGGAGTGCTCGCAGGCACGGGACCACCTGCTCGCCGATCTCGACGTTCTCGAACCGGGGTTCGCGCAGGACGTGCCAGTGTCCGTCCGGGAGTAGAGCCTCATAGACCTCTGCGGGGTCGAGGGTGCGGGAGTAGGGCGCTGTGGGTGTGGTCATCACTGGTCTCCTTGCCTACGCGGCCGGTGCGGGTGTCTCAGCCAGGGTGGTTGTCGAGCCAGCGTTCAGTGTGTCGCGTTCGGCCGCTCGCGAACCCGCGCGAGGATCTCAGGAGGGGCATGGCCGTCGAAGTGCGGCCGTTGGACGTCGGGTGGAGGTGCGCCGGTGTAGATCGCAACGTTCTCCCAGGCCTCGGCTTTCGCGGGTATCGGATGGACATCCGTCACGATCTTGATCTTTTCCTGCCGCCACGGTCGGTGTCTGGCGAGCTGGGCCATGCGTTGCAGGACGTTGCGAGTCATCCTGACGTACGACACAGGTGCCGTCGGCCGCGTACAGCCGATAGACGATGAACTCATCCGGGCCCGGAATCGTCCCCTTCCGCATCGCCCGGACGGTGCCGGGGAAATGCACCATTCGATGTGGGTCTGTTGCGTCGGCGGAAGCCGTGGTCCGTGCCGGCTCCGGGGCATGATCGGATGATGGTTTGCTGCAGCCCTCGTCCGCCGGTCTCAGTGTCGGAATTCGTCGGGTTCCGGTTCCCACCCGAGGTGATCGTGCTGGCGGTCCGGTGGTACCTGCGGTACGCGCTGTCCTACCGGGATGTCGAGGAGCTGCTCGCCGAACGGGGTATCGCTGTCGATCATGTCACCGTGTACCGGTGGGTGGCGCGGTTCACCCCGCTTCTGATTGACGCGGCCCGGCCCTGCCGGCACACGCCTGGGGACCGGTGGTTCGTCGACGAGACGTATGTGAAGGTCGCCGGCCGGTG
>NZ_MAXA01000061.1 GCF_001854695.1 Parafrankia soli
CCCCCCCCGGACCTCCGGAGAGATCGTCCTTGGCGTTCACTCCTCCGAGATGCGAGCTCCACGCCGGCCGGTGCGGGGCTCACCCCCATCCTCACTGTCACGTGAGGATCGACGGACGCGTCGATAGCCTCGACCCCCGATGGTTGAGGCGATGCATGGCGGTCAGCGCATGGTGCCATGCTTGCGACGAGCTCTACGCAGAGCGGCCGGGGCGTGGCATCGGAGCGACCGACAAACGGCGCAGGCCTTCTACGCCCGAAGGTCACGGCATGGGTCCGATCTATCCGTTCCATGACCGGCTACAGAGCGCTACCGGAAAAGTCTTTGGCGACACGGGCTGGTGAGGCGTCGGCATCGCCCAGGCGATGACCAAGGTCCGCCGACATGGGCGCGCATTGTGTGCGCGGATGCTCCGGTACGCCGCGACACTCGCCGGCACTACCCGACAGCGAAAATGCCCTGACCGGGATTTAACGGCACTGCGCGGCATATGCCAGTACATTCCGATACGTAGTGTTTCATCTTGTAATCGAGTGGACGAAGGTTCGAGCTCACCAGCCGGTTCCAGAGAGACGGCCCTGACTCGGAGTCTTGGTGATGCTCGTGGCGCGTCGGTCCGTGGCAGGCTGTTGTCGGCGCTTCATGGACACTGACCCCTTGCGGTCATCCTGGGATGCGGGTGAGGGTGCAGATGGTCATCGTCTACGTCGATCTTGTGGTCGTGGAAGCTGCGGGGTTCGCCGGTGCTGATCTTCTGGGTCCTGATGCGGTCGGCGAGGGTGTGGGCGGGGGCGGCGCCGAAGGTGTCGGGATGGCTGAAGACGTGCAGGCCGCGGGTGGCCATCTCGCCGCGGGTAGCGGACCGGTCGTGGTCGAACATGTTGATCAGGGTGCGCAGGAGCAGGTCGAGGTCCTTTGCGGTGACGCCGGTCTGGATGCCGCGGGGGGCGGAGTAGTGCAGGTGGGCCCGATACAGGCCGTAGGGGACGGTCCACTTGCCGCCCATCTCGGTGTGCTTGCCTTTGTCGATGTCGGCCTGATGACTCGGGTGATGGTGTGGTCGACGGGATGACGGGGGTCGATGGAACGGGCCATGCCGTTCTGGAGCGGTCCGCGGATCTGTCCGAGCGAGCGGGTCTTGCCGGTGGACAGGACGGCGCCGAACAGGCGGACGTCGACGTAGCGGTTGGCGAGGTCTGCCTCCGGCGAGGACCATGCCTTTCAAGATCACGATGTGAGCGGCGAGCATGACCGTCACCGATCGCTCGGGTCGAATCCCGACGATCATTGGCTACTCTGCGTGATGGTGAATCTAGGTGTGGTGGTGACGTCGTGATGCCGGACTGCGCGATATGCACTGAGCTAAGCCGGCAGGGGGCGAGAGGGCGCTGGCCGCTGACCAGGCCCAACGTCATCTCACAACAGGTGACGGCACCGATCAACATGGGCAGGGCGGCACACATAATCCGTCGGTCGTGGGTTCGAGCCCCACCCGCTCCACCCATGTGATGATCATGCCCCTGACCTGGATGCATGCGGTTCGCGATCTATCGCTTTGAGATCCAGCGCCACGGAAAGGTGCTGGTCAGGGCGTCGCGAGTTGGTTCGAGCCCCACCTGGACGACCATGTTGGGATCATGCGAACAGGGCTTCTTCGTGACGGCGGATCCGGGCAAGCGTGATGTGGAGGTCAAGGTTCTGATCGACTGCACCGCCGAGGAGATCGACGTGTGTGGCGGCTGCTCGACGACGTCCTGGGGATCGGGGGCCTGCTTGTGCGGCGGAACCTGGAGATCGCGACTGGCCCGGATGGCCCGGTGGCTGGCGAAAACCCAGGTGCCCAGAGGTGGCGGTAGCGAGGACGATGAGGCGCCTGTGCCATGACGGGACGCTTTGAGGAGGATCGCAGAACGGTGTCAGGTCGCGATCTTTCTCGACGGTTCTACGAGCGGGCGGTGCGGCCGCTGGTCTCGGGCGTTCCCCACGCTGCCGCGTTGCTCGGTGAGGGGTCCGAGGTTCTCGGCTTCGATGACGAGATTTCCACGGATCACGATTTCGGCCCCCGCGTGCAGCTGTTCGTCCCGCCAGGTTTCGACGCCACGCCGATCGACGCCGCTCTGGGGGGTTTGCCTGCGCGGTTCGACGGTTTCCCGGTCGTCTACCCCGACAGCGATCGACACGGCGGCCGGCCACACCATCAGGTGGAGGTGACCACCGCGCAGGCGTTCTTCGTCGACCGGATCGGCGTCGACCCCGCCGACGGGATGAAACTGACGGACTGGCTACTGGTCCCGACCCAGATCCTGGCCAGCCTCACCGGCGGCGTGGTCCTGCACGACCCGCTCGATCTGCTCACCACGCGGCGTCGGGCGCTGGCGTGGTACCCCGACGACATCTGGCGCTATGTCCTGGCCGCCGGCTGGCTGCGGGTCAGCCAGGAGGAACCATTCGTCGGCCGCACCGGTGGTCGCGGCGACGACCTCGGCTCGCGGATGCTCGTGGCCCGCGTGGCCCGTGACCTCGTTCGGATCGGATTCCTCCTCGAACGCCGCTGGGCTCCCTCCGGCAAATGGCTGACCGCCGCGTTCGCGCAGCTGACCCTCGCCGACCAGATCGGTGAGCACCTGCACCACGCGCTGCGCGCGACGCGGTGGCGGGAACGCGAAGCGGCACTGTGTGCCGCGGCCAGTCATCTCGCCGCCGCCACGAACCGGCTTGGTCTGGCCGAGCCCGTCGACCCCGCGCCGCGCCGCTTTCACTCCCGAGACATCCACGTACTCGGCGGCGAACGCCTCACCCATGCACTGACCGATGCAATCAGCGATCCGCCGCTGCGAACCCTCCTCACCCGGCTCGGACACCGGCCCGACGGCCCGCTCGGCCATCTCCCCGGCGCGATCGACCAGGCCACCGACAGCGTCGAGATCCTCACCCAACCAATCCGCCGCCGCGACTATGCACCAGCGCTTGGGCTCCGGGCCTGAGTGCCCCGGCACTGATCCGACGGTGCGCGGAGGTCAGGCGCCTCGTCCGAGCTGGAGACGGCGTAGTCGGCACCGCGCGGGCCTTCTTCGTCGACCGGGTTGGCATCGACCCCGCCGACGGGACTTCAGAGGCACGGACCGGCAGTTCCCAACCGCGCTGGCCCGCACATCATCCGGCCGCAGAGTAGCACCACACGACATCTACCGCGGAGGGCATCCGCAGCTACGGTTAGACCGGATTTGGCCGCCATCGGTTTGGGATTGRCCTCGCGGGACGACCACGACACGCCATATGCCCGTGCGGCCTGACACCTCGGGAGGCGCGTGGCTCGGGTCCGCGTCGCTGCGTAAGGATTTCCCTCGTACGAATCGAACCGATCTCTTCCATGTCCCAAGGAGGCTCCCTTGACCGACACGAACACCTACGCGTACGTCGACGCTGACACCCTCGACGTCCGGATCATCCGTGGTGAGGCTGACACGGAAGGCACCATCGTCGGCCGCCTCGACGCCGCCGACCTCCCCGCCCTCAGCGAGGCCGCCGACAAGCTGCTCGCGACCCTCGGCGTCCGCCCCGTCAGCGACTGGCGCGATGTTGAGGGTGGCCTGTTCGCCGTCGTCGAGGAGACCGCGGCGGTGCCAACGGYCGGCTGACCGGCGACCACGAGCGCCCCGGTCTGGGGCCAGGCCGGGGTTTCTCTTTGCCCGGATAAGACGGTGAGGGCGGCGCGCGCGATCAGGCGGCGAGCGGGATGTCTTCCACCTGGTAGTAGATGGGAAGTCGTGGACCACCCGTCCACCGACGCGCTCCTAATCGGCGGCCGGCTCTTCAGGCACTCGGCCGTCACCTGCGGCGCGGCCGCCGCCGAGGCGGCCAACCAGGTGCGGGCCGACCTCTTCCTGCTGGGCGTCACCGGCGTGCACTGCGAGGCCGGGCTGACCACCGGCGACGCCGACGAGGCGGCGATGAAACGCACCCTCGCCCGGCAGACCGCCGACACCTACGTGCTGGCGCTAGCCAGCAGCGAGAAGATCGGCACCGCATCGCCGTTCACCGTGCTGCCGGTCGCGTCGGTGAGCGGCCTCATCACCGACGCCACCGACGACCGCCCGGTCATCGCCGAGCTGCTTAAACAGGAACGACGATCCTGAAAGCTCGCTGACCGGTCCCGTCGGGCCGCGGCCAGCGTTGGCTGGGCCACCGTCCCGTTTGGGGGCACGTTAGGGGCACGTTCGGCTGAAGATCGGACAATGGGAGTGCCTCACGCGTTGCCCGGGGTCCACTGCATCGACATGCGCGGATCCTCGATCCGCACGACTTCGAACCCGAGGCGGGTGTAGAGGGCCTGTGCGGGATTGTTGACGAAGACGCTGAGCCGGACCGGAACGCCGCGCCGCTGAGCAGCCCGAAGGATGCCCCGTAACAGATGGGTGCCAATGCCACGACCTTGCGCCTCGGGGAGCAGCGCGATCTCCTCGACGAAGTCGTACTCACTCTGGTGGATGACACACGCGTAGCCGACGGGTCGCCCGCTCTCCTCGACCACGGCAAATGGCAGATCGGCGAACTCCTTGTCAGCGGTTATGCGCTGTTCCGCATCATCCCACCCCGACGTCTGTTCGACGTATGCCCGCAGGGCGGCTCGCCTCACCTCGAAGAAGAACTCTCGATCGCTGCTCAGAGCGGGCCGAACCCGAAGGTCATGGGAGCGGGTCATTGTGTGAGGCTACGACTTCGATCACTTCGCCATCAGTCGGGCTAGCAACAGGCCGAAGGACGCCGCGACCAGGCTCACCTGACAGCTACTCTCTCCGTCCGAGGGCGAGCCTGACCTGGTTCCGTCGCCGCCGTCCGCCGAGGAGAAGGCCGCAGCAGCGCGTCAGGCTCGACTAGAGCGCGGATCGAGCGGACAGTGCGGGGCCGACCGCGCCGTTTGGGACGGGAGGCGGCGGCGTGGTGGCGGGTGATTAAGGCGCGGTGCCAGCGCAGAAAAGTCTCCGGGCGGACCAGTAGCCGCAGGCGGTGCAGGGTTGGCCGCGGCAACGTATGCAGGAGTGCGGCGAGCAAGGCACGGTCGGCGGGCTGGAACTGAATCCGTTGCGTCGTCGAGCTGACGTTGCAGCACGGTGATCTGATGGCGCAGGGTGACGATCTCGATGTCCTTGGCACGGTCACCGCGGGGCAGCAGCAGCCGCAGCAGCGCACGTCGACGACGCGGTGCAGGCGCTGGAAGGCGTGCCCGAGCCCGAAAGCCGCGCCAGCCCAGGCCGGCCAATCGGCTCATCCACCGGGGACTTGCTCCTAGCGGTAGTTCGTTGGATCAAGGTGGGAGGTAGAGGTGCAGGCCGTGGCCTGCGCCGACTGCGGCGATCAGGGTGTCCAGGTCAGCAGGCGGGGGTGTGGGTGACCAGGCGTGCCAGCAGCGTCGTAGCAGGAGCCAGGGGGTCAGCCAGCTGCGGACCGCGCGTAGCGTCGTCGGCCAGGATGGCCGCGCGGGTGGGCTGGTGGTGTGGGTGCCCCCTCTCTCGCCGGTCGTRCTTACCGTCGGCGGGTTCCTGCCCCGGGGGCATCTCGGCGGTGAGGGTGTTCCAGCAGAACGAGAACGCGCAGAACACCAGGGTCTGGTGGCGACGGATCGCGAGGTCGGAGCGGACCTGGAAATCGGCCCAGCCGAGTTCGTCTTTGACCTGCTTGTAGCCTTGTTCGATCCAGTTCCGGATCCCGTAGATCTGTACGAGTTCGGCCAGGTCAGCGGGCGGGTGTGGACTGTCGGCCTGGCGGGGCCCGCCAGGCCGGGGC
>NZ_MAXA01000062.1 GCF_001854695.1 Parafrankia soli
GATCAACACACCACAAGATCAAAGAGTCACACGTTCAGGACACCGCACGAACGTGCGGAGTACAGGCGATCCCGGACTGAGAGGTGACCACCTTGACCGGCCGGCGCCCGCCGGCCGGTCAAGGTCATTGCGGATACGGCACCCGTCGACCCACGGGTCCTCGACGAGCTACCGCCTGAAGCGCGCCATGCTGACGGACCGTGTCAGTCAGGCAACAACGCCGCGGATCTTCAGGTCCAGGACCGCGGTCTCGTCTAGACCCAGGTTGGCGAGAATCTCGTCAGCGTGCTCGTTGAAACGCGGCGCCCGTCCCGGGACAGCGGGCTTCTCGTCGTACTGCACGGGCGCGGCGACGAGCTGGAACGGGACGCCAGCGGCGGTCTGGCAGTCCTGGATGTAACCGTTAGCGACCGTCTGCGGGTCGGCGGCGGCCGCCAGGGTGTCTTGGACCACGGTCCACTGGCCGACGAAGGTGGCCAGCCGCTGTCGCCACTCGTCGACGGTCCGCTCGGCGAATGCTTCTTGAAGGATGCGCATCGCCTCACCACTGTTGGTCGTCAGAGCGGCGTGGTTGGCGAACCGGGGGTCGTCGGCGAGTTGCGGCCGGTCGATGACCTTGCACAGAGGCGGCCAGTAGTAGCCGGCTTGCAAGCAGCAGAACGCCAGCCACTGGCCGTCCTTGGTCAGGTAGTTGGCCACCAACGGGTTGGCCCTCGGCGCGTCTACCGGTGGCGGCGTCCACGGGATGCCCAGCAGCATCGACAGGGCGAACGCCTGGCCCATCGCCCACATGCCGGTGCCCAGCAGCGACACGTCCACCACGGTGGCCTCGCCGGTCCGCTCCCGGTGGAGCAGCGCACCCATGATGCCGCCGGCGATGGTCATGGCGCCGAGCGAGTCACCGAACCCCGGCGCCGGAGGAACCGGCACGTGCCCGTACTCCGGCTGCATGATCCCCATCGCGGTTCCGGCGCGGGCCCAAAACGCGAGAGAGTCGTACGAGCCCCTGTCCGCATCCGGCCCCCGCTCGCCCTGCCCGGTGCCTCGTACGTAGACGATTCGCGGGTTGTGCCCGCGTATCTCCTCCACGCCGATTTTTAGCTTCTTCCGCACCCGCGGTAACTTGTTTGTCAGAAAGACGTCGGCCGTCGCTGCGAGCTTGTAGAGGATGTCCAGCCCATCCGGTGACGTCAGGTCCAGACCCAGGCTGCGTTTCCCTCGATTGGAATGCTCCAGCAGCGCGTGTACGTCCGTGGGCACCACCGCGACTCCGGTGGAGGCTAGCGCCCGCATCGCATCGCCGCGCTCCACGTGTTCGATCTTGAGGACATCGGCACCCCAGTCCGCCAGCAGTGCCGAGGCCGCCGGGACAAACGTGTGCTCGGCGACCTCCAGGACACGAATACCCTGCATCACCATGGTCATGCGATTCTCCAAACATGCGTCTGGGCGGCCGGGAACTGTTCTGACTGATTGCGGTAATGAATAGTCTTGCTTCTAGTCGACTGCGTAGGTCTGGTCGGCGGAGCTGCCGTCACCTGCGGGGGGTGGGCGGAGCATGTGTCACCGTGGGATCCGTTGGAACGCGGCCGCCGATGATGGGTCATGAGCGGTTGGACGGTCCGCGGGGAATATCACGGAAGGCGCGGTCACGATCGAGGGAGGGTTCGCGTGGCATGCCGAGCACACGCTCGCTGATGACGTTGCGGGCCATCTCGGTGGTGCCGCCGCCGATACAGGCGGTCTGCCGCACGAGGAAATCGACGCCGCGGCCCGCCACCGCGCCGTCCTCCGCCGTCCAGGCCACCCCGGCGCCACCCGCGAGATCGAAAGCGATCGTCATCATCCGGGCCATCGCGACCCCGTGGAAAAGCCGTCCGATGGCCGCGGCCTGGTCGGGCATCCGCCCGATCGTCATGCCCCCGGCGATCCGCTGCTGCAGCGCGTGCTCGACAACCTCAAGCATGCGACCCTCACCGATGAGGTCACGCGCCCCGGGGTCGGGAAGCCGCCCGGCGTCCCGGGCGACGTCGACAAGGAGCGCGGCGTCCACGCCGGTCTGGCTCCAGCCGGCCGGAACCGTGACGTACGGCGAGTTGTACAGCATTCGTTCGTGGAACATCCAGCGGGTGCCCACCGTCCAGCCGCCGTCGACCGCGCCGATCCGGTCGGTGTCGGGCACCCGGACGTCGGTGAGGAACTCCTGGCAGAACTCCCGGTTGCCATTGATCATTTCGATGCGTTGAACCTGGACGCCCTCGCCGCGTAGCGGGAGGAGGAACACAGTCAGCCCGCGGTGCTTGGGCACGTCCCAGTTGGTGCGGGCCAGGCACAGCGCCCAGTCCGCCAGCCAGGCGCCGCTCGTCCAGATCTTGGATCCGTTCATGATCCAGTCGTCGCCGTCCCGCACGGCGCTGGTGAGCGCGGAGGCGACGTCCGACCCGCCGCTGGGCTCGGACAGCAGTTGCATCCAGATTTCCTCGCCCTTGAGGATGGCGGGCAGGTGCCGCTGCTTCTGCTCCTCGGTGCCGAACTCGAGCAGCACCGCCGCGCACGGCGCGAACGTCGGCGCCTGGATCTCGATCGGGAACTCGTACCCGGCGATCTCCTCGTTGAAGGCCCGCTGGTGGGCCGGGGTCAAACCTTGCCCGCCGTATTCACGTGGGAAGCAGATCCCCGCGAATCCAGCGTCGAACAGCATCCGCTGAATCTGTCGTTCCCGAGCCACCACGGCTAACGCTTCCCCGTCGCCGATCACATTGGCGGCTAGGCCGGCCATCTGGTTCGGCCCGACGGGAGGCAGGTTGGCCCGGATCCATGCTCGGGCTCGGAGCCGGAAGCTGTCGATGGTCTCGACGTCGTCGTTCGTCATGCCTACTCCTCGCACGATTCAGGGCAGTGGCCAGGCCAGTGCCTTCGTCTCCAGATACTGCTCGAATCCCGCGATCCCGTTCTGCCGCCCGAGGCCGCTGTGCTTGTAGCCGCCGAACGGCAGGTCGGCGCCGAAGGGTTCCCCTCCATTGACGCTCATTCCGCCGGTGCGGATACGGCCAGCGAGGGCGAGCGACCGTTCCAGTGATCCGGAGAAGACTCCGCCGCTGAGCCCGTATCTGCTGTCGTTGGCGATCCGGACGGCGTCATCGTCATCATCGAAGGGGATCACCACGAGCACCGGCCCGAAGATCTCTTCTTGGGCGATGGTCATCGAGTTGTCGACGTCGGTGAACAACGTGGGTTCGACATACCAGCCCTTCGGCAGGTGCGCCGGACGTCCACCGCCTACAGCGAGTGTGGCGCCCTCTTGGACACCCTTGTCGATGTAGCCGAGCACGCGTTCCCGCTGTCGGCGCGAGACAAGGGGTCCCATGATCACTTCTGGCCGATCGGGCTCACCGTAGGGGACCGCGGCGAAGAGGTTCTTTAGCAGCTCGACGCCCTCGTCATAGCGCGACCGCGGCAGAAGCATACGGGATTGGATAGCGCAGCCCTGACCCGCGTGGAAGCAGGCGCTGAGTCCCATCATCGTCGCCGCCGTCAAGTCTGCGTCGTCGAGCACGATGGTCGCTGATTTGCCGMCCAGTTCCAGGAAGACCCGCTTGAGCGTTGCCGCGCCCTTCTCCATGATCCGCTGGCCGACCGCGGTCGAGCCCGTAAACGAGATCATGTCGACCTGCTGGGACAGAGTCAGCTCCTCGCCGACCAGATGATCCGAGGATGTCACGACGTTGACGACGCCCGGCGGGATGTTGGTGCGCTCCGCGACAAGACGGCCGATGCGGGTCGCGTTCCAGGGAGTATCGGGCGCAGGTTTGAGCACCACCGTGTTACCTGTGGCCAGCGCCTGGCCGAGCTTGTGCAAGCTCACCTCGAACGGGAAGTTCCACGGCACAATCGCGCCGACGACCCCGACCGCCTCCTTCTGGATCTGCCGCCGGTTGGGCTGACCGGACATTCCAGTCGCCTCCGGAAGGTCGACGACCCAGGGAAACTCGTCGATCAACGTGGTCGGATAGCTCAGCGCCTCCCCAAGCGGGAGGTCCAGCTGCGGCCCAGCGGTGATCATTCGTGGGCAGCCGACCTCGAGGATCAGCTCCTCGCGCAGTTCCTCACGCTCCGTCTCCAGCGCTACCTGCAGCTGCTCCAGGCAACGCTTCCGTAACGCGTGGTTAGTCGACCAATCGGACTCGTCGAATGCCCGCCGGGCGGCCGAGATCGCTCGGCGCATCTCCGCCTTCGATGCGTCGGCGACTTGGCCCAGCACTTCCTCCGTCGCCGGGTTGATGTTGTCGAAGGTCTTGCCTGAGTCAGCCTCGATGAGCTCACCATCGACGAGCATCCTCGACTCGGAGGTGACGACTGCTCTGTTCACAAAGATCCCCTCCATATGCTTTATGAGTGTATAGCGAACATTGAAAGGTCGATAAAATACGCCGGGCATAACATGCATGCGGGGGGAGAGGCCGCGACGCACAGGCGATGCCCTATCCCTGCTACCCCTCCACGGCGATCAGAGCGGTGCCAGGGGAAACGCTGGATTCAGGCAGCAGGACGCCGAAAAATTTGCATCAGACGCCCGCGAGGCGTCACACGATTACGTGTCCGATTCCCGGCTAGCCGCAGTCTCGGGCGCCGTCCGGGGTTCGACCTTGTCCAGGTAGCGCTCAACAAAGTCGATCGTCTCCGCGTGAGACGTCGACATGCCGACCGACTGTTCCATGATGACCATCCGCGGGCTGCTGGTCACCAAAAAGACGAGTACCTCGGCCGGAACTCTGCCCAGGGGAACCGTGTAATCGTTCGACGACCTCGATAGCGCCTCAAGTGTCAACTCACGAACCTTCTCGCCGACGGCGGCGATCTCGGCCCGGATTTTCTTGCGGTGGTTCGCCAGGGCCGTGAGTTCCGCTATCAGAGCGCCGGCGGTCCAGTTGTTCGAAAACTCCCAGAGTGCCCGCAGGGGGTGATCCGTCCGGAGCGCCTCGACCAACACCCCCAAGGTCTGTTCTGTCCGACGCCGCACCAGGGCGAGAAAAAGATCGTCCAGTGTCGGAAAATAGTACTGGACCAATCCGGACGTCACTCCGGCCCGGGACGCCACCCCACGGTAGGTCACTGCCGCGTACCCCTCGCTGAGCATGAGCCTCTCGGCACTGTCCAACAACGCCGCGCGTGTCTTCGATGTTTCCGCGCCAACCCGGCGGGGTGTCGTCATCTGGGGCCTTTCAGAGCAGTGTCACAGGGTGGCGCACCCGGCGCGTGCCGCCCGGCGCTGACMTCGACTGTCCGTGGTCGTCAAACTCCTGGTGCCTCTTTACCAGAACCGGGTCATCGGCGACAGCAGGCCAGGTCCTCCGAAGATGGCTGAACCGGCTCCGGGACGGACCTGGGGTGTCGGGCCAGCAGAGGTCGAGCGAGAAGTTGGCCGGGACCGGGTCGGACCAGTCCCAGTTCTCGCTGGACCTGCACACCCACGGCTTCGCTGACGTCGCGCCGGCGATGAACTCCTGCGTGCCGCCCTTGGAGGCCAGACCGCTTCTTCACGGGACGGCTTCCTTCTCAGACGCGTCGCACCGATCTGGCATGGGTCACGGATACGCGAAGGCATCAGACCCCAGCCGGGCCAGGGCCGCCGTGGATGTAGAGGGTTTGGCCGGAGCAGAAGCTGGCGGCGTCGGAGGCGAAGAACAGGACGGCGTTGCCGATCTCGTCGGGTTCCCCGAGGCGGCCCGAGG
>NZ_MAXA01000063.1 GCF_001854695.1 Parafrankia soli
GGCTGCATCTGGACATCGCTGCGGCCGGTGACGTACGTCCATCCCCGCAGTCTTGCCCGTCGCCGGACGGACTGGCGTGGCTCGACCCCTTGTCGCCGATAACTACTATGGATCGTAGTTGCTGAGGTGAGTCTCATGGGGGCGCATCTACCCTAGCTTGGAGTGGAGGACGTCCCGAATGCTCGTGTGGGCCGACTTACTCGGTGGTCCTTCCTGTGGGCCCAGGTGCCGGGAGGGTGCTGATCTGCTACATGACATAGTAGTTACGCCGCATCGGGGGCAACGAGAGGATGTGTGGGTGGATCGCGCCAGGAGGTACGTCGACCAGGCTCGTGCGGAAACGGCACTGCTGCTGGGACGCCGTCCGCGAGCGAGGGCGGAACCCGTCAACCTGATCGAGGCAAGATCTTGTAGGAACTACTGAGCTGGGTGTTCCGTGTCGGCGGTTGGCTGGTAGTGGGTCTGTTCGGGTGGGTTGATCCAGGCTGGTGTCGGCAGCGGCGGCGGTGCTGGTGGTCGGCGGACGAACCGGTCCGGTCGGGTGGCGTAGGCGGCGGCGAGGACCTCGGCGCGGGCGGCCTGGACGGTCTCGGCCTGGCCGTGGTGGACGACCGCGGGGGTGAGCAGACCGATCCCGGAGTGCCGATGGTCGGCGTTGTAGTAGTCGAAGAACTCGCGGCACCAGGCGCGTGCGGTTTCGATGCTGTCGAACCTGCGGGGATAACCCGGCCGGCACTTCAAAGTCTTGAACTGGGACTCGGAGTAGGGGTTATCGTTGGATGTCCTGGGCCGGGAGTGGGACTGGGTTATCCCGAGGTCCGCGAACAGGAAAGCGACGGGTTTCGAGGTCATGGAGCTGCCGCGGTCGGCGTGCACGGTGAGCCGCCCGGGAGAGATGTTCTGTTTGTCGCAGGTGGCGGCGATCAGGTTCTCGGCGAGAGCCGCTGATTCTTTGTCTGCAAGGGTCCAGCCGACCACATACCGGCTGTACACATCCAGGATGACGTACAGATAGTAGGAGGTCCATTTCTGCGGGCCGGGGAGTTTGGTGATATCCCAGGTCCAGACCTCGTTCGGCCCGGCGGCGAGGAGCTCAGGTTTGACCTTGGGCGGGTGGAGGGCCTGGTGCGGCGGTCGCCGGTCTCGCCGCGTGCGGCGAGCAGCCGGTACATGGTGCGCTGCGAACACAGGTAGAGGCCCTCGTCGAGCAGGGTCGCCCAGACCTGCGCCGGGCTGGCGTCAGCGAACCGCGGGTCGTGCAGCACAGCCAGGACCCGGGCGCGTTCGGCCGCCTCCAACGCCCGGGGGCCGGCCAGGTCCTGATTCCGGGCGGAGTGCGGCGCTACACCGTGCTCGCCGAGGGCCCGGCATCGCCGTCGTCCTGGATGGATTGCGGGTGTGGCCGCGGAGCTACGAGTTCCGGCTGCTCCTGTTCGGGGCGAGGTCGTCCTCGCCTCGACGCCGAACGAGATCGAACGGCTGCGTTCCGGGGAGAACTCCGTGAATGGATGAATTTCGTACGGCCCGATCCGGACTCGATCGTCGAGGTGCTCGAATGTGACGTCACCATGGCCCGGAGCACGGTCCGGGAAGCGCGGGTATGGTCACCCGGCTGGGCCACGAGCTATGGGCGGGTGCAGGTCGAGTACCGGGTGAGCCGGCTCCGGCGGCCGGTGTGTGATCGCCCCGCGGGCGGGGCCGGGCCTGGTGGCTGCCGTCGACGGCGGGTGCCGTGGCACCGCCCGGAACGCCGTCCCAGTCCTGATCGATCGTCTCTTCCCGGTGGTCTCCGCGGGATCGACTTCCTGTCGCGTGTGCGGCAGCTGGTACGGCCAGCAGGCCTTTCGCCCGTATGCTCCCCTCCAACTCGGGGGTGGGGGACAGATGAATCGACACCACAGGCGGCGTCTGCTCGCGTCGGCCGTGCTGATCATGGCGGTCGGCGCCGGCTGTGGCGGTTCGGACGAGACGCCGGAGACCAGGGCGGCCAGCAGTTCGAGCCCGCCGGTCGCGGCGACGGCCACGCCGACGACAGAGGCCGCGCCGGAAGAGTCGGCGACTCCGCTCCCGCCGGGAGCGCAGCCCGGCCTGGACGACTACGGCGGCGACGGGCAGCTCGACCCGACCTGCGGCACCCAGGACTTCGGTGGCGGGCTGGTGCTGCGCATCCCGTGCGAGATCACGACTCCCAACGAGCCGGAAGACGGCAGCCGCCTCGTCGAGGGCTCCCTCTACCGGCTTCCCGGGTCGATCGACGTCAACCTCGACGGCATCTCGGGAAGCCTGCTCCTGGCCCGCGACGACGCCGGCACGAAGGTCGTCATCGTCGTCTTCAACAGCGACAACCTCTTCGCCACCGGCAGCGACCAGATCGGCAGCACCGACACCGTGGACAACACCATCCGGCTGATCAACTCTACGTTCGCCGGCGGCGAGATCCAGGTACGCGGCCACACCGACTCCACCGGCACCGCCGACGCGAACCAGCAGCTGTCCGAACGCCGGGCCGTCGTGGTCCGCCAGTACCTGACCGACCACGACGTCAACGCCACCACAGTGACCGCCATCGGGCTGGGCAGCGGCCAGCCGATCGCCGAGAACTCCAACCCGGACGGCACGCCCGACCCCGAAGGCCAGGCGTTCAACCGGCGGGTCGAGATCGTCCTGCGGCTCCCCGCCGCCTGATCGAGGACGGAGTCGCGCGGACCTGGTCCGCCGGTGATCCTCCAGTCGCGCCACCGCCGGCCGCCTCGGCGACCGCTTGGGAGCGCATGGCACCCTCGACCGTTCATGAACGCATGTCGCGCTTGACCGCGACCGGCTCAGCTCGCGGGTGGGGCTCGCTTGCCGGCGGCGCGTTCATAGGCACGCAGGGTGTCGACGACCAGGCGGCGCTCGGCTGGGGTCAGCGGTTGGAGGGCCTCCCGCCAGGCGGTGGCCCCCGGACCGAGCCATGCCTCGATCGCCGGGCGGCCGACGTCGGCGATGCTCACGATTCGCCGCCGCCGGTCGTTGGGATCCTCGCGGCGCTCCATGACCCCGCCGCGGCTGAGGTCAGCGTGCAGTTCTACCGGGTCGTCGACGCACTCACCGAGAAACTCCCGAAGGTTGCCGACCATCTCTCCGACGCGAAAGCGGATCTCCTCGCGTTCACCGCCTACCCGCGGGAGGTCTGGCGGAAGATCTGGTCCTCGAACCCGCAGGAGCGCCTGAACAGGGAAATCCGCCGCCGCACCGACGTCGTGGGTATCTTCCCCAGCCGTGAGGCCGTCATACGGCTCGTCGGCGCCGTACTCGCCGAACAACACGATGAGTGGATCGAAACCCACCGTTACATCGGCCTGGAAATTCTCGCCAGAACCGACCCCGCTCAGAAAACAGCCGACACACCCGAGATCAGCGTGACACCCGAAGCCCTCCCCGCATAACCTGAACCAGGATCGCGCGGAGTAATTCTCCGTGCACCACGCCCATGGGTGTGACCTGATCCAGCGCTCGGTTGAATCCCCTCGGTGTGTCCGGAGATTCTGATGCACTCCGGACACACCGGCGGTTCAATCAGAGTCGGATGACGACGACGGCGGTGTCGTCGGCTGGCTCGCTGTCCGCGCCCACCTCGGCCAGCAGCGCATCGGCCAGTGCCTCCGGATCGAGTCCCGGGTTGCGGCGGAGGCTGGCGGCAAGACGGGACAACCCGACGTCGATGTTCTCCCCGCGGCGTTCGATCAGGCCGTCGGTATACAGCGTCAGCGTGGCGCCGACCGCGAACGTCGCGGTGGCCTGGGACCGGGGCAGGTGTTCCGGGCTCGCGCCCAGCGGCGGGTCGACGGTCTGGTCGAGGAACTCGATGGCGCCGCCGACGTGCGCCAGTGCCGGCGGCGGATGACCTGCCCGGCTGTAGGTGACGGTGAGCGTGTCGTAGTCGGCGACCGCCTGCACGACGGTGGTCGACTCGGCGCCTTCTACCGACCGTGCGTACAGGTCCAGCACGTCCAGGGCGGCTGCGGGCCCGTCGGCCACTCGGACCATGGCGCTCAGTGCGCTGCGCAGTTGGCCCATCGTGCCCGTGGCCGACAGTCCGTGGCCGACGACGTCGCCCACGGCCACCGCGACGCGGTCCTCGGATAGCTCCACCAGTTCGTACCAGTCGCCGCACACGTTCATCGTGCTGGCGGCGGGCCGGTACCGCACTGCCGCCTTGACGTGCCCGGTCGGTGCGGGCGTGGGCAGCATTGCTTCCTGGAGGGCCAGGGCCACCTCGCGTTCCCGAGCGTGAGTTCGACGCAGCTGCTCGTTGCCTTCGTGTAGCTCCCGAGCACGGGCCAGCAGTTCCGCCTCCAGCGTGTGCTGCCGGTCGTCTCCCATTTCTCCGGCACACATGCGGACGAGGTCGGTCGCCTCCTCCCCTGGTGCACCACCAGCGCCACCTGCCCGTCAGGATCAAGCACCGGAGTGTTGACCGTGCTCCAGTACCGCTCCTCGAACACAGCTGGACGCCCTGGCGCCTCCACGTCGTAACGCTGGACCGCCATGGTGTCGCGCTTCCCGGTGGCCARCACTCGCCGTAGCGACGCGCCAAGTGCGCGCACCGCTGACGCGGACCGGTACTCCGGATTGTCCGGGAAAGCGTCGAACAGGTAGCGTCCCAGCAGGTTCTCGCGCGTACGCTCCGACACCTGAATATATGTCTCGTTGGCGGCAAGTATGATTAATTCAGGGGTCAGTAGCAAGGTCGGGCTGGGGAGAGCCCGAAAAACGGCCTCATAGTCGATCCTCGGATCTCCCACCCGCTACCACCTCGACGACGCACGATCGGATATCTGACCTCCCAACGGTAGAACCGCGGGACGGACTGCGCCGACACTGACGCATTGGCGCAGTCCGCCACCAGGGCCTCGGCGAGGTAACTCAGTGCTATGTTTAGTGACATTCCGTAGCGAGGAGTGGGAGTACCCGGTCGCGGTCGCCGGCTATGTACTCGAGGGTTTCCTTTATCTTCCTGATGCCGTTTCGGCGGATGATCCCGATCGCCAGGTTACGGAAGCTGGCGAGCGTGTGTGGACTATTTCCTGTGTGGGTCTGGTTGGCGTCCTCGCGCCACGCGGTGTCGCGCGGGTAGTGAATTTCGTTCTCGATGCCCCAATGCCCGCGGATGAGCCTGTGAATGTAGGCGGCAGTGGCGCGGTTGCCGGMGACGCTGGTGAGAATGTGAGCGTATTCACGGCTGACACGGATTCCCTTGAGGTCGAATTCGTCGCGACGGATGACGGCAGCGGTCRCGACCTCCGGAAACCCGATCCCCTTGGCTTCGGTGGTCCAGGCCTGCCATTTCTTGATTCGGCCGTGGCCGCGTTCCTCGACTTCGTGCTGTGGGGGTTTTTGGAGAAGGGGAAGGGTTTGCTCGAAGGTTTTCCGGTAGAGCGTCGGCTGGTTTCCCTTCACGGTCAGCGCGTAGTCGATTC
>NZ_MAXA01000064.1 GCF_001854695.1 Parafrankia soli
GGCGCTTGTCCCTGACGCCAGAGGAGTCGCCGGCCGGACCCGCCACGAACTCGCCGCCGAGCCACAGGCCATCTAGATCATCGCCGTTTGCGGCTGGTGACACGTTTCTTACCGGCACGACCTCCGCAAGTTCAGCCTGACTGAAGGTTCTTCGCCACGAACCCACGGCCGTTTCGATGATCGGGTTCGAGGCTGAGGCGGGTTCGGCGGGGCGACATGGGCCCTCGCCTGGCTGGCGCGATCATTTCGCGCCGTCGCCCCGCGTCCGTGCGCCCGCCCGGAGACTTGGCCCCGGCGCCTCACCCTCCGGTCGGTGTTCCACTTCGTCCGTTCAGGACCCTGGTCACGTTCGGATACCACTCGGGGTGCTGCCGTACGAACTCCACTAGGGCGGGACTGTGGTCGCAGATGTGTCTTGTATAGCTGGTCCAGTCGTCGTTGGAATCGGTGGAGGGCACGAGTCGAGTAGTAAGGAGGCCGACCTCAAGAACGTCGGCGAACATTTCCGCGAGAGTCAGAACTCGGTCTCTGTCACTCCCCTCTGAGGGTTGAGCCTTGCTGTCATAGAAGTAGGCGCGCAGCTCAGGGCGTTCGAGGAACACCGAGTGCAACTCTCGATCGCTGTTCATGGCCTCCTGGATGACCGAAGCGCCCCCGATCGAGTTGCCGATCTTCGTCTGCTTGGCGACCTCCCAACACTGCCAGGCCAGGAGGAGCACCGATGCCGCGAGGCCGATCAGGCCGCCGATGGCGGCGACGTCGCTGATCACGTCGCCGCCGAGGTCATGGGAGGGACCAGCTCTCTGGTCCGCGCCCAGCACAGCGCGGCCAGTCCCGTCCGTGTCTCCTTAACTAACGTCCAGCTGGCGATCAGCTTTTCTGGAGTCCACCCTCGCTGCATCCGGCCCCCCACCGCACGATCAGCGAACCTTGCGCGCGAGGCTATATGGATTTCTCGCCATCTGCGTACGAAGTTCCGAGAATTACCAGCGGGTTTTTTTGCCCTTGGCGGCACGAGTCTGAGGTGGGTTCGGCCTGGCCAAGGAGGGGCCGACCAGCCCCTCCTTGGCCAGGCCCGCGCGCGGTCATCGGTCGGCGGGGTGGGCGTCGAGGAGGTTCTGGGCGATGGCGGCGTATCTGCTGGCGGTCGTGTGCGACAGGTTGAAGACGAGGGCCAGGTGCAGGGGGTCGGGGCCGACGGTGAGGGCCTCGTGGAGCACGCGGTCGGCGCGGATGCGGTCGAGGTGGACGCCGCGGCGCAGCAGGTGCTGGTGAAGGTAGTTGGGGCTGATGGGGCCGGTTCCCAGGGCGGTTCTCTCGTTGATGAGGACGTGCCGGTTGGGGGTGTGAGGCCAGCTGGTGCGGCGGTGCTCAAGCCAGGTCAGTAGCAGCTGGCGTGTCATTTCGCCGAGGTGCTGGGTGTGGCCGGCGAGGGTGATGCGTCGGTTGGGCAGGTCGAGGTCGTCGAGGGCCAGGTGGCGGATCGCCGCGGCGCGGGCGGCGTGGACGGCGGCCAGCGCGACGATCAGCCGTTGCGCCGGAGCGACGGCGGTCTGTTCGACGGTGTGGATCTCGGTGTCGGTCAGCGGCAGCAGGCTGTGGCGGTCGGGGCGGGGGACGGCCAGGCGGGCGGTGGGGTCGGCGAAGATCAGGCCGCGTTTCTTGGCGAACCGGAACAGCGATCGCAACGCGACGATCGCGTTGCTGCGCCGCTCGCCGCGCAGCGGATCCAGCGCGGTCTTCACGTCGGCGGTGGTGACCTCGCGCAGGTGGCCGCGGGTTGCCGCCCAGCGCTGCAGGTGCGGGCGGACGCCGCCGAAGTAGACGTAGATGCTGGCCTGCGACCGCGGCCGGGAGCGGGCGTCGCCGTCGAGCAGCACCAGCAGCCAGGCCCGCACGATCACGGCGAAAGCGGCGGGCAGGTCGTCGGTCCGGCGCTCGACCCAGGCGCGGATCGGCGGCGCGGTGTCGTCCTCGAGCAGCCCGAGGTCGGTGAGAACTTCGGCGACCCGCGCGCTGGAGGCCTGCCGCGGAAGGACGGCGCGGACCTCGGTAAGCCGGAGACGGTGGCCCGCGGGCCGGCCGTCCAGGACGACGGCCAGACCGTCCATCGCGCACCGGGTGGTCGAGGGCGACCAGCCGTGGGCCTCGCCCAGTTCCCGGGCCCGCGTCGCGGCCGCCCGCAGCGCGGGGGTATCCGATTCCAGGGCGGGACGCCGGCCGCTCGCCGGGCGGCGTAGGCCATGTTCCGGCAGCTGGCGTTGCAGTAGAGCCGGTCGCGCCGGCCGCCGGCGGGCAGCGAGCGGCCGCAGCGCCGGCAGGTCACCGAGGCGGCAAGGACCGGCCGGTGCGCGGCCGGGGCGTGACCGCCCGGGTGTGCGCCGCCGCGGCGACCGCCTGCTCGCCGTCGGCGGCCGGCACCGCCGCGGGCACCTTCTCCGGCTCGGGCAGCAGCAGCTCGTCGACGCCGCAGCCGAGCACCACGCAGATGACGTCCAGCTCGTCGAGCTTGATGGCGTTGGGGCTGCCGGACCACAGCCCGGACATTTTCCCGGCGCTGATCACCATGCCGCGCTCGGCGAGCATCCTGTGCAGCTCGCTGGCCTTCCAGATGCCCCGGTTGGCCGCGGCGAGCCGCAGGTTCCACTTCACGGTGCGCCCTCTTCTCTCCTGCAGGTGACGGTCACGGAGCGAGTCCCTTCCAGCGCTCGGCGACCCGCTGCTGGCCGGTGACCCAGGCGTCCTCGACGTGGGTGCTGTGGACGTGGACGTACCTGGCCGTCGTTCCGGTCCAGGAATGACCGAGCAGCTCCTGGATGGCGAACAGGTTCATGCCGGCCCGGTAGAGCTCGGAGGCGCAGTAGTGCCGCAGCACGTGCGGGGTCAGCCGTCCCGCCCAGGTCGGCAGGTGCTCGGCGGCGGCCTGCGCCAGGGAGCGGCGGAACACGTCGGCGGTCACTCGGCCGCACGAGCCGTCCTGGTTCTTGCGCTCGGACGGGAACAGCGGGGCTCCCGGCCGGGTGTGGTCGCCGTCGAAATGGCCCCAGACGTCCTCGATGAACCAGTGCACGTTCCGATCCGCGCCGTTGATCATCGGCACGATGCGCGCCTTCGGCCCCTTGCGCCGTGATCCCTTGCCGTGGCGGACGTTGAGCTTGCCGAACCGGCCCAGCTCCCAGCGGACGTCGTCCAGGTCGAGCATCCGAATCTCGTTGATCCGCAACCCGACGTCGGCCGCCAGCCGCGCGGCGGCATAGTTGCGGGCCGCCGGCGCGAACTTGCGGCACGTGGCGAGCTCCTGACGCCACCCGGCGAACAGCTGCTCGATCTCGGCCTCGGTCGGCGGTATCCGCACCTGCGGCTCGACGAAGGCCCGGGGACGGTTCACCTCGTCGAGCGGGCACTCGGCCACCCGCCCGGTCATGTTGTAGATCTCGACCTTGTGGCGGAGCTCCAAGAACTCGAAGTACACCGCCAGCGCTGCGGCCCGCCCTGTCCGGGTCGACGGCTTGGCGTCGCGCAGCGCCTTGCCGAAATACAGGTCGGTGTCGGCCGGCTGCATCTCCCACAGCGGCTGGGCGAACCAGGTCCTGATCAGATCCAGGTGGTTGGTGTCGTTGCGGATCGTGCTGTCGGTCAGCCCCGCCGACGCCCGCGCCAGCACGAACCCCGACAGCACCTCCAGCTCGAAGCCTGCGAGCTCCTCCTCGCTCGCCGGCGCGCGCAGCTCCCGGAGGTCACGCACCGCCGCGAGAGCCAACCCAACCCCCTGAACTTCAGCCACGCTGAAGGATGCTCATAACGAGCGAGATGCTCCCACAGAGGATGAAGAAGCCTCAAAGTGGGGCAACGGGGGTGGATCGCGGCCGTAGCCCCTGGTCAGGGCATGGCCGGCTTACCGCTGAGCTGAGGAACCCGGCAACTGTTGCACTCCCAATGCGCGGAACGTCACCACGGACCCCGTGACGGCCAGACATCTACGCTTGTCGGGTGCGACGCCGGCCGATCATCGCTTTGCTCGGGGTGGATGGGTCGGGCAAGACGACCCAGGCCAGACAACTCGCGGCCTGGTTGAACGGGCAGGGCGTGCCGGCCGCTACTTCGAGAACGCCGGCGGTCGCCCGATCTGGGATGCGCTGGCGCGCCTGCTCGGCCGCACAGACGGGCAGGCGCTGTTCGGCTGCCGCGCCTACGTCGTGGTCGAGGCCTCCATGCGCTGGGTGGCGGTCAGCCGGGCGCTCGCGTTGTCTTGGCTGACCGGCCGCGTCGCGGTGATGGACCGCTATGCCTATTGTCAGTACGCGGTCATGCGTGCCCGCGGCGACCGTGGCGAACGTCGAGTGCGTGCCGCGTTCCGCCGGTTCCCTGCGCCTGACCTGGTCTGCTATCTGTCCGTCCCGGCCGGGCTCGCGCAGCGGCGGGTGGAGCAGCGTGGACGCGACCGTGAGGAACTCGACTACCTCGTCGCCTTCGACGAGGCGTACCGCTCCATGCCGGAGGCGTCGTCGTTCGCCGTTGTCTCAGCCGAGGGGGCATGCGAGGAGGTCTAAACGGCCTTGCGGGCGACCGTCCTACCGGTGCTCGGCCGGTTCCGGGTGGACGGCGGGCCGCGGTCCAGGCTCGACTGAGTGGGCGCCGGCCTCGCCGGGCTCCACCCCGCCCTGACGGGCCACGTACTCGACGGCTTCGTCCGGCAGCTCGCTGCGGCCCTGCGGGAACCGGCCCAGCTGGGTGAAGAACTTCAAAGGAACGCGGCGCCAGGTGCGAACGGCGATGATCTGGCTGGGCTACGAGTGCTCACGACCTGGGCAGGCGCCCCGTCTAGTACGCCAGCGGTGCATACCTCCAGGCGTCGCYGTACTCGACGCAGTACGTGGCGTCCGCCGGCGCATTTCTACCGTCCGCGCCTGGACGCGCCCGCCGCAGTAGGGCCCCGGCTTCGGCGCCGTGTTCTGGGCACGGATCACCACGGCGGGATTGCATGGCACGCCGCTGTACTTCGGCCCGCTTCTCGTCGCCACGCCCGGCCGTGGCGACGACCGGAACCCGCTGATCGACGTCCGGCTCGCGCCGCGCAGGGAGTCGCTGCCCGGCGAGCCGTTGTGGACCTCGCGGGGTTCGACGCCGACACCCACCAGCGGTGGGCAGGCCTGCAACCTGGCGATCTTGAGCAGGTCCGGCGGCGGCTGCTGGCGAGGCCCGGTACTCGGGTCGGTGTCACGAGGTGACATGTAGCTCTGGGTAGTTGGTCGAAAGGCTTTCGGTCGTGGCTGGTGTGGTCGTAGCCTGTCGTCTGATCACGTGGCTGCGTGACTTCGGGGGCGTTGGGTGCGGCGTGAGTGGACTGCCGAAGAGCTGATCGAGTG
>NZ_MAXA01000065.1 GCF_001854695.1 Parafrankia soli
GATCACCACGCGTCATACAACCGTGCTACCAGCCGAAGCACCCGGACGAAGGACGAACACCCCGATTGTGATCCGGACTCAGAACAGGCCCTAGTTGGCGTCCGCACCTCCGGGTGGGGTGCGGGCCGGCAGGACGCGGCCGATCCCGAAGGTGATCAGCGCGGTGCAGAGGGTGATCGCGAGATCGGTTGGTGTCGACGGGGTCGTCAGGTGCGCCGCCGACAGCACGAGAACCAGGAAAAGCCCCGCCGCCGTGCCCGCCGGGACGAGACGTAGCCCACGCCGCCATGGTGCCGGTGCGGGAGCGTTCCGCCGCGCCGCGAGCAGGGCCGCCGCGAGCAGCAAGCCCGTGAGCGTGAACATGCCCAGGATGAACAGGCCGTAGGTGGAGAACAGCGAGCCGCGGACGTCGGCGTGCCCGTTCGCGGCGGCCACCGTGGCGAGATCGGTGTCACGGATCTCCACCCTGACCGGCAGCGAGCCGCTGGCCCGCCGGGCGAGGTCGCGCAGGTCGAGATCGACCGTCCAGGTCGCCGCGCCGCGGGCCGGGACGGTCGTGCGCACCCGGGTGTCGTAGTCGAAGAAGGTCAGGCCGAGCACCGTTCCACTCAGCCGCACCGAGTCGACCTCGAGCGCCGACCGGCCGAGGTTCTCCAGGCCGACGACGAGGCGCGTCGCGGCCGACGCGTCGAGGACGACGTCACCATCGAGGGGGCGGCCGTCGATGGTGACGGACAGCCGTGTCGTATTGTCGTTCTCCGCCCAGGCGGTGGGTACGAAGAATACCCCGAGCCATGTCATGCAGATAACAAGGGCGGCGAGGAGACGGCATTTTGGTGCCGTTGCCGGCCCGCGCGATCCGGAAATCACATCTCCCCTTCCGGCCGGTAGCTCACCGAATCGGATGTTACGCTGGCCAGGATGTCGGCGGCCCTTCACCGCAATCGTATTGGGTGGGGGCGGGCGCCGTTCGGGTGGCGCACTTCGGGGGCCGCGCCGCCGTCGAACTCCACCATTGGGTGGTACCGGCGATCACCGGCCCGCGTGTCGGGCGGGATCGCGGCCGGCTTTCACAATGCTGGAAAACTATTCCGGGGGTGGGTGGATGGTGAGCGGGCGACGCGCCGCTGGAATGCGCGGGAAACCGTGGGTTCTCCGTGTTCTCCTGCTCGCGTTCACCGCTCTGTTCTGCGGCGTCATCGGTGCTGTTCCGCCCGCCGGGGGCGCGGCCGTGCCGGCCTCGGCGCTCGACACCGTCGCGCCGGCGGTCACGTCCTCGTCCGAAGCGCCGGCTGTGTCGCCGTCCGAACAGCCGGCACCGCCGCCACCGCCTGCCCCTGCCCCTGCGCCCGCGCCGTCCGCGGAGCCGGTGCCGCCGCCGGCGGGTACCGGAGCGGCGCCGCCGGCCGGCGCTACCGAGCCGAACTCCGGCGATCAGGACGCGCCCGCGGGCACGACCGCACCCGGCGGGGCCGGGTCGGGAGGCGACAGCCCGACGACCGCGCCAGGCACTCCGACCACCTCGCCCTCGTGCGCGGCTGGGGGAGCGGCACCGCGCCGGCGCGGCTGCCCGCCGGCCACCCCCGGTGAGACAGCCGATCCCGGGGAGACCCCCACCCCTGGTGGGACCGCAGGCCCCACATCGAGCCCGTCCTGCGGGGCCGGCCGGGGTACCGGCTCGACGGCGGCAACGGGCGGGAACTGCGGCGGCACCGTCGTCTGCCCGAGCCTCGGCCGCCCGTTCGACGCGCTGCCCCTGCCCGGCTGCCCGCCGGGCGACCACCCGACCGGCGGCCCGTCCGACGGCGGAGGGGACTCCGGAAACGGAGGCGGCGGCGGAACGAGCGGCGGCAGCGGCGGCAGCAGTGGCAGCGGCGGGGCCCCGGTCGTGCGCTGTGACGACGGCTCGTGGGCCCGGACGGCCGGCGACTGCCCGATCCGGCGCGTCCAGTGCCCGAACACCCCGGTCAGCGTGGCCGTGGGGGAGCCGTGCCCGAAGCCGGCGTCGGCCCGGCCCGTGCCCGTCGCCTGCTGGGACGGCTCCACCGCGCCCAGCACCGCCGCCTGCCCACCCGACCGCACGTTCTGCCCGGGCGGCGTCACCGTCCCGCTCGGGAGCAGGTGCGCGGAGCCGGCCGAGTCGGCGAAGTGCCCGCCGGGCACGGCGCGCGTCCTCGGTGCCTGTACCCCGATCGCCCGGCCGGGCTCGCCGCCACCGCCGCCCGGCGTCCCCGTAGCGCGCGAGCCCGAACCCGGGGAGCTGCGCTTCGACCGGTACGTGCTGGCCGCCGGCGACCTCCTCTACGCGCAGGGCGCCGGCTGCACCCCGGGCGCGGAGACGACCCTGACCGCCGGCGGCGAGCTCGTCGGCCGTACCGTCGCCGACCAGGACGGCCGTTTCGAGACCGTGGTGCGCTTCGCGAGCTTCCGTCCCGGCCACCGGCAGGTCGCCGCGGACTGCGGCGCCCACCTCGCCTCCGGCGTCGACATGATGCTGGTCTCCGCGGACACGAGTGCATCCGTCCCGTCGGTGGCGCTGCCGTTCCTGCTCGCGTTCGGGTCCCTCGCCGTCCACCGCCAGACGGCCCCCTGCGCGGCCGTCGCCCCCGGCGGCGGCAGCCGTAGCGGGTGACGGTGAGCTCGTCCAGCCTCGGTGGATCCGATGGATCTGATGGACCCGGTGGATCCGATGGGTTCGATGGATTCGACGGCGCCGATCCGGTGCGGGTCGGGCCGTACCGGCTGCTGCGCCGGCTCGGCGCGGGCGGCATGGGCACCGTCTACCTCGGGCTGAACGGTTCCGGGCGGCAGGTGGCCGTCAAGCTCGTCCGACCCGACCTGGCGCGGGTCGCCGAGTTCCGCGAGCGGCTGAAGCGGGAGGCGGACAGCGCCCGGCGGGTCGCCCGGTTCTGCACCGCGGCGGTGCTCGACGTGAACGTCACCGCCGACGTGCCCTACCTGGTCACCGAGTTCGTGGACGGCCCGACCCTGGCCGAGGTGGTGCGCGAGCGCGGGCCGCTGCACCCCGCCGAGCTGCACCAGCTCGCCGCCAGCATGGCCACCGCGCTGATGGCGATCCACCGCGCCGGCATCGTCCACCGCGACCTCAAGCCCAGCAACATCGTGCTCTCCCGACTCGGCCCGAAGGTCATCGACTTCGGCATCGCCCGCGCGCTCGACACGGCGTCCGTGCTGAGCGGGGAGCACCCCGTCGGCACCCCCGCGCTGATGGCCCCCGAGCAGGCCCGCGGCGACACGATCACCTCCGCGGCGGACGTCTTCGCCTGGGGCGGGGTGCTCGTGTACGCCGCCACCGGCCGCTACCCGTTCGGCACCGGCCCGGCCGCCGCGCTGCTCTACCGCACGGTCAACGACACCCCCACGCTCGACGGCTTCGAGGACTCCCTGCGTCCGCTGGTCGAGGAGGCGATGCGCAAGGCCCCGGCCGATCGGCCCACCGCCGAGCAGCTCTACGCCCGGCTGCTCGACATGCGCGTGGACGAGGCCGAACTACCCCTGGGACCCCCGCTCGCAGAGGTCACCGCGCTCGTCCAGCCGGTCGCGCCCGGGACGCCTGGAACACCTGGGATACCTGGAACACCCGGGAATCCGTCGCCGTCGCCGTCATCGGTGGAGACGCAGGCCGTCCCGCCGACCCCGGTTACCGTTCTGTCCCCGCACGGCTCGCCGGCGCCGTCCACGGCCGGTCGCGCCGGAACGGATCGTCGCGCCGGAACGGCCGGGCGGGCCAAAGCGCACGGGCGGAGCCAGGGCAGGCGGAGCCGACATGGGTGGCGCGGGATCGCCCTGCTCGCGGCGATCCTCGCCGCGGTCATCGCGACGGTCGTGCTCGTCGTGGTCGACAACCGGGGCGCGCCCAGCCCGACCGGCGTGCCCGAGCAGGTCGCGGCCAGGGCGCTGCGGCTGCAGTTCCAGGACCGCCCACTCGCCCGCCGGCTCGCGCTCGCGGCCTACCACGCCGCGCCGGAGTCGGCGTCCACCCGCAACGCGGTGATCGGCCTGTTCGCGGCCGACGTCGACCCGGTGGTGGCCCCGCTGGGCAGCCGCGTCCTGAGCGCCGCCCTGCGTCCCGACGGCCGGCTGCTCGCCGCCGGGACGGAAGCCGGGACCATCGAGCTCTGGGATCTCACCGACCTCGCCCATCCCGGCCACGCCGGCACCATTTCCGGGGTCGGTGACTGGGTCTACTCGGTGGCCTTCGACCCGGGCGGGAACCTGCTCGCGGCCGGTGTCGGCGACGGAGCCGTCCGGCTGTGGGACGTTACCGACCCCGCCCGCGCCGGCGCGCTCGCCACCATCGCGTTCCACCGTGACCGGGTGCGCTCCGTCGCCTTCGCCCCGGACGGCGGCACCCTCGCCTCCGGCGGCGACGACGGCCAGGTCGGCCTGTGGGCGGTGACCGACCCGGCCCATCCGCAGCGGCGGTCGGCGACCGACGGCGCCGTCGCCGGGATCCGGTCGCTCGCGTTCTCCCCGCGCGGCGGCCTGCTGGCCCTCGCCGGCGACGACGGCTCCGTCCGGCTGTGGAACGTCGCAGATCCGGCGCGGCCCGCCACCAGCTCCACCCTGCGTGGCACCGGCCGCACGGTGCAGTCCGTCGCCTTCTCCGCCGACAGCTCGACCCTAGCCGCCGGCGGCATCGACGGCGCCGTGCACACCTGGCGGGTCGACGGCCCGGGATCGGTCGTCGACCTCGGCTCCACCCCCGGCGGCGTCGGCGGGGTGACCAGCGTCGCCTTCAGCCCCGACCGCGCCATCCTGGTCTCGGCCAGCGAGGACGAGACCGTCCGGCTCACCGACATCTCCGCCCCGGCGGACCCCGTCCTGCTCACCGACCTGCGCGGCCACACGAAGGCGGTGAGCGCGGCGATGTTCGTCCCCGGTGGGCGGACCGTCGTGTCGGCCAGCGGCGACGGCTCCGTCCGACTGTGGACGGTCGACCCCGCGGTGCTCACCCGCAACGCCTGCGCCGACCCGTCAAACCAGATCGGCTCCAAGGAGTGGTACGCCAACTTCCCGAACACGCCCTACGCGTCACCCTGCCCCTGACACGACATCTGCCTCGTGACGCCAATGAACAAAGTTCTGGATGTGTTCAGTTCCCTCGGCATCATCGAGGTGCTTCAGTCGATGTCGGTTTCGATGAGCCCGGCTGCCCAGTCGGTGATCGCTGAACGAGGTACCGATTCCTCGGCAATCCGCCCGGAGGCCTCGCGGATGTGACTGAGACGCTCCCACAGCAGCGATCCGAGCCAGTCCTGTCCGAGGCCAGGCGGCCAGCGGATACTGGGTCTTCGAAGTTAACCGGGGTGGGGCACGGTGACCTGACCGGGGCTGGTGACCGTGCGTGATGTTGGCTCGTCGTGGCTTTGTATGCCCCG
>NZ_MAXA01000066.1 GCF_001854695.1 Parafrankia soli
CCTGTGGAGATGGAGTGAGACCGCCTCGCTCCTGAAGCGAGGAGGCATCCGTTGACGAAGCAGGAACCCGCACCGCGAGGTGTGGGAATCCCCGGCCTTCAGACCGGGGAGGAGGTCAACACGGAGTCTCGGATCCGTCGGAGTGCCGACGCGGCGGCGTGCGCCCGTTCCCCGGCGGACAAGAGCGCGGGACCCACTGCGATCGACAGACCCGCCGCGGTCGACGGGACCACCGGTCACGGCGGGCGGCGCGGCTCGGGAAACGACCGCGAGCGCACGTCGGACGGGAGGCGGGTGGACCCCGCGCCCGCCCGCCCTGACCGCGACAGTCCTGTGACGGTGCTGGAGGTGCTCCCGAGGATGGACCGGGCGGGCGAGGTGATCCGCGCGGTCAACCTCCTGCGGCGCCTGGACCCGCAGGAGTACCGGCTGCTGTTCTGCGTCACCTCGGGTGCCCCCGGATCGCTGGACGACGAGATCCGGGCACTGGGCGGCGAGGTCTATTACTGCCGCGCCGGCCTGAGGTTCCCGCTCGCCTTCTACCGGCTGCTGCGTTCGGTCCGGCCGGACGTCGTCCACTCGGGTGTGGCGACCTTCTCGGGCGTGGTGCTCGCGGTGGCCCGGGCGGCCGGTGTGCCGCGCCGTGTCGCGCACTTCTTCAGCGGCGCGGACCAGAGCGGCGAGAGCCTCCGCGGCCGCCTCCAGCGGATGGTGGGGCGGGTGCTGCTGGACGCGTTCGCCACCGACCTGCTCGCGGCCAGCGAGGCGGCGATGCGCGGACGGTGGCGGGAGACCTGGCGGCTCGACCCTCGGTGCCGGGTCATCTACAACGGGGTCGAGCTCGAGCCCTTCGGAGTGGCCATCGCGGGCCAGCGGCCCATGCCGGACCTCCCCGAACTCGACGAGTTCGGGGAGGCCATGACACCGCAGCTGACCGTCCTGCACGTCGCCCGCCCGGACCCGGTCAAGAACCGGGCCCGGGCCATCGAGATCGTCGCGGCGATGTGCGCGCGGGGGCTCGACGTCCGCCTGCGGATCGTCGGGCGCCAGACCGAGGACGAGACCGAGCGGCTGATGACCCTGGCCCGGGGTCTGGGTGTGTCCGACCGGGTCGAGTTCATCGGCGAGCGGCTCGACATCCCGAAGCTGCTGGTGACCTCTTCGCTGCTGCTGGTGACTTCGCTGCGCGAGGGGCTGCCGAGTGTGGTGCTCGAGGCCTGCGCGGTCGGGACCCCGGTGCTGTCGTCCGACCTGCCGGGAGTGGGGGAGATCGCCCGGGTGCTGCCCGGGATCACCATGCTGCCGCTGGGCACCCCCAACGAGATCTGGGCCAACACCGCGGCCGATCTGGCGGTCGTCCCGCCCACGATGGACGAGCGCCGTGAGGCGATGCGGCGGCTGCGGCGGTCCCCGTTCACGATGGAGAACTGGCAGCGCGACATCACGGCTGTCTGGTCGTAGCGGCTGCCCGGCCCGCTTCTTCCGCGGGCGGGTACGTTCCCGAGGAGCGCCTGCCGCGAGGCGGGGCCGTCCCCGACGGGGCGCTCATCGTGCGGCGGACCCGTCCAAGGTGGACCCCAGCCGGGTGGGACATCCCACCTCGGTCGCCAGCACCCTTATCGTCCCGTTCTGCCCGGCTGCATGGCGTGAGGCGCGCGTCCGGACGGACCACCTGATATTTTTAGCCTTGCTAATTAAATGCGGCTCGGATTTCGGTGGGGTACACCGGCGTCCGGGAGGCGATGGTCACAGGCCCACCGGCCCCCGCCGGACGTGACCGACGGTTCCAGCCACCGCCGTCACCCCTGAGAGTGCCAGGATGGGGCGAGGTGGCCGAACCGTGGCGAGTCACGGTGTCGACCGGATGTGATCGCTGCTGGTGTCGGACCTCCCCGCAGACGAGGAGCGGGTGAGGTGACGAGGAGGAGACGAAGGCCATGGACAGCTTCGGCAGCACCGGCAGACTCGCGGTAGGTGATCGCACCTACACGATCAGGCGGTTGGACGCGGTGCCCGGGGCCGACCGCCTGCCGTACAGCCTCCGCGTTCTGCTCGAGAACCTGCTGCGCACCGAGGACGGCGCCAACATCACCGCCGACCACGTACGCGCGCTGGCCGACTGGGACCCGGCGGCAGAACCGAGCCAGGAGATCCAGTTCACCCCGGCCCGGGTGATCATGCAGGACTTCACCGGAGTTCCCTGTGTCGTCGACCTCGCCGCGATGCGCGAGGCCATGGTCGCCCTCGGCGGGGACTCCACGAAGATCAACCCGCTCGCCCCGGCCGAGATGGTCATCGACCACTCGATCATCGCCGACCACTTCGGACGGCCGGACGCGTTCGAGCTGAACGCGACGCTGGAGTTCCAGCGCAACCGCGAGCGGTACCAGTTCCTGCGCTGGGGCCAGGCGGCGTTCGACAACTTCACCGTGGTGCCGCCGAACACCGGCATCGTGCACCAGGTCAACGTCGAGCACCTCGCCCGCGTGGTCTTCACCAAGGAGACCGCCGAGGGCACCCTGGCCTACCCCGACACCCTCGTCGGGACGGACAGCCACACCACGATGATCAACGGTCTCGGGGTGCTCGGCTGGGGCGTCGGCGGCATCGAGGCCGAGGCCGCCATGCTCGGCCAGCCGGTGAGCATGCTGATCCCGACCGTCGTCGGCTTCAAGCTCACCGGTGAGCTGCCCGCCGGCACCACCGCCACCGACATGGTGCTGACCATCACCGAGCAGCTGCGCAGGCACGGCGTGGTCGGCCGCTTCGTCGAGTTCTACGGCGAGGGCGTCGCGAACGTGCCGCTGGCGAACCGGGCCACGATCGGCAACATGAGCCCCGAGTACGGCTCCACCTGCGCGATCTTCCCGATCGACGCCGAGACCCTGTCCTACCTGCGGCTCACCGGCCGCCCCGACGAGCTCGTCGCGCTGGTCGAGGCGTACGCCAAGGAGCAGGGCCTCTGGCATGACCCGAGCCACGAGGCGAAGTACACCACCACCCTCGAGCTCGACCTGTCGACCGTCGTCCCGTCGCTGGCCGGCCCCAAGCGCCCGCAGGACAGGGTGCTGCTGTCGAACGCGAAGAAGGCGTTCCGCACCGCGCTCGCCAACTACGCCCAGCCGGTGCTGCTGGCCAACGGCGGCGCCGACGAGGCCGACGCCGAGTCCTTCCCCGCCTCCGACTCGGCCGCCGCGTTCGCGGACAAGCCGTCCGACGCCCCGGTCTCGGCCAACGCGGTCTCCGGTGACGTCGCCGACCGCCCGTCCAGCCCGACGAAGCTGACCCTGGCCGACGGCACGACCTGCGAGATCGACCACGGGGCGGTCGCCGTCGCCGCGATCACGTCCTGCACCAACACGTCCAACCCGCAGGTCATGGTCGGTGCCGCGCTGCTCGCCCGCAACGCCGTCGAGAAGGGGCTGACCCGCAAGCCATGGGTGAAGACCACCCTGGCGCCCGGCTCCAAGGTGGTCATGGACTACTACGAGCGCGCCGGGCTCATCCCCTACCTGGACAAGGTCGGCTTCAACCTGGTCGGCTACGGCTGCACCACCTGCATCGGCAACTCCGGCCCGCTGGAGCCCGAGGTCYCCGCGGCGATCAACGACGCGGACCTCGCGGTCGTCAGCGTCCTGTCCGGCAACCGGAACTTCGAGGGCCGGATCAACCCCGACATCAAGATGAACTACCTGGCGTCCCCGCCGCTGGTCGTCGCCTACGCGCTCGCCGGCACGATGGACATCAACCTCGACACCGACCCGCTGGGCACCGACACCGCCGGCGAGCCGGTCTACCTGCGTGACATCTGGCCGAGCGAGACCGAGGTGGCGCAGGTCGTCGGCGACGCGATCACCTCGGAGATGTTCGCGGACCGCTACGCCGACCTCTCCGGAGACGAGCGCTGGCAGGCGCTGCCCGTCGGTGACGGCGGCGAGGTGTCGCAGACCTTCGGCTGGGTCGAGGACTCGACCTACGTCCGCCGTCCTCCGTACTTCGACGGGATGGCGGCCAAGCCGTCCGCGCGTACCGACATCGTCGGCGCCCGGGTGCTGGCCTACCTGGGTGACTCGGTGACCACCGACCACATCTCGCCGGCCAGCTCCATCAAGAAGGACTCGCCGGCCGGGCGCTACCTCACCGAGAACGGGGTCGCCCCGGGGGACTTCAACTCCTACGGCTCCCGCCGCGGCAACCACGAGGTGATGATCCGCGGGACCTTCGCCAACATCCGGCTGCGGAACAAGCTGGTGCCCGGCGTGGAGGGCGGCGTCACCCGCCACCTCCCCGACGGCGAGCAGGTGGCGATCTACGACGCGGCCCAGAAGTACGCCGCCGAGAGCGTGCCGCTGGTCGTGCTCGCGGGCAAGGAATACGGCTCGGGCTCGTCGCGTGACTGGGCTGCCAAGGGCACCGCACTGCTGGGCGTTCGGGCCGTCATCGCCGAGTCCTACGAGCGGATCCACCGGTCGAACCTGATCGGCATGGGTGTGCTGCCGCTGCAGTTCCCCGTCGGCGAGTCGGCGGAGTCGCTCGGGCTCACCGGTGAGGAGACCTTCACCATCACCGGGCTGGCCGACGTCGACGAGAAGACCCCGACGATCACCGTGCAGGCGGGGGACAGCTCGTTCGAGGCCGTGGTGCGCATCGACACCCCCGGCGAGGCGGAGTACTACCGCCACGGCGGGATCCTGCTGTACGTTCTGCGCTCGCTGATCTGATCTGACCTGGGTTCGATCAGGTCTGATCAGGTCCGTCCGGAGGAGGGCACCACGCCCGCTCTCCTCCGGACGGGCCCGACGGGCACGCCCGCATCCCGCCTGTTCGGGCTCTGCGGGTTCTCGTGCCCCGCAGTGGGCTCTAGCGGTAGTTCGTTGGATCAAGGTTGTGGCGGGTAGGTCTGCTCTGTTGGTTGTCTTTCAGGAGCGGAGGGAGGCTGGCATGACCAGACGTCTGCCCTGTCCGCCGGCACCAGGCCCGTTGGAGGATTACGCTGCCCGGTTTGATGATCTGTTCTCGGCGTTGGGGCAGCGGCGGGGGTTCCGGGAGTATCTGACCGGGCTGCTGGCCCCGCGGGACCGGAACAAGACGCTGACCTGCCTGGCCGGGGCGGAGCCGGTAGTGGGTGCGGGGCATCCGGCGGTACAGCGGCTGCAGTTCTTCCTGTCCGAGTCGGTGTGGGACCCGGAGAAGATCAACGACCGGCGGGTGGAGCTGCTGCAGGCCGGCCCGGCTACTGCCGCGCACCCAGGCGGGGTGCTGGTGATCGACGACTCCGGGG
>NZ_MAXA01000067.1 GCF_001854695.1 Parafrankia soli
GACCCCAGCAGGACGGTGACGAGCCAGACCAGTCGGACCAGGCCGGGTAACTAAATCTGCGAGCAACTCGCCTCAAACAGCTTGACGGATTCCGAAGGCGGCGATGGCCTCAAGACCAGGGCGGTAGCCGTCGCTACTGTACCCCTCCGAACCGCCGTGCCGGCGGCAGTCACAAAGCACATGCGTGGCGAATATTCGGAATCAGATAAATCCGGCACGAATGACGAGAATTAAAAATAACGGCGACGTTTCTTTGCCGGTCCGCGGGGCCTCGTAGCCCGATCGGGCCACTGTGCATTTCCGGCAATCAAAGTCAGGCCTACACCAGAAATTTAATCATCTTGCTAGGCCATGTCTCGCGCGACACGGCCGACATAGAGATGGTCATCCAATCCGGTCCAGGCTACGTACTTGACGCCATCCAACCCGGTGATGGCAGGACGGTAGGAGGAAAGGTGGCCGGAAATGTTTTTGGCGATGACGGAGCCGTCATCCAGGTCTACGCGCAGGAGATTCAGGTTCTCATTCCCGCTTCCTCTGTACAGGAAAATCATCGTTGCAGCCTGAACGCGAATAGCTGGACCGCCGTCGCTGTACTCGGCGAACGTTCGCTTCGTCCCTCTGTCGAAATCCGTGCGGCGCTGGGGCGTTCCCCAGTCGAGGCCCTGGCAGTACATCAGGTTAAGCTCGTGGTCGCCTTCGCCCGTCCATCCGACATACATCCTGTTCGGCGCGGGCCGCCAGGACAGCGCCGGCTCGTACGGGGTGGTTTCCGTCGATATTGACTTCCGTGCGCTTGAAAATGTCCAGCCCGAGTCCTCCCAGGTCAGCGGTGCGCAGTTGATCTGAAGATTGTTCGAGCCAGTCCAGGCAACATTCACTTCCTTCACCCACAACTCCGCTGCCGGGCTGTGATCAGTCCACTCGAACGACACCAGTTCCCTGGTCTCGTTCAGGTTTCCGTTGAGCGTGGCACCGATTATACCGTTCAGCTCACCCTGCGGATTGTCGACAGCCCACACAAGCGCGCCCTCGCCCGCGACTTCGGACGGACAGAGCGCGGGGCCGCCGCCGGCACGGTTCGACAGTATCGCCTTCCGTTCTCCGTCGAAATACATTTGGCCATCAGGAAGCCTGACTATCGGCATGATGTTCACAAAGTGATTGTTCTCGCCGGTCCACCCTATATACAGCTCGCCGCCTATCGTGCTGAGGGTTGGGCCGCTGTCACTGGTGTCGTCGGCCCTCACGCTGTACTCAATAAACTCGGTCAACTGACTGCCTCCCGGCGAGACGGCGCCCGGCATAACCGCCCCATGGTCCGCGTTCCTTTGCGCCGACGTCTAACCTGCTTCGCCGGAATCGTCTATCGGCGGCCACTACGAGAAATGTGCCTTCCAGGCCAGCTTGGCAGGCGCGTTGCCACGCTGTCATCCGTGCTAGCACTGAGCTTGTGGGTCCCGCAGCATCGCCGTCCGCCGCAGCGGCCCCAGGCGCTCTCGAAATCCTCGATCGCAGAGGACGACTGAACGGTGCTGGTCAGGGAGCTACCGGGCTGGAAGATTCCTGGTGTCCGTCCGAAGAACGGGTCCCACCTCAAATGGTGCGTACCTGGATCGGATGGGTTTGTGTCGGGTTTTATGGGCCTGGTTGTGTGGGGTGTAGGTCGAAGATGGTGTGGCGGATGTCGTCGATGGTGTGGTCGAGGGCGTTGATGGTGCTGGTGAGGCGGGCTGCGGCGATGTCACCGGCGGCCCGGGTCAGGGATTGTAGGTGTAGGCCGATCGCGAAGAGGCGTTGGATGACCTGGTCGTGGAGGTCGCGGGCGATGCGGTCGCGGTCCTGGTAGACGGCGAGGCGGGCCCGGTCGTGTTGGGTCTGGACGAGTTCGACTGCGAGCGCGGCGTCGTGGGTGAACGCCTCGATCAGCTCGATGTCGTGGAGGGGGRGGTGTGCTGTGTCCGTGTGGTTTCCGAGGATGAGCACGGCCGATGATCGCTGCGTGATCCGTAGCGGGAGGATCAGTGCGGTGGCGATAGGCATGTCGGGCGCCGGGGAGATCCTGCTGCCACGCAGGTCGAGGCTGTCGAGGACGACGGTGCCACCGGCCGTGAGCTGCTCGGCCACCGGGGTCACGCCCTGTGCGAGGGTCAGCCCGAGCAGGGAATCGGGCGCAGCCGGCAGGCCGGGAGCGACGTCGGCTGTGGTTATCACCAGGTTGCCGTGCTCGTCGGGCACGGCAACCACCCCGATGTCGGTGCCCGCCATCGTTCTCGCCGTGGCTGCGACCAGGTCGAGGGCGTCGCGAGGCTCGGCGGCGGCGAGGACCTGGGTGATGGTGTGCGCGCTTGCGGCCAGCCATGCTCTGCCGTGTTCCGCCCGCCGGTAGAGTCTGCGCAGTTCGTGGTCGGTGCGGTCGCGTTCGAGGGCTGCGGTGAGGATATCGGCCACCGCCTGGACGAATTGGACCTCGTCGTCGGTAAAGCAACGTGGGGTCGTGCTGTGGGCGGCGAGGACACCGAACAGTAACCCTGCGCCGCCGACACGCGTGGCGAGCACGGTGGCGACATCCGGCGAGTCTGGCGGGGATCCGGCCAGAGAACGAGCCAGCTCGGTGACCGGGCTATCGATCACTACAGGCTGGTCGTCGGCCAGGACTCGGTCAAGTAGCGGGCTCGTGCCGACTGCGTCGCCGCCTCGCGGGTCGACGTGGATCAGCTCGCAGCCGGCAACGCTGAGTGTCGAGGCAACCATCGCGGCGGCCTCGCTTACCAGCGCGGCGGTGTCTGAGCTGGAGATGGCCCGGTGGCCGAGCCGGGCGAGGCCTGCCTGACGGTGTTCGGCGCGGCGTAGGTCGGTTATGTCGGCCAGGACGAGCGCGAGCATCTCCTCCCCGTCCCGCAGATAAGGGATCACCGACACCCGCAGCGACCGGCCGGGGCGGGGGTCGGCGATGTCGAGGTCGCTGACCTGGGCGTGGTTGGTGCGTTTCGCGACCGCAACCAGCCCCCACTCACCGCCCAGGGCGCGTTGCCCCGGGGCGGCCGGCGCCAACAGTTCCATCAGCTGGGCGAGGGGGTCACCGATGCGCTGGGGTGCTTCGGCCAGCCGATCAACGACCGGTGAGCCTCGCTGTAGCCGCAGATCAGCGTCATACACGACCACCCCCACGGGCAGCTCGCCGCCCGGTGCGTCCGAGGAGACGAGCTCGAGCAGAGCGGCGTGCTCACCGATCGTCTCGCTGCCACGACGGGAGTCAGTGACATCCAGAATCGTGCCGGTGTTACCGATCACCTCGCCGTCTCCGTCCCGGAGCACGTTCGCCCTGATCTGCACGCGACGGTAGCTGCCGTCACTGGTGCGGTACCGGGTTTCGTGATGGCAGTGGTTGGCGCCACCGGCGACCACGCCCATGAACAGGGTGACGGTGTACTCCAACTCGTCGGGATGGACGTAGTCCAGGAACCGGGCACCGAGACTGGGGCCGATCTCGAAGCCGGTCAGCCTCGTCCACGCCTGGTTCAGATACGTCCAGCGGCCTTCCGCGTCGGTCCGGAACACCACCTCGCTCAACGTATCGAGCAGCACGGCGGCCTCAACATCACCGACATGCTCGCCGGCCCGGCTCCCCGCGCCGACGTGCTGGGCATCACCTGATACTGATGTCATCGACGGCCCCCCTCCATCGCGACAGCGGATTCCCCCGCCGGGCGCCCGCCGCTGCTCGGGCAGCCACGAACGCCCCTGACGGCCGGCGTCGACCTCAGCCATCCGGCCGACCCGTCATAATCTGCTGTGGTCGGAACAGTACCCCGCGCCCGCGCTGCAGCCTTCCCGGGCGCTAGCCACGGGAGGCGCAGTACTCGTCGCGGTCCTGGCCAAGAGGAAGCAGACCGGGACGGGTGTAGAGGGTCCGCAGTGTCACGGCGGTCGTCGCGGCAGCCGCCTCGATCTCGTTCACGATCCGTCCCCGGGCTTCGACGGTCGGGGCGTTCACCAGGCGTTCGGCGTTACGCCAGGCGGACTCGCGCCATACGACCAGGATTTGCATCAGCGCCGTGTATGACAGGCCCAGCGGGGTCGCGATGTTGTCGATCGAGGGGTCGAGCCGATCCGCCGCCTCATACAGCAGCGGGTCGACCACCCGGTTGAGCATGACATTGATCTGGTCGTGGTCGGGCTTGCGGCTCTCCCCGTCCGCCGCGACCAGACCCAGCGACGCCAGCACCAGGGGGAGGTCGCGGTTGACGTGCGCGTTCATGCCGAGCAGCAGGTTGCCGGCCCCGGCGAGCCGGCGCTGCTTCGCCGCGTCGAACGCGATCTCCCAGGCGCGTGGCACCGCGGCGCTCTGYCCGGCCTGCCAGGTGTCGTAGGCGTGGAAGTAGTAGGCGGCGAACACGGCGTCCTCGGTGTTGACGTAGGAGATGTCGTCGAAGAACCCGGGTTCCGCGGCTACCCGCCGGTATTCCTCCGTCGTACGCAAATAGGTCAAAGCGAACACCGCGTTGTGGTCACAGCTCGCCACGAGATCGTCGTAGCGGGTCTGCATCTGGACGATGGTCGCGTCTACGCAGGCCGGATCTCCGGTGGCGCATTCCTCGGCGTCGGGAGGCGCGTAGGCGGTGGGAAGCGGCGGCAGTAGGCTCGTCCAGCCGATGAACAGTGGCTCCACGGCCCCGGCGGGAGTCGCGGACACCACCGCCACAGTCGCCGCGAGGATACCGGCAACCATCGTCACCACCATTCGGGAAACCAGACCCGCCCGAGCAAATAAAAGGATCATGGAGTGTGATCCTAGGTCAATGCGACCCAAGGAGAAGTGCGGGCCTCCTTCATTCATATAGATAGCGCAATACATTAGAACATAATCGTTGATGCGGGTACTTAAGTGCTGTAACCCGCTCTAACCCGGATCTTTCGTGCGCCCAGCAGACAGCGGGAGGTGACGCCGTGTGACCGGAGAAATGCGCCCGGCGGGAGTCCAGCTCGAGGAAGAACAGGACGTACAGCTTGCTCAGCAGGACGGTTGATGGTGAAGAAGTCACACGCGAGGATGCCGTGGGCTTGGGTGTGCAGGAACTGTCGCCAGGTGGGGCTGGTGTGTCGGGGTGCGGGATTGACCTGGGCGGCGCGCCGGTCTGTTGCGTAGGCGAGGTCTGGCGGTCTGCCGCCAGGCCAGTCATGATCGAATGGTGCATCGACGTGTTGCCCGTCCGCCGGTTCCGGTCTCGGAGTTCACCGGGTTCCGGTTCCCACCCGAGGTGATCGTG
>NZ_MAXA01000068.1 GCF_001854695.1 Parafrankia soli
CCCGGCCACCCCGGCGGCCGCCTGGGTGTGCCCGATGTTCGACTTCACCGACCCGAGCAGCACCGGCCGGTCCGCCGGCCGCCGGCCGTAGGTGGCCAGCAGCGCCTGGGCCTCGATCGGGTCGCCCAGCGTCGTCCCGGTGCCGTGCCCCTCCACCACATCCACATCAGCCGTCGTCAGCCCCGCATCCGCCAACGCCGCCCGGATCACCCGCTCCTGCGACCGGCCACTCGGCGCCGTCAGACCATTCGACGCACCATCCTGATTCACCGCCGAACCACGCACCACCGCCAACACCCGGCGGCCGTGACGACGCGCGTCCGACAACCGCTCCACCAGCAGAACGCCCACGCCCTCGGCCATCCCGAAGCCGTCCGCGGCGTCCGCGTAGGCCTTGCACCGGCCGTCGGCGGCGAGGCCACGCTGCCGGGAGAAACCGAGCAGGCCCTCYGGGCTCGACATGATGGACACGCCCGCGACCAGCGCCAGGCCGATCTCGCCGGCCCGCAGGGCGGCGGCCGCGGTATGCAGGGCGACGAGCGAGGACGAGCACGCCGTGTCCACGGTCAACGCGGGCCCCTCGAAGCCGAACGCGTAGGACACCCTGCCGGAGAGCACGCTCGCGGCCCGGCCGATGACGAGATATCCCTCGTCCGCCCGCTCGCCGGACACCTCGCTCGCATAGTCCTGGCCGTGCGTGCCGACGTACACCCCGGTCGGCGTGCCCGCGAGCGACGTCGGGTCGAGACCCGCCCGCTCCAGCACCTCCCAGGACGTCTCCAGCAGCAGCCGCTGCTGCGGGTCCATCGCCTGCGCCTCCCGCGGCGAGATCCCGAACAGGCCGGCGTCGAAGCCCGTCACGTCGGTGAGGAAGCCGCCGGCGCGCACGTAGGTCCGTCCCGGGCGGTCCGGGTCGGGGTCGTAGAGCTCGGTGAGGTTCCAGCCGCGGTCCGTCGGCAGCGGGCCGACGACGTCCACGCCGTCGCTGGCGACCTGCCACAGGTCGGCCGGCGAGCCGATCCCGCCCGGGAACCGGCAGGCCATGGCGACGATCACGATCGGGTCGTCGGTCCGGTCCTGCTCCCGGTTACGGCCGCCGCTCCCCCGGGCGGCGCCGGCCGCCACGGCGGTGACGGCCCGCGGCGGGTCGCCGGGCGCGGAGGGCCCGTCCGGGAGGTCCGGGGCGAGCTGCGCCGCCAGGTGGCCGGCGAGCGATCGGGGCGTGGGATGGTTGAACACCACGGTCGCCGACAGCCGCACCCCGGCCGCGGTGATCAGGCCGTTGCGCAGCTCCACGCTGGTAAGCGAGTCGAAGCCGAGGTCCCGGAAGGCCCGGTCCGGCTCGACCGCGGCCGGATCGGTGTGGCCGAGGACGACCGCCGCGGTCGCCTGGACCAGTTCCAGCAGAATCTCGTCCCGGGTACCGGCCGACGCAGCGGCGAGCCGGTCGCGCAGAGCGGACCGGTCAGGCGCCGCGGGGCCCGCCGACACGGCGGCGCGGCGGCGGGCCGGCGCCGGCACGAGTCCGCGCAGCAGGGGTGGCAGCGACTCGCGCCGCCGGAGCGCGCCCAGGTCGAGCAGTACGGGGACCAGCTCCGGCCGGCTGTCCACCAGGGCGGAGTCGAACAGGGCGAGGCCGTCGGCCGCCGTCAGTGCCCTGGTTCCGTCGCGGGTCATGCGGGCCCGGTCGGTCGCGCTCAGCCGGCCGCCCATTCCGGCGGCCTCCTGCCACAGTCCCCACGCCAGCGACACCGCGGGCAGACCAGCCGCCCGCCGGTGCCGGGCGAGCGCGTCGAGGAAGCCGTTGCCGGCCGCGTAGTTGCCCTGGCCCGCGCCACCGAAGACTGAGGCGGCCGAGGAGTAGAGCACGAACGCGGCGAGGTCGAGGCCGGCGGTCAGCTCGTGCAGGTGCCAGGCGGCATCCGCCTTGGTCCGCAGGACGGCGTGCCAACGCGGTTCGTCGAGGGCCTCGATGACGCCGTCCTCGACGATGCCCGCGACGTGCACCACCGCGGTGAGGCGGTCGGCGACGGACGCGACGATCTCGGCCACGGCAGCGCGGTCGGCCACGTCGGCGGCGACCGCGCGCACGGTGACACCCGTCGCGCGCAGCTCGGCGACCTGCTCCTCCCCCGCCACGGACCGAGCGACGAGAACCAGCTCCCGCACCCGGTGGACCCGGGCGAGATGGTCGGCGGCCAGCCGGCCGAGGCCCCCGGTGGCGCCCGTGACGAGGACGGTGCCTCCCTCGAGAGGCGACCGCGCCGGCGCCGGGGCCCGCTCGGCGCGCCGCAGCCGCGCGGCCGACACCTCGGTCCCGCCTGCCCCCGCCGGCCGGACGGCGACCCACGGCTCGTCGGCCGGCGCGCCCAGACCCGCCGCGATCGCCTCCAGCCAGGGAGTCTCGCCGACCGAGGGGGGTTCCGGCAGGTGGTAGGCCCGGTCCAGGTTGAGCAGGCCGAACCGCCCCGGGTGTTCCGCCTGCGCGGCGCGTACCAGCCCGCGCACCGACCCGTGGGCCAGGTCGCCGTCCCGCGTGACGACCACGAGACGGGACGAGGCGCTGTCGGGATCGGCCAGCCAGTCCTGGAGAACGCGCAGTGTCCGCAGCCCGGCGGCACGCACCGCGCCGGGAACGTCTCGGACGGTGACGGCTGCGCCCGGGACCGTGCCGGCGTCCCCACCGGCACCACCGGCACCACCGTCGACACCCGTGGCGCTGGCGGGAACGAAGACCACGAACGGGGGACGGGCTGCCCGCTCGGCCACGGGAGCGCCCGTGACTCCGCCGCTACCGCCGGGAACGGCGGAGTCGCGAACGGCGGAGCCGGGGTGGAAGGCCCAGTCCGTGCCGCGCACCGCGGCGGCGTCCGTCTGTTCCCATCGCACCTCGAACAGCGCGTGCGACCGCCGCGCCGCGCCACGCCCGGCCGTCAGCCGCTCCGGGTCGACGGGGCGGACCACCAGTGCCTCGACGTCGATCACCGCGGCGCCCTCGTCGTCGACCCCGCTGATCGTCATGGTGTCGGGCCCGGCAGGCGCGATCCGCACCCGCAGGGAGCGGGCCCCGGTCGCCCACAGCTGCACCCCCGACCAGGCGAAGGCCAGGCGTGGCTGGTCCGGGTCGGGGAAGAACCCGGCCACGCCCAGCGGGTGCAGCGCCGCGTCCAACAGCACCGGATGCAGGCCATATCCGTCCGAGGGCTCGGTGCCGTCGGAGAGTTCCACGCCGTCCGAGCGCAGCCACCGGGACGCGGGTGAAGCGCCCCCGGCGGGGGCGACGGCCGCGTCCGGGAGCGTGACCTCGGCGTAGACGGTGCCCTCGGCCACCCACGCCGCGCGCAGCGCGTGGAACGCGGGGCCGTAGTCGACAGGAAGCCGGTCGTAGCACTCGTCGATGTCGACAGGGCTGGCGGCGGCCGGGGGCCACGACGCCGCCCAGCCAGGCCGACCGGTCGGGCCGGTCGGGCCGCCAGTCGCGATGCCCGCTGGCTGGGCGAGGATTCCGCGGGCGTTCTCGGTCCAGGCCTCGTCCGGGCTGGTCCGGGAGTGGACCGTGACGGGGCGCGACCGCTCGCCATCCGGCGGACCGACGACGATCTGGATGTCCGTGCCGGCGGCCGGGTTCGCGGTGGTGGTCTCAGGCGTGGCGGCCTCGGTGGTGGTTGCAGCGGTGCTGGTGGTAGCGGTGGTCGCGGCGGGCTCGTCGATCAGGATCGGCGCGGAGATCGTCAGCTCGGCGAGGACGGGCCGCCCCACCCGATCTCCGATCCACGCCAGGACGTCGAGCAGCGCCGAACCGGGCAGCACCACGGCACCGCCGACACGGTGGTCGGCCAGCCACGGGTGGYGATCCGTCGTCAGCCGGCCCGTGTAGAGCAGACGGCCATCACCGCCGGGGCCGCCTTCCGTGAGACCGGCCGCGAGCGGGTCGGGGGACGTGTCCGGGAAGGACTCTCCTGCGACGGTGACACCGGCACCGAGGAGCGGATGGTCGACCGGATCGAGTCCGGCCGTGGAGACGTCGCCGAGGCCGTCCCCGCCGGAGGGGTCCGCGTCCAGCCAGTAGCGCTCGTGCTGGAACGGATAGGTCGGCAGGTCAGGCCCCACACCCACACCCACCACGGCCCCGCCGCGCCCGCCGAACACCCCGGACCAGTCCACCGGAACCCCCCGCACGAACAACTCCGCCGCCGACCGCAGAACACGCCCACCATCCCCCTCACCACGCCGCAGCGACCCCACCACCACCGCATCCGACACCCCCACCTCCTCCAACACCTCACCCACCGCCCCCACCAACACCGGATGCGCCCCCACCTCCACAAACGACCGGAACCCCTCCCCCGCCAACACCCCCACCGCACCCGCGAACCCCACCCTCGACCGCAGATTCCGAAACCAGTAATCCCCCTCCAACTCCCCCGCCCCCGACACCCACCGACCCTCCACCGTCGAAAAAAACGGAACCCGAGGCACCACCGACCGCACCCCCGCCAACAACTCCCGCAACTCCCCCGCCACCCCATCCACCTGCGACGAATGCGACGCATAATCCACCGCCACCCACCGCACCCGCACACCCCGCCCCTCCAACACCCCCACCAGCTCCACCAGACCAGCCCGCTCACCCGACACCACCGTCACCCCCGGGCCATTCACCGCCGCCACCTCAACCCCCACCGGCAACAACCCCACAACCTCATCCACCGGCAGGAACACCGACACCATCCCACCCCGACCCGACAACCTCTCCGCCACCACCCGACTACGACCCACCACAACCCGCACCGCATCACCCACCCCCAAAGCCCCCGCCACACACGCCGCCACCACCTCACCCTGGGAATGACCCAGCACCGCACCCGGAACCACCCCCAGCTCACCCCACACCCGCACCAACCCCAAACCCACCGCGAACGACGCCGGCTGCACCACCTCCACCCTCTCCAACACCCCGTCCGACCCCACCCCCCGCAACACATCGATCAACGACCAGTCCACCAACCCCGCCAACACCCCAGAAACCTCCTCCACCACCCCCCGAAACACCTCCGACAACCGCGAAGAACCCCCCAACAAACCCGCACCCATACCCACCCACTGCGCCCCCTGACCCGGAAAAACAAAAAC
>NZ_MAXA01000069.1 GCF_001854695.1 Parafrankia soli
GAACCGCGCCGCGCCCGCGTGCCGACCCAACGCGACGAGCTGCGCCGGGGTCGGGCCGAGGGCGTACCGGTACGCCTGCAGGACCATGCTCACCCGACCTCCCCAGCGCCGGGGCCGGCGACGGCAGCGATCAGCCCGCCGACCTTGCGCGCCGAGACCGGCAGCTCGCCGGCCGCGAACCAGCGCCGGGCCGTCACGTACGCGACGCCCCGCGAGTCCGCCCACCGCTTGAGGCTCACATGAACATTACAGATCACCATCAGTCGCCATCGACCACTCGACACACAACAGTCGCCACCCCGGCAGACCCGCCCCTGTGGCGCCCGCGCGGGCACTCAGACGGGGAGCGTGGCCGCGCGGGTGGCGTCGACGTCCCGCGCCATCTGCAGGACGAGCTCGTCGACCGAGTCGAAGCGCAGCGTCGGGCGCAGCCGGTGGGTGAACTCGTAGACCATGTACTCGCCGTAGAGGTCGCCGTCGAAGTCGAGCAGGAACGCCTCGACCCGGCGGTCGCGGCCCTCGAAGGTCGGGTTGGTGCCGATCGAGATCGCGGCCGCCCGCCGCTGGCCGGACCACCGCGCGAAGCCCGCGTACACCCCGTCTCCGGGAACCGCCGCCCACGGCGTGCACTGCAGGTTCGCCGTCGGGTAGCCGATCAGCCGGCCACGCGCGTCCCCGTGCACCACCACGCCCTCGACCCGGTGCGGCCGGCCGAGGGCCGCCGCGGCGCCCTCGACGTCGCCGTCGGCCACCCGCCGGCGGATCGCCGTCGAGGAGAGCACCTGCTCGTCCGCGTGGACGAGGCCGATCCCCTCCACGGTGAAGCCCTCGGAACGGCCGCCGCGGGCCAGCGTCTCCACGTTCCCCGCGGCGCGGTGGCCGTAGGTGAAGTTCTCCCCCACGACCACGCCGGTCGCGCGCAGCTGCCCGGCGACGATCTCGTGGACGAAGTCCTCGGCGGTCATCCGACTGAAGTCGAGGGTGAACGGGGCAACGCACAGCGCGTCGACGCCGACGCCCTCGAGCAGCTCGGCCTTGTGTCGCAGGGTCGTCAGCAGCGCGGGATGGGTGCCGGGGCGCAGCACCTCCGCCGGGTGCGGGTCGAACGTCACCACAGCCGCCTGCTGCCCGCGCTCGCGCGCCAGCTCCACCGCCCGGCCGATGATCCGCCGGTGCCCGAGGTGGACGCCGTCGAAGAAGCCAATGGTGACGATTCCTCCCGGCCAGTCGTCCGGGGTGTTCTCCACTCCGCGCCAACGTCGCACCTGCCGAAGCCTAGGGCATCACGAGTCGATCTACGATCGCGATCGGGCGGGGCGCTACGCGGGCGCGAAGACGACGATCGGGCGGGCCGTGCCGTCCCGTTCCTCGAACAGCGCGAGGAGCGCTCCGTCCGGCCCGAACACGCCGTACGGCCCCGGGCTGCCGAGCATGGGCAGCCGCCGCCCGTAGGCGACATCCCGGGCCTGCTCCCCGTCCACGTCGCGGCGTGGGAAGGTCGCCGCCACCGCGGCCCCCAGCGGCACGACGGCCGCGTTCGCGGCCTCGGCGAGCGCGTCGAGGGTCACCGCCTCGGCCAGCCCGAACGGCCCGACCTCGGTGCGCCGCAGCGCGGTGAGGTGGGCGCCGCAGCCCAGCGCGGCCCCCAGATCCCGGGCGAGCGCGCGGATGTACGTCCCGCTCGAGCAGGCGACGACGACGTCCAGGTCGGTCTCGCCGCGCCGGGCGAGCAGCTCGAACCGGCTGACGGTGACCCGCCGCGGCGCGAGCGTCACCTCCTCGCCGGCCCGGACCCGGTCGTAGGCCCGCACCCCGGCGACCTTCACCGCGCTGACACTGGACGGGACCTGGTCGATCTCCCCGGTCAGCTCCGCCATCGCCGCTGCGAGCGGGCCGGCGCCGACATCGACCGGGCGGTCCGCCACCGGGTCGCCCTCGGCGTCGTCCGTCGTGGTGGTGCGGCCGAGCCGGATCGTGGCCTCGTACACCTTGGCGGTCAGCGCCAGCCGGCCGAGCAGGCGGGTTCCTCGGCCGACGCCGAGCACGAGCACACCGGTCGCCATCGGGTCCAGGGTGCCGGCGTGGCCGATGCGGCGGGTGCCCAGCAGGCGCCGGGACCGCGCGACGACGTCGTGTGACGTCCAGCCGGCGGGCTTGTCCACGACGACGAGGCCGTCGACGGCCGCGGGACGCTCGGCCGCCGTGGGACGTTCAGAAGAAGGCACGGGAGGGATCACCCGGCGAGGCGGGGAGCGCGGGTGAGCTCCTCGCGGAAGACACGCATCACGGTCTCCAGCGGCGCCGACGACGAGATGCCGGCCGCGAAGCGGTGCCCGCCGCCACCGAGCGCGGTGCAGACCGCTCCGACGTCCACCGCCCCCTTGGAGCGGACCGACATCTTCCAGACGTCGCCGTCCTGCTTGCAGACGACGGCGACCTCGGCCTCGGACACCGTGCGGACGGTGTCGATGACCGCCTCGATCTCGTCGTAGCCGATGCCCGCCACCCGCAGGTCGGCCTCGGTGCACCAGGTCCAGATGAGGTCGAACTCGGGTTCGAGGCGGGCGCGTTCCAGCGCCTGCCCAAGCAGCTTGAGGTAGCCGAAACGGTGCGTGTCCCACAGGGTCCGGCCGATCAGGTCGTGCCGGATGCCGGTCGCCAGCAGGCGGGCGGCCAGCTCGTGGACGGCCGGTGTCGTGGCGGCGAACCGGAACGAGCCGGTGTCGGTGACCAGCCCGGTGTAGACCGCGGCGGCGATGTCCTGGTCGAGCTCGACACCGAGCGCGTCGATGATGCGCACCACCATGACGCTGGTGGACGCCGCTTCGATGTCGATGACGTTGATGTCGCCGAACAGGGTGTTCGAGGCGTGGTGGTCGACGACGATGCAGCGCGGCACCGCGAGTCGGCGGGCCAGGCAGCCCAGGCGCTCCTCGCTGCCCGCGTCCAGGGTCACCACCAGCTCCGGGCTGTCGCCGAGGTCACCGGGCGCGACGAGCAGGTCCTGGCCCGGCAGGAAGCGCAGCGTCCGGGGCACGACGAACGGGTCGGCATCGAACGAGACCCGCGGGGACGCGCCGAGGCGGCGCAGCGCCAGCCCGAGCGCGATCGCCGACCCGAGGCTGTCGCCGTCCGGGTTGACGTGCGCGAGCAGGAGGATCCCCCCGCCCGAGTCGACCGCGCCGCGCAGCGCCCGCACCGCCTCGGCCAGGCTCTCGGCGACGTGCCGCGACGCGAGCTGGACCGCGGTGGGCGCCGAGGCGCCGCCCGACCCTCCGGCTGAAGCCGGGCGACCGGCGGGCTCCGTGCCCGTGGACATGACCGTCATGACGCCGACTCCTGCCGGGCGACTGTGGTGTCCCCACCGGCCTGCGGTCCGTCACCGCCGAACCCGTCACCGAATCCGTCAGTGAGACCGTCGCCGGGCCCGGCATCCGCCAGGGCGTCGAGCGGGTCGCCGTCCAGCGGGTCGCCGTCGAGCTCGTCGGCGTCCCGGGGGCGCCGGTAGGGATCGGGCTCGCCGGCGGGCGTCGCGTCCTGGCGCACCCGGGCGAGCTCCTCGTCGCGCCGGCGGGCGACGTCGAGCAGGTCCTCCAGGTGCCGCGCGTCGTCCGGCAGCCGGTCGTGCACGAACGTCAACGTCGGGGTGACCTTGATCCCGGTCGCCCGGCCCACCTGGCTGCGCAGCATGCCCTTGGCGGACTCCAGCGCGGCGGCGGACGCCTGCCGTGCCACGTCGTCGCCGTAGACCGTGTAGAAGACCGTCGCGTCCATCAGGTCCGGGGTGACCCGCGCGTCGGTGATCGTCACCATCCCCAGCCGGGGGTCCTTCACACCGCGTTCCAGCGTGGACGCGACGACCTCACGGATCCGCACCGCCAACCGGCGCGCACGAGCCGGATCAGCCACCGTCCACCTCCCTCGTCGCCCGGTCGACCCGGGTGGCGGACACCACGGTGCCCGGCCGAACCGGTCGACACCTCACTGTTTCTGCCCTTGCTGTTGTCCCTGCTCGGTGCCCCTGCACCATGCCCCCGGCCCGCGTGCCGGGCACCCTTGTTCCGTGTACCCCGCGGGAGCGGCGATGCGCCCGCGACGCGAGCCGGCCGGGCTGAGCAGCTCGGGGCTGCGCGGCTCGGCGGTGCTGGGTCACGCACACCGGACACCGATCCGCCGATTACGGCGAAATCACCTCAGGACGGGCCATGTCGTCGGCGTCGTCCTCGGAGAGGTACCGTACTCGCGCCGAGAGGATCTCCAACTCCGGCCGCCGCGCGACGAGCTCCTCGCACGCGCCGAGGACCTCCGCGCAGTGCGCGCGGTCCGCGGCGACCACCGCGACCCCGATCTCCACGCGGCGGTGCAGGTCCAGGCCGCCGGTCTCCGCGGCGCTGACCGCGAACCGCCGGCGCAGCTCGGCGACCACCGGCCGGACGACCGACCGCTTCTCCTTCAGGGAATGGATATCCCCGAGGAGGATGTCCAGCGTCAGGCTCCCGATCCACATGATCGTCTCCCGCCAGGGCGCCCGGCGCACCGGGGCCGGCCGGAATAGTCATCCGGCCGGCCCCAGGCGTTTCGGGGTCAGGTGCGGGGAACCTCCCGCTGCTCGAAGGTCTCGATCACGTCATCGACCTTGATGTCGTTGAACGAGCCGAGCCCGATACCGCACTCGTAGCCCTCGCGGACCTCGGTCGCGTCGTCCTTGAACCGCTTGAGCGACTCGACGGTGAGGTTGTCCGCGACCACGACGCCGTCCCGGATGAGGCGGGCCTTGGTGTTGCGGCGGATGATGCCGGACCGGACCAGCGAACCGGCGACGTTGCCCACCCGCGGTACGCGGAAGACCTCGCGCACCTCGGCGGTGCCGAGCTGCGCCTCCTCGTACACCGGCTTGAGCATGCCCTTGAGGGCGTTCTCGATGTCCTCGATGGCCTGGTAGATCACCGAGTAGTAGCGGACCTCGACGCCCTCGCGGTCGGCCAGCTCCGTCGCCTTGCCCTGCGGCCGGACGTTGAAGCCGATGATGACCGCGTCGGAGGCCGACGCCAGCATGACGTTGGTCTCGGTGATCGCGCCGACACCGCGGTCGATGATCCGAAGACCCACCTCGTCGCCCACGTCGATCTTGAGCAGGGCGTCCTCGAGAGCCTCCACCGAACCGGAGACGTCGCCCTTGAGGATGAGGTTGAGCTGGGTCTTCTCGCCCTCCTTCATCCGCTCGAGGATCGTCTCGAGCGTCGGGCGGCCACGGCTCAGCRCCAGCTCGGCGTTGCGCTCGCGGGCCTGTCGGCGCTCGGCGATCTGGCGGGCGACCCGGTCCTCCGGCACAACCAGGAAGTTGTCGCCGGCGTCGGGGACGCTGGTGAAACCGAGGACCTGCACCGGCCGCGCCGGCCCCGCCTCGGACACCTGGGCGCCGTTCTCGTCGAGCATCGCCCGGACGCGGCCGAAGGCCTCGCCGGCGACGACCGAGTCACCGATACGCAGCGTGCCACGCTGGACGAGCACCGTGGCCACCGGGCCGCGACCGCGGTCGAGACGACCTTCGATCGCGACGCCCTGAGCCTCGGTACCGGTCGGGGCGCGCAGGTCGAGCGAGGCGTCGGCGGTCAGGATGACCGCCTCCGTCAGCTCGTCGATGCCCGTCCGGTTGCGGGCCGAGACGTCGACGAACATCGTGTCGCCGCCGTACTCCTCCGCTACCAGGCCGTACTCGGTGAGCTGGCCGCGAACCTTCGCCGGGTCCGCGCCCTCCTTGTCGACCTTGTTCACCGCCACCACGATCGGCACGTTGGCCGCCTGCGCGTGGTTCAGCGCCTCGATCGTCTGCGGCTTCACACCGTCGTCGGCGGCCACCACCAGGACCACGATGTCCGTCACCTGCGCACCACGGGCACGCATCGCGGTGAAGGTCTCGTGGCCCGGGGTGTCGATGAAGGTGATCGGGCGCTCGGTCCCGTCCACCACCGCGCGAACCTGGTAGGCGCCGATGTGCTGGGTGATGCCACCGGCCTCGCCGCCGACGACGTCCGTGGACCGGATCGCGTCGAGCAGCTTCGTCTTGCCGTGGTCGACGTGACCCATGACGGTCACCACCGGCGGACGGGCCGACAGCTCGACGTCGTCGGCGTAGTCGCCGCCGAAGGACAGGTCGAAGCTCTCCAGCAGCTCCTTGTCCTCGTCCTCGGGGCTGACGATCTGGACCTCGTAGCCCAGGGTCACACCGAGCAGCTGCAGGGTCTCGTCCGTGCAGGACTGCGTCGCCGTGACCATCTCGCCGAGCTGGGTGAAGACCACCTGGACGAGGGCACCGGGGTTCGCGTCGATCTTGTCCGCGAAGTCGGCGAGCGACGCGCCACGCGGCAGCCGGATCGCCTGCCCGTTACCGCGCGGGACCATCGCCCCCATGCGCGGCGCCTCGAGCCCGCTCTCCCATTCCTGCCGCTTCGCGCGCTTGGACTTGCGCTGCCGGCCGGGACGCCCACGGCCACCAGGACCGAAGGCACCCGCCGTCGTCCCGCCGCGACCACGGCCACCGGCGGCCGGACGACCGCCGCCACCGGGACCGCCGCCACCGGGACGACCCGGAGCGCCACCGCCGCCACCGGGACGACCGGGGGCTCCCCCACGAGGAGCGAACCCACCGCCACCGGGACGCGGGCCACCGCCACCGCCACCGGGACGGCCGGGGCCGCCGCCGCCACCGGGACGGCCCGGGGCGCCACCCGCCGGACGGGGCTGGAACATGTTCGAGTTCGGCCGCGGGCCACCGGAGCCACCGGGACGCGGGGGCATCTGGCCCGGGGTCGGCCGGGGACCGCCGGAGCCGCCCGGACGCGGGGGCATCTGCCCCGGCGACGGACGCTGGCCACCGGGACCACCCGGACGCGGACCACCCGGACGCGGACCGCCCGGACGCGGCGCGCCGGGACGCGGCGGTGCCGAGGGGGAACCACCCTGACCGGACGCGGCACGCGGGCCGGCCGCCGGGGAGGTGTAGGGGTTGTTACCGGGTGCGGCCGGCCGCGGGCCGGGCCGGGGCCCGGGACGCGGGCCGCCGCCGGGGCCACCAGGACCAGCGGGGCCGCCGGTACGCGGACGACCCGGCGCGGCGGGACCCGGACGCGGGCCACCGGGAGCCGGCCGCTGCGGTGCGGCCGGCGGCGTGGCGGCCGTCGGGGCCGAGGTGACCGGAGCCGGGGCGGGAGCCGAGGGTGCCGGGGCCGGCGCCACGGGCGGCGCGGCGGATGCCGCGGCCGCGGCGGGGCGCGGAGCCTGCGACGGCTGCGGCGCCACCGGCTGGGACTGGGGCGGCTGGGGCTGAGCCGGCTGGGACTGGGGCGCGGCCGTCGGGGTGGACGGGCGCGATGCCCCGGGCAGCGGGGCCGGACCGGGGCGACCGGGAACCGGACGGCCACCAGGGCCGGGCCGGGGACCGGTGCCGGAACCTGGGCCGGGACGGCCGATGGCGGGCCCCGGACGGGGCGGCGGCATCGGTCGCGCGCCGTTGCCCGGACGACCGCCGGGACGCGAGGACGGAGCGGAGCCTTCCGCGGGGAAGGCCTCCTTCAGTTTCCGAACCACGGGTGCCTCGACTGTGGACGAGGCGGACTTCACGAACTCACCGAGATCCTTGAGCTTGGCGAGCACGGTCTTGCTGTCGACGCCGAGCTCCTTCGCAAGCTCGTGTACGCGGGCCTTTCCTGCCACGGTGCTCCTTCTTTCGGCCCGCGGTCCGTGCCCGCGTGACCTCGTTACCTGCCGGTCGTGATCATGGCTGCGTTCTCACTGCGCGGTCATCGCTGTCTCGACCTGCTTCCGTGTCGACGTCGATCTGGCGTCGCCTGCCGGCGCGGCCACCCGGGACCGATCTCTCGGCCCTGCCGCCGCTCCGCTGTCCCACCGGCCCCCGCGTCAGGACACGCGGGCCGTACCACTGTTCTACATGCACACGTTGCGCGTGCGCTGTTCCAGGTGCGCTCTGACCTGCTTCAGCCCGAGCGGCCCCGCAACCCTGAGCGCCCGCGGGAACGCCTTGCGGCGCTMCGCGAGATCGACGCAAGCCGGATCGGGGTGCACATGGGCGCCCCGGCCAGGCATCCGACGGCGAACGTCCGGAAGGAGCTCCCCGCCGATTACGACGATACGCAACAGGCTCGACCGCGCCGCCCGGGTTCGACAACCGACACAGGTACGAATCGGTCCAGAGTCCCGGAGAGAACCCCGCTCGGCGTTCGAACGTGGTGCTCGGTCGGGGGTCACTCGAGGACTCGGGTCTGCAGGACGACTGAGCTCTGCAGGACCACTGGACCCTCCAGGACCACTGGACCCTGCAAATCGACCCGGCAAAACGACTCGGCTCTGCATGGCAGTCGGCTCCGCACGGCGCGCCACATCAAGTCTATCCCGTTGCGCCCCGAGAGTGGCCGCCCGTCGCGGAGGACCTCCGGGGCCCGGTCCCCGTCCCCGGACGACGGGGGGCCTCCCCGGCCGGCCGCTCCGCACGCGGCTCGCTACCCTCGGTGTCGGAGTGGATGTCGATCCGCCATCCGGTGAGCCGGGCGGCCAGCCGGGCGTTCTGCCCCTCCCGGCCGATCGCGAGCGAGAGCTGGTAGTCGGGAACGACCACCCGCGCCGAACGGCTCGCCAGGTCGGTGACCTCCACCCGGGACACCCTGGCCGGCGAGAGCGCGCTGCCCACGAAGGACGCGGGATCCGCCGACCAGTCGACAATGTCGATCTTCTCTCCGTGCAGCTCCGCCATCACGGCACGCACCCGGCTGCCCATCGGGCCGATGCAGGCGCCCTTCGGGTTCACCCCGTCCGCCTTCGAACGCACCGCGATCTTCGTGCGGTGACCGGCCTCGCGGGCGATCGCGGCGAGCTCGACCGTGCCGTCGGCGACCTCGGGCACCTCCAGCCGGAACAGGCCCTTCACCAGCTCTGGATGGGTCCGCGAGAGGGTGACCGTCGGGCCGTGCATCCCGCGGGCCACGTGCACCACGTAGCACTTGATCCGGTCACCGTGCTCCAGGCGCTCGCCGGGAACCTGCTCGGCCGGGGGCAGCACGCCCTCCACCGTGCCGAGATCGACCAGCACGACGCGGGAACCGGCCCGCTGCTCGTGATGCTGGACCACGCCCGAGACCACCTCGTGCTCGCGGTCGGCGTACTGGCCGTAGGTGACCTCCTGCTGGGCCTCGCGCAGGCGCTGCATGATGACCTGCTTGGCGGTCATCGTGGCGATCCGACCGAAGTCCGCCGGGGTGTCGTCCCACTCGCGGGACGTCCCGTCCGGGCCGCTCTCCCGCGCGAAGACCGCGACCTCGCCGCTGGTCCGGTCGATCACCACCCGAGCGTCGTCGGCGGATCCGGTGGTGTGCTTGTAGGCGGTCAACAACGCGGTCTCGATCGCCTCGACGAGCGTGTCGAAGGCGATCTCCTTCTCGCGCTCGATTCCCCGCAGCGCAGCGACGTCGAGCTTCACCGGTTCATCTCCTTGCCGGGCCGGCCGATCAGGCCCGCTTCCGTGTCCACGGCACCATGATCTTCCACTACCTCGCCCGCCGCCGACGCGGCGGGGGCGCCACCGCCGGCGGCGCCGTACTCGTCCTCAGGACCGTCCTCATCGTCCTCGTCCTCGTCCTCGAGACCCTCGTCGTCCTCGAGACCCTCGTCGGGATCGACATCGCTCTCGGCGTCAAGGCCGAGGTCTGCGCCGGCGGGGAGCTCGGCGCCGGCATCGGCGTCAACATCGGTGTCGCCGTCGCCGTCGGCGTCGGTCGCCGACCCGAACTCGACCTGAACCGCCGCGCGTGCCACGGTCGCGTAGACCACCCGCTCGATCCGCCGGCGCACGGGACGCCCACGCCGGGCCGGGGCCGTCGGCACCGCCAGATCGGCGCCCTCGTCGTCGGCGGAGAGCACCCGGCCCTCGACCTCGACGCCGTCCGCCCGGCGGACCACCACCAGCCGGCCGACCGCGCGACGCCAGTGCCGCGGCTCCACCAGCGGCCGGTCGACCCCGGGCGAGGTCACCTCGAGCACGTAGGCCCCGGAGATCGGGCTCGCGCCCGAGCCACCCGCGGCGCCACCGCTGCCACCGGTACCGCCAGCACCGTCAGCACCACCGGTGCCGACGTCCTCGCCGTCCAGGACCGCCGAGACGAGCCGGCTGGCGTCCGCGACGGCGTCGAGATCGATGCCGCCGTCCCGGTCCACGACGACGCGGACCACGCTGCGTGCCCCGGCCCGCGTGACGGAGATGTCCTCAAGGTCGAAGCCGGCTGTCGCCAGACCGGGCTCCAGACGGCGGCGCAGCTCCGCACGCACCGCGTCCGCGGCGGCCCGCGCTCCGCCCGTGCCCCGGGACGGCGCCGTCGACCGACGGACCCCCGCCCGGCCGGACTCTCCCGCCCTAGCCACCTCGCCCGTTCCTTCCCGCGCCGACGCGGCGCCCGTGCCCGTGGACCGCTCGGCCCCACCCGGTGTCGCCCCGACCGGTGCCTTCGGTGACCGGCCGCGGCAGCGGCGGAGATCGACGGCACCGTCGTCCCGGATGCGCGTGCCCGTGGAAGCGGGCGTCGAGCGTCACACGGTCGAGATCCCTTAGCCTACGTCCGCCGGCGGAGCACTCCAATCGGGGCCCGGTCCGGCTCGCCTGCCGACCGGTGCCACCGGCGCGCCGACGGCAGCACGCCGATGTGCGAAGCTGCCAGCCGTGCCCACCGCCGCCGGTCCCGGTCCGTCCCGCCGGGCCTTTCTGGCCGTGCTGCCACTGGCCGGGACGGGCGGGCTGCTCCTCGCCGGGATGTCCGGCTGCACCACCTCGACCGGCGGCGCTTCCACCAGCCGGGTCACCCCCGCCGACGTCACCGCCGCGGGAGCGGCACACACCCGGGAGACCGCGCTGATCGAGGCCTACGACAGCGCGATCGACCAGCACCCGGGCCTCGCGGAGACGCTGCGGGCGATCCGCGCCCAGCACGCCGAACACGCCCGCGAGCTGGTCGCCCAGGGCCTGCCCGAGGCCGCGACCGCGACCGCGACCGCGGCGGGCACGCCGGCCACGACGGGCGCTCCGGCCGGGGCGGGCCTGCGTTCCTCCCCGGCCGTGGGCACTCCCCCGCCGGCCGGATCGGACACTCCGGAGACCCGGGCCACCACCCTGAGCGCGCTGGCCGAGCTTGAGCGGACGACCGCAGCGGCGCACCGCACCGGCTGCCTCGCCGCCGGTGCCGGCCTGGCGCCGCTGCTGGCGAGCCTGTGCGCGGCCGAGTCCGCGCACGCCGAACTCGTCGCGGCACTGGGCGCACCGGGGGCGGCCGGATGACCGCCGAAGACCCCGCGGTCGTCGCCCTGTCCTCGATGCTCGCGGCCGCGCACGCGGCGGTCTACGCGACGGCGACCGCGGGCGGGGTCCTCGCCCCGCTCGGGGCCGCCGCGGGACCGGCCCGCGAGCTCGCCCGGGTGGCACACAATGATCATCGGACGCTGCGCGACTCGCTGGTCGCCGCGCTGCGGGCCCGCGGGGCGACGCCGCCGGCCGCGCTCGCCGCCTACCGGCTGCCGGTCGAGCCGGCCGGCGTCGCCGGGTCACTCGACCTGCTCGCCAGGGTCGAGGACCGCTCGGCCGTGGCCGCCCACGACGCGGTCGGCGTCCTCACCGGCGCCGACCGCGAACTCGCCGTCGACGCCCTGGTGGCGATGACCCTCCGTGGCCAACGCGCCCGCCTCGCCGCGGGAACCCCACCGGGCTCCGCGGTCCCCGCGCTTCCCGGAAGCTGACCCGCGCCCGCCCCGAAGCGGGTCACACGAGCAGCACACAACCCGGCCCGGACAACACGCTCGGCGGCTCTCCCGCCGGGCGCGTCCGGAGAGGCCGTTCAGCGACGTGGGGCGGGTGACCCAGGCCCGGGAGCGCCGAGCAGGTCGAGGACCTCGAGCAGGTGGCCGAGGCGGCCGATCACCGCATCCGCGAACATCGACACGGACGCCCCGGCCGCGGCCCCGTCCGCACCGGGCAGATCCCGCGCGGCGGGGTCGCGGCCCAGGTCGGCCCGCCCCGCGAGATCGCGGCCCGCCACCGCCAGCCCAAGGGGATCACGCGGATCGAGGACCACCCCGTCGGGACCACCGCCGAGGCCCGCCGCGGCGCCGTCCGCCGATCCGCCGTCCGCGGAGCCACCGTCCGCGACCAGCACAGCCCGCATGCCGGCCGCCCGCGCGCCGCGGATGTCCGTCCGCAGCCGGTCGCCGACGAAGAGCACCCGGGACGGGTCGGTGACGCCCAGCGCGGCCAGCACCGCCTGGAAGGCGATCGGGTGTGGCTTGTCGAAGGGCAGGTCGCTCGTGTAGATCCTGGCGTGGAAGAGGTCGAGCAGGCCGTCGCGTTCGAGTAGGCGTTCGTGCCAGGCCCGTGGCCAGCGGGTGTTGGTGAGCAGGCCGACGAGCAGGCCGCGGGCACGCACGAGGTGCACGAGCAGCAGCGCCTCGGGATCGCACACCGTGTGCGGGGTCCAGGCGGCGAGGTCGCGCCGGCTGACCGCGCGCAGCACGGCCGCGGCCACGTCCACGCCGAGGGCCGCGGAGGCGGCCGCGAGCAGTTCGGTGACCGACCCGGTCATACCGCCCGCCGCGCCGTTGCCGGCCAGGCCGTCACTGCCGTCCCGGGCATGCCACCAGCTCGTCTCCAGGCCAGCCAGGATCGCGGTGATCTCGTCGGCGTGCGCGGACGAGATCTCCAGCGCGGTCATCCGCCACAGGTCGAGCAGGTCGACGTCGTGGAAGAGGGTGAGCGTCCCGCCCCAGTCGAACACCACGGCCGCGAGCGGCTTGCGGTCGTCCGGGAGGGATGTCCCGTCGACGGCCGGCACCGCGTCCGGGGCGAACCAGGAGAAGCCCACCGGCGCCCGCGCTATCGGGTGACCCAGGCGTCGGGCTCGTCCCTCAGGTCACGGACGATGTCGGGCAGCTTCCCGCTGGCGACGTCCGCGAGGGTCACCGACTCGAGCACCCGGCGCAGGTTGACCCGGACGGCGATCCAGACGTCCTGCAGGTGCTTGGCCGCGCCCTCGTACTGGGCGTTCTCCGGAGGGCGGCCGCGCACGCTGGCGAGCGGGCCGTCGGTCGCCCGGATCACGGTCGCGATCGTGATCTCCTCGGCTGGGCGGCACAGCTGGTAGCCGCCATCGGCACCGCGGCGGCTCTGCACGAGGCCRCTGCGGCGCAGGTCGGTGAGGATGTTCTCGAGGAAGCGCAGGGGAAGATCCTGGGCCGAGGCGAGCGTCTCCCCCTTCACGAGGCTGCCGTCCGACGCGGCGAGCGTGAGCAGGGCCCGCAGTGCGTAGTCGGCCCGGGCGGAGATCTGCATGTCCCCCATCTTGCCGTCCGCACTGCGGGCGGGCTTCCCGTGGGCTCCTCATGGGCGGCCGGACCGCCCGTCCGGYCGACACCGGGCGAGGGCCGGACGAAGGTCAGACCGCTGACGTGTCCGCGCCGGAGAGCGGTCCGACCGGCCCGGTCGGACCGGCCAGATCCTCCTTCGGACGACCGTTCCGAGGACCACGAGCCGCCCTCACCGCGTTCGAGCCCTCGGAGAGCAGGCCGCGGCGCTCACGCATCCGCCGGTCGAGGATGTTGAAGACCGCGTCGACGGCGACGCCGATCGCGAAGATCGTCAGCATCGACACCAGCACGCCGACGGTGTCCGACAGGTCCCGGGCGTTCTGCAGGTCGGCGCCGATCGAGGGGTGCCCGGGCACGATGACGATCAGCTCGCCGGCCATCAGGCTGCGCCAGGCGAACGCCCAGCCCTGCTTGAGCCCGGCGAGCACCGAGGGGAACGCCGCCGGCGCCACGACGTGGCGGTACAGCGAGAACCCGCGCGCCCCCATACTGCGCCCGACCCGCACGAGCAGCGGCGGGACGTAGTCGACGCCGTAGATGACGCCGTTCGCCACGGACGGGGCGGCGCCCAGGACCACGACGAACATGATCGCGGACTCGTTGAGCTTGAACAGCAGGATCGCGAGCGGGACCCAGACCACCGACGGCATGGTCTGCAACGCGGTGATGAACGACCCCACCGCCGCGCGCAGCAGGCCGAACCGGGCGACCACCAGGCCGACGACGCCACCGAGCACGACCGCCACCGCGTAGCCCTCGCCGGCGCGGGTCAGCGTGCGGCCGAACGCGTCCCAGAACTCGCCGGTGCCGAGCTGGTCGAAGAACTCCGGCAGCGTGTCGCCGGGGCCGGGCAGCACGTAGGTGGGCTTCCACCCCGACCAGACGACGATCTGCCAGACGAGCAGGAACAGCGCGAGCGCGGCGATCTTCGGCCAGGTCACCGACCAGATCCGGCCCGCGGTCGGCCGCCCGGACGAGACGGGGAGGTCGAGGGCGTCCAGGCCGGCGAGCGCCTCGTCGGACGTCCGCTGCGCCGGGGTGGCGGGATCGCCGGTGGCGGGATCGCCGCCGGGCCCGGGGCCGAGGTTCCGGCCATCGGTCCCGCTACCGGCTTCCAGGGAGCGGCTGGTGACCGTGTCGGTGTCAGTGGCCATGGCGGGCGACCTCCTGCCGCAGCCGCGCCGTCACGACGGAGGCGAGCTCGGATACCTGGTGTTCGTCGATGCGGCGGGGGCGATCCATGGCGACGTCGAAGATCTCCGCGACCCGTCCGGGCCGGGAGGAGAGCAGGACGATCCGGTCACCGAGGCGCACGGCCTCCCGGACGTCGTGGGTGACGAACAGGACGGTGACCCCGGTCTCGCGCCAGATCCGCTCCAGCTCGTCGTGGAGCAGGTCGCGGGTCATCGCGTCGAGGGCACCGAACGGCTCGTCCATGCAGAGGATGTCCGCCTCCTGGGCGAACGCCCGGGCGAGGCTGACCCGCTGGCGCATGCCGCCGGAGAGCTCGTGCGGGCGGCGGTCGCCCTGGCCGGCCAGGCGGACCATGCCGAGCAGCTCGTCGACCCGGGCCCGGCGCGTCGCCTTCGGCACCCGGCGCAGCTTCAGCGGCACCTCGACGTTGCCGCCGGCCGTGAGCCAGGGCAGCAGGGCCGAGTCCTGGAACATCATCCCGACCCGGCGGCCACCGGTGTCGACGGTGCCCACGGTCGGCCGGTCGAGCCCGGCGACCAGGCTGAGCAGGGTCGATTTACCGCAGCCCGACGCCCCCAGCAGACAGACGAACTCGCCGGGACGGACATCCAGGTGGATGCCGTCGAGGGCGTGGACCTGACCGGCGCCGGCACCGAAGACCCGGCTGACGCCGTCGATCCGCAGCGCCGTGTCCGTCGCGAGCGCGGTCACAGCTTGCTCCCCTCAGAGTATGTCGTGATCTGGACGCGGAACGGGCTGCGCGGCCGGTGTGGCACCGGCCGCGCAGCCTCGGTCGCGGCATCGCCGGGCTGGGGCAGAACCCGGATCGCGGCCCGGCGGACGGGAGGCGCCCACCGAGCCGCGGTCGATCGGTCGTTCAGTTGTGCAGAGGTTCAGTTGTGCGGAGGTTCAGTTGTGCGGAGACCTACCTGTGTGGAGGCCTACTTGTCCGAGACCGCGGGGTCGCCGGCGTCCGCCAGCAGCTCGTTGAGGATCTTCAGGTCGAAGATGCCGTCGAGCTTGGGGTCCTCGATGAGCCCGAGCTCCTCCTGATGCGCCGCCGAGAGGAACAGCGACTTGGCGATCGGGTCCGGGCCGAAGGTCAGCGTCTTCCAGGCCGAGGTGACGACGCCGTCGGCGAGCGGCTTGCCGGTGAGCTTGTCCAGCGCCTCGTTCGCGGCGGCCTGCCCGGCGGCCGGGTCGGCGTTGAGCTGATCGATCGCCGTGATGTTGGCGGCGATGAGCCGGCGGACGATCTCGGGGTTCTTCTCCAGGTACTCCGTGCGGACGATCAGGAGGGTGGTGACGAACTTCCCGTCGGTGTCAGGCCACTCGTCGGCCTCGTTGACGAGCACCTTGCCGCCCTCGGCGACCAGCCGGGAGGCGACCGGCTCAGGCACCCAGGCGCCATCGATGGCGCCGGACTTGAAGGCGTCGACCGTGACCGAGTTCTCCTGCGGGCGGATCGAGACGTCACCGCCGCCCTTGGTGTCCGTCACGAGCCCGTTCTTCTTCAGGTAGAACCGCAGCGCGACGTCCTGGGTGTTGCCCAGGCTCGGGGTCGCCAGCGTCTTGCCACGCAGCTGCTCGACCGAGGTGATCTCGGGCTTGACGACCAGGGCCGCCCCGCCGGAGGTGACGCCGGAGACGATCCGGATGGCCTCGCCCTTGGACTTGATGAACGTGTTCACCGCGGGGTTCGGGCCGATGAAGCCGGCATCGAGCGCGCCGGAGAGGATCGCCTCCGCCTCCGTGGTGCCCGAGTTGAAGGTCGACGGCTCCAGCTTCACGCCGGAACCCAGCTCCTTGGCGAAGATGCCCTGCCCCACGCCGACGAGCGCCGGGGCGTGCGTGAGGTTCGGGAAGTACCCCAGCCGCAGGGTCCCGGTCACCTCCCCGGACGCCGACACGGACTCCGTTCCCCCGTCGTCGCCCGAGCAGGCGGTGACCGCCAGCGCCAACGCACCGGCAGCAACCAGTGGCACGAACCGCTGCCACAGCCTCTTGGGCCTCATCACGTTCCCTTTCCCACACGCACGGCGCCTTGCACAAAGTCGATCGAGCGCATCAAGTCGATTGGATACATCGGGAAAGTAAGGATGCCAGACCAAGGGTCTTCCCGTCACCGGAATTCACACGGATGACACGATTTCCCACCATGCGTGAACGCCCGGTCGCGTAGAGCGCTCGCAGCTGGCGGGCGCCGGACGAAACCGGGCGGAAAGATGCGCGGAACGTGGCCGCTCAGTGCACGTCGGTCACCAGCGCGCTCTGGTCAGAACAGGAGCGTGCTCTGGTCAGAACAGGATCGAGGCGAAGGTGCCCACCTGCTCGAACCCCACGCGCTCGTAGGCGCGCCGGGCGGGATGGTTGAAGTCGTTCACGTACAGGCTGACCACCGGAGCGAACGTCGCCTGGGCGAGTGCCACGACGCTGGCCGTCCCGGCGGCGCCGAGGCCACGGCCGCGCAGGGCCGGATCGACCCAGACGCCCTGGATCTGGCAGACGTCGCCGGCGACCGCGCCGATCTCGGCCTTGAACAGCACCCGGCCGTCCTCGATGTGGGCGAACGAGCGGCGCTGGCCGACGAACTCGGCGACACGCGAACGGTAGAGCGCGCCGCCGTCCGCGCCGACCGGGGAGACGCCGATCTCCTCGGTGAACATGGCGATGCAGGCGGGGAGCAGCACGTCCAGCTCGTCCGGCCGGACCAGGCGGACCGCCGGGTCCGGCGCGATGCGCGGCGGGGCCTGGATCGCGAGTAACGGCTGGTCGGCACGGATCTCCCGGGCCGGGCCCCACACCGGTTCCAGGTGCCGCCACATGGCGGTGACGGCCGAGCCGACGCCCACGATCGACGAGCAGCGGCGGCCCTGCCGGCGGGCCCGCTCGGCGAAAAGCTTCGCCGAGGCCGGGCCCGCCGCCACGGGCCACAGGTTGGCGCCTGAGTAGCACAGGGCGGTCAGGGTCCCGTCGACCGTGTGGCCCCACACCTCGGCGCCCAGGCGCCAGGGGTCCAGACCGCACGCCGCCACCCGCGACGCGACGAAGACATCGGCTACCGGGTTGCGGCCCAGCAGCTGGGTGACCGCGGGCAGATCCCGATCGTCAAGCAGCCGGGTCGGAGCGGAGCGAAGCGGCAGACCCATCCAGCCCTTCCAGGTACTAGGCCACGGACACCGACGGCGAGCCGGAGGCCGCGCCGCTGGCCTCCATCTCCTCGGCCAGCCGCATGGCCTCCTCGATGAGAGTCTCCACGATCTGCGCCTCAGGCACCGTCTTGATGACCTTTCCGCGCACGAAGATCTGCCCCTTGCCGTTGCCGGAGGCGACACCGAGGTCGGCCTCACGGGCCTCGCCGGGGCCGTTGACGACACAGCCCATGACGGCCACCCGCAGCGGCACCTCCATGCCCTCCAGGCCGGCGCTGACCTCGTTGGCCAGGGTGTAGACGTCCACCTGGGCGCGGCCGCAGGACGGGCAGGAGACGATCTCCAGCTTGCGCTCGCGCAGCCCGAGCGACTCCAGGATGGCCGCGCCGACCTTGACCTCCTCGATCGGCGGCGCCGACAGTGAGACCCGGATCGTGTCGCCGATGCCCTCGGACAGCAGCGCCCCGAAGGCCACCGCGGACTTCACGGTGCCCTGGAACGCCGGGCCCGCCTCGGTCACGCCGAGGTGCAGCGGGTAGTCACAGGCCTGGGCGAGCAGCCGGTAGGCCTGGATCATCACCACGGGGTCGTGGTGCTTCACCGAGATCTTGATGTCACGGAAGTCGTGCTCCTCGAACAGCGAGCACTCCCACAGCGCCGACTCGGCGAGCGCCTCCGGCGTGGCCTTGCCGTACTTCTCCAGCAGCCGCTTGTCGAGCGAGCCGGCGTTGACCCCGATGCGGATCGGGACCCCGGCGCCCTTCGCCGCCCGCGCGATCTCGCCGACCTTGTCGTCGAACGCCTTGATGTTGCCCGGGTTCACCCGGACGGCGGCGCACCCGGCGTCGATCGCGGCGAAGACGTACTTCGGCTGGAAGTGGATGTCGGCGATGATCGGGATCGGCGACTTGCGGGCGATCGTCGGCAGTGCGTCGGCGTCGTCCTGGCTGGGCACCGCCACCCGCACGATCTGACATCCGGCGGCGGTGAGCTGGGCGATCTGCTGAAGGGTCGCGTTGACGTCCGAGGTCAGCGTGGTGCACATCGACTGGATGGAGACCGGGGCGTCACCTCCGACCGGGACGTTGCCCACGTGGATCTGCCGGCTGAGCCGCCGCGTTCCGACCGGACKAGGCGGAGCGGCGGGCATGCCCAGAGTTACGGTCACGATGTCCTCACTGGCGTGTCGGATGCTTGATCGTCAGATGGCGACCCGGCCAGGCCCGTCACGGACGGGATCGTCCGGGTCAGTCGGCGTCGTGCGGGGCGGCGCACTCACGACGGCCAGACGCGACGCCCGCACCGGAACTACCGGCGACCGGGACGTCCGCAGACCACCACCGCGCGCCACCGCGGGTACACGGCAGCTACTGATTGATGCGGATGGGGTTGACGATGTCGGCGGACAGAATGATCAGACTGAACCCGACGAGAACGACGACCGTGGCGTACGTGGCTGGTAACAGCTTGGCGAAGTCCACCGGCTGCACCGGGCCTCGATAGCCACGCAGCCGACGCAGGCCGTGTCGGGCCTGCTCGAAGCCGAGCACCGCGATGTGCCCGCCGTCGAGCGGGAGCAGCGGCAACAGGTTGAAGATCCCGATGGCGAGGTTGATCGCGGCGACGAGGATCAGGAAACCGCGGATCCGGTCGGTCCAGCCGTCGTCCGCCGCGGCCACCTCACCGCCGAGGCGGGCCGCGCCGACCACACTGATGAAACCGCTCTCGTCGCGGTTGTCACCGAAGATGCGGCCAATGTCATCGATCCGTTCGGTGAACGTCTCGTACATCCCGGTGAACCCGGAGCCGATGACCGAGAACGTCTCGGGAACCGCCGAGAGCGGGCCGTAGTCGACGGTCTCCTGACCGGGGCTGACCCCCAGGGCGCCGACCGGGTCCTTGCCCGCGAGGCCGGTCTCGCGGTCGCGCAGCACCTCGACGAGGTCCGGCCGCAGCGTGACGTCCGCGCCGTCGCGGGACACCACGAGCACCGCCGGGCCCGGCCCGTGATCGCGCACGAGCCGGGTGAACTTCTCCCAGGTGGTGACGGCCACACCGTCGAAGCTCACCACCCGGTCGCCGACCCGCAGCCCGGCTGCCGCCGCCGGCCCCGGGCCGGTGCAGGCGGACGTCGTCGCCACGCAGCTCGTGCGCCCGATCATCGTCTGGCTCTGCTGGGTGGTGCCGATGGTGACCAGCACCCCGTAGATCAGCACGATCGCGATGACGAAGTGCACGAACGACCCCGCCGACATCACCACCAGCCGGGCCCGCGCCCGCGCCTTGTAGAAGGCACGGGGCTCGTCCGCCGGGTCGATCTCCTCGAGGGAGGTCATCCCCTCGATCTTGACGAACCCGCCGGCGGGGATGGCCTTGATGCCGTACTCGGTCTCCCCGCGCTGCTTCGACCACAGGGTGGGGCCGAAGCCGACAAAGAAACGGGACGCCTTCATCCCGAAGTAGCGGGCGGTGACGAAGTGCCCCGCCTCGTGCAGGACGACGGAGACGAACAGGGCGAGGACGAAGGCGACGATGCCCAGAGTTGCCATCAACCATGTCCTCCGGCCGCCACGGGATGCCCGCCGGCCTTCTCGATCAGGCGGTTCGCGGCGGCGCGGGCCTCACGCTCGACGGCGAACACCTCGTCCAGCGTCGGACGGGCGATCACCTCGTGTGCCTGCACCACCTCGGCCACCAGGTCGACGATACGGACGAAGGGCAGCTGCCCGGCGAGGAAGGCCGCGACGGCCTCCTCGTTCGCCGCGTTGAACACGGCCGGCGCGGTCCCGCCGAGGCGGCCCGCCGTCCGGGCGAGGTCCACCGCGGGGAACGCGACGGTGTCCAGGGGCTCGAAGGTCAGCGACTGGGCGCGCGTCCAGTCCATCGGCGGCTGGGCCAGCGGCACCCGGTCCGGCCAGCCCAGGGCCAGCGCGATCGGGAGCCGCATGTCCGGCGGCGACACCTGCGCGATGGTCGACCCGTCGTTGAACTCGACCATCGAGTGGACCAGCGACTGCGGGTGGACGACGACCTCGATGTCGTCATACGGCACGCCGAAGAACAGGTGGGCCTCGATCAGCTCGAGGCCCTTGTTCATCAGCGTCGCCGAGTTGATCGTGACCAGCGGGCCCATCGCCCAGGTCGGATGGGCCAGTGCCTGCTCCCGGGTGACCCCGGCCAGGTCGTCCCTGCTCCGGCCACGGAAGGGCCCGCCGCTGGCGGTCAGCACCAGTTTGTGGACTTCCTCACGCCGCCCCCCGCGCAGGCACTGCGCGAGCGCCGAGTGCTCGGAATCCACCGGGACGAGCCGGTCCGGGTTGCCGCCGAGCGCGTCGAGCACCAGCGGGCCGCCCGCGACCAGCGACTCCTTGTTCGCCAGCGCGACCGTCGCGCCGGCCCTGAGGGCCGCCAGCGTCGGCGCGAGCCCGACCGAGCCGGACACCCCGTTGAGGACGATGTCCGCCGGCCAGGACGCGATCTCGCTGGCCGCATCGGGCCCGGCGAGGATCTTCGGGACGGCGAACTCGCCACGGCGGTAGCCGCGCTTGGACGCCTCCGCGAAGAACGCGAGCTGAAGGTCCTGCGCCGACGAGGCCGCGGCCACACCGACCGCCTCGACCCCCAGGTCGAGCGCCTGCGCCGCGAGCAGGTCGACCCGCGACCCGCCTCCCATCAGCGCCACCACCCGGAACCTGTCCGGGTTGCGGCGTACGACATCTATCGCCTGAGTCCCGATCGAGCCGGTGGACCCGAGCAGAACAACCTCACGCTGGACCGAAGCCTCCGCCACGCTGCCTATTCTCGCAGGCCCTTCGACGCTTCGACCGAGGCCTGTTCGGTTCATGACAGGTGAGGCCCGAAGGTGCGCAATGGGTGTAGCCGCGCCTACGACTGGTCAACACCCGGAGCATCCGGGCGTGACCTGCCCGCCCCTGTCCGTACCCCCCGGCGGCGGATGTCTCACCGGGCGCGACGTGCCCGTCTGTGCCCCTACCCGGCGCCCGCGGAACCGTCACGAGGAGCGACGTGCCCGTTCGTGCCCCTGCCCGCCGCCCGACGAGGCATCACCAGAAGCGACGTGCCCGTCCGTGCGACTACCCGGCGCCTGCGGGCGTCTCACCGGTCGGCGTCGCGCTCGTGGACGGGCCGGGCGGCGCCGACGGCGCCGGGTCGGGATCGTCGCTCGCCCCGGTCGGTGTGGGCTCGGGCTGGTCACCGGGTGCCGCCGAGGCGGGCGGGGTGGTCGCGGGTGCCCCCGCCGGCGGCTGGGTCGGCGCGGTGGCGCCGCCCGTGGCCGCGCCGCCCGTCGCGGGCGCGCCGCCTCCCGAGCCGCCACCGGTCACCGTCCGGCCGTCGGCCGGGTGGCCGCTGAAGAAGGCCAGCGCCACGACGGTCGCGCTCAGGTTCGTCACCGTGCCACCCAGCTCGGGCCGTGGTGCCGCGCCCGGCCAGGTGTGCCCGCCGCCCTGCATCGCCAGGGTGCCGACGTCCTTGCCGGCCGGGCAGGTCGTCCAGCTCGTCCGCGCGACGTGAGTGAAGTCCTGCGTCGTCGAGTGCTCGCCGCCGCAGCCGAGAGCGCGCGCGTACCTGTCGGTGCGGGCCTCCACCGGTTGGGCGACGAGCCCGTTGTAGGGGGCGGTGCGGGCCTGGCCCCCGCCGTTGAACGGCGCGATCCGATCGTCGGTGCCGTGCAGCTCGAGCAGGCTGGCCCGTGGCGCGGCGCAGGCATCCGGCAAGCGGCTCGACGCGACCGTGACCACCGCCGCGAAGCGCTCGGGCAGCGCGCAGGCCAGCGCGAGGACCATGTCGGCGCCGTCGGAGAAGCCGCTGGCGAACACCCGCTTCGGGTCCAGGCACATCCGGCCGGTCAGGTCGTTGAGCAGCGCGCCGACGAAGAGAACGTCATCCGGGCCCACCTTGGCCGAGCGGGTGAAGTTCCACCGGTTCGACGCCCCGACCGGGACGGCGACGGCGTAGCCGGCCCGGGTGCCGCTGTCCGCCATCTGGGTGTACTGCTCGAGCTCCTGTGCGGGCTGCCCGTAACCGTGCAGGTTCAGCACCAGCGGCAGTGCGGTACCCGCCCCGCCGCCCTGCGGGACGGCCAGCAGGAACTGCCGGTCGACGTCGCCGACGTGGATGGTCTCGGTGGTGACGCCCGCCGGCAGGCTGCTGCCGGTCTCGCAGCCGCTGCGCGGTGGCGGCGGGACGGTCGGTGCCGCCACGGCGGCGGGCCCGCCGGAGGCACCGCCCGCTCCGCCCAACGCGGACGCGACCGGGGACGAGGAACCGGTCGCCTCCCCGGGATCCTGCGACATCGCGTACCAGACCAGGAGCAGGAGCACCCCCGCCGCCGCGGTGAGCGGCAGCCACAGCGTGTTCGCCGGACGCGACCCGTGCCGCAGCGCGCTCGACCGGGCCAGCCCCTGCCGGGCGGCCCCCGACCGCGCGGAGCCGGCCCCGGCCCGGCCGTGGCTACGCCGACGACCGGCGGAGTTCCCGGTGGCCACGACTACCGACCCGTCCTCGAGCGCACGGGCGGCTCCGCGGCGAGTTGCCCGCAGGCCGCGGCGATCTCCCGGCCCCGGGTGTCCCGGACGGTGGCCGCCACCCCGCGGGCCCGCAGGCGCTCCACGAAGACACGCTGGCCGCGCGGGGCGCTCGCCTGCCAGGACGAGCCGCCCGTCGGGTTGAGCGGGATGAGGTTCACGTGCGCGAGCTGGCCGGCCAGCAGGGCGGCCAGCGCGTCCGCGCGCTCGGGCGAGTCGTTGACGCCGTCGATCAGGGCGTACTCGATGCTCACGCGCCGCCCCGTCACCCGGGCGTACTCCCACGCGGCGGCGAGCACCTCGGCCACCGGCCATCGGGTGTTGATCGGGACGAGCTCGTCGCGCAGCTCGTCATCCGGGGCGTGCAGGGACACGGCGAGGGTCACCGGCAGCCCCTCACCGGCGAGGCGACGGATCGCCGGGACCAGGCCCACCGTGCTGACCGTGAGCCCGCGGGCGGAGAGGCCCAGCCCGTCGGGCGCCGGGTCGATGAGGCGGTGCAGGGCGGCGAGGAGGGCGGCGTAGTTCGCCAGCGGCTCCCCCATGCCCATGAACACCACGTTCGACAGCCTGCCGGGACCACCGGGCAGGCCACCCTCGGCCGTCGTTCGGGCCGCCATCGTTCGAGCCGCGTCCACCACCTGTTCGACGATCTCGGCGGTCGAGAGGTTGCGGGTCAGCCCGCCCTGGCCCGTCGCGCAGAACGGGCATCCCATGCCGCAGCCCGCCTGGCTCGAGACACAGACCGTCGCCCGCTGCGGGTAGCGCATCAGCACCGACTCGATCTTGGCGCCGTCGACGGTACGCCAGACGGTCTTGCGAGTCTGGCCACCGTCGCAGTCGAGGGCGGTGGCCGGCGTGAGCAGCCTCGGCAGCATCGCCTCGACGAGCGCGGGGCGGACCGAGGCGGGCAGGTCCGTCATCAGGTCTGCGTCGTCGGCACGCAGGTGGTGGGTGAAGTAGTGGCGGGCCAGCTGGTCGGCGCGGAACGCCGGCAGGCCCAGTGACGTGGCCACGGCCCGCCGCTCGTCCCGGGAGAGGTCCGCGAGGTGGCGCGGCGGCCTGGACCGCCCTGACACCAGTGGCAGGAGGTTTCCGGATTCGGCGGTCGTGGCTGTCATGGCCAGTCCAGTCTGCCAGGAGCCCCGGGCACGCGACGAATCGGTGATCGGTCAGCCGAGGAACGCGGTGATGAGCAGCCAGGCAACGGGCGCGGTACACAGCAGCGAGTCCAGCCGGTCCATGAGGCCGCCGTGGCCGGGCAGCAGGTTGCCCATGTCCTTGATGCCGATGTCCCGCTTGAGCAGCGACTCACCGAGGTCGCCCACGGTCGCCGTGCAGGCGACGGCGGCGCCGAGCAGCGCGCCCTGCCAGATCTCGGCGCCCAGCGGCCACGCCATCAGCACGCTGGCGACGACGACGCAGCCCACCACCGATCCCGCGAACCCCTCCCAGGACTTCCCGGGCGACACGCTGGGCGCGAGCTTGTGCCGCCCGCCCGACAGCACACCCGCGGTGTAGCCGCCGATGTCGCTGGCCACGACGGTTCCGAGGAACGCGATGGTGCGCCAGTGGCCGTCCGGGGCGGAGGTGAGCAGCGTGGCGAACCCAGCCGGAAAGCCGACATACGCGGAGGTGAACGCGCAGGCCGCGGCGTCCCGCAGCCGCGCCTGACGCCCGCCGCCGTGACGCCCGCCGCCGGCCGGGTCGCGCACCGCGCGGACGGCGACGGCGGCCAGGGTCGTGCCCGCGAGCGCGAGCGCGAGCCCGTTGGTGCCGGACGTGTAGGCGGCCACGGGCATCGCGATCGCCCCGGCGGCCAGCGGGACGAGCGGCACGCTCATCCCCGCGACATGCAGGGCACGGACCACCTCGTAGGTGCCGACCGCCACGGCGGCGCTGACCACCGCGACCCAGATCGGGTACAGCGTGAACAGCGGGACGAGGATGACCGCGCCCAGCACGACCCCGACGGCGATCGCCGCGGGCAGGTCGCGCCCGGCCCGGATCACCCGCCGGCCGTTCCGCGGGGCCCGGCCGCCGCGCGGCGGCTCCGAGGCTGTCTCCGGGGGCGCAGCCGCGTCCGGCGTTGCCGCTGTGCCCGAGGCGGAGTTGGCCGGTGCCGGACCGGCCGGAATGGGGCCGGCCGGGGCCAGGTCGACCGGGCGGGTATGCACCGGCACGTCGCCGGCGTTCCCCCGCCCCCCGTCGGGGGTGTCCGCGCGGTCAGTCACGGAGGCGTCCTCGGGAGGAACCCCCAGGGCCGAGACGCTCACGGCGCCGCGAGGTCCGCCGTCCACCGGCCGCCCGCCAGCTTGCCGACGAGACGGAGACGGGGACGGGAACCCGGGCGCAGGGGCCGGGACAGCGGATGGGCACGGCGTCGCACGCGGACGGGCGCTGGTCGAGGGTCAGACCGACAACAGGTCCGACTCCTTGATGCGAAGCAGTTCGTCGACCTGGCTGACGTAACGGTGGGTGGCCTCATCGAGGTCCTTCTCCCCGCGGCGTCCCTCGTCCTCGCCGGCCTCGCCGTCGCGGACGATCCGGTCGATCGCGTCCTTCGCGTGCCGGCGGATGTTGCGGATGCTGACCCGGGCCTCCTCGGCCTTGGTGCGGGCCACCTTCACCAGGTCACGACGGCGCTGCTCGGACAGCTCCGGGAAGACGCACCGAATGATCGTCCCGTCGTTGCTCGGGTTGACCCCGAGGTCGGAGTCACGGACGGCCTTCTCCACCGCGCCGAGCGACGACTTGTCGTACGGGGTGATGATGACCATGCGCGGCTCGGGGATGTGGAACGAGGCGAGCTGCTGCACCGGCGTGGGAGCGCCGTAGTAGTCCACCAGGACCTTCCCGAAAACCGCTGGCGTGATCCGCCCCGTGCGGATGTTGGCGAAGTCGTCCTTGGCGACCGAGACGGCCTTGTCCATCTTCTCCTCGGCCTCGAGGAGCGTGTCGTCGATCACCGCGCACCTTCCGTTCCGTACGTCTCGACTCCGACCAACGTGCCGATCTTCTCACCCCGGACGGCGCGGGAGATGTTCCCCTCGGTCAGGAGGTCGAAAACGACAATGGGCAGGTCGTTGTCCATGCACAGGCTGATCGCGGTCGCGTCCATGACCTTCAGGCCGCGCGCGAGGACCTCGCTGTAGGTGAGGCTGTCGAACCGGACGGCGCCGGCGTTCGTCGCCGGATCGGAGTCGTAGACCCCGTCGACCTTCGTCGCCTTGAGTACCGCCTGCGCCTTGATCTCCAGCGCCCGCTGGGCGGCGGTGGTGTCCGTCGAGAAGAACGGTGCCCCGAGGCCGGCGCCGAAGATGACCACGCGCCCCTTCTCCAGGTGCCGGATCGCGCGCAGGGGGAGGTAGGGCTCGGCGACCTGGCCCATGGCGATCGCCGTCTGCACGCGGGTGACGATCCCCTCGCGCTCCAGGACGTCCTGCAGGGCCAGGCAGTTGATGACCGTACCCAGCATGCCCATGTAGTCGGCGCGGGCGCGGTCCATGCCCCGCTCGGCGAGCGCCTGGCCGCGGAACATGTTGCCGGCCCCCACGACTATGGCGACCTCGATGCCCGAGCGGCTCACCTGGGCGATCTGGCGCGCGATCGTCGCCAGCGTCACCGGGTCGATCCCGAGCGGCTCACCACCGGCGAAGGCCTCGCCGGAGAGTTTCAGCAGGAGGCGGGTCCACCGCGGCCCGGGCTCGGTGCGGGCGGCGGGATCCACCCCTCCAACGGCACTGTCGGCGTCATCGGTCACAGGCGGCTCCTTCGCCGGCGGCCGGGATCAGCGGCCAAGGATGTTCATGCTGACAGCAGTCTGCCGCACGACTCCGGCACGGCTGCCCGTGGCCCCGCGTGGCGCGTCGACCAGCGCGAACCGTGGCGGGCTCAACCGCCGCGGTCACCCGCCGGCGAGCACGGACGTCGCTCGCGCCCACAGCCCGGACGTCGCTCGCGCCCACGCGCCGCACCCGGGCCCCGCACGGACTCCGGCCCGACACCCGCGGAGGTCCTCCCCCACCGGGTGCCCGGCCGTGTCACGTCGCCCGGCGCGGTGCGCTCGCGCTCAGGCCTGCTTGATGTTGAACCGGGCGAACCGGCCCACTTCAATCTTCTCACCCAGCGCGGATCCGGCCTGCTCCAGCAGCGCGCGGATCGTGAGCTTGCCGTCCTTGACCCAGGGCTGGTCCAGCAGGACGACGCTCTTGACGTAGCCGTTGACCCGACCCTCGACGATCTTCGGGATGGCCTTGTCGTTCTTGCCCTCTTCGCGGGCGGCCGCCTCGTAGATCTTCCGCTCCTGCTCGAGCACCTCGTTCGGGATCTGCTCGGCGGTCACGTACAGCGGGTCCGCCGCGGCGATGTGCTGGGCGAGGTCCCGCGCGAGCTGCTTGAAGTCGTCGGTCTTGGCGACGAAGTCAGTCTCGCAACGCAGCTCGATGAGCACGCCGAGCGTCGGCGGGAGCTGCGGGTCGGTGCGGTGCAGGTACGACTCGACCAGCCCGTTCGCCGTGCTGCGGCCCGCGCGCTTGGCGACCTGCGCGAGGCCCTTCTCGCGCAGCCAGGACTTGGCCTTCTCGAAGTCACCGTCGTGGTCGACGAGCGCCTTCTTGACGTCGCTCATCCCCGCGCCGGTCAGTTCCCGGAGCTTGCGGATGTCGGCGGCTGTGATGTCTGCCATGGTGCTCTTCTCGTCAGTTCCGATTGCTGGCGATGGTGGGCGTTCTGTCTCGGCGCCGAAACACACGCGACGCCGCCGCGCGGAGGCGCCCCCGGGGCCGCTCGTCGCCCGCCCGCGGCGGTCGACGTCCGTCCTCCCAGGGGTCGCCCGCCCCGACAGTCGCACGGACGGCCCTACCGGGGCTGGAACGGGTTCTCCGGGGACGTGGTCACGCCCCCGGAGAACCCGCGTGAGACCAGGATGTGTCAGACGGCGGTGCCGACCGCGTCCGGCTGGGGCTGCTCCTCGGTGGCCGTCTCGACAGCCGCGACCGCCTCGGTCGGCTCGGCGGCCTCGGCCGCCACCGGGGCGGCGGGGGCGGCAGGCGCCTCGGCCGCGGCGTCCCCACGCAGCAGGGCCTGCTCCCACTCGGCGAGCGGCTCCTCGCCGGTGGACTGCTCCGGCTTGGCCTCGGCGTTGCTCGACGCGCCGGCCCGCGACATCAGACCCTCGGCCACCGCGTCGGCGACGACACGGGTCAGCAGCGCCGCGCTGCGGATCGCGTCGTCGTTGCCCGGGATCGGGTAGTCAACCTCGTCGGGGTCGCAGTTGGTGTCGAGGATCGCCACGACCGGGATGCCCAGCTTGCGGGCCTCACCGACGGCGATGTGCTCCTTCTTCGTGTCCACGACCCACACCGCGCTCGGCACGCRGGCCATGTCGCGGATACCACCGAGGGTGCGCTCGAGCTTCGCCTTCTCCCGGGTCAGGACGAGCTGCTCCTTCTTGGTGCGCACCTCCGTGCCRCCGGTCAGCTCGATCTCCTCAAGCTCCTTGAGCCGCTGGAGCCGCTTGTAGACCGTGGAGAAGTTGGTCAGCATCCCACCGAGCCAACGCTCCTTGACGAAGGGCATGCCGACCCGCTGGGCCTGCTCCTCAATCGCCTCCTGTGCCTGCTTCTTCGTCCCGATGAAGAGGACGGTGCCGCCGTGGGCGACCGTCTCCTTGACGAAGTCGTAGGCGCGGTCGATGTACGACAGCGTCTGCTGGAGGTCGATGATGTAGATGCCATTGCGCTCCGTGAAGATGTAGCGCTTCATCTTCGGGTTCCAGCGCTTGGTCTGGTGCCCGAAGTGCACGCCGCTCTCGAGGAGCTGCTTCATGGTGACGACGGCCATGATCCGTCGCTCCCTTCCCGCCCGGCCCGCGGGCCGGGACGCCTCGGTTGTGACGGCCCCGGCGGAAAACCGGAGCCCCTGACGCCCGGATGGCCGTGGCCGCCGCGAGGCGACGGACCGAGGAGGCCCTCCCGGTCAGTGCCGGGAGTGGGCGTGCGAACTGAGCCCGCGAGCGGTGGGAGATCGACCGAACGACCGCCACCCGACCGCCATCGGAGACGCACCTGGCGCCGACGGCGCTGTAGAAAACCGTGAAACACCACAGCGCCGAGAACACCTCAGCATCAGGAACACCGCGACGAGACCGCGACACGGCACAACTGCGCCGCAGGACCACCGCGACGTCCAGGAAGCCGGGAACGCACCGACCAACGGACTCCGTGTCGATGATACCCGGCCGCCGTGGCCACTCCCCACTCCCCGAATCCCCACTCCCCGAACCAGCGACGCCGGCCCCCGCCCGGCCCAGCTCAGCATGGGGCACGGCCGGATATGCCACGCGGCACTGGGCCGGGGCGGGGCGGGTGGGCACGGACCGGAGCGGTCCGGGACGGCGGAACAAGGTGCGGGCGGGACACCCATGGCGGTGCGGTCCATCGATCACAGACCGGCCGCGGCTCGCCCACGGAAGGCCGGAGCGGCCCCTCGGCCCGCATGGTGGAGCCCGCTCTCGGCGGCCGGCGATACCCGGCCATAAGCGCCAAGAGACACCCGAAGACACCGTCTTCGCTCTTTCATTTTCAGTTATCCACATTTGCCGTTGGGTAGCTGCATTTGCCGCCGCATGCACGCATCCTGATGTTGCTGGCAAACCGAGCCCCCGCGAGCCAGCAAGGCGGCGGCCGGGCCCACCCCCGACCGGGCCCGGCCGCCGCCCCCACACCGTCCACGGAGCCTCGCTCCCCCACCCCGCCCGCGGCGACGACGCCGGCCGGCGCCGATCGCAGCCAGCCGATCACTGTCGGCCATCAGCGGTCACTCATGGCCGCCGTGTCGGGCTGCCGCGGTCGGCTGCCGAATCCGGAGGCGAACCGCCGTGCCCCACCCGCCGCGTTTCGACCCGCACTGGCTCGTGATCCCCGCTCTCGCGCTGATGATCGCCCTGGGCTGTCCCGGGCGGGTACCGATCCGCGGGTCGTTCGGCGCGGGCGCACCGGACGTGCTGACCGCTCCGGCAACCCCGGCACCGCCCGTGACGGCCGCGATCCCTGCCGCACCGACGAGCCCGGACGCCACGACCTCAAGGTCACCGGCGGACACACCCGCGACGACGGTGGCGATCCCCCGAACGGCCTCCTCCGAGCCCACCGCGGCTCCGGCGGTCAACGACTCCCCAGGCGGGCTCACAGCCGCGGCGCCGACTGAACCCACGCCCGACGCCCCAACCTCGTCCCCGGCGCAGGCCCCGGCCCCGGCCCCGGCGCGGGCGCCGGACGGCGACCAGAGGTGGCGTTGGCCGCTGCCGGAGCCGGTCACGGTGGCCGGGATCTTCCGCGCTCCCACGCATCCCTACGGCCCGGGCCACCGCGGGGTGGATCTTCGTTCCGATCCCGGTGTCGGTGTCCGGGCAGCGCGGCCGGGTGTCGTCGGGTTCGCCGGATGGGTCGGTGACAGGTGGGTCGTGACGGTGGTCCACGGCGCGCTGCGTACCACCTACGAGCCGGTACGCCCCCTCGTCCACGAAGGCCAGACGGTTGGCGGTGGCGATCAGCTCGGGCTTCTCGAGGCCGGCCACCCGGGCTGCCCGGGTGCCGCCTGCCTGCACTGGGGCGTGCTGCGCGGCTCCGAGTACCTCGATCCCCTCTCCTTCTTCCACCGGGTCCCGCCACGGCTGCTGCCGCTGGATGGCTGATGCCCCTGAACCGCCGATGCCCCTGAACCGCCGATGGCAGGCTGGCCCGGTACTCGGGGACGCCACCGAACGGGAGCACTCCGTCATGCGGCTCGGTCCGCTACGGGGATCGGTCGGTGGCGCGGACGTCAGGCCCGCGGATGGGCCTGGTCGAAGGCGGCGCGCAGCCGCTCCGGGGTGACATGGGTGTAGATCTGCGTGGTCGACAGGCTGGCGTGTCCCAGCAGTTCCTGCACGGAGCGCAGGTCCGCGCCGCCTTCGACCATGTGGGTGGCCGCGCCGTGGCGCAGGCCGTGCGGCGTCAGACCGGTGGGAACCCCCGCGGCGGCGCCGCGCGCCTGGACGAGCCGGCGCACGGAACGCGGGTCGAGCCGGCCGCCACGGGCACCGAGCAGCAGCGCCGCCTCGACGCGCGTCGCGAGGTAGGGCCGGCCCCTGGTGAGCCAGACGTCGAGCGCGCCCGCCGCGGGCACGCTGAACGGCACACTGCGCTGGCGGCCGCCCTTGCCGTGCACGCGCAGGAGGCGCCGCTCGTGGTCGACGTCACCGATGTCGAGCCGGCACAGCTCGGAGACCCGCACCGCGCTGCCGTAGAGGATCTCCAGAACCAGATCGTCACGCAGGTTCAGCGCGACGTCGCGCGGCTCCTGCGCACGATCCCCCCGAGGCCGTGTCTCCAGCAGCCGGTCCGCCTGTGCCGCGGTGAGTACCTGGGGGATCCGCCGCGGCGCCCGGGTGGTCGCCAGCCGCGCCCCGACGTCATCGGGGAGGAATCCCCGCCGCGCGGCGAAGGCGGAGAACACCCTGGCGAGGGACGCACGGCGGGCGATGGTGGCCGGTGCCGCTCCGGCGGAACGCATGCCGGCCAGCCACCCGCGGAGCACGGCGAGATCCAGGTCCAGGAGATCCGTACGGCCGGCCGCGGCGGCGTGCGCACGTAGGCCCGCGAGATCTGCGCGATAGGCCCGGACGGTTTCCGGCGAACGATCCCGTTCGGCGACCAGATGGCGCACGAAAGCCTCGACGGCACCCGCCCAGCCGTCGCCGCCACTGCCTCCATCACCATCACCGTCACCAGGACCTGCGCCAGCGCGACCGCCGTTGCCGCCACCAGCGCTGTCACCACGGCCACCGCGGGCCGTGGCCGCGGGATCGCCACCCGTCCCCATTGCGCGACCTTGGCCGCCGGAATGGCGAGGCGTCAAGGCGGCGTGAAGCCGGACGCCGCCGGCGGCGCGCCCTCGGGCGAGGTTGGCTGGCCTCGGGGCGGGGACGAGGAGGAGCGGCCGAGCGCGGTCAGCCGATACCCGGAGTGGGTCGCCTCCACCAGCCCCTCGACCGCGAGCGGGCCCAGCAGGGCGAGGATCGCCCCAGGCTGCCTGCCGACGCGGCGGGCCAGCTCGGCGACGCCGATCGTGGAGCGGGCCGGCATCACGTCGAGCAGTTCCAGCACGAGATCCGCGAGACCGTCGCGCGCCCGGGCCGGGCCGGTCGAGCGGGGCTCCAGCTCGCCGATCGGGCCGATCTCCTCGCAGATGTCACCGGCGCTGGTGACCAGCACCGCCTCCTCGCGATGGTCCCGCAGGAGGCGATGACAGCCGGCGCTCATCGCGCTCGTCACCGGCCCGGGCACCACCATCACGGTGCGGCCGAGCCGCCGGGCATGGCGAACGGTGTTCAGCGCACCGCTGCGGAGCCCGGCCTCAACGAGCACCGTCCCCGCGCACAGCGCGGCGATGACCCGGTTTCGGGTGAGGAACCGCCGCCGGTAGGGCGGGCTGCCCGGTGGGGTCTCGCTGAGAACCAGGCCGGAGGCGGCGATCTCGTCGAGCAGGTCGGTGTGCGCGGCAGGGTAGGGCACGTCCACACCCCCGGCGAGGACCGCGATTGTCGGCCCCGCGGCAGCGAGGGCGCCTCGGTGTGCGGCGGCGTCGATTCCGAACGCCGCGCCGGAGACCACCGTCCAGCCGCGCCCGGCGAGCCCGTACCCGAGCTCCTCCGCCTGGTGGACGCCGTACGCCGTGGCCGCGCGGCAGCCGACGACGGCCACGGCCCGCTGGCTGAGGTGATCGAGCCGGCCCGCCCCCCGAGCCCACAGCACGAGAGGGGCGCCGACCTCCCGGCCGCCGCCACGGGCCTCATCGAGGGCGTCGACACAGGAGGGCCACTCCGGGTCACCTGGGCAGATGGGACGCGCGCCGACCTGCGCGGCGGTCTCGACGTCCTGGCGCGGGTCGACACCGGGGTGCTGCGGCCTCAGGCGCTCCCACAGCGCGATATCTCCGAGCCCGTGCAGCTGTTCGGGAAGCGAGGAGAGATCCGGGCCGGCGATGCGACTCAGCCCGATCCGCGCAAGGCGCCGTGGCTCGTCGCCGCCGGGCGCAGGAGCACCAATCGGGGACGACACCTCGCCCGCCCCGGCACTCACGCTGATCCCCCGGGAAGGCGTAGGTCCAGGGCGAGCCCGATCTCGTCGGGGCCCGGCCGGTCCTCGCCCTTGAGGTCCGCCACCGTCCAGGCGACGCGCAGCACCCGATCCAGCCCACGCGCGGTGAGCAGGCCCCGCTCGAAGGCACGGTCGGCGAGCCGGGTCGCAGCCGGCCGCAGCGGCCACTGTCGGCGCAGTGACGGGCCGGGCACCTCGGCGTTACGCCGCCACGGCGTGCCGGCGAGTCGGCGCCGCATCGCGGCCCGGGCCGAAGCGACGCGCTCGGCGACGACGCTCGAGGAGGTGCCAAGCCCCCGATCGGCCCGCAGCTCGGCACGGCTCGGCGCGGTCAACGCCACCTGGATGTCGATCCGGTCGAGTAGCGGCCCCGACAGCCTCGCCAGGTAGCGCCGGCGCACCGTGCTCGAGCAGTCACAGGTGTTGTCACGGGGGCCGCGGGCCCGCGAGCAGGGACACGGGTTCGCGGCCAGCACGAGCAGGAAGCGGGCGGGGAACCGGGTGGCGGCCCGGGCCCGCGCCACCTCGATGACACCGCTCTCGAGCGGCTGGCGCAGCACGTCCAGGCTGGTTCGGCCGAACTCCGGTGCCTCGTCGAGGAACAGGACGCCGTGGTGCGCCTGGCTGGCCAGCCCCGGGCGGATCACCGCGGAGCCGGAGCCGACAAGCGCCGCCGGCGTGGCGGAGTGATGCGGGCTACGGAAGGGAGGCCGCGTGACCAGCGGGCGGCCGACGGGAAGAACGCCCGCCACCGAGTGCACGGCGGTGACCTCCAGCGCGGCGGCGGTGTCCAGCGGCGGAAGCAGCCCGGGCAGCCGCTCGGCCAGCATGGTCTTGCCCGAGCCGGGCGGGCCCTGCATGAACAGGTGGTGTCCGCCCGCGGCGGCCACCTCCACGGCCAGGCGCCCCCGGCTCTGGCCGGCGACGTCCGCGAGATCAGGCCCGATCGGCTCCGGCTCCCGCTCCGGCGGCGCCGCCGATGCCGACACCGATGCGGGCTCCGACACCCGTGCCGGTGCCAATGCCGCGGGGAACCGTGCCAGGCCGAGCCGTGGGCGGCCGCGCAGCAGGCCGAGCACGCTGGCGAGGTCGGGCATGGACTCGACGACCGCGCCCGGGACCAACGACGCCTCGCCCGCGTTGGGTTCGGGCACGACGATGTTCGCCAAGCCGGCCTCGACCGCAGCGAGAACGGCTGGCAGCACCCCGCGCACCGGCCGAAGCCGGCCGTCGAGCGCGAGCTCACCGATCAGGACCCTGCTACCGAGGGCGGCTGCGGGGACCACGCCGGCGGCGCCCAGGATCGCGGCGGCCATGGCCAGGTCGAAGCCGCTGCCGGATTTGGGCAGGGTCGCCGGGAACAGGCCGACCGTGATCCGGTGGTCCGGCCAGCGCTCACGCGAGTTGACGACAGCGGCCCGCACCCGGTCCCGGGCCTCGTGGAGTGCCGCGTCCGGAAGGCCGATGAGCGTCAGCCCGGGCAGGCCGCGGGCCAGGTCGGCCTCCACCTCGACGAGATGGCCCTCGATACCGACGACCGCGACGGCCAGCGACCGCGCAAGCGCCATCAGAAGGCACCCCGCCGGTGCTCCACCCGGACGGACCCCTGCCGCTCCCGGTAGACCGACAGCACGTCGAAACGGATGATCGCCGGTGGATGCGGGTGCTCGGCCAGCCACCGCACGGCCAGCCGCCGGATTCTCGCCGCCTTGCGGCCGACCACGGCGTCCGGGCCGCTCCCGTAGTCCGCGCCGCTGCGCGTCTTCACCTCGCAGAAGACGAGCGTGTCGCCGTGGCGGGCGACGATGTCGATCTCGCCGTCCCGGCAGCGCCAGTTCCGGGCAAGGATCTCCGCACCGTCGGCGCTCAGGTGGCGCGCGGCGACGTCCTCACCAAACTTGCCGAGCCGCTGACTGACCCGCATCCGAGGCTCCGTCCCACCGGGGGTCGGTCGCCCGCCGGTGAGATCAGGTTCCGCGTGCGCGAGCCGCCGGTGGCCGCTGAAGGGAGACCTGTGGACAAGGTTTTCTCGTCCACAGGGTCACCCGGAGCGGTCCGCGCGACGGGCACCACGGGGCACCACCGTCCGCGACGGCACGCGAACCGGTGGCGCACCGTCGCTCAGAGCTCGGCCTTGGTGAGCTCCTCGACGTTGATGTCCTTGAAGGTGACGACTCGCACGTTCTTCACGAATCGGGCGGGACGGAACATGTCCCACACCCAGGCGTCCCGCAGGGTCAGTTCGAAGAAGACCTCGCCGTCCGTACTGTTCCGGACCTCGATCTGATAATCGTTCGCGAGATAGAAACGACGCTCCGTCTCGATCACGTACGAGAACAACCCGACCACGTCGCGGTACTCGCGGTAGAGCTGGAGCTCCATCTCGGTCTCGTACTTTTCGAGATCCTCCGCGCTCATGCGGTCTCCGTGACGCCACGCAGGCTGGTCATAGCAACCCTGTCCTCCAGCCGCAACGATCGTGTTTCCCCTGCCGGCGCCGCCAGCGCGGCGACGTTGACATATGACAGTCGGTGCTGCTCGCACGGCCCGTACCGCGTCATCGCGGCGGTGTGCGCCGCTGTGACGTAGCCCTTGTGCTGCGCGAAATCGTACTCGGGATACCGCTTGTGCAAACTACGCATGATCCGGTCCCTGGTCACCTTGGCCACGACCGACGCCGCGGCGATGCACCCGACCATCAGGTCGCCTTTGATCACCGCCAGCGACTCGGCCCCAAGACCCGCGACCGCGAACCCGTCGGTGAGCACATACCTCGGCCGGACGTCGAGCGCCGCCACCGCCCGCCGCATCCCCATGATGTTGGCGACGTGCACGCCGTTCCGATCGATCTCGGCGGCGGGGATGACGATGGTCGACACCGCCGCCGCCGCTGCCAGAACATCCGCGTGGACCTCCTCGCGGACCCGCTCGGTGAGGAGCTTCGAGTCGGCCAGCCGCCTGAGCAGCCCCAGACGACGCTGATCCAGGACGACGGCGGCCACCACCATCGGCCCGGCGCAGGCTCCCCGGCCGGCCTCGTCCACACCCGCGACCGGCCCGAGCCCGCGCCGGACGAGCGCCCGTTCGTAGCCGAAGAGGCCGGCGTCGGAGCGGATCGCCGTGCCACGCACGTCCATCGCGATCAGGGTGAACCGCCCATGCCGCGCCGTCTCGCCCACCGCCTGCGCGGGCCGCAGCGCCGCTCCCCGCTCGCCCGCGTCGACCAGCCGATGGACCGCCCGCCGGTCGACCGCCGCCCGCCCGAGCGCCGCCGCCGGCTCGCCGGAACGGCGAGGGCGAGCGCGCCGACCGGGGCGATCAGCAGATCCGCGGATCCGGTGCTTCCGGGCACGCCGACCGCGCCCGGCGGCGAACTCGGTGCCGTCTCGTCGGACGTCGGAGCGGGCGTCCGAGCAGGCGCGGCGGAGGCCGATGGGATGCCGGAGAACGTGCCGGGCACCGTGAGCAGGCCGAACCGGCCGAGCGGCCACACCCGCACGAACGCCCGGCCGATCACCTTGTCCTGCGGGACCGGTCCGTTCTGGCGGGAATCCGACGAGCGAGAGCGGTGATCGCCCATCAGCCACAGGTCCCCGTCAGGGACCGTGAACGGCCCGAACGCCTGGAAGTCGTTCTCGTAGACGTACGGCTCGTCCAGCGCCTTGCCGTTCACCGTCACCCGCCCGGCGGCGTCGCAGCACGCGACGACGTCACCGCCTACGCCGATCACCCGCTTGATGAAGTCCTTCTCGCTCGGCGCGCCGAGGCCCAGCAGCTCCTGTGCGCCGCGGATGAACCTGCTCAGGCCGTTGGCCGGCGGGGCCACGATCGATTCCCGCTCGAAACCGGTGCCCTCGCCGTTGAACACGACGATCTCGCCCCGGTGCACGTCCCGGAAATGGTAGATGACCTTGTTCACCAGGACCCGGTCGTCGATGAGCAGCGTCCGCTCCATCGACTCGGACGGAATCCAGAACGCCTGGACGAACACGGTCTTGATCAGCAGCGCCAGCAGGAACGCGACCAGCACCAGGACCGGCAGCTCGCGCAGGAAGGAGCCGCGCCCGCGGTCCCGCCCCGCCGGCGGGCGCGAGATCCGCCGGCCCGTCGCCGCAGGCTCACCGCCCCCGGCCGCGCCCTCGTGCCCGGCCGTTCCGGTAGGCCCGTCCGGCCCGTTTGGCGGGTGCACGGCGTCGCCCGTCAGGCCACCGCGCTCATCCCGGCCGCGGGTGTCCGAGGCCAGCCCGGAATCGGCCAGGCCGGAATCCGCAGCGCGCCGGGAGTCCGAGACGTCGGTGCCGGTGTCCCAGGGGAGAGCCGCGTCACCGCGCTGCCCGTGACCACCCGCCGCAGCGCCTGAGGCCGGGCCGCCGGACGGCGGACCGCCCTGCGCCTGACCACCGAACGGCTCGGGCGTGCCCCGGTCCGATCCACTCACTGCGCCACCTCGCGAGGTCGGCCGTCATTCGTCACGGAACGGGTCGACACCCGCCCATGGCCGTGGCCTGACCGGTTCGACCCACGACCTGACCATCCTGCTGCACCGCTCACGCGGCGAAGTGGTTTGGTGAGCGGCCAGTCGCCGGAAGTCCTGCGACGAGGTCACCGGGCTGCCGGCCCGCGCGCGGGATCAGCGGCCGACCGGCTCGCGCTTCTCCTTGATCTTCGCGGCCTTGCCGCGGAGCTGGCGGAGGTAGTAGAGCTTCGCCCGGCGGACGTCACCGCGCGTCACGACCTCGACCCGCGAGACGATCGGGCTGTGGAGGGGGAAGGTCCGCTCCACACCGACACCGAAACTCACCTTGCGGACGGTGAACGTCTCGCGCACGCCGCCCCCCTGGCGGCGGATCACGACGCCCTGGAAGACCTGGATGCGCTGGCGGTTACCTTCGACCACACGCACGTGGACCTTGAGCGTGTCGCCCGGCCAGAACTCCGGCACGTCGGTCCTGCGCGACTCGGCGTCGAGGCTGTCCAGGGTGTGCATGGCAGTCGCTTCCTCAGAGGTTGTCACAGTCAAATGCATGAACGCCGGAACGTGCCCGGCGGGCCGCGTCGACCGGCACGCCACTCGACGCGGGGCACCGCACCGACCCAGGGCCGGGCGAGCACACGCCGGGACGGCGGAAACCGGAACAGCGGCTACGCCGGGTCGGCGAACCGACCGGGGCGCCGGATCGGCGGACCGACAGCGCCGATCACGATATCGCGTATCGCTACGACGCCGCTCACGACAACTCCGATCGCGGCAGGGCCGGTCACAGCTATGTCGATCATCAAAGCATCGGTCACGACCGCATCAGTCACGACAACGTCGGCCAGAGAACCGGCGGACACCGCATCCTACTGTGCCACACGATCGCGACGTCCGGTCGCCAGGCCCCTCCCCAGTACCACGCGCGGCGCGGCCGACCCGGCCACCGCGGGCCGGCTCACGCCCCGCCCCGTCCACACCTCGCGGCCAGGCTGGTCGGCGGCTCGATGTCGGCCGCCCGGCTCGGCGATGGCGGAGGACGGCGAAGAAGTCAGGCGACGGAGCACTCAGGAAGCTCAGGAACAGTGGCTCGACGCACAACCCGACGGAGCCGGCCCGTCACCGATCGTGCCTCTCTCGGCAACCGTCACCGCGTCCTCGACAACCCCCGCGGCCCCGGCGGCCGTCACCGCGTCCTCGACACCCGTTACAGGGGGGTCGTCCCCGCCGCCATGGGCGGCCACGATGGTGCTCGCCACCACCGCGCGGTCGGCGTCCGACAGCTCGATCCGGTCGAGCAGCTCCGGGCGCCTTCGGCGGGTCCGGCGCAGCGCCTCCTCCCGCCGCCACCGGGCGATCGCCGCGTGGTCGCCGGAGCGGAGGATCTCGGGCACCGCGCGGCCCTCCCACACCGGGGGCCTGGTGTAGACCGGCCCCTCGAGCAGCCCGTGGGCGAAGGAGTCATCGATGATCGACTCCGCGTTGCCGACGACGCCGGGAAGCAGCCGCGTCACCGCCTCGACCATGACGAGTGTGGCGACCTCGCCGCCGGCGAGCACGTAGTCGCCGATCGAGATCTCGTCGTCGGCCCAGGCGTCCACCACCCGGCCGTCGATGCCCTCGTAGCGGCCGCAGCAGAAGATCAGCCAGTCCTGTTCCGCCAGCTCGGCGGCGTAGCTCTGGGTGAACGGAACACCGGCCGGGGTGGGCACCACGACTCGGGGACGACGCGACGGATCACGGGCCACGATGTCGCGCAGCGCCGCGTCCCACGGCTCCGGGCGCATGACCATGCCCGGCCCCCCGCCGTACGGGGAATCATCGACGGTGCGGTGGACGTCGTGCGTCCACGCGCGCAGGTCGTGGGTCTGGATGTCGACGAGGTCCCGGGACGCGGCGCGGCCCACCAGGGCCAGCTCCAACGGGCGCAGATAGTCCGGGAAGATCGTCACGACGTCGATGCGCATCCGCTGCCTTCGTCAGAGGGAGGTGGGCCGCACCCGGTGGGCGGCGCCTCGAAACGGGGCGGTGACGGAGCCGGGAGCGCCGGCCGGGCGGAGCGCCGAATCAGTCGAGGTCGAGCAGGCCGGGAGGCGGGTCCACCACGATGTGCCCCGCCGCTGGGTCGACGGTGGGCACGATCTCCCGGACGAACGGCACCAGGTACTCCCCGCCCTCGGGACGGCCGATCGCGAGGATCTCCCCGCCCGGGGAATGGATGACGTCGACGACCTCACCGAGGACGTCCCCGGCAGGCGTGCGCGCGTGCAGGCCGACCAGGTCGCGATCCCACCACAGCTCGCCGTCGTCGTCCTCGTCGTCGGGGTCGACCGCCGGGCCGCACTCGTCGGAGTCGATGGTGAGGAAGCTGCCCCGCAGCGCCTCGGCGGCGTCACGGTCCGTGACCCCGTCGAAGCGGACCAGCAGACGGCCGGAATGCCACCGGGACGCCACGACGGACAGCACCGTCGCGCCCGGCGGCCCGGCGGCCCGGGCGGCGCCGGAATCGCCCGCCGAGCCAGGACCAGCCGCCGTGCCGACGGCATCAGCCGCACCCGCGGCGTCCGCCGCACCCGCGGCGTCCGCCGCACCCGCGGCGCTCGCGGCATCAGCTGTACCTGCGGCATCAGCCGGGCCGGCGGCGCCCGCGGCCGGCCGCGAGGCCGGCCCATCGGCCACCTGGCGAACCAGGCGGGCCCCCGGCGCGAAACGGCGCTCCGGCAGGTCGGTGCGGACGTCGACGGTCACGTCGCCACGAATGCCGTGCGGACGGCCGACCCGCCCGACGACGACAGGCTCACCCATGGGACGCGGCCACGTGCCCATGAAGGCGATGGGCACGGAGACGATGAGCGCACACGGCTACCGGTCCACGTCGACGACGTCGATCCGCAGACCGCGACCGCCCACACCGCCCATCACGGTGCGCAACGCCCGAGCCGTCCGGCCGCGCCGGCCGATGACCTTGCCGAGGTCGTCGGGGTGCACCCGGACCTCCAGCGTCCGGCCGCGCCGGTTGCTCGACAGATCCACCCGGACATCGTCGGGATAGTCGACGATGCCTCGGACGAGGTGCTCGAGGGCCGCTTCGAGCACTTACTGCCCCGCGGCGGACTCGGCGGGCGCCGACTCGGCACCGTCGGCCGCGGCCGACTTCTTCGCCTTCTTCGGAGTGGTGGCGGGCTTGTCGTCCGCCGCGGCCGCGGCGCGGGCCGCCTCCGCGAAGATCTCCCGCTTGTCGGGCTTGGGAGCCGCGACCTTCATCGGCGGGGGAGCGGGCAGGCCCTTGAACTTCTGCCAGTCGCCGGTCACCTTGAGGATCGCGAGCACGGGCTCGGTCGGCTGGGCGCCGACGGAGAGCCAGTGACCGACGCGGTCCGGGTCGACCTTGATGATGCTCGGGTCGGACTTCGGGTGGTACTGCCCGATGGCCTCGATGACCCGGCCGTCCCGCTTGGTGCGGGCGTCGGCGACGACGATGCGGTAGTGCGGCTCGCGCATCTTGCCGAGGCGCTGAAGTTTGATCTTTGTTGCCACGGTGGTCGTACGGCTCCAGACATATCGATGACCACCGGAACACACGGACTAGCCGTGACGCCCCGATGGCGGGAGAACACCGCCGACGACCAGCCACCACGGAGGTCCCTGAGGGAACTCACCTGAGAGCGGCCACGCCGACGCCGGCAGGCAGGGCCTGTATGACCTTACAGTCTGCCAGATCACCTGCCGACGCAACGCCCGGGGCACCCGGGTCTTCGCCAGGGCCCCCGCCGGGCGGGTGGGTTCGCGCGGGTCAGCGGCCTGGGCGGGGACGCCGCGGCGGGGTGTCGCCGCCCCCGAAGCCACCCTGCTGGATGAGCGAGGACAGGTCAGGCATGCCCTGCAGGCCGTCGCCCCCGAGGCCGAGCGCCGGCGGGCCGTCCTGGGGCGCGTTGCGGCGGTCCTGCGCCTGCGCGGCGCGTGCCGCCGGGTTTCCGCTGCGCCGCGCGCCCTTGCCCTTCTTGGCGGCCTTGCGGGCCTGGGCCGCCTTCGCGCGTGCCATTCCCGCCGGCAGGCCGGCGCCGCCGGCCATCTGCCGCATCATCTTGCGCGCCTCACCGAAGCGGTCCAGCAGTTGGTTGACCTCGGTGACGGTCACGCCGGACCCGCGCGCCACCCGGGCCTTGCGGGAGGCCTGGAGGATCTTCGGGTCCCGCCGCTCGGCCGGCGTCATGGACCGGATGATGGCGACGACCCGGTCGAGGTCACGGTCGTCAACCTGGGCGAGCTGGTCCTTGATCTGCCCCATTCCGGGCAGCATCCCGAGCAGGTTGCCGATCGGGCCCATCTTGCGAACGGTGAGCATCTGCTCGAGAAAGTCCTCGAGCGTGAACTCCGAGTTGGCCATCTTGACGGCCATCGCCTCGGCCTGCTCGACCTCGAACGCCTTCTCGGCCTGCTCGATGAGCGTGAGCATGTCGCCCATGCCGAGGATGCGCGAGGCCATCCGCTCGGGGTGGAAGACGTCGAAGTCGTCGAGGGTCTCGCCGGTGGAGGCGAACATGATCGGCGCCCCGGTCACCCGGGCCACCGACAGCGCGGCACCACCGCGCGCGTCACCGTCAAGCTTGGTCAGCACGACACCGGTGAAGCCGACTCCGTCGGCGAACGCCTGGGCCGTGGAGACGGCGTCCTGGCCGATCATCGCGTCGAGGACGAAGAGGATCTCGTCCGGCGAGACGGCGTCGCGGATGTCGGCGGCCTGGCGCATCAGCTCCTCGTCGACACCGAGGCGGCCGGCCGTGTCGACGACCACCACGTCGAAGACGTGGCGACGGGCGTGGGCGAGCGCGTCGCGGGCGACCCGCACCGGGTCACCGACACCGTTGCCGGGCTCCGGGGCGAAGACCTCGACCCCGGCCCGCTGGCCGACGACCTGGAGCTGGTTCACCGCGTTCGGGCGCTGCAGGTCGGCGGCGACGAGCAGCGGCGTGTGCCCCTGGGCCCGCAGCCAGCGGCCGAGCTTGCCGGCGAGGGTCGTCTTGCCGGTTCCCTGCAGGCCGGCGAGCAGGATCACGGTCGGCGGCGTCTTGGCGAAGCGCAACGTGGTCGTGCCGCCGCCGAGAATGGCGACGAGCTCCTCGTTGACGATCTTGATGACCTGCTGCGCCGGGTTGAGCGAGGTGCTCACCTCGGCCCCGCGGGCCCGCTCGCGGATGGCGGCGACGAAACCGCGGACGACCGGCAGCGCGACGTCGGCCTCCAGCAGCGCCACCCTGATCTCACGGGCGGTGGCGTCGATGTCGGCGTCGGTCAGCCGCCCCCTGCCACGCAGCGACGTGAAGACCTTGTCGAGGCGGCTGGAAAGGGTGTCGAACACGCGCACACACTCCGAGATCGCAGACGGACCGCAGGCACCAGCGTACGCACCCCGCGCCGATCCGGAACCGGGACCCGGGACGACGTGAGGCCCGCCGCGGACGGGACGCCCGGCCCGGCGAGGCGTGCCCGCACGGATCCCGGCACGACGCCGGCCGGCTCCGCCCTCTGCGCTGAGGAGGGCGAGACACCTCGCCGGAGGCTCACATGCCCGACCGATCAAGACCCGGTCGCGGCCTGGGGCGCGGCTGTCCGCGGATCCCGATGGATCCGCACAGGCGGAAAGACTAGATCAACCCAGGTCCGAGCGGAAGTGGCTCGAGCGGCCGGAGCTGTGGTCCTCCGGTGCCCCCTCGCAGTGAGCAGGCGCGCCGCGGTGCGGCCGCGGTTCCGCGGAACCGCGGCCGCACCGCGGAGGCCACGTAAAGGCGCGGCCTGACGGTCGCGCGGCCGTCAGGCCGGCTCGCCCAGCAGCGCGTCGACGAACGCCTCCGGCTCGAAGGGCGCCAGGTCGTCCGGGCCCTCGCCGAGGCCGATCAGCTTGACCGGGACACCGAGCTCCCGCTGCACAGCGATGACGATCCCGCCCTTGGCGGTGCCGTCCAGCTTGGTCAGCACGACACCGGTGATGTCCACCGCCTCGGTGAACACCCGGGCCTGGACGAGGGCGTTCTGCCCCGTGGTGGAGTCCAGGACCAGGAGGACCTCGTCCACCGGGCTCTGCTTGCCGACGACCCTCTTGATCTTCGTCAGCTCGTCCATCAGGCCGACCTTCGTGTGCAGCCGCCCGGCCGTGTCGACGAGCACGGTGTCGGCACCGTCGTCGATCCCGCGCTTGACGGCCTCGAAGGCGACCGACGCCGGGTCCGCCCCCTCCGCGCCGCGCACGGTCGTCGCCCCGACCCGGCCGCCCCAGGTCTCCAGCTGGTCGGCGGCGGCCGCGCGGAAGGTGTCCGCCGCGCCCAGCACGACCGAGCGGCCGTCCGCGACGAGCAGCCGAGCGATCTTGCCGCAGGTTGTGGTCTTTCCGGTGCCGTTGACGCCGACGACAAGGACCACGGCGGGCCGGTCCGGCGCGGACGTCCGCAGCGACCGGTCGGTGGTCGTGCCGACCTGGGCGAGCAGTTCGTCGCGCAGCATCAGCCGGGCGTCGGCCGCCGTGCGCGCCCCGAGCACCCTGGTGCGCTCGCGCAGCGCCTCGACCATCTCGGCCGTGGCCGTGACTCCGACGTCGGCGACGAGCAGTGTCGCCTCGACGTCCTCCCACGCCTCCTCGTCCAGGTTGTCCCCGGACAGCAGCGCCAGCAGACCGCGGCCGAGCGCGTTCTGCGAACGGGCGAGCCGGGCGCGCAGCCGTACCATCCGGCCCGTCGCGGGCGCGGGCACTTCGATCGGGGCCCGCGGGGCGACGATCTCGGGCCCGGTGACCGGCACGCTGTCCGCGCCCGCCGTGCCCGCCGCGCCGGCGGGGGCCGGCCCGCCCTGCCCGACCAGCCCGGCCGGCGAGTCCGCCGTCTCGCCGGGCAGGCCCGACCGGCCGGGTGGGGCCGCACCGGTCTGCGGGGATGTCGGCGGGATCGTCGGTGTGGCGACACCCGACCGAGCGGACGGCGCAGCGCCCGCGTCCGGCCGGTCCGCGTCCCGCGACCCGCCCCGACGGGAGCGTGAGCGCAGGGCGGTGCCGGCCACGAGGCCGACCATGCCGACCAGGACCACGGCGATCACAACGATGAGGATGACCAGCTCCACGACACGATCCTTACAGATCGCCGGGCAACCATCGCTCGCCCACCCCGTGACCACCGCAAGCGGGGCGGCCCGGAGGAGTGGTCACGCGCCCTCGTTACCGGCTCGCGGTGTGGTTTGGCCGTCCGGCGGCCCGCAGCGGGGCCGGCGACAGGGCACAGCCCCCGGCTCGGCGGCCACTACCAGCCGTCACCGGCTGTCAGGCGGAGGCGCGCTGGCGCAGCCGCTGACTGATCACCGTGGTGACGCCGTCACCGCGCATCGACACACCGTAGAGGGCGTCAGCGATCTCCATCGTGCGCTTCTGGTGCGTGATGATGATCAGCTGCGACTTCTGCCGCAGCCCCTCCACGGCGTTGAGCAGGCGGCCCAGGTTCCGGTCGTCCAGGGCCGCCTCGACCTCGTCCAGGACGTAGAACGGCGAGGGCCGGGCCCGGAAGATCGCGAGCAGCAGCGCGAGGGCGGTGAGCGAGCGCTCCCCGCCGGAGAGCAGTGACAGCCGCTTGACCTTCTTCCCCGGTGGACGCGCCTCGACCTCGATCCCGGTGGTCAGCATGTCGTCCGGATCGGTCAGGACAAGCCGTCCCTCACCGCCCGGGAAGAGCGTGGCGAAGACCACCTCGAATTCACGCGCGGTGTCGGCGAACGCCGTCTCGAACACTTCCCGGACCCGCGCGTCGACCTCGTCGACCACGAGCAGAAGATCACGCCGGGTGCTCTTCAGGTCGTCCAGCTGGGTGGAGAGGAAGGCTGCGCGCTCCTGCAGCGCGGCGAACTCCTCCAGGGCCAGCGGGTTGATCTTCCCGAGCCGGGCGAGCTGCTTCTCCGCCCGGCCCGCCCGCGCCACCTGCTCGGCCCGGTCGAACGGCGTCGGCACGCCGTCCGGCTCGTCGGGCGGCACCGGGACGTCCGGGCCGAACTCGGCGATCAGGTCGTCCGCCGCGACGCCGTGCTCCTCGAGGGTCTTCGCCTCCAGGGTCTCGACCCGCAGGCGCTTCTCGGCCCGCGCCAGCTCGTCGCGGTGCGCGGCGTCGCGCAGCGCGGCGAGCTCGGTCGCCTGGCCGCGGACCTGCTCACGCACCGTGCCGAGCTCGGCCTCGGTGTCCCGCCGCGCCGTCTCGGCCGTCTCCCGCTCGGTCGCGGCGGCGGCGAGCGACCTCTCGAGTGCCTCCAGCGCGACGCCCGCCGCGTCGGCCAACGCGGCCGCGGTCGCGGACTGGCGCTCGCGGACCTCCCGGCGCCGGGCCGCGGCGGCCCGGGCCGCCCGCTCGTTGGCCGCCGAACGCATGAGCGCGTCGGCCCGACCGTGCAGGCTGCGGGCGCGCTCCTCACTGGTCCGCACGGACAGCCTCGCCTCGACCTCCGCCGCGCGGACCGCGGAGGTCGCCGCGACCAGCCGGTCGCGTTCCGCGGGCGAGCGCTCCCCGACGTCCGGTTCGGACGAGCTGGCCGCCAGCTGCGACTCCAGCTCGGTGAGCGCCCCGTAGGCCTGGTCGCGGGCCGTCTCCGCGGCGAGCCTGGACCGCTCGAGCCGGCTGATCTCCCCGGCGGCGGAGCCCCTGGTCCGCTCGATCTGGGCGAGGTGCTCGGACAGGGCCCGGTGGCGCGCGTCGGCGGCATGGCGCTCGGCGAGCGCGGCGTCGATCGCGGCGCGGGCCCGCTCGACCTCGGCCCGCGCAGGGCCCATCTCCTCACGGGCCGCCTCGCGGCGGGCGGACGCCTCGGTCGCGCCGCGGTCGGCCTCGTCCGCGGCGGTCTGGATCTCGAGCACCGACGGTGGCGTGGCGCTGCCGCCGACCGCCGACCGGGGCCCGACGACGTCCCCGTCCCGGGTGACGACCCTGGCCTCCGGACTGTGCTCGATCACCCGCCCGGCGACGTCGAGGTCGTCGACGACGACCGTGTCGGCGAGCAGCTCCCGCAGGGCCGGGGCGTACCGGGCGTCGACCACCGTGACCAGGTCGAACGCGTACACGGCGCCGGCCGGCAGGTCCGGCTTCCGGTCCGCGGGACGTCCCTGCGGGGAACCACCGCCCGCGTCGGCCCGGTCGGCCCCGTCCGCCTGATCGGCCGGGTCGACCCCATCCGTTTGATCAGCCCGGTGGGGCTGGTCCACGCGGTCGGCCGGGACGAGGGCGGCTCGGCCGGCGTCGGCGGTACGCAGCCAGCGCAGGGCGGCCAGCGCGTCGGCGGGCGTACCGACGAGCAGCGCGTCGGCGGCGGGGCCCAGCGCCGCCGCGATCGCCGCCTGCGCACCCGGCGCGACGGTGACGAAGCTGGCGAGCCGGCCGATGACCTGGACGGAGGGCTCCAGCGGCGGAAGCTGCGCGGGAACCGCCTGCCGCGGGTCGTTCCGCCCGCCACGGCCCGGCCGGCGCTTGCGGCCACCGCCCCCAGCCCCCTCTCCCGCGCTGTTGCCGCCATCGCCGGCGGCGCCGGTACCAGCGTCGGCCGGTGTCGTCTCCCCTGCCGCCGCGCGCAGCAGGGCGCTGGCCCCGTCCGCCGGCTCGAGGGAGAGCTCCAGCGCGTCGCGGCGCGCCTGCCAGGAGGCACGGTCGCGCTCCGCCGCCCGCTCGGCGTCGCGCAGGACCTCCAGGCGCTCGCTCGCCGCCTCATGGACGGCGACGGCCTCGCTGTGCCGCTGCGCGACCTCGTCGCGGGCGGTCTCGATCCGCGCGAGCTCCGTGTCGAGCGCAGAGCGGGACCCGGCAGTCTCGGCGTCCCGGGCGCGGGCGGCATCCAGTGCCTCGGTCATCCGCACGATGTCCGCCTCAGCGGCCCCCGCACGGGACCTGGCGGCCTCGACCCGCCCGCCGAGCCGCGCGATTCCCTCCCTGCGGTCCGAAGCCGCCTTCGCCGCGGCGAGAAGCGCCCTCTCCTCCCGCGCAAGCTCCTCTTCCAGCGAGCCCCGGCGGGCGACGACCTCCTCGAGGGTCTCCCGGTCCAGCTCGAGACGCTCGGTGAGCGCGAGCTCCTGCTCTCGGACGGCCGTCGCCTCCTGCTCCAGCTCCTCCGGGTCGCGACCGCCGCGGCGCTCCTCCGCCGAGCCCAACAGGCGGGAGCGCTCGGCGGCGAGCGACCTGCTCCCCCGCAGCCGTTCCCGGATCGAGGCCAGGCCGTACCAGGTCTCGGCCGCCGCCGCCGCCCGGGGGACGACCGCGGCAAGCCGCGCCTCGAGCTCAGCCTCCCGTCGCTGCCCGTCGGCCAGCGCCTTCTCCGTCTGGGCGACCCGCAGCCGCAGCGCGTCCTCGTCGGCGGCGTCGGAGGCGATCGCGCAGCGGGCGGTGGCCAGATCGTCCGCGAGCAGCCGGAGCCGGGAGTCGCGCAGCGCCGCCTGGATCACGCCCGCCTTGCGCGCGATCTCCGCCTGGCGACCGAGCGGCCCGAGCTGACGCCGCAGCTCGGCGGACAGGTCGGTGAGGCGGGTGAGGTTCGCGGCCATCGCCTCGAGCTTGCGGAGCGCCTTCTCCTTGCGCTTGCGGTGCTTCAGGACACCGGCCGCCTCCTCGATGAACGCGCGGCGGTCCTCGGGCCGGGCGTGCAGGACGGCGTCGAGCTGGCCCTGGCCGACGATCACGTGCAGCTCGCGACCGATGCCGGAATCGCTCATCAGCTCCTGGATGTCCAGGAGCCGGCAGGTGGTGCCATTGATGGTGTATTCGCTCTCACCGCTGCGGAACATCAACCGCCCGACGGTGACCTCGGAGTACTCGATCGGCAGCGCGCCGTCGGTGTTGTCGATCGTCAGCAGGACCTCGGCACGGCCCAGTGCGGGGCGCGACGGCGTGCCGGCGAAGATGACGTCCGACATGGTGCCGCCGCGCAGGGCTTTGGCGCCCTGCTCACCCAGCACCCAGGCGATCGCGTCGACGACGTTGCTCTTGCCCGAGCCGTTGGGACCCACGACACAGGTGATACCGGGCTCGAGATGCAAGGTGGTCGAGCTCGCGAACGACTTGAAACCCCGCAGGGTAAGGCTCTTGAGATGCACCGGGCTCCGGGCGGCGGAGGGAACGGCAACCCCCGCTACCGGGCCGGYGACCACCGACCCGGACGAAGATCGACCGACATTCGTCCCGCTCATGGTACCGAGGGACGCCCGGCGCCCCGGCGAGCGTCGTCCTGCCCCGCACGTCGCCGCGGGACCGCGCCGACCGGAGAACCGGCAGCCCGATCCGTGTGTGCGGCCGCAGTCATACGGCCGCTGTCGTGTGCGCGAAGGCGGCACGCCAGCCCACGAGGGCCCCGTCCACAAAGGCGGAGCCAGCGGTGGATCAGCACCCGAGCACACCAAATAGACTCAAGGCTACATAACGCCTACCCTGAGCGATGGAAATCGGGCATGATCGCCCACGGGCGCACCTGGGTGTGCCCGTGGGACACTAGGGCACACCCGAGTGGGACGCACGCAGGCGCGACGGAGCCTGCCCGGCTGATGGACCAGGGGGGTCCGTGCCGTGCTGGACACTGCATATGGGGCACACAGGGTGCCCGGATGTCGGGGCTCGGGGGCTCAGGTGAGCGCAGGCTCCACGTCGAGCGCGCGCACGTCGGCAGGGACGTCGACACCGTCCACGAGTGCCTCGTTCACCGCCCGGACGCGTGCAAGCTCTGACTCGAGCTCAGCTACTCGGGCGCGAAGACGGCGTACCTCGTACGAGAGACGCATGTCGCTGCCGGAACCGACGTGGCCGAAAAGGGCCTTCGCCATGGTGATGGTCCTCCACGATGAGTGACCTAGCGGGATGTTGGGCGCGACGGGACCAGAAAGATCGGAGCGCGGCCCAGAGAATGACCTAAGAATCCCACGTCAGGCGACCGAAAGTCAAGAGCATGCCACAAGGCCCCTGCCCGGTCCGCCGAACATCGGAAAATCCTCGCCGGCGTACACCCGACGGGACACATGACCCGGGACCAGTTGCAGCACGTTCACCCCCGCTCCGCCATGTGGCGAGTTCGACAGGTGGCTTGTTCCTCATCCCCTTCCTCCCACGTTCGGGCCTGCCACCAGCCACGATCATGCGATGCCGCAAGGGAAGCAGGGCGGCGCGAAGTGACAGCGGACAGCATTGATCAACAATCGACGCGGTGACGGCGTGGTCCCACCGGGCAAAAACGCACTCACGCCGCCGAAGGCTTCTCCGCGAAGTTCGCCGCCGTTCGTACACGCGTCGCCGCAGATTGCGCGTCTGTTCAATCGACGCGTTCGCGCCCTTCGTCCGACGCGCTTCAGCGCCGCAGGAAGCCAGCCAATCCGCCTCGCGGCTCGCCCCAGACATGATCGACCCGCTCGGTGTGCCCCGGGGTGTGACCGGTCACCAACAGCTCGAGCAGCGCCTCGCAGGCGCCCCGCTCACCCTCCGCGATCACCGCTACGGCACCGTCGGGCAGATTGGTGGCAGAGCCGACCAGCCCGAGACGACGGCCCTTGGTGCGCACGTAGTCACGGAACCCGACTCCCTGGACAAGACCTTCGACCCGGGCGGTGAGGCGGACCACGTCCCCGCCGGAGGCGTCCTTCGTCGCGCGAACCTCGTTCATCGGGGCGGTAGGGTACTAGCCATTGTGGACACCATGTGCATCGAGAGCGCGCAGCTCAACAGGGACGCCCAGGCCACCGTTCAGGCCGGGCCGCGACGTGGGACGCCGTCGAGCGAGACCACCGTTGGTGACCGCGTGCACACGCCGAGGCGATCTGCGATTCGGCGATCTCTCGCGTGTGCCGCCGCCGCGGGCTCGATAGGTGCCGCACTCCTCCTCTCCGGTTGTGGTCAGGACTTTCATCAGGACGGTGGGGTCACCCCGGTTCCGCACGCCAGCACCGAGGGCGTCCGCACTGTGACGCCGGCCCCGGCACCCTCCGAGGAGGTGATCGGGCCGGGCTACGCGCCGCCTCGCGGCGAGCGGCCGACTCAGACCGCGGTGCCCAACCTGCCCGGCGGCAAGCTGTAGGTATCTGACGAGTCGGTGCGGCCGGGTCCTGGTCGCACCGACTCCTGGCGCCACACCGACTCCAGGTCAGCCCTCGGGCGGACCTGCGCACGGCCCCGTCATCCGGTCAACTGATCTGCCGCCGCGCCCGCCGCTGCGACGGCACCCGCCTGCCCTCCCCGAGGTCTGCCCGCTGGCCGGCCTGATAGCCGTCCCGACCGCCGGATCCGGAGAGCTGCCTCGTTCGGGTCGTACGCAAACGCGGATAGACGCGGGCGAGATGTGCCTCGACCAGGCCCTCCCGACCGGCCAGCACGACCGCGACCGAACGCCGGGCGGCCGGCCCGGCGGCGGCCGGGTCGGCCGCCCGGCTCTCCTCCGCTCTGCGGCGCGCCGCCTCCTCGGCCTGGGCGAGCCTGTCCCGGACGGCGACGGCGAAGCCCGCCATCCAGGACCGGCGGAAAGCTCGCGGATCCTCCCAGGTCGGCGGACGGGCCGCCGCGAGGCCGTGCGCCTGCTGCACGAGCAGCGAGGTGTAGATCATTTGCACCCGCTCGATGTCGACCGCCATGCCGAACAGATGCGCGGAGTGCAGGGTTGCTCCGCCGCTGCCCGCCGGAGACGGCGCCGTGCGGTGCACGAGCCGGCAGCCCAGGGGGTCGGCGACGCTGGCGAGCAGAGAGATCTTGTCCCGCGCGTACGGCGCGTCGATGCCCATCACGACGTCGCCGGCGGCCGGGCCGGTGGGAGAACCGTCCTCGATCAGTGCCCGGTCGATGCCGTACTGGGCGATGAGCTCCGCCGCCTTGGCGTTGTAGCTCTCCCGGGCCGCGTCAGGCAGGCCCTCGGCCTCCGCCATCGCCAGCAGCTTGCGCACGCGGCCGAGCAGAGCGTCGGGGTTCATGGCGCCTCCGTCCACGGTCCTCCTCCGGAGTGGATACCAGAAGAGAACACAGTCTGTGAGGCCCCGCCGGACCGGGCATGGCTGTCATCGCCAGCGCCCCCGGTCACGGCCACCGACGAGGCTGAGTCGAATACCTGCGGGATCCTGCTTCCCGCCCGACCGCCGCGTGCCGGACCGACCTGTGCCGGACCGACCTGTGCTGGACCGGCTTGCTCCCGATCCGACGCGAAGCGATTCGACGCGAAGCGATTCKAACGTGTGTTCGAAGAATATCACCGGACCCGACGGGGCCGGGGCTGGCACGCCGGGCAGCTGAAGCTCGAGCGGTTCATGAACGCGTCCCGGCGGATGGTCGAGGCACAGCGGGAGCACGCCTGGCCGCCGCGTCCGTAGACCTCCAGCGAGCGTTCGAACAGCCCGCTGACGCCCTCGGTCGAGACGTAGAGCCGGTCGAAGGAGGTACCGCCGGCGGCCAGCGCCGCCGTCATCACCGTGCGGACCGCGTCAAGCAGCCGCAGCGCCTCGGCGCGGGTCACCGTCTCGGTCGGGCGGGCGTAGTGCAGGCGCGCGGCCCACAGGCCCTCGTCCGCGTAGATGTTGCCCACGCCGCTGATCAGCGTCTGGTCGAGCAGGGCGCGCTTGAGGCCGGTGCGCCGGCGGCGCAGCGCGTCGACGAAACGCTCCGGGTCGAAGTCGACGGAGAGCGGGTCGGGCGCGATGTGGGCGATCGGGGCAGGCAGCTCCGCCCCGCCCGAGACCACAGCAAGACCACCGAACGTCCGCTGGTCCACGAAGCGCAGCTCGCGGCCCTCGTCGGTGAACCGGAAACGGACCCGCAGGTGTACCTGGTCCGGGCTGTCCGCCGGAACCACGAGGAGCTGGCCGCTCATCCCGAGATGACCGAGCAGCGCGTCACCGACCGCCGGGCCGCCCGGTTCGGACGGCTCGGCCGGTTCAGACGGCGTGAACCCGAGCCACAGGTACTTGCCGCGCCGGCGCGCCGTGGCCACCGTCTGCCCGACAAGCGAGGCGGCGAAGTGGTCGGCCCCGGCGAGATGGCGGCGGACCGCCCGCGGGTGATGGACCTCCACCTCGGCGACAGTGCGGCCGACCACCCCGCGCTCGAGGCCCCGGCGGACGACCTCGACCTCGGGCAGCTCAGGCATCACCAATGGCGAGAGTCATCGGGAGTCCCGCGCTGCCGGCGTCGAGTCGCCCTGGGCGGCGCCGGCCCTCACCGCCACGTCCACGTCCACGTCTGCCTCGCTCGCCGGCCCCGTTCCGTCCACCGCGGACGCCCGGCCCGACGCGGCGCCGTTACCCGGAGCGGAGGCGCCTTTGCCGGAAGCGGTGGCGGTATCGCCCGGATCGGCGGCCGCGCCGGCCGTCAGCTCGTCCTCGGCGTTCACCGCCGAGCGCTTCTCGAGCACCGCGAAGGCGGCGGCCGCGGCGCGCTGCTCGGCCTCCTTCTTGCTACCGCCCTCACCCTCGCCGAGCACCTCGCCGGCGACCCGCGCGAACGCGGTGAACCGCTTCGCGTGATCGGGGCCGGCCTCGGTGACGGCGTAGTCGGGCGGGCCGAGGCCCAGCAGAGCCGTCTGCTCCTGCAGCGAGGTCTTCCAGTCCAGCCCGGCGCCGCGCCCGGCCGCCTCGTCGAGGAGTGGGTCGAAGAGCCGGTGGACGAACCCGGAGGCCACGTCGAGGCTGTTCGAAAGGTAGACGGCCCCGATCACCGCCTCCAGCGTGTCGGCCAGGATGCTGGGCTTGTCCCGCCCGCCGGTCGCCTCCTCGCCGCGACCGAGGAGCAGGTACGGCCCGATACCCGCCGTACCGATCAGCCGCGCGACGTCGGCCAGTGCCCGCATGTTCACCACCGAGGCACGCTGCTTGGCGAGCTGCCCCTCGGGGAGGTCGGGATGCCGGCGGAACAGCGCGGCCGTGACGATCAGACCGAGCACCGCGTCGCCGAGGAACTCCAGCCGCTCGTTCGTGGGCAGCCCGCCGTTCTCGTACGCGTACGAGCGGTGGGTCAGCGCGCGGTCGAGCAGCTCGGGGTCGATGTGGACGTCGAGCGCCTCGACCAATCCGTCCCGCGGCGGGGGAACCGACTGCGACCGGCTCATCGGGACAGCCCCGCCAGTTCCCGGCGGCGGTCGACGAGCGTCGCCATGGCCTGCCGCACCGCCCCGGAAAGCCCGGCGCGCGCGGCGCCCACGGCGGCGCGGACAGCCTCCGGCAGCGCTCCCGGCCCCACCGGGGCCGTCGCGGCCGGCCCACCCGCTCGGACGGCCGTACCGTCCACTCCCAGCACGATGATTCCCCCCTGAAGGTCCGAACTGTTCGCCTGCCAGCAGGCCGGGTCCGTCTCGGGCCGTGCCCGGCGCGCGCTGGGGTACAGCGCGGAGAGCACCACGTCACCGGTGTATCCGTCAGTGACGACGACGTCGACGCCGGTTCCGGTCCGGAGCCTGTCGGCGGTTACCGGACCGACGAGGTCGAGGCCCAGCGACGCGAGCAGGTCACCGGCCGAGCGGCGCAGCGGGTCCAGGAGGGCTGGCCGCGCCGACAGCAGCCCGACCGCCGGAGCGCCGACACCGTGCCGGACGCGCGCCAGGCATGCGCCCGCGAGGGCGAACTGGGCCAGCTCGTCGGCGGTCACGTCGACCGAGCCGCCCGCGTCGCAGAGGATCACCGGGGACTCGGCCGGCCCGACGACCGCGGCCGCGGCGGCCCGGGTAGCGCCGGGCACCAGCCCGAACGTGAACCCGGCCGCCGCGATGACCGCTTCGAGCGGGGCCACGGAGACCATCGCGTCGGCGTGGCCGTCCCGGACGAGACGGGCCGCGACGCGGACCCCGGCTTCACGCAGCGCACGTACCTCACGCAGCGCCTCGGGGCCCGGCGCCACGCCACGTGACGCGTTCACCAGCCGGACGCGGCCGCCCTCGAGCACACCGTGCTCGGCGAGCACGGGGGCGACCGTGTCCGTGGGCGCCACCACGGTCAGGGTCACCCGCGGATCGGCATCGAGGACGGCGGTGATCTCGCCGAGCAGGTCGCCCGGCGGGGAGCCCRCTCCGATCAGGTCGACAGCGACACGTGCCATACCGTGGTCAGACGTCGAGCACCTGGCGATCGTTGTAACGGCCGCAGGTCGGGCACATGGTGTGCGGCCGGATCGTGTGCCCGCGCGAGCACTTGGCCAGCGCCGGCGCCTTGGCCTTCCACTGCGCCCGACGGGACCGGGTGTTGCTGCGCGAGGTGCGCCGCTTCGGGACTGCCACTAGTCCTTCTCCTTGTTATCGGTGGTGGCAGGGGCCTCGGCAAGGCCGGACAGAGCCGCCCACCTCGGGTCCTGCTGGGTGTGGGAATGGTCCGGCCCGAGATCGTCGAGCCGCCCACCGCAGTCGACGCACAGGCCGGCACAGTCGGGACGGCAGACCGGCGACAGCGGGAGGCTGAGCACGACGGCGTCACGCACCACCGGCTCGAGATCGACGTGATCGTCCACGAGGACGCTGGTGTCGTCCTCGTCCTCGGTCTCGACGGCCCGCTCCGGGTAGTAGAACAGTTCGAGGATCTCCACGGACGCCGAGTCGGAGACCTCGTCGAGGCAGCGGCCGCACTCGCCGACGAGGGGGACGGTGACCACCCCGCTCACGAGGACGCCCTCCATGACGGACTCGAGCCGCAGGTCGAGCTCGACGGCGGCACCGGTGGGCACGCGCACCAGCTCGGTGCCGAAATCCGACGGCTGGATGATCGTCGTCTCGACACGCCGCAGCGAGCCCGGCCGGCGGCCGAGCTCTCGGGTGTCGAGGACGTAGGGCCCCCTGGGGGCGCGCCGACGGGCTCGTTGTGTGGTCATGGCTGTCACAGCAGATGTTCTCACGTCGCGGTCGGTGTCGGAGTGACCTGGGGACGGGCACCGGTCGTACGGACCCGGAATGCACCCGCCCCGAGCCTCCCGAATCGCCGCCACCCGGCCGGCCGTGAACCGATCGGCGTGGACGCCGGCCGGCCCGGCCCGGAGGCCGAACGACCTGGGTGACGACCTGGATGTGTCGAGAGGACGCGCCCACGTCACCGGGCACGGACCACCAGACTATCCGATCGGTGCTCCCGCGCCGGAGGTCAGCCGGACATGGCCCGTCATGCCACCGCGCGCGGCGGGTACACCGGCCCACCGCTCGCCGTCCTCCGGCCGGTCGGGGTCCATCCGCTGCCCGGGCGCGGCGGCGGCGTTCAGCGGCCCACCGAGACCGGCCGGGCCGGCGCCGGCGGCGTTGACGCCAGCCGGATCGATCCCACCGCCGCGCATCCCGTCGGCGTGCGGAGCGCCAGCGTGCGGAGCGCCAGCGCCGGAGAAAGCCGCCTCCGGGCCCGCCTGGCCGCCGGAGACCGCCGGGTGGAGGTCCGTTCCGCCGGCGCCGACCGCCGCCGACCACGAACCCACCGGTGCGGCCGCCGCCGGCCCCACTCCCCCGAACTGGTGCGGGCCGGCCGGACCGCCGGCCCCGCCGTGGGCGCCGGCCCCGCCCGCCACAGCGCCACGGGAGGCCAGCCGCTCACGGCCCCGGGCGACCGAGGCGAGCGTGCGGTCGAGGACCTCCTCGAACCCGGCCAGCTTGCCGTCGACGTAGGAGTCGATCTGGCTGCGCATGTCGTCCGACGCCTGGCGGGCGGCCGCGATGATCGCCGCGGCGTCGGCCTCCGCCTGGGCGACCACCGCGCTGCCCGAGGCCAGTCGGACGCCCTCGCGCCGGCCGTCGGCCACGATCGCGGCGGCCCGCCGGTGCGCGTCGTCGATGATCGCCTCGCTGTCCGCCAGTACCCGGTCGGCGTCGGCCAGCCGCTCGGGCAGCCGCGCCCGCAGGTCCTCCAGCGCCTCGAGCATCTCGGCGCGGTTGAGCACGCAGGACGTCGTCAGCGGCATCGCCCGCGCCCCCTCGACCACAGCGATGATCAGGTCGAGGCGCTCAGCGAGATCATCCATGACCGGTAGGTTACGACCGGCCGACGGAGCACCCGGCAGCGACACTCCGCTAACCGACACGGACCCGCCAGGACGACCCGGAAGCCCGATATCGACGCGACGCGACGATACGACCCCGCCGCGCACACGCCATCACAACAGAAACACAACGACCACTTGATGGCAGACTCCCGCCGGCGGCGCCCACAGGGTGCCGCCGGCGATCGGTCCACACTCGGGCGGCTAGGGCGCGGAGCGGTCCCGCAGGCCCTTGAGGACGACGTCCGGCACCAGCCCGGAGACGTCGCCGCCGTAGCGGGCGACTTCCTTGACAAGGCTCGAGGAGAGGAACGCGTACTGCGGGTTCGTACTCATGAACAGGGTCTCCACTCCGGCCAGCGAGTGGTTCATCTGTGCCATCTGCAGCTCGTAGTCGAAATCACTGACGGCCCGCAGGCCCTTGACAATGGACTGGATGCCGCGCACCCGGCAGAAGTCGACCAGCAGGCCGTGCGACGAGTCCACTACGACGTTGGTGGGTGCGTCGGGATGGCTGCGCACCGCATCCCGGATGAGGTCGATCCGTTCTTCGATCGTGAACAGATGTGCCTTCGATTTATTGATCAGAACGGCGACGACGACCTCGTCGAAGAGCTTGCTCGCTCTGACGATGATGTCGAGGTGACCGTTGGTGATGGGGTCGAACGATCCGGGACAGACTGCCCTCCTCATGATCGATTACCGTACCAGAGGACCCCCTCTCCGTACCTGCGCTCACGCAGTGCTATGAGGCCGTCCGGCCAGGTCACGGGACCGCTCCGGTACGCGCGCTCGACCACACAGACCGCGCCCGGGGCCAGCCAGCCGCCGCCGACCAGCTGCCCGAGCACGCCGTCGAGCTCGGCGCCGGGCAGGGCGTAGGGCGGATCGAGGAAGACCACGTCGTAGGCCTCGGCCGGGGTGGCGGACAGGACCCGTTCCACCGCCGAGCGCACCACCTCGGCGCCCGCCAGGCCGAGGGCCTCCGCGTTGCGGCGCAGGGTGCGCACCGCCGTCGCGTCCCGGTCGACGAGCAGGGCGTGCACCGCGCCGCGGGACAACGCCTCGAACCCGACCGCGCCGGAGCCCGCGTACAGGTCCGCGACCCTTGCTCCAGCGAGATCCACCAGCGTCGCGAGTGTGTTGAACAAGCCCTCCCTCGTCCGTTCGGAGGTGGGCCTGGTCGCGCCGCCCGGCGGCACCACCAGCCGCCGCCCCCCGGCGTGCCCGCCCACGATCCGCGTCATCGCCAGGTCAGCCCTTCTCCAGGAAGGCCGCGCTGGCCTCGTCCAACGCGGCCGTGAGCCGGCGCTGCAGGGCCGGCTGGCCCTCGAGCTCGGGGTCCGCCGCCACGAGCGCCCCGGCCTCCTCGCGTGCGGCGCGGATGAGGTCCTCGTCCCGCAGCAGCTCGAGCAGGCGCAGCGACCGGCGCCCACCGGACTGGGCCGCACCGAGGACGTCGCCCTCCCGCCGCTGGGCGAGGTCGAGCCGGGCCAGCTCGGCGCCGTCCGACGTCGCGGCGACGGCCAGCAGGCGCTCGGCGGCCGGCGCGGCGCCGTCGACGGAGGTGTGCAGCAGGCACACCCCGGGCGCACTGCCCCGCCCCACCCGGCCGCGCAGCTGGTGCAGCTGGGACACCCCGAACCAGTCGGCATCCATAATGATCATGACGGTGGCGTTCGGGACGTCCACGCCGACCTCGATCACCGTGGTGGCCACCAGGACGTCCACCTCGCCGGCGGCGAAGCGGGTCATGATCTCGTCCCGGACCGGGGAGGGCAGCCGCCCGTGCAGGCCCTCGACGCGCAGGCCGGCGAGCTCGCCCGTGGCGAGCCGGGGCAGCACCTCGGTGACCGTCGCGCCGACGCGCTCCCCTTCCCGCGGGCCGGCCCCGCTCGCGGGCGGCCCGGACGGCTCCTCGCCGCCTTCGCCGCCCTCGCCGTCGCCGACCCGGGGGCACACCACGTACGCCTGGTGCCCGGCGGCGACCTCGTCGCGCACCCGGCCCCACATCCGGTCCATGAAGTGACTCTTCGCCGCGGGGACGACGAAGGTCGAGATCGGCGAGCGCCCCGCCGGGAGCTGGTTCAGCGTGGAGACCTCGAGATCACCGAACACCGTCATGGCCACGGTGCGCGGGATGGGCGTCGCGGTCATGACGAGCAGGTGCGGCGGGCGCCGGCCCCGCGAGCGCAACTCGTCGCGCTGTTCCACGCCGAACCGGTGCTGCTCGTCGACGACGACCAGGGCCAGGTCGGCGAAGGCGACGTCCGCGCCGAGCAGCGCGTGGGTGCCGACGACGAGGCCGACGCTGCCGTCGGCGACGGCAGCGAGCACCTCGCGCCGGGCCCGGGCCGGCATCGAGCCGGTCAGCAGCGCCACCCTGGTCGCGGGGCCGTCCACCCCGAGCTCACCGGCCCGGGCCTGGTCGCCGAGCAGTTTGAGCAGGCTGCGGTGATGCTGGGCCGCCAGCGTCTCGGTGGGTGCCAGCATGACGGCCTGGCCGCCCGAGTCGACGGCGGTGAGCATGGCCCGCACGGCGACCACCGTCTTGCCCGAGCCGACCTCGCCCTGCAGCAGCCGGTGCATCGGGAACGCCCTGGCCATCTCGGCCGCGATGGTCTCCCCCACCTCGCGCTGGCCGTCGGTCAGCGCGAACGGCAGCGCGGCGTCGAACGCGTCGAGCAGGCCGCCGGCGCACCCCGGCCGGGACACCGTGGCGGCCAGCTCCGCGCGCCGGCGCCGCTGGGCGAGGGCGACCTGCACGACGAGCGCCTCGTCCCACTTCAGCCGGGTGCGGGCGACGGCGATGTCGGCCCGCGAGGTCGGGCGGTGGGCCAGTTCGTAGGCTCTGCGCAGGCTGGCGAGGCGATGCCGGGACCGCAGCACCGCCGGAAGTGGATCGTCCAGCTCGCCGAGCGAGTCGAGCACCAGCCGCAGGCAGCGCGCCAGCGTCCAGCTCGTGATCTTCGCCGTGGCCGGGTAGATCGGGACGAGGGAGCCGGCGAATCCGGCGGCCACCGGGGCCGGCTCGCCCGCCGCCGCGGCGCCGCCCCCGGCACCGCCGGCTCCATCGGCACCGCCGGCTCCATCGGCACCGCTGGCTCCGTCGATGCCGTCGGCGTCGTCTTCGGGGTCTGGCGCGTCGAGGAGATGGACCTCGGGATGGATGAGCTGGCGCCGGCCGCGGAACTCGGCCACCTTGCCGGCGAACAGCGCGGTCGTGCCGGGGACGAGCTCCTTCGCCCGCCACTGCTGGTTGAAGAACACCAGCGAGAGCTCACCGCGGCCGTCGGTGACCGTGATCTCCGTGCGGCCACCACCGCCGCGCCGGCGGGGCCCGCCGCCCGACCCGGGCCGGCCCTGGTGCCGGACGACCTTCGTCACCCGGGCCTGCACGGTGGCGATCTCGCCGACGGCGAGCTCGTGGAGATCGGTGAGCTCGCCGCGCTCGTGGTAGCGCCGCGGGAGGTGGTCGAGGAGATCCCCGACGGTGTCGAGTTCCAGGCCGTCGGCGAGCAGCGCGGCGGTGCGCGTTCCCAGCGGGCCCTTCAGCGGGGTGTCAAGGTCGAGCACCCTTCGATACTGCACCGCACCACCGACACTCTCGGTGGCCGGCTCGTCCCGGTCTCGGACATCGGGGGGCCGGCCACTCTCGACAGCCGGCTCGTCCCCGCCACGGACGCCCGGGCAGGCCGATCGCCTCTTCCGCCCATCGGCGCGGGTCTCTCACCCACCGGCGCAGGCCGCGGCGACCTCGATCGCCACGACTGGGGTAGCCTCGCAGTCGACTACAGGCTAGAGCGGCCGGCAGTTCCCGGCCATCGCGATTGACCGCGATTGACATTGACGGAGTGTTCTCGTGTCTTCGGTGTGYGACGTCTGCGGCAAGGGGCCGGGCTTCGGCATGTCGGTCTCCCACTCCCACCGGCGCACCCGCCGTCGTTGGAACCCCAACATCCAGACCGTCCGGGCGATGGTCGGCCGTACGCCCAAGCGGCTCAACGTCTGCACCTCGTGCCTGAAGGCGGGCAAGGTCACCCGCGGCTGACCCGGCCGGCGCCCGGATCCCGCCACAGCGACCTGACCGGGCGGCACCGCGGCGGCCTGTAGACAGGCCGGGCGGCCCTCTGGAGGGCTTCGGCCAGGGCTCCATGGGCATCGGCTACTGTCCCGGCATGGGAGCCTCCACGCGCAGGGTTCGGCTCGTCCTTCTGTTCGGCGGCCGTAGCACGGAGCATTCGATCTCGTGCGTGTCCGCCGGCGGGGTGCTGCGGGCGCTCGACCGGTCCCGTTACGACGTGATCCCGGTCGGCATCGACACCGAGGGCCGCTGGGCGGTGCTGCCCGACGACAGTCCGGCGCTCGCCCCGGTGGGCACGGATCTCCCCGTCGTCGACGCGTCGACCGGCCTGGCCGTCACGCTGCCCCCGAGCCCGTCCGCGGCGCCGGTGGTGGTGCACGACCCGTCCGCGGCGCTGCGCGACCTGGGCCCCGTTGACGTGGTCTTCCCGTTGCTGCACGGGCCGTTCGGCGAGGACGGCACGATCCAGGGCCTGCTCGAGATGGCCGGGCTGCCCTACGTGGGCTCCGGAGTGTTCGCCAGCGCCGCAGCCATGGACAAGCAGCACATGAAGAGCATGCTCGCCGCAGCCGGCCTGCCCGTCGGCCCCTACGCCGTCCTGCGGCCCGGCCAGGCGCTGTCGGAGCCCGACCGCGAGCGGCTCGGGCTCCCCGTCTTCGTCAAGCCCGCGCGCGGCGGCTCCAGCATCGGCATCAGCCGGGTGGACGCCTGGGCCGACCTCGACACGGCGCTGAAGACAGCCCGGGCCAGCGACCCGAAGACACTCGTCGAGGCGGCGGTCGTCGGCCGCGAGATCGAGTGCGGCGTCCTCGACAGCCTCGACGGCTCCGGCCCACAGGCGAGCGTGCCGGCCGAGGTCACCATCACCTCGTCGGCCGGCTTCTACGATTTCGAGGCGAAGTACCTCTCGGACGGAGCCGTCTTCGACGTGCCCGCGCGCCTGCCGGGTGAGCTGACCGAGCGGGTCCGCGCGACCGCGGTCGCCGCGTTCGAGGCGTTGGACTGCGCCGGGCTGGCGCGGGTCGACATGTTCGTCACGCCCTCGGGCGAGATCGTCCTCAACGAGGTCAACACGATGCCCGGGTTCACCCCGATGTCGATGTACCCGCGGATGTGGGCGGCCTCCGGGATCGACTACGCGGCCCTGGTGGACCGCCTCGTCCAGCTCGCCCTGCGCGACGGCGCGGGCCTTCGCTGACGCCGGCCTGACGCCACCGTGAGGCGAGGCCCGACGCCACCCGGACCCGAACCCGGGGCCCGGCGGCCTGAGCCCAGAGCCTGGCCCGTCCCGGACCCGGCGTCAGGCGGTCGTGGACCTGGTGTGCGCGCGAACCGCCGGCGCCAGGGCCACCAGGACCTCGAACGCCTGCCGGTCCGCCGGCAGGGTCAGCACCACCTGAGGGGTCCTGGTCGGGGTGGAGTAGCGGACCTGGGAACCGACGTCCTCGGTGAACCAGGCGACCTGGTCGACCTCGGAGAGGGTCGAGTCAGGCCGGTAGGTCGCCGCGACGCCGGAGGCTCCACAGGTGAGAACGACCGGGTCGGACCCGAACGCCGCCGTGGTCGGAGCGGGAGGCTCCACCTCACGGCGGTCGAGACCGTCACCCAGCGAGTCGGGCAGAGCGGCGGTCAGTGCCTCGCAGGACGCCCGGTCCGCACCGGCCGGCGCGGGCGCGCCGATGATCGCCACAGGCCCGGGCCCACCACACGCCGTGAGCGGACCCGCCAGACCCGTCAGACCCGCGATACAGAGCGGGAGAAGCCGGACCCGCCGCGCAGCCCGTGCCCTGGGGCACGAGCCGGCGGACGGGTCGTGCCGAGTCAGAAATGGACGACGGGGCACGTCAGGGTACGAGTGATGCCGTCAACCGACTGGACTCGTGACATCACGAGTTTTCCCAGGTCATCGACGCTGGCCGCCTGCGCGCGCACAATGACGTCATAGGGACCGGTCACATCCTCGGCCTGGGTGACCCCCGGGATCTGCTCGATCTCCTTGGCCACCGATGCCGACTTGCCGACCTCGGTCTGGATAAGGATATACGCGTGGACCACAGACGCTCCCTCGTCGGACGTCGACAGCCCGTCGAGCAGACACGGGCTGACAGAAGGTAACAGGCAAACGGGCCGGATGAGAGGGTCTGCGGCGAGGAATTTGCTCTGATCGCCCGACTGGCACGGAGGAACCGCGCCCCTCAGCCGGTGAACTCGGCCGTTTCAGGCCCGCCAGGCCCGCTCCAGACCTCACTGTGAGGATCCACACGCCATGACGCCAGCGATACCACCGAACCCGGCCCCGCCCCGGGTGTTGACCATCGCCGGATCGGACTCCGGGGGCGGCGCCGGCATCCAGGCGGATCTCAAAACGATGCTGGCGCTCGGTGTGCACGGGATGAGCGCGATCACCTCGGTGACGGCGCAGAACTCCCTCGGCGTGCAGGGCGTCTGGGACCTCCCCCCGGAGGCGGTGCGCGCACAGATCCGCGCCGTCGCCGACGACATCGGCGTGGACGCGGTGAAGACCGGGATGCTCTCCTCCGCGCCCATCGTCGGGGTGGTGGCGCGGGAGCTCGCCGGGCTGGGGGCACCGTGCGTGGTCGACCCGGTGGGGGTCTCCAAGCACGGCGACCCGCTGCTGGCCGCCGACGCGGTGGACGTGCTGCGCACCGAGCTCCTCCCCCGCGCGACCGTCGTCACCCCGAACCTGGACGAGGTGCGACTGCTGACCGGCATCGAGGTCACCGACGAGACCGACCTGCATCGCGCCGCAGCGGCCCTGCTCGCCCTGGGCCCGGCGTGGGTGCTGGTCAAGGGAGGCCACCTGCCGGGCGACGCCGTCGACCTGCTGACCGACGGGTCGACCGACATCCTGCTGCGCGCCGAACGGCTGCCGCGCGAGCACACCCACGGGACGGGCTGCACGCTCGCCTCCGCGATCGCCGCGCACCTGGCGCGGGGCGACGACGTCCCGACCGCGGTGCGGGCGGCCAAGACATATGTGACCGGAGCGCTCGCCGCCGGCTTCCCGCTCGGCGCCGGGATCGGGCCCGTCGACCACGGCCATCTGACCCGGGCCGGCACCGTCTGATCCGGACCTCCGCCACCCACGGCGGGGCGTCGCCGGCGGCAGTGGTCCGGGCCGGTAGCTCTCCGCGATCATCCGCACGGAACGTATTCGAACACATGTTCGCCCATCGCGCCACCGCGGCACGTGCCCGGACGCCCCGTGGCGCCGGTCACTCGGTCTGATTGAATCTCCCCGGCTTCAGCCAGGAGCTGACGCACCGAAAACCTGGCGCATCCGACTCATCGCCGTGGAGGCAGCCCGTGAGGGAACCCAGTTCCGGTACGACCACACCCGCGGGTTCGGACCGCCACTGGTACAGGATCGTCGGCGGTGCGCCGCTCACCGGGTCCGTCGAGGTCTCCGGCGCCAAGAACTCGGTCACCAAGCTGCTCGTCGCCACCCTGCTGACCCCCGAGCCCTGCACGCTGAGCCGGGTGCCGCGCATCGTCGAGGTGGACGTCGTCCTCGGCATGCTCGCCGAGCTGGGAACGCAGGTCGAGTGGCTCGACTCGCACACGGTGCGGGTGACGACCCCGCGCATCGAGGACGCCTCGCTCGCCGAGGCCTACTCCGGGGTCAACCGCATCCCCATCCTGATGATGGGCCCGCTGCTGCACCGGGTCGGTGAGGCCGTCGTCCCGCTGCCCGGCGGCTGCCGGATCGGCAAGCGGCCGGTCGACTTCCACCTGCGCGGGCTGCGCGCCATGGGCGCGGAGATCATCGAGCAGCTCCGCTCGGTCGAGGTCAAGACCCTGGGCCTGCACGGGGCGCACGTGACGCTGCCGTTCCCGAGCGTCGGGGCCACCGAGAACCTGCTGCTGGCCGCCGTGCGGGCCAAGGGCACCACGGTGATCTCGAACGCCGCGGTGGAGCCTGAGATCATCGACCTCATCCTCTTCCTGCAGCAGATGGGCGCGCTGGTCGACGTCGAGGTCGACCGCACGATCGTCGTGCAGGGCGTCGAGGCGCTGCGCGGGGCGACGCACGAGGCCATCCCCGACCGCATCGAGGTCGCCTCGTTCGCCGCGGCGGCCGTCGCGACCAACGGCCGGGTGGACGTCGTCGGGGCCCGCCAGGAGCACGTGGCGACCTTCCTGAACCACCTGCGCCGCCTCGGCGGGGAGTTCCAGGTGAGCCCGCACGGGCTGACCTTCCACCGGGCGCGCGAGCTCACCGCGACGCACGTGCAGACCGACGTCCACCCCGGGTACATGACCGACTGGCAGCAGCCGCTGGCCGTGCTGCTGACCCAGGCCAAGGGCGCCTCGGTGATCCACGAGACGATCTACGAGGACCGCTTCGGCTACACCCGCCAGCTCAACGAGATGGGCGCGGACATCGCCCTGTCGACGTTCTGCCTGGGCGGCAAGGCGTGCCGGTTCGCGTCCCGGGACTTCGAGCACTCGGCGGTCGTCAGCGGTCCCACCCGGCTGCGCGGCACCGACCTGGAGATCCCCGATCTACGTGCCGGGTTCGCCTATGTGATGGCGGCCCTGGTCGCCGAGGGGTCCAGCCTGATCAGCGGCACCCGGTTCCTCGAGCGCGGATACGAGGACCCGGTGGGCAAGCTCCGCTCGATCGGCGCGCTGATCGAGACCGTGCCCGCGGACGTTCCGCCCGACAGCACCGACAGCACCGGCGCCGCGGGGAGCCGCGCCACCGGCTGAGCCGGCGAACGGCTCACGGCAGGGACCACAACCGGATGGTCTGGTCCTTGCCGGTGCTGGCCAGGATCCGGCCGTGCGGGGCGAACCGGACCGACATCACCCAGTCCGCGTGGCCCGCCAGCGGCCGGCCACGCGGCCGCGAGCGGGTCCGCTCGGAGGTGTCCCACAGCCGGACCACATTGTCGAAGCCACCGCTGGCCAGGGTGCGGCCGTCCGGGGCGAAGGCGAGCGCCCAGACACGGTTGTCGTGCCCTGCCAGCGGACGGCCCAGCGCGGTCGGGCGGTCCGGGACGGTGACGTCCCACAGCCGGATCACACCGTCGACGCCGCCGGTCGCGAGGGTCCGTCCGTCCGGCGCGAACGCGGCCACGAGCGCGGACGTGGGCCCGGCGACGGTGCGTGCCAGCCGGCGCGGCGCGTGCCGGTTCGTGATGTCCCAGAACAGCACGTCCCGGTCGTAGCCGGCGGCGACGAGCAGGTGGTCGTCCGGGGCGAACGCCACCGAGGTCACGAACGAGGTCGCGCCGGTCACCGGCCCGCCCAGCGGACGGGGCGCGCCACGGTCGGCCATGTCCCACAGCTGGACCGACCGGTCGTCGCTTCCGGTGGCGAGCATGCGGCCGTCGGTGGCGAACGCCGCCGAGCGCACGGGCCCCGCGTGGGCCCTCAGCGGCCTGCCCAGCAGATGGGGAGCACCGGGCCGGGGACGTCCCACAGCCGCAGCGAGCCGTCCCAGCTGGTGCCGGCGAGGGTGCGCCCGTCAGGCGAGAACACGACCGACGTGACGCCGTCGTCGGGGCCGTCCGGCAGGCGCCCGATCGACCGGGGCGCGGCCGGTTCGGCGACGTCCCACAGCAGCACCTCGCCGTCCTTGGCGCTGGTGGCCATGATCGCTCCGTCCGAGGAGAAGTCCGCCGCCAGGACCCAGCCGGCGTGACCCGCCAGCGGCGGGCCGGCCGGGCGCGGAGCCACCCGCCGCCCGATGCCGAAGCGGCTCCCCGTGCCCCGGACGGTCGGGTTCCCGGCCACCGTGGGAGTCCGGCCGCGCGCCCCGGACCCCGCCTCGGCGGGTGCGGACCCCACGGCCGGAGGTGGGGTCAGGGCCGGAGCCGCGGCGATGGCTGGGGCCGGCGCCGGCCGCTGGCGCCACGCCCGCGGCCCGGCCCCCGCCGGCAGGCGGCGAGTGGCCTCGGAGCGGACGTCCGCGTCGAGGTGCAGCGGCAGGCCGCAGCGGTCCAGCCAGTCCGGCCCGTACGCCGCGGCGGCGGCCCGGGCCAGGGAGAGCGCGAACGCCTTCGCCGATTCCGGCCGCGCCTGCGGGTCCCGGGCCAGCGTGCTCGCGACCACCGCCGCGAGCGGGCCGGCGATGTCCGCCGCCGGCGTCGCGACATGGTGCGGGCCGAACCCACCCGCCGGCCGGTCGAGCCCGCCCGCCGGCCGCACGAAGGTCGCCGGGTCGAACGCCTCCGCACCGGTCAGCAGCTCGAGAAGCACGACTCCCAACGAGTAGAGGTCGCTGGCGGGCATCAGCCGACCGCCCGCGAGCTGTTCGGGCGCCATGTAGCGGGGGTCCCGATCACCGTGCTCGCGCCCGGGCTCGTCCCGTCGACGATCTTCGCGATCCCGAAGTCGGCCACCTTGAGCTGCCCGGCGGCGTCGAACATGATGTTGTCGGGCTTGATGTCGCGGTGCAGCACGCCGCGGCCGTGGACGTAGGTCAGCGCCGACGCCGCCGCGAGGCCGACCGCGCAGGCCGCCTGCGGGCTCATCCTGGCGCGGCGCCGGGTCAGCGTGCCGCCGGCGAGCATCTCCATGACGAGCACGCGCAGCCCATCCCGCTCGACGTAGTCATAGACGCGGATGACGTGCGGATGGTCGAAGCGGGCCGCGATGCGCGCCTCGGCGGCGAACCCGTCGTCCGCCCGGCCGTAGCCGCGCGCCATCACCTTGACCGCGACGTCACGATGCATGCCGCGGTGCCACCCGGCCAGCACCAGGCCGGACGCGCCCTTCCCCAACGGGTCGCCGAGCGTGTAGTCCGGCAGGACGGCGGCAAGCCGCGCCAGGTCAACCTCGTTCATCGACGCACCGCCGGGTCAGGGGCGAACAGGAAAAGCCTCGAACCAGGGACGTGAGCCCCAGCAGCCCAACCACGAGCCGTGATCCTACGGGCGGGCCACACCGCCCCGACTGGCGGGAGTCGCATCCGCACGGTAAACATCTGACCACCGGAGCGGAGGACAACCCGACAGGCCGGCTGACCTGGTCGAGTCAGCCGGCGAACACCCCGATCCCGGACCGGGCGAGCACCCCGGTGTAGGTCTGCGTCGTCACCTTCCAGTCCCCGGCGACGAGCACCGCGGCGCCGACGGAGACCCCGCCCAGCGAGGCTCCCGGCACCACGACCTCGACCGGAAGGCCGCCCGCACCCGCGCGGCCTCGGTCGGGACGTCCACCGGCGGCGTGCCGGGCTCGTCGAGCCCGTCCCCCGCGGGCCACAGCGTCACGGCCCGCTCGGCAGCCGCGCGCAACGCGGAGCCGTCCACGGTGGCGTCGAGCCGGGCGGCGAGGGGCACGCCGGGATCGGCCGCGATCACCCGGGCCCCGCCGGGGAGCACGACGCCGAACCGGACCATCCGCTGCGCCTCCCGTGCCCAGGCCACGGACAGCCGCGGATCGGCGCCGGCCGCCGTCCCCGGCCGCAGGCGGACCTCCAGAGTGATCTCCACCCCGCTCGGGTAGGCGACGACACCGCCGATCGAGACGGCGGTGTCCCCAGTGGCCCCGAGCGAGGGTGGCGCCGCGACGACCCCGCCGAGCTGGTGGTCCGGCGGCGCCAGCCAGGGAGCGCGCACGGGCCCCGTCAGTGAGGCCGTCAGTGAGACCGGCAGGAGCGCCGCCGGCACGGGCTGCGGGACATCCTCGAAGAATCCCATAATGCGCCACATCGTGACAGACCCGTGACTTACCGTCCATCGGATTCCCGGCACCGCCGCCGCGCTCAGCGCCGCGTCAAAGGTGGTACTCGGGGCCGGGCTCGCGGCTCATCAGGTCCTTGACCGCCTCCAGCGGCGGCAGCCCCTCGTACAGCACCCGCTCGACCTGGCGGGTGATCGGCATGGAGACCCCGAGCCCGTCGGCCAGCGCCAGCAGCGGCCGGCAGGAGCGCACCCCCTCGGCCACCTGGCGCTGCTCGGCGAGCACCTGGTCGAGGGTCATGCCGCGGCCGAGCTTCTCGCCGAAGCTCCGGTTCCTCGACAGCGGTGATCCGCAGGTGGCCACCAGATCCCCGAGACCGGCCAGCCCGGCGAACGTCATCGGGTCCGCGCCGAGCGCCGTGCCGAGCCGCGCGGTCTCGGCGAGCCCGCGGGTGATCAGCGAGGCCAGGCTGTTGGTGCCGAAGCCCATGCCCTCCAGCATCCCGGCGGCGAGCGCGATCACGTTCTTCACCGCCCCGCCGAGCTCGCAGCCCAGGACGTCCGCGTTCGTGTAGGGCCGTAGGTACGGCGTCCAGCAGGCGGCCTGGACGGCGTGCGCCGTGGCCGCGGACGCACTGGCCACCACGGTGGCCGCGGGGTGCTCGACGGCGATCTCGCGGGCCAGGTTCGGGCCACTCACCACCGCGATGCGCTCCGGGCCGACCCCGGCTGCCTGCGCGATCACCTCGCTCATCCGCCGGCTGCTCCCGGCCTCCATGCCCTTCATCAGGCTCACGTAGACGGCGCCGGGCCCCACCAGTGGCGCCCACTCGACGAGGCAGGAGCGCAGCGCCTGCGACGGGACGGCGAGCACCACCAGGTCGGCCTCGCGCAGTGCCCGCTCCGGGCTCGAGGTGGCGCGGACCAGGTCCGGCAGGCGGACGTCCGCCAGGTAGCGAGGGTTGACGTGCCGGCCGTTGATCGCGTCCGCGATCGCCCGGTCTCGGGCGAACAGCGTGACGCGCGCGCCCGCGTCGGCCAGCACCTTGGCGAAGACCGTCCCCCAGGAGCCGGCGGTGAGGACCGCCGCGCGCCTCACCGCGCGCTCCCGGCCCGCGGCGCGTCCGGGTCGGGCGGGCGGGCCCCGGGCGACGCCGCCGCCTCCGGCTGACAGGGAATCTCCGGACCCGGTTCCGCGGAACCGGCCGGCGGCACAGGATCAGCCGGCACCGCGGAACCGGCCGGCGGCGGCGCCGGCTCGCCCCGGACCAGCTCCACCACCGCGGTGAGATCGGCCATCACCACGTCGGTCACCGCACGCAGCAGCCACGCACCGGACGGGTCAGCCACACCGGACGGGTCGGTCGGCGCACCGGACCGGGCGGCGAAACGGCTCAGGTCGACGGGACGGCCCGCGTGGACGCGGATCTCCGGGCGGGCGAACAGGTGCGGCCGCCGGTCGCGCCCCCAGATGCGCTGCGCGCCCCACTGGGCCACCGGGATCACCGGCGCGCCCGTCGCGAGAGCGAGCCGGGCCACGCCCGTGCGGGCGCGCATCGGCCAGTAGTCGGGATCGGTGGTGATGCCGCCCTCCGGGTAGATGACCAGCGCGCGCCCCGCGCGCAGCGCCGCGACCGCGTCACGCAGCGCGCCGCCCGCGCTGGGATCCCGGCGGTAGACCGGGATCTGCCCGGCGCCCGCCAGCACACGCCGCAGGATCGGAACCTCCCACAGGTCGCTCTTCGCCATGAACCGGGGACTGCGCCCGGCGGCGTACACATAGTGCGCGAGCAGGGGCGGGTCCACCGTCGAGAGATGGTTGGCGACCAGGATGACGCCCCCCGACGCGGGGATGTTCCCCTGCCCCGACCAGCGCCGGCGGGTCAGCAGGCAGGACAGCGGACGGATGACGGCCGCGGCGAGCGCGATCCAGAACCCGCCCCGCCATGGTCGTCCCATGAGTGGGCAGTCTTGCTCAGCGCCGGGAAGACTGTCGAGTTCGTGCCATGACGGGAGGACCCGGGCACCGCCGGCGGGCCCGTCGCCCGGCGCCTCGCGGGCGGATGCCGGACGCCGCGGGGACCGCCCGCGGCGGGTCGGATGTCCTATCGTCGGCGCTGTGCTGACCACCGAGACCGCCCCGCCCTGGGTCGTCCTGGTCCCGCTGAAGCCGCTGACCGCCGCGAAGTCCCGGCTCGACCGGCCGGACCGCGGCGCGCTCGCGCTGGCCATGGCTCTGGACACCGCGAGGGCGGTGCTCGACGCCGGCGAGGGCGTCGTGGGCCTCGTCGTCGTCACCGACGACCCCCGCGCGCGGCGCGCCCTCACCGAGCTCGCGCGGGACCGGTCCGAGATCCCGGCCGGCACTGACAGCACAGGGAGCGGCAGCGCGGGTGGCGTGGGCGGCACGACCGGTGTGGGCGGCATGTACGGCCTCACGCGGACGGGCCGGCTGCTGGTGGCCGCGGACGAGCCGAACCGGGGGCTCAACCCGGCGCTCGCGCACGGCGCCGCGCTCGCCCGCCGGATACACCCGGGATGCGCCGTGGCCGCGGTCTCCGCCGACCTCCCCGCGCTGCGCCCGGCCGAGCTGCGACGGGCGCTGGCGGCCGCGCCGCCGTCCGGTAGGGGCGTGCTCGCGGACGCGGTCGGCACCGGCACGGTGCTACTCAGCGCCGCTCCCGGTGCCTCGCTGTGCCCCTCGTTCGGCCCCGGCAGCTTCGAGGCGCACCTCGATTCGGGGGCCGTCGACCTCACCGCCCTGCTCGCCGACACGGTTCCCGGACTGCGCCGGGACGTCGACACCGTCGCCGATCTCAACACGGCCCGCGCCCTCGGGCTGGGCCCGGCCACCGCCCGAGCGCTCGCGGCCGACCCGTCCCCGCGCACCGCTGCGTGAACCGGCCCCGTTGGGCCCGCACCGCCCGCGCGGGGGGTGCGGGGGGTGCGGGGGACGGCCTCGGCGCGGTGACCGTCGTCAGCCTGGCGCACGTGCACGACCCGGCGACGACGCCGGTGTTCCCCGGCGATCCCGAGTTCACCCTGACCACCGCGGCGACCATCGAGCGGGACGGCTACTACCTCCAGCTGGTGCGCCGCGGCGAGCACACCGGCACCCACTGGGGCGCGCCCGGCCACTTCGACCCCGCGGGGGCGCTCGCCGACGAGCTGCACCCGGCGGACCTGTTCCTGCCCGCGGTGCGGATCGACGTCCGCGCCGCGGCGGCCGAGAATCCCGACTACCAGGTGAGCCTGGCGGACCTGGCGGCGTTCGAGCGCCGGCACGGCCGCATCCCCGCCGGTGCCGCCGTGATCGCGTGGACGGGATGGGACCGCCGCTGGGGCACGCCCGCCTACCCGAACCTGGACGGGCACGGAGGCATCCATCAGCCCGGCTTCGGGCTGGCCGCCGTGCGCTGGCTGATCGAGACCGGCCGGCTCGGGCGGCGGGGTGCCCTGGGGTCGGACACCTTCGGCCCCGACCCGGGCTCGGACGACACGTACGCGGTCTCCAGGGCGCTCTACCGCGAGCACCGCGTCTCCCTGGAGAACCTGGCGCACCTCGAGGCGCTCCCGCCCATCGGGGCCTGGGTGCTGGCGGGTGGCGCCGTCAACCGCGCCGGCTCCGGCTCGGCCGCCACCGTGTTCGGGCTCATCCCGCCCCACCGCCAGGGCACGAGGCGCCGCTGGACCGGGCCTCACCACTTCTGGGACCCACCTTCCCCCCCGCCGGAGCCATAGCCGTCCTCGCCGTCACCGGGACCACCGCCGGGACCGCCGCCGATGGGCGGCAGACCCGACAGCGGCCCGGGCCGCGCGAAGAGAAAACCCTGGCCGAGCTCGCAGCCGAGACGGTCCAGCTCCACCAGCTGCGACTCCCGCTCGATGCCCTCGGCGACCACGACCGCCCCGAGCGCGTGGGCGACGTCGATCATCGAGCGACGCAGGTTCGAGACCCGGCTGCCGTCCATCGGGGACTCGATGAGCGTGCGGTCCAGCTTGACGACGTCCACCGGCAGCCGGTGCAGGACGGCCAGGCTCGTGTTGCCCGCGCCGACGTCGTCCAGCGCGATCGCCACCCCTAGGTCCCGCACGCCCGAGAGCACGTCGGCCGCGGCGGAGAGGTCCGCGATCCGGCTGGTCTCGGTGACCTCCACGACGAGCCGGCGGGGGTCGAGCCGGCTCGCGGCGAGCACCCGGGCGACGCTGTCGCGCAGCCTGGTGTCGGTGATCCGGCTCGCCGAGACGTTCACGTGCAGCCGCAGCCGCGAGCCGGCCGGGTAGGCCAGCGCGACCTCGGTGCACGCCCGGGTGAGCACCAGGTCGTCGAGCAGGCCGACCATCCCCCCGTTCTCGGCGGCGGCGACGAACGTGCCGGGCGGGACGGGCCCGCGCCCGGGGTCGGTCCAGCGGGCGAGGGCCTCGAGCGCCACAGGGTGCCCGTCCCGCAGCCGCACGATCGGCTGGTAGTGGACGTCGAAGCCCGCCGAGCGCCCGCCGCGGCGCAGCGCCGTGGCCAGCGCGTCGGCCAGGTGCGCGCCAGCCTCCGGCGAGGCCATCCCCGGCCGGTAGGTCACCAGCCGGTTCTTGCCCGAGCACTTGGCCACGTGGACGGCCGTCTCGGCGTGCCGAAGCAGCGACTCCCCGGTCTCGTGGGTGCGGCGGGCGACGGCGAGCCCGACACTGGCGCGGATCGAGCGCGGCCGCCCGCCGACCGCCATCGGGTGGCGCAGCGCGGCCAGCACCCGCTCCCCGACCACCTCGGGCGACTCGTCGCCGCCGGCCAGCAGTACCGCGAACTCGTCCGCGCCGACCCGGGCGACCAGGTCGGTGGTGCGCACGCAGTGCCGCAGCCGCTGCGCGACGGTGCGCAGCAGATGGTCACCGGCCGCCGGGCCGAGGCTGTCGTTGAGGGCACTGAAGTCGTCAAGATCGCAGTACAGGATGGCGATGCCGCCACCGGACCGGTCGTCGCCGGAGCGCCAGCGGTCGGTCAGGGCGCCGCGCAGCCGGTGCTGGAACAGCGCGCGGTTCGCCAGCTCGGTGAGCGGGTCGTGGAAGACCCGGTGGTGGATCTCCCGTTCGGCGGCGTGGACCCGCTGGGCGAGCCGCCGGCCCGCGCGGGCCGCCACCAGGCGGTCGGCCACCATCCCGGCGACTACCACCGCGGCCAGCCCGATCTCGACGCCGTCGAGGCGGTGGCCGCCGGCGAGGCCGGCCAGCACCGTCGCCGTCGCGCAGCCGGCGACCAGCGTGGGCACCAGGAGAAAGCCCCAGCGCTCGGACCCGTCGCCGGCTCCGCGACCGCCCCCGGCCGCCCGTCCGCCGCCAGCCGCCCGTCCACCGCCTGCCCCGCGAACACCGCCTGCCCCGCGAACGCCGCCGGTGCCGGCGCGTGTCGACACGGCGTGTCCGTACCCGACGGCATGGCCGAACCGCGCGGCGTGACCGAAGTCCATGGCGTGCGCATGCCCCGCGGCGTGCTCTGGACCCGCGGCGTGCGCGGCCGCCGGGAGTACGAAGCCCGCCGTCCCGATCCGGGCGCCGCCGGCCGCGCGCAGCACGGCCAGCAGAACGAACGCGCAGCCGGCGATCGGCACGACCCCGACCACCGCCGGGAAGGCGGCGGCGTCGGTCGGCCCGCGAAGCCATGAGGTCGAGGCGACGATCAGGAACAGGCCCACGGCGGCCGCGAGGATCCGGACCCGGTCCGGAGGCCGCCGGAACGCCGTGGCGTGCAGCGCGGCGACGACGAGCAGCACCGCCCCGGCGGGATAGACGGCCGCCACGGCACGGCTCCACCCGTCCGTGCCGGCGGCGGCGAGCGCGGGGCGCACCCCGAGCCCCCAGCCGACGAGAATCACCGAGCAGGCAAGCAGCAGCCGGTCCACCAGGCCCGCGACGCCGTCACCGGTGCGCTCCGCCCGCGACCGGCGGACCCGGTCGGAACCACCGAAGCCACCGGAACCGCCGAAGCCACCTGAGGTCCCCGGCCCGCCCGCGATCGGCACACCCGCCGGCAGGGGCGGCAGATCCGGCTGGTTCACCGGCCGGCGCGCCCGCGCGGTCGGGGTCGCGGCGAGCGCCGCGAGTGCCAGGACGGGCATCGCCAGGTAGCCGACGTCCGCCAGGGACGGCCGGCGGGGCCGCTGGCCGTCACGCCCGTCGGCGACCCACGCCGACTGGCTGGCCGTCCACGCCACCAGCGCCGCGGCGACCCAGATCAGCCATCTGCCGTGGGCCCGCCCGAGCCGGCGGCCTGTCCACACGCAGCCGGCGGCCGCGGTGAGACCCGCCGCGATCCCGACGCCGTCGAGCAGTAGAGGCACGCCCACCCTCCTCCCCCTGTGGTCCGGTGGTCCGCCCCACCGGCACCTGGGCCGGTTCTCTGCGCACCGACGTCCGTGGGGTCAGCCGGCGGCGACCGAGGGTTATGACGGCTTTCGCGGATAACGGTGCATCGCGGATGACGGTGCGTCGCGGGTGACCAGGACCCGCTGGGCCTGATCACTCGCGAGGGGTCACTGACCGCGGCGCAGGCCGCGGCACGCTCGTCGGGAACTCCCGCGAACCAGGACAGCTCGTGCGTGTTCGATCAATCGACGCCGAGAGACCAGCTCGTCGGAGAGCCCCTCGGGTCACCGTATCTTGTGATCAGGCAAACACAAAGAGTGTCCACCTGTGGTGCGCGCGGCGCGTCGGGCACCCTATGGCGTCAGACGAGACGTCGCGGACGGCCAAACCGGACGAGCGCCGGTTCGCCGCGACACCGGCATCGGCGCCGGCAGTCGCGCCGGCGCCGACCGGGCCGGCGACAGTGGTAGTGCGGGTCGGCCGGTCGGTGTGGCGGTGGCGGGGCGGGCTGGTCCTGAGTCGGAAGTAGCTCGGCCCTCTAGACGACGTCGACCCGCGCGGTGGCGACCAGGACGCCGCGGCCCGCGCCGACGTAGCGACCCGAGGTCGGTGCGACGTCCTGGTAGTCGCGACCGACCGCCACCGTGACGTACCGCAGGTCGGCGAGCCGGTCGTGGCAGGGGTCGAAGGCCACCGCGGCCGCGCCGACACCGCCGGGGGTGAACGCCTCGGCCGGCCCCGGATCGACCGCCCCCGCCCCGGCGAGCGCGTCAGCCCCGCCGACGGGCGAGGCCCCGCCGACGGGCGGAGCGAGGGCCGCGGGCACCAGCACCTCCACCCAGGCATGCGAGGCGCCCTCACCCAGCATGTGCCCCTGCGCGTACCGGGCGGGGATACCGGCCGCGCGGCACATCGCGATCATCACGTGGGCCTGGTCCTGGCAGACGCCGCGCCCGCCGGCGAGCGCCTGGGCGGCGGTCGTCCCGACGTCGGTGCTGCCCGAGACGTAGGCGATGCGCTCGTGGACCCATCCGCACACCCGGCGGGCCGTGGCGACCGGGTCGGGCCCGGCCATCGAGCGCGCCGCGTCGATCATCGCCGGGGTGGGGGCGGTGAGAGCGGTGGCGGTCAGCAGGCGCCGGCTGCTCAGCGCGGACGCCGGCAGCGTCGGCCACCCGGCCCGGGCGATCCGCTCGACGACGACGGTGACGTCGAAGTCCAGCGTCGGCGGCACGACATCGATCCGGATGTTGGCGATCTGAAGGCCGTCCGGCCCGCGCTGCCAGGTCGTGCGCGCCTCCGGGGCGGAGACCCGCAGGTCGACGGACCGGCGGAACTGGCCGCCGTGCCGCGGCGGGGGCACCGCGACAAGCCGGTGGTCGAGGTTCGTCGCGCTGCCGTCGTAGGTGTACCGGAACCGCTGACTCACCCGGTAGGTGACCCGCTGCGCGCCCGCGATGTCGGGCACGGCAGACGCCGGCCCGGCGGGCGCGAGCCGGCCACCGGGTGTCCCAGGAGTCTCCACCACGCCACCGATCGTCACTCTGGCCTGTTTCCCGTCCGTTAACAAATGCCGCACCGCGGCACGACTGTCACCGAACGGCAGCGGCACAGGACATCTCAGCAGCCCGGACGGCACAACCAATCCTCATGATTACCTCACATCGTCATACTTCGAGGCTGCCGCGTTCACTCAAGCCTGGCAGCATGGACAAGCATGAGCGAGCTGGTGGCGACCCGTACGGATCAGCCGCAGCGGAAGGCCCGAAGCGCGCTGCTGGAGCCCCTGGAGGCGCCCCGCACGCCGACCCCTTCGGACCTCCCGCCGGACCGCTACATCAACCGCGAGAAGTCCTGGCTTGATTTCAACAGCCGTGTCCTCGCACTCGCCGAGGACGTCTCGACCCCATTGCTGGAACGGGCGAAGTTCCTGGCCATCTTCGCGAGCAATCTCGACGAGTTCTACATGGTCCGGGTGGCCGGCCTGATGCGCCGGCACGCCACGAGGCTGGCCGTCCGCTCGGCCGACGGGCTGACCGCCCGCGAGCAGCTCGACCTGATCAGCCGCACCACCGCCGAGCTCACCGCCCGCCACTCGCGCTGCTTCACCGACGAGGTGGCGCCCTCGCTCGCGCACGCGGGGATCACGGTCAAGCTGTGGCAGGAGCTCGGCGACCCGCAGCGGGAGCGGCTGCGGGACTACTTCCACGAGCAGATCTTCCCGGTGCTCACCCCGCTGGCGGTCGACCCGGCGCACCCGTTCCCCTACATCAGCGGCCTGTCGCTGAACCTGGCCGTGGCGGTGCGCGAGCCTGGCGGCGACGCGCAGCGCTTCGCGCGGGTCAAGGTGCCGCAGAACGTCCCGCGGCTGATCCGGGTGGACGTCGACGAGCCGGCCGGGGACCGGGCCGGCACGGAGGCCGCCCCCCGGCACGCCCAGGACGACACCACCGCGTGCTTCGTCCCGCTCGAGGAGGTCATCGCCGCCCATCTCGGGCAGCTCTTCCCCGGGATGGAGGTCGCCGACTCGCACCTGTTCCGGGTCACCCGCAACGCCGACCTGGAGGTCGAGGAGGACGAGGCGGAGGACCTGCTCCAGGCACTGGAGCGCGAGCTGGCCCGGCGCCGGTTCGGCCCGGCGGTCCGCCTCGAGGTCGACGACGACATCGACGACGACCTGCTCAGCCTGCTGATGCGCGAGCTGGAGATCAGCGACCGCGAGGTCCACCGGGTCCGTGGCCCGCTCGACATGTCGGTGCTCTGGGCCCTCTACGACCTCGACCGGCCGGAGCTGAAGGACCCGCCGCGGGTGCCGATCACGCATCCGCGGCTGCTCACCGACGAGGGCGAGCCGCCGGACTTCTTCAGCGTGCTGCGCGAGGTGGACGTCCTCGTCCACCACCCGTACGACTCGTTCACGACCTCGGTGCAGCGGTTCATCGAGCAGGCCGCGGCCGACCCGAACGTCCTGGCGATCAAGCAGACGCTCTACCGGACCTCCGGCGACTCACCGATCGTCGACGCGCTCGTCGCGGCCGCCGAGGCCGGCAAGCAGGTCGTCGTCCTGGTGGAGATCAAGGCCAGGTTCGACGAGAGCGCGAACATCCGCTGGGCGCGCGAGCTGGAGCGGGCGGGCTGCCACGTCGTCTACGGGCTGATCGGACTCAAGACGCACTGCAAGATCTGTCTGGTGGTGCGCCAGGAGCGCGGCGGGCTACGCCGCTACTGCCACGTCGGCACCGGCAACTACAACCCCAAGACCGCGCGCCTCTACGAGGACCTGGGCCTGCTCACCGCCGACCCGGACGTCGGCGCCGACCTGACCGACCTGTTCAACGTGCTGACCGGCTACAGCCGGCAGACCGAGTACCGCTCGCTGCTGGTCGCCCCGCAGCACATGCGGGACGGCATCATCCAGCGGATCGAGGCCGAGGCCGCGGCCGCCCGGGAGGGCCGCGAGTGCGGCATCCGGGTCAAGGTCAACAGCCTGGTGGACGAGAAGATCATCGACGCGCTCTACCGGGCGTCCCGCGACGGGGTGCCGGTGCACTGCCTGGTGCGCGGCATCTGCGCGCTGCGGCCGGGGGTGCCGGGGCTGTCCGAGACGGTGCACGTCCGGTCGATCCTCGGGCGGTTCCTGGAGCACAGCCGGGTGCTGGAGTTCGCCTCGGTCGGCGAGTTCTGGATCGGCAGCGCCGACATGATGCACCGCAACCTGGACCGCCGGATCGAGGCGCTGGTGCGGGTCCCGCACACCGAGCGGCAGGCCACGGTGCGGGGGATGCTCGACCACGCCTTCTCCGACCAGGTGGAGGCATGGACCCTGGCCGCGGACGGCCGCTGGGAGCGCCAGACGACCTCGGCGGACGACGAGCGTCTCTCGGACTACCAGGCCGACCTGATGGCGCAGGCGTACGAGCGCGGGCGCCGCTAGCTAGCAGGGCAGACGGGCGGCGGCGGGCTCTGCGTCCGCCGCGGCCGCGCTCCGGAGCGTCGTGGGTGTCCACGCTCGCTCCGGAGCGCGGCCGCGTGAGGGCACGGCCGTCAGCCGCTCAGTCGCTGCTGGCCGAGACGCTGGCCTTGAACTCCGAGCCGGGACGGAACTTCGGCACCACGGACGCGGCGACGTGGACGGGCTCGCCGGTCGCGGGGTTGCGGCCCGTGCGCGCGGCGCGCTCCACCCGCTCGAACACACCGAACCCGGTGATCGTGACCTTCTCGCCGCCGGCCACGGCCTCCTGGATCGCGTCGAACACCGCGTCGACCGCCTTGGTGGCGTTCGACCGCCCACCCTCGATCTGCTGGGCGATGCGGTCAACCAACTGGGACTTGTTCACAACAACCTCCGGACGCCCCCGCACGGTGCGGGGTGGGGAGCAGATCGGGCATCACACTGCGCTGCACCRTAGGCATCTCCACTGTCGAGGGCAATTCCCATGAGCGTGTCGCGTCACACAAACCCGCACGTCAGCGGGTTCGCGTCGGGTGGCTACAGGTTGCGCGCTGTCCTACGAGCCCGCCGCATCCTGCAACTTGGTCACCTTCAGTAACTTTTGACGGGGGCGAATTCAAGCCGAAAGTCACGAATTGGTAGCCGGCAGACGCCAGCCAGAGAAGGTCCTCACAGCAACACACCATGGCACTACCCCATGCGGATGTGAGATCACCCTCAGCGTTGCGACGAACACCGGGCGGCAAGCCGGCCGGCGGCGCGTGGACCACCCACCACCTGGGGCGCCGCAAGGGGTTGGAACGTGATCAACGCAACATCCGCGAGGGCGGCCCGGGAGCCCGTCAGTGGGCCGAAAATCCCCGGGCCGAGCTGGGACGTCCCCGCTCGGCCCGGGGAAAATCCTCAGGTGACGCGGGAGGCTCAGGCCGTGGTCGGGAGCCACCCGGGCCGGCTGGCCTCGAACACGGTGATGTCCTGCTCGTGGCGCAGCGTCAGGCCGACGTCGTCCAGGCCCTCCATCAGCCGCCAGCGGGTGAAGTCGTCGAGCTCGAAGCCGGCGACCTGACCGGCGCCGCGGACCTCCCGGGCCACCAGGTCGACGGTGATCTCCGTGGTCGGGTCGGCCTCCACCGCCGCGGTCAGCGCCTCGACCGTGTCGGCCGGCAGCACCACCGGGAGCAGGCCGTTGCCCAGCGCGTTGCCGCGGAAGATGTCGGCGAAGCGGGGCGAGAGCACCGCGCGGAAGCCGTAGTCCTGCAGCGCCCAGACCGCGTGCTCACGCGACGAGCCGGTGCCGAAGTCCGGGCCGGCGAGCAGGATCGACGCACCGGCGTGGGCGGGGTCGTTCAGCACGAACGACGGGTCCGCCCGCCATTCGGAGAACAGCCCGGCGCCGAAGCCCGTCCGCTCGATGCGCTTGAGCCATTCGCTCGGGATGATCTGGTCGGTGTCGACGTCGCTGCGCCGCAGCGGCACCGCCCGACCGGTGTGGATGGTGAACGCCTCCATGACGGCACGTTCCCTTCGAGTCCGTTCGGAAGTTTCGGAAGTCTGGGAGTCCGGTGGCCCGGGGTCCGGGAGCCCGGAGTTCGACCGGGCCGGGGCGCCCTACAGGTCGGCGGGCGCCGTGAGGCGGCCGGTCACCGCGGTGGCGGCGGCGACCGCCGGCGAGACGAGGTGGGTCCGCCCGCCGGGGCCCTGCCGGCCCTCGAAGTTGCGGTTGGACGTCGACGCGCTGCGCTCCCCCGGCCGCAGGGTGTCCGGGTTCATGCCCAGGCACATCGAGCAGCCGGCGCTGCGCCAGTCGGCGCCCGCGGCGCGGAACACCTCGTCGAGGCCCTCCGCCTCCGCCTCGGCCTTGACCGCCATCGAGCCGGGGACGACCAGGACCCGAAGGCCGTCCGCCACCTGGCGCCCGCGCAGCACGTCGGCGGCGGCACGCAGGTCGGAGATCCGGCCGTTGGTGCAGGATCCGATGAAGACGGTGTCGACGGCGACGTCGGACAGCGGGGTGCCCGGCACGAGATCCATGTAGGCCAGGGCGCGTTCCACCGAGCCGCGCGCGGCCGGGTCGGCGTAGGCGGCCGGGTCGGGCACGGGCGAGCTCAGCGGCGCAGCCTGGCCCGGGTTGGTCCCCCAGGTGACGTACGGGCTCAGGCTGGGCCCGTCGATGACGACCTCGTGGTCGAACGTGGCGTCGGGGTCGGTGGCCAGGGTGCGCCAGTACTCGACCGCGGCGTCCCAGTCGGCCCCGGTCGGGGCGTTCGGACGTCCCTTGAGGTACTCGAACGTGGTCTCGTCCGGGGCGATCATCCCGGCGCGCGCGCCCGCCTCGATCGACATGTTGCAGACCGTCATCCGGCCCTCCATCGACAGCCCGCGGACGGCTTCGCCGCGGTACTCGATGACGTAGCCGGCGCCGCCACCCGTGCCGATCCGGGCGATCACGGCGAGGATCAGATCCTTCGCGGTGACCCCGGCGGGCAGCTCACCCTGGACGGTGACCGCCATCGTCTTCGGGCGGCGCTGCGGCAGCGTCTGGGTGGCCAGCACGTGCTCGACCTGGCTGGTGCCGATCCCGAAGGCGAGCGCCCCGAAGGCGCCGTGCGTCGAGGTGTGGCTGTCGCCGCAGACGATCGTCATGCCCGGCTCGGACAGGCCGAGCTGCGGGCCGACCACGTGGACGATGCCCTGGCCCGGGTCGTTCATCGGGAACAGGCAGACCCCGAAGTCGGCGCAGTTCTTGCGCAGCGCGTCGACCTGCGCCCGCGAGACCGGGTCGGCGATCGGCAGCAGCGTGTCGGTCGTCGGGACGTTGTGGTCCTCGGTCGCCAGCGTCAGGTCGGGACGGCGGACCGGTCGCCCGGCCAGYCGCAGCGCCTCGAACGCCTGCGGCGAGGTGACCTCGTGGACGAGGTGCAGATCGATGTAGAGCAGGTCGGGCTCTCCGTCCGCGCGGCGGACGACGTGTGCGTCCCAGACCTTCTCCGCGAGTGTGCGACCCATTGGCCCCACTCCCTCTCTCGCGTGGGCGGGCCCACGCTGCTCGGACTTCGCTGTCATGACGGGACCGCGCGCCCCATGGCCGTGCCGTGCCTCCCACGGGGCATGCCTCCCACGGGGCATGCGTCTCRCGGTCACCATCTCGCGGTCGTGCATCTCAGGAGATGAGATGGCAATATCAGACTATGGAACATAGTAGCGGCGTCGGCGTGCTGGACAAGGCCGCCCTGGTCCTGAGCGCCGTTGAGCACGGGCCGGCCGGGCTCGCCGACCTGGTCGTTCGCACCGGCCTGACCAGAGCGACGGCCCACCGGCTCGCCCTGGCCCTGGAGACCCACCGCCTGCTCACCCGCGACTCCGACGGCCGGTTCGTGCCCGGCCCACGACTGGCCGCCGGCGGCCCGACCCCCCTGCCCTGGGAGATGATCGACGCGGCCGGCCGGGTGCTCACCGCCCTGTGCGAGGCCACCGGCGAGAGCACCCAGCTCTACGTCCGGCGCGGGCCGGTCCGGGTCTGCGTCGCCGCCTCCGAGCGGTCCACCGGGCTGCGCGACACCGTGCCCGTCGGCGCGGCCCTGCCGATGACCGCGGGCTCCGGCGCGCAGGTCCTGCTCGCCTTCGACGACGCGGCCGAGCCCGAACTGCTGGCGCGCGCGGCGTTCGCGTCGGACGTCCTGCCGAAGGTGCGCCGGCGTGGCTGGGCGGAGAGCCTCGGCGAGCGCGAGCCGGGCCTGGCCTCGGTGTCGGCCCCGGTGTACGGCGCGTCCGGCGTGGTCGCCGCGCTGTCGCTGTCCGGCCCGGTCGAACGGCTGACCCGGTCGCCGGGACGGCGGCACGGTACCGCGGTGGTCGCCGCGGCCCGGGAGCTGTCCAGCCCGCAGGCTCCGACGGGTGCCGACCGAATCCCCACACCCGAAACGGGAATCGTGTCTCAGATCACGACGAATGCGCCAAGAACCCCACCGGGCACAGCGAAAACCACCGCCGCTCCACTGTGAAAGCCGATATTCGATGTCCGGAAACACAATGCTCCCGCACCAGCCGGCCCCGCCGGCACCCCGACGCACCCGGAGAGAGCCCGGCATCGTAGCCTCTGGTGTTGTCAACAGAGCAGGATCGACGTACTGAGCAGTTTCTGCACACAAGCAGTGATGGCGCAGTCCGGTCAGCCCGCCAGCCCGTGGGATGCCGACCGGGCAGGGGGGCGTCCGTCGCTGTGCGTCGATCCGGTGGCCCGGTCGGACTTTACGTCAACGGGCTCTCGCCACTGGTAGGCGAGAGGGTTCACCGGAGTCCTCAGGCTTCCGCAGCCCCCGCCGCGGCAGCGTCACAGGCTCGCGCCGTCCGCTCCCGGACGGCACACAAAGGGGGAAAGGCGCAGTGCGCAAACTGGGTGCACGGTACGTCCTGCACGAATTGCTCGGGCAGGGAACGGCCGGCCAGGTCTGGCGCGGGGCCCATGTCCCCGACGGAGAGCCCGTCGCCATCAAGGTACTTCGGCCGGAGCTCGCTCATGACCCCGAGATCGTCGACCGGTTCCTGCGCGAGTGGGACCTGCTCGTCGAGCTCGACAGCCCTGACCTGGTGCGGGTTCGTGACCTGATCAGAGAGCCCGACACGCCCCTGGCGATCGTGATGGACCTCGTCGAGGGCATCGACCTCCGGGCACACCTCGACCAGAGCGGGCCACGACCGGTGACCGAGGCGGTCAACCTCGTCGTCGGGCTCCTCTGGGCGCTGGACAGCGTGCACGCGGCCGGGATCATCCACCGCGACGTCAAACCCGAGAACGTCCTCATCGACACCTCGGACCCGCGCCGCCCCTACGTCCGGCTGACCGACTTCGGCGTGGCGCGGATGGTGCACACCCCCACCCGCGCCTCGCTGACCGGCCCGATCGGCACCCCGCTCTACATGGCGCCGGAGCTGACGACCGACGCCCCTCCGACGCCGGCCGTCGACATCTACGCCGCCGGGATCGTGCTCTACGAGCTCATCGCCGGCAGCCCGCCTTTCGACGCGGCGCACCCGGCCGACATGGTGCGGGCGCACCGCGAGGACCAGCCACTGCCCATCCAGGGCGTCCCGCCGGCCCTGTGGGACGTCCTGTCGTCGATGCTCGCGAAGTCGCCGCGCCAGCGGCCCGCCTCCGCCGCGGACGCCGCGGAGGACCTGATCGAGGCGCTCGAGAACGACCGCGACCGCGACGACCCGGACTTCGACTCCGACGACCATCTGGACCTCGACAACCGCCGTCCCGACAACCGGGACCGCGAGTTCGACGACCGGTCCGCGGGTCAGCGTGGGCGCGGCGCCGTCCTCGAACCTCGCCGCGACGCGCCCGGGAAACGGGAAGCGGCCTTCGACGCGGCGCAGACCCGGATCGGCTCGGCCGCCGACTGGGCGGAGGACGAGCGCGGCCGCCAGCCGGCCGCGGCGGGGCGCCGCCTCGCCGGCGCCGGCGCCGCGGTCGCGGCGACCAGCGTCGCGGGTGCGGGTGGCCCGGCCGGCGACTGGAACGACGCCGAGCACACCCAGATCGCCGGGATGCCACCCGTCCGCGCCGACTGGAGCGACGACGACACCGGTGGCCGGCCGGCGGTCCGCGTCCCGGCCCGCTCCACGGGCTCCGCGTCCGACCGCAACACGGTGATCTCCGCGATCCCGGCGAACAAGCAGCCGGCCCCGGGCAGCTCGGGCTCGTCGGGCGGACCGGGCGGACCAGGCGGGCGTTCTGCCGGCGACCGCCGCCGCCGCAGCCGCATCGCGGCCGGAGCCGGCCTGGTCGTCGCGCTGGTCGCCGGCGCCGGTGGTTGGGCCCTGGCCGCGGCCGGTGACAGCGAGAGCGCGCTCACCGCGGACGGCGGCTCGCAGGTCGTCGCCGACCCGTCGATCACCGCGACGCTGCCCGGTGGCGCCCCGATGCCCCCGGGGATGGACCCGGGCACTGTCCCCACAAGCTCCATAGCAGGAACGACGCCGCATCCAAGTACCTCCCCGAAGCCTGGCCAGAGCGCCACGCCCGGGCCGGCCACCCCCACCCAGCCGGGTCGGACCACGGCCCCGCCGGACGCCAGCGCCGCACCGACGCCGACACCGACGGCCAAGGAAGCGACGGTCCCCAACGTGGTGGGCCAGAGCCAGACGGCGGCCACCAACACCTTGACGGGCAAGGGCTTCACGAACGTCACGGCGACCGAGGTCTGCCAGAAGGGCAAGAACGGCGGCGTCGTGCTCGACCAGGGCCCGAACGCGGGCAGCGTCGTCCCGGTCACCACGAAGGTAACGCTCACGGTCCAGGCAACGAACTGCGTCGAGGTCCCCGCCGTCGCGAATCAGACGCTCGCCGCCGCCCGCAACGTGCTGATCGGCGCCGGTCTGGGTGTCCTGGACGGCAACGGCGGTTGCCAGAACGGTCCCGGCACCACTGCGGCGGGAACGAACCCTGCCGCCGGGACGATGATGCGCAAGGGCGACAGCGTCTGGCTCGAGCCCACCTGCGCGAAGCCGCCCCCCACCACCCCCGCCGCCGCCAAGTAGCGGTCCTCGACCCGGCGTCCACCGCACCCGGGCCGCACATGCGAAAGACCCCGGCGTCCATCACGCCGGGGTCTTTCGCGTAGCCGGGACCCGCCCGGCCTGCCTCTCCCGGCTCCGGGCCGGGACGCCGGCGGCAGGCCCGAGCATCACCTGCGCTCGCCTACCACATTTCTGCCTGCTTCATCCTGCTTCATCCCGGATGCTTCCGCCGCCACCGGCGGCCCGCCCCGAACCGGCCGCCGCCCACACCGAAGCGAGTTGACTCGCCGGCACATGGACTGGCTGAGGCAACTCACTTCTTCGACGGCCTCCCACGGGATACAGCCGGAGATCCCGTACAGGCGTGCTGGCGTACGGGCCTGGTCCACTGCTCGGCCGGGCCGGCGGCGTGACCACAGGCCCCCGCCGCATCCGACGCCGGGTGCCAACCGGACCCGGGCCTGCGCTGCGCAGAATCGCCGTCGAACCCGGGCGTCGTACTCCGAGGTCAGTGCAGCCAGTCGGCGGGCAGGGACGACGAGGATCTCGAGCCCCAGTGCCGGGGCGACGGCGTCATGTGCCGGGACGCGGCGTGCGGTGGCGCGGCCGGGTGTGGTGTCGAGGCCGGGTGTGGTGTCGAGGCGGGGCGGGGGAAGTTCGCGGGTTCCGGCGTCGGCGCCGCCACGCTGTGACCAGGCGCGGCGGGACCGCCCGTCGGCCCGAGCAGCGCACCGGAGCCGGCGGGCAGCGCGGGCGGGTCGGGCAGATCCGACCGGTTGCGCATGCTGCGTGGCAGCGGCATCGGTACCGGCATCGGAGCCGGATCGGCCGTGCCGGTGGTGGCCGATGTCGTGGACGCCGCCCACAGGTCGACCTCGACGATGATCTCGCCGTTCTCGGAGGACATCCGCAGCCGGCCGCCGTGGACCTCCACCAGCCGCCGCACCACGTAGAGCCCCATGCCGGCGCCGTCGGTCTGCCGGGTCGCCGTTCCGTCCCGCTGGGTGAACGGCTCGAAGAGCTGGCGGATGGTCGCCGGGTCGAGATCCGGACCGGGGTTGCGGACCCGCAGGACGACCTCGTCGCCGACCCGGCCCGCGATGAGCCGCACCGGGGCGCCCGGCCAGGAGTGCACCAGCGCGTTGTCCACAAGGTTCGCCACGACCTGGTGCAGCGCCTGGCGGGCCATCCGCACCGGGAGCTGGGGCGGCAGGTCGACCGTCACGCTGCTGCCGGCGTAGTTCAGGCTCGCGATCACCTCGCGCACGACCTCGGGCAGGTCGGCGGCGGTGGTGTCGTCGGTGCCGGTGGCCGTGGCGGCCGTCAGCATGTTCTCCAGCAGCCTGGAGAGGCGGTCCGAGTAGGTGACGGCCGAGTCGAGCATGTCGTCGAGCTGGGCGTCGGAGAGGCGGTCCCGGCGGCGCCTGATCGTGAGCAGGGTCCCCCGGATGCCCGTCAGCGGCGTCCGGAACTCGTGCGAGACCGTGGCGACCAGGTCGCTGCGGATGCGGTCGGTCTCCTCCAGCCGGGCCATGAGGCTCTGCTGGCCCTCGTAGAGCTGCTGGCGGTAGTCCTCCACCCGCCGACGGGACTGCTCGTTGTAGTGCCAGAAGACCATCTGGGCACCGGCCAGGGCGAAGATGAAGCCGGCGTGGAGCCCTGCCAGGAGCAGGGCGTTGTCCATCCGCGACGCGGCCTCGTCGGTGATCAGGTCGCCGATCGCGAGGATGGCGAGGAAGACGAAGGCGATGGCCAGCAGGTAGACGGTCCAGTCCTCGTAGAGCGCGATGAGCGCGACCACCACGAAGAAGTGGAAGTACATCGGGGTCAGGCCGTCGGAGAGATGCACGAAGACGACCGAGCAGCACAGCAGGCCGAGGCTCGCGGCCAGCGCGCGCACCCGCCGCATGCCGGGGGCCAGCGCGGCCGCGAACAGCAGCGCCGGCGGGCTCGCCGCCAGCAGGCCGTGCGGGAGGCTGTGGTCGCGCCACAGCGCGTACCCGACGATGGCCGGAAGGTGCAGGGCCAGAACCCAGCACATCAGCGCGTGGCGGGCGGCCCAGTCCTCGGTCGGCAGGCCGCGGCCGCGGGGGAACCACGCGACGGGACCGCGGAGCGCGGCGTCGGCGGTCGCCGCGGCCAGCCCGGCATCCGCCGCGGGTGACCGGGACGACCGAGACTTCTCGAGCCGCCGGGCGGCGCGCCCGACGTGGGCGCTGCCGTGACGGCGGCGCGCCCGTTCGGGCATGGAGGGGCTGGCGGAGGACATCCGAGCAAGTTTCTCCCGTTCCGGCCGTGGAGCACCATGGCTGTCAAGGGTGGTGTCGTATGACGACTATGCCCAGCTTTGACTAGGCCATCTGTACCACCTGGTAACGGGCTCAAAGAAGCATGGCGCACATACCGCGGTTCCCGACAGGCTGTGGTCCGCGAGGTGGCCCCAGGACGGCCACCCGCGGAGGAGGACTCGTGCCCCCAGTGGCCCTGACTACCGCGACCGCCCCCGTCCGCATCACCCAGGCGGTGCCACAGCCTGCGGAGACCTTCACTGACGGCTGCGCCCCGGCCTCGCTCACCACCCGTCCCGTGCTGCGTCTGGTCGGCTCGGAGCCGGTCGGYTCGTCCGAGGCTGCCGAGGAGGTCGTCCACGGTTGGGGCGGCCCGAGCACGTGCAGCTGCCGCCCCTGCGCCATGGCCCGCCACCCCGCGGCCATGCCCCGCCTGCGCGTCGTTGACTAGTCCTTCGCCCGCTTCCGATCCCACCCGCTGACGGCAGCCCGGCGACCCGAGGTCCACCGGGACACCCGCCAGCACCGGCACGCCACCGGACATCACTGGCACTCCGATGCCACCGGCACGCTGTCCGCGCCTCCGGCGCACCCGTCGCGGCGGACTCGTACCGCCCGCACCGTTCCACCCCTACGCGCTACCCGCGCGCCCCCGCCCGCGCACCGCTCCGCACCGCGCTCGGCCCCGCCTCACCCGCATCCCGCACGCCATCCGCGCGCCCCGGCTCGCCCCGGACGGCCCACGCCACCCGGCCCAGCGCGCACGGCACACGGCTGGGCGGCCATCGGTGGGGTACGGCCAGGCCGGTGGAGTCGTCACACCGACGTGACAGGGCGGAGGGCACCGCGCTCCCCGGACTTCGAAAGCTCACGCCCGCCGGGGGTCACACCCGCCGGGCGGACGTCGTTGGGCCCGGAGCACAGGCGCGAGCGAGGCGGGGTGAAGCAATGGAAACGCAAAAGCGCCAACCTAAGAAGGTTGGCGCTCGCGATTATTCGTAACGTAGCCCCGACCGGATTCGAACCGGCGCTACCGCCTTGAGAGGGCGGCGTCCTGGGCCGCTAGACGACGGGGCCAAGACTGTTTCTGCAATATACAGCATCGTGGTGCATCTGGTGCAGCTGGGGTACCAGGACTCGAACCTAGACTAACGGAGCCAGAATCCGTTGGGCTGCCAATTACCCCATACCCCATGGGGCCCTCGCGGGCGATGCCTACTGTACCCCATCGGCGACCGCGGTCCACACGAGGGGTGGGCGCGGGGCGAGTCGTCCCATCCGAGCCGTTCGCACCCCCGGAGCAGGCCCGCGACACCACCCCAACCCCAGAACCGAACATCCCCGTCCCCACCCAGCACACCGCCATCACGGCCAAATGCGTGGCGGGATCGGGGCCCGGGGCTTCGGGCGGCGGGAACCCCGGGGGTCGGAGGCCGGGACGACCGGGGGCGGGAGCGGCCTGGTTGCGTCCGTGGCCTGGTTATCGGGTGGTCACGGGGTTCGTCAGGGTTCCGATGCCGTCCACCGTGACGGCTACGGTCTGGCCGGCGCGCATCGGGCCGACTCCGGCCGGGGTACCGGTCAGCAGGACGTCTCCCGGGAGCAGGGTCATCGCGCGGGACATGAACGCCACCAGCGCCGGGACGTCGTGCAGGAGGAGTTTGGTCCGCGAGTCCTGGCGGACCTCGCCGTCCAGCGTCGTCCGGATGACCCGGTCGGACGGGTCGAGGTCCGTCTCGATCCAGGGGCCGATCGGGCAGAAGGTGTCGTGGCCCTTGGCGCGGGTCCACTGGCCGTCCGTCGCCTGCTGGTCGCGAGCGGTCACGTCGTTCGCACAGGTGAAGCCGAGGACGACGGACAATGCGCGTTCCGCCGGCACGTCACGGCAGAGCCGGCCGATGACGACGGCCAGCTCGCCCTCGTAGTCGACCCGCTCGCTGTCGGGCGGCAGCACGATCGGATCCCCGGGGCCGGCCACACTCGTGGACGGCTTCAGGAACAGGACGGGACTGGTCGGGGCCTCGCCGCCCATCTCCCGTGCGTGGTCGGCGTAGTTCTTCCCGATACAGAGAATCTTGCTGGGCAGCACGGGGGCCAGCAGCCGTACCTCCGCCAGCGGTCGCCGCGCCCCCGTGAAGGTGAAGGGCGCGAACGGATGCGGTGTGATCCCGGCAACAATGGCGGTTCCGTCCGCCACGGAGCCTTCCACCACTCCGAATGCCGGCTCGGACCCGTCGGTGTACCTCGCTATGCGCACTCCGCGACCGTACCGACCGAACGCGGGAATCGGGGTGTCCGGATCCGGGCCGGGTTCCGGCACCCGGCAGCGGCCAGGCCGCACTGTGGTCCGGACCACTCGGCCGCCCGGCCGCCGGATCCGGTTCACGGGGACGGCGAAGGGAAGCCGAGAATCAGAAGCTGAGAATCAGGCAGGATTGCCGGATACGGGTCGGCGCCCCGGTCGGGACACGGCGTGGCCCAGCACGACCCGCCATCGACCTGGAAGGAGAACGGTGACCGAGATCGACGCGACCCCCGTCTATGACGTCGGCGCACCCGAGCCCAAGCCGATCGACGAGGAGCTCAGCGTCAAGCTGGGCCACCTCGCGGAGGACGCCATCCTCCGCGGCAAGCCGAACGGTGACGAGCGCTGCGACAACTGCCTGTACTACCTGGACACCGACAAGGACATCACCTACTGCTGGCACCCGAAGCTGCGGATCCTCGTCGGCGGCGACTGGTGGTGCCAGTGGTGGGAGGAGATCCCGGACGAGGACTGAGACGCCGGGGGCGTCCCCGTCCAGTGAACTGATGTCGTGCCGGCGGACACGAGTGCCGCTGGCGTGACGCCTTCCCGCCCATCATGGTCCGGGACGCCTGCGCGCCCGCCGTGGGCCGCGGCGCCTTCCCGCCCGTGGTGGGGCGGGTCGGCGCACGGCGAGGGCAGGTACGGCCACGGCGAGCGCAGGACGTCGGTGCCGGACACCGTGACCAGCGCACGCGCCTCGTCGAGGAGCTCGGCCACCTCCGGGTCCGGATCACCGCGATCGGCGGCGTGCGTCAGGTCCCGGGCGCCAGCGGGACCACGTCGAACGGCAGGGGGACGTCCTCGTTCGTGCCCGGTGACGGGGTCCCGCCCGCGGGCGGTGTGCTCGCCGGTGGGTTCAGCTGGGATTGCAGGGCATTGGCGACGTCACCGAGGCCTGTCGCCGCGTCGGCGGCGATCTCCCCGATCCGGATGGCCGCGGCGAGGCGGTCGAGGAAGCGGGCGAGCTCCACCGAGGCCTGCAGGCCGCCGTCGCCGGCCGGCAGGGTGGCGAGCAGGTCCGCCGCGGCCGTCTGGGTGATCCGTCCCGTGTCCCGGTAGGTTTCCAGCCGCCGCCGGAGGCTGGCCAGCGTGGACGGCGCGCCGGCGAAGTCCGCGGGATCGACGTTGCCGACCCGCGCGGTGGCCTGCACCGGCTGGCAGTCCTGGCCGGCCGGCAGGACCTGGACCTTCACGTCGAACGGGCCGCGGCCGGTGGCCCGCCCGATCGCCAGCCCGTCCAGCCGGCCCAGCGGCACGACGCCGTCGCCGCCGGGCAGCGCCCGCGCGCTCACCCCGGTCGCCACCGTCGCCCCGGTCTCGTCCAGCAGGGTGAGCTCGATGGTCACGGTCCGCTCGGCGGTGCCGCCCACCCGGGCGCGGACCTCCAGCGACTCGTACTCCGATCCGGTCACGACGTCCCCGCCGACACCGCCCGCGCTGATCGACGCCTGGTCGATCACGGGGGCCACGCAGGTGCCGTCGGACGAGCCCGGCAGCGGGACGAGGGTGGTGACCTGGAAGGGCTGGTCGGTCGCCAGGGCGTCGGTGGTCGGGTCGCCGCCGTCGCCCCCGGTCGCGCCGGCGCCCGCCGGGTCGGCCGTCCCGGTGCCCAGGTTCCCGACGACCGTCGGTCCGACGGCGTACCAGGCCGCCCAGCCGAGCACGGAGCGGATGTAGCCGTCGGAGGGGTTGTAGGAGCGCACCGCGGAGAGCACGTTGTCGGGTACGCGCAGGTCACCCCCGGCCTGGCAGAGGCGATCGGCGGCGGTCAGGGTGGCGTCGTCGAAGTCGTTGGGGTCCGCGCGGCCGTCGCCGTCGGCGTCGCGCCCGATCCACCGCCACATCGACGGCGTGAACTGCATCGGGCCGACCGCCCGGTCCCAGACGGTGTCGCCGTCGAGCCAGCCGTCGTCGGTGTCGCGGATGCGGAACATCCCGGGAGAGCCGTCGAGACGCGGGCCGACAACGGTGGGCGCGACCCGGCCGTTACTGTCCGTGCGTGCACCCTGCCCGTGGCCCGACTCGATCGCGCCGATGCCGGCGAGGACCGACCAGTGCAGGTAGCAGCCTGGATGTTCGGTCGCGGCCCGGTCGGCCGCGTTGGTGTACGCCGCCAGGGCCCGGGCCGGGATGGTCGACGCCTCCTTGCTGGAGCCGGGCGGGGTCGCGAGCGGCGCGTTGCGGACGGTGCCGTCGTCCGACGCGCCCGCGGTCGCTGTTCCGGTCGACGCTGTTCCGGCCGGCGAAGGCGACGCGCCTGCCGTCGGGGACGTGCCGGACGTGGCCGTGGCGGACCCGGCCGGCCGGCTCGCGACCGGCGAGGCGGCGAGCCCGGCTCGCACGGGCAGGCGGACCTGCCCGGACGCGCCCACGACGCTGGCGAGGTCTTCCACGGTCGCGCCCCCGAAGGCGGCGCCACCCTCGGGCAGCAGCTCGGTCTGGTCGACCCGTCCGTTGACGGGGCCGGTGAGCTTCGCTGCGGCGGTTTCGGACGACGGCCCGGCCACCGCGGTGACGGCGAGCGCGAGAGCCGTGGCCGCGAGCGCGATCTTCGGCAGCGACCAGGACCCGTTCGTGGAAGCGTCCCGGTCCCGTCTCCGGCCGCGCCCCCCGGCCAGGTCCCGGCTCCGCGTGGTGCGCGACCGGCTCCCGCCCACCGGCCACGCGCCGGGCGCGGGGCGCCGCCCCAGCCGTACCCGGCGGCCGGCGGCGATCCCGCCCCGGCGGGCCGCAGCCCGCTCGGCAGAGGACGACCGACCGTAGAGAACGTCCTGCTCGGAGGCATCGGCGTCCGGAGACGGCATGGCGCGGGGGGAGCTTCCAGCCGGTCCGGCGCCGCCGGCGGGCACGCGGCCATCAGCAGGCACGCGGCCCTCGACCGGCACGCGGCTGGCCGGCACGCGGCCGTCGGTGCCCACGCCGTCGTCGGTGGGCACGTGGCCCTCGGCGGGCGCCAGGCTGTCGGTGCGCTCAGGAAGTTCGGTGCGCGCGGTGGCCTCGACGCGCCCTGAGGTGGAACGGCGGCGACCGCCCGTCCGGCGGCGGCCCCCGGACGGCGGGTCGACCCACACGATGTCCGATACTCCGGGCGACGAGCGGTGCGAGCCGCCTCGGCGTCCACCCACGCTGCCGGTGGAACGACGGCTCATCGCCGACCTCCCCGAGCACGGTCGCGCCCTGTCGGGCGCTCAACCGCCGGGCACCGCGACACGGCCGTCCCCTCTCCTCGGCCGCAGCAGCCGAGATCGCCCATCACCGTCGCCCCCGGGAGCCCCCGAACCCGTCCACCGCCACCTGTGGCGGATGACCGGGGTGCCCGAAAGCGTCGCGGTCAGCGTAACGGGCACCAAAGGATGACCGGGCGGCGTTGGCGTCAACCGGGAATTCTTTGACAGGACAGGCCCGAAACGCCCGGACGGCGTTGGCCGTGTAGATCATCCGATGATGAAGAACCCGCGGCGCGGGCGATCGGGCCGGCCCGGTCAGATCGTCAGACGGCATCCGGGTCGGGGCGCTCACCCTGGCGGCGCAGGCCGTAGGTGACGGCGTCCTGCAGCGCCACCCAGGAGGCGGCGATGATGTTCTCGTCGACGCCGATGGTGTCCCAGCGGCCGCGGCCGTCGCTGGTCTCCACCAGGACGCGGGTGACCGCACCGGTGCCCTGACGGCCGTCGAGGATGCGAACCTTGTAGTCGACCAGGTCGAGATCGGCCAGACCCGGGTATGCCTTCTCCAGCGCCTTGCGCAGGGCGGTGTCGAGCGCGTTGACGGGCCCGTTGCCCTCCGCCGTCGACACGTGCCGCTCGCCGTGGGAGGTGAGCTTCACCGTGGCCTCGCTGACGACCTCGCCGCCGGAGCGCTGCTCGACGATGACCCGCCAGGATTCCAGGGTGAAGAACCGCTCCCGGCCCGAGACCTCGTCCAGCAGCATGAGCTCGAAGGACGCCTCGGCGGCCTCGTAGGCGTAGCCGGAGGCCTCCCTGTCCTTGACCATCTCCAGCACCCGACCGAGCGCCTCACGCTCCCCGGAGAGGTCCATGCCGAGCTCGCGGCCCTTGAGCTCGAGGGTCGCGCGGCCGGCCAGTTCGGAGACGAGCATCCGCATGTCGTTGCCGACGGCGGCCGGGTCGATGTGCTGGTACATGTCGGGGTCGACCTTGACGGCGCTCGCGTGCAGGCCGGCCTTGTGCGCGAAGGCGCTGGCGCCGACGTAGGGCCGGTGCGTGCTCGGGGCCGAGTTGGTGACCTCGTCGATGGCGTGTGAGACACGCACGAGCTCACGCAGCCGCCCGGCCGGCAGGACCTGGCGGCCCAGCTTGGTCTCCAGGCCCGCGACGACGCTGAACAGGTTGGCGTTCCCGCAACGCTCGCCGTAGCCGTTGGCGGTCCCCTGGACGTGGGTGGCCCCGGCCTCGATCGCCACCAGGCTGTTCGCGACGGCGCAGGCGGCGTCGTCGTGGGTGTGGATACCCAGGCGCGCTCCGGTGCTCGCGAGCGTGGCCGCCACGACGTCACCGATCCGGGTGGGCAGCATGCCGCCGTTGGTGTCGCACAGCACGATCACCTCGGCACCGGCCTCGGCCGCGGTGCGCACCATCTCGAGCGCGTAGGCGGGGTCGGCGCGGTGGCCGTCGAAGAAGTGTTCGGCGTCGACGAAGACCCGCTTGCCCTCGTTCGTCAGGTGCCGGACGGTGTCGCGGATCATCGCGAGGTTCTCGGCGGGCGTGGTCCGCAGCGCGCGCTCGACGTGCCGGCGGTCGGCCTTGGCCACCAGGCAGACCACGGAGGTGCCGGCGTCGCGCAGCGCGGCGACCTGGGAGTCGTCGGCGACGGCCTTGCTGGCCCGCCGGGTCGACCCGAACGCGGTCAGCAGCGCGCCGTTGAGGTCGAGCTCGGTGCGGGCCCGCCGGAAGAACTCGGCGTCCTTGGGGTTCGAGCCGGGCCAGCCGCCCTCGATGAAGCCGACACCCAGGTCGTCGAGGTGCCGGGCGACCGCCAGCTTGTCGGCGACCGACAGCGACAGGCCTTCCTGCTGGGTGCCGTCGCGCAGCGTGGTGTCGTAGATGTGCAGCGACTCCCGGTCGAACGGGAGCCCGCCGACCGCGCCGAGCGGAGTTGAACCGAGCGGAGCTGGGGTGTCGTGAACCACGATGGACCTCTCGCTGGAACCGTGTCTGGCCGTCACGCGCCCGGTCTGCCTGGTCAGTGACCGGAACGCGCGACGGGGACGGGTTCGCCGCCAGCGTCCCACCATACGATGTAACACGCTGGACACGCGGCAAGTGTGGCAAGTGCCATGGACGCCATGTGCACGCCGTGGACGCCGCGCACGCCCGCCGCGGCGGTCAGTCGCCCGCGAACCGGCGGAGGCGGTCGACCTGCATGATGGTGATCGTCTGACCTTCGGACAGGATCCACGCCCGCCGCTCGAACTCGCGCAGTGCCTGGTTGACCGACTGGCGCGAGCCGCCCAGCAGCGACGCGATCTCGGTCTGCGTCAGGCCCAGCTCGATGACCGGCCGGCCGGCCTCGCGCATCCGCATCAGCAGCAGCTTCGCGACGCGGCGCGGGAGATCGAGGAAGACCAGGTCCGCGTTCGCCCCGGTGAGCCGGCGCACGTGCGCCACCAGCGCGCGGATGAGCTGCTCGGCGACAGCCGGGCGCTCCCGGACGAGCTCCCACACGGCGCTGCGCTCGAGCACCAGCGCGGTGCTCGGCTCCAGCGCCTCGACACTCGCGGACCTCGTCCCGGCCTCGACGATGTTGAGCTCGCCCAGCGTCTCCCGGGGACCGGCGATGTTGAGCACGTGGTCGCGCCCGTCGTCGGCCTTGGTGAGGATCTTGAGTCGCCCGGACGCGATGACGAGGAGGGTGTCGGCCGGCTCCCCCTCGGTGAAGACCACCTGGCCCCGGCGGAAACGCCGGGTCACGGACCGGCTGGCCAGCCGCAGCAGATCCTCCTCGTCGAGCTCCTTCAGCAGCGTGGTCGCCCGCAGCAGCGTGACCGCCTCAGTGTCGTGCATGCGGTGAACGTAGCGCCGCTCGGCGGTCTCGTGTGCTGCAGATCCCGGAGCCGACACGTTCATCGCGCAATCGTGATAATGCGAACACGACCGGTAATACCCATCGCGGCCGGCACGTCAGGCCGACACCCGCTGCCGACTCCAGCAGCGCACCACGTCACGCATCGAAAGCACGCCCTCGACCTCGGCGCCGGTGGTGACCACGAGGTGCCGGAACCCGCCGCGCAGCATCGCCGCGGCCGCCTCGTCGAGTGACCAGTCGGGGGCGGCGACCACCACGTCCCGGGTGACGTGGTCGCCCACGACCTCGACGTCCGGATCCTGGTCGGCCGCGATCGCCCGCAGGACGTCGCGCTCGGTGAGGATTCCGAACCCCTGGCCGTCGCCGTCGAGCACGACGGCGGCACCCACGTGCCGGGCGGCCATCAGCCGGGCCGCCTGGCGCAGGGTGTGCCCGGGCCCGACGACGAGGACCAGAGCGCTCATGCCCTCCGAGACACTCATGCCCTCCGAAGCCCGCATATCCTCCGAAACGCGTGTATCCCCCGAAACACGCGTGCCCTCCGAAACCCGCATGACGTCCTCCCGAACTCCGACTCCGGACGCTTGTGCGCTCGTGAAACGACTACTGGAGACGGTAGGCGTCCAAGGTCGGGTTGGCCAGGGCACACGCGGCGGCGGCGTGGTCACGCAGTCGGCTCGCCGCCGGGCGGGACGTCAGCTGACGAGCTCGTTCCAGTCCTTGTAGCGGTCGACCTCGCCGTGGGTGGCCTGGTGGAAGATGTCGAGGATCTCCCGGGTGACCGGGCCGGGCCGGCCCGTGCCGATCCGCCGGTCGTCCACCTCGGAGATGGGAACGATCTCGGCCGCGGTGCCGGTGAAGAACGCCTCGTCGGCGAGGTAGAGGTCGGTGCGCACGATGTGCTGCTCGCGCACCTCGTAGCCCTGGTCCGCGGCGATCTGCATGACGGAGGCGCGGGTGATGCCGCCGAGCGGCCCGTCACTGAGCGGCGGGGTGATCACCTGCCGGCCGGAGACGATGAAGACGTTCTCGCCGGAGCCGTCAGCGATGTGGCCGTTCGGGCTGGTCATGATCGCCTCGTCGTAACCGGCCTTGATCGCGGCGACCTTGGCGAGCGACGAGTTGAGGTACTGGCCGGACGCCTTCGCGGCCGGCGGGATGATGTTCGGGTCGTTGCGGCGCCAGGTCGAGATGGTCGCCCGAGCCCCGTTGCGCTCGGCGTCCTCGCCCAGGTAGGAGCCCCAGGGCCAGACCGCGATCATGACCTCGATCGAGGACGGGAGCGGATTGAGGCCCATCTCGCCGTACCCGAGGTAGATCAGGGGCCGGATGTAGCACTCCTCGACGTTGTTCACCGCGATGGTGTCCTTCGTCGCCTGGACGAGCTCCTCCGGCGTGAAGGTCGGCTCCATCAGGTAGATCTTCGCGCTGCGGTACAGGCGGGCGATGTGGTCGGTCAGCCGGAAGACCGCGCTGCCGACGGGCGTCGAGTAGGCGCGGATGCCCTCGAACACGCCCCAGCCGTAGTGCAGGGTCGGGTTGAGCACGTGGATGCGGGCGTCGTCCCAGTCGACGAACTCGCCGCTCATCCAGATCTTCGAGGTGGGCGTGATGGCCATGATGACTCCAGGACGGGCTACGTCAGGGGGACGTGCGGGCTGGCGAGCACCGCGGGCACGAGCACCGCGGTGCGCGAACGCTGTCACTGACCAGCGCTCGCCTGCGCTGTCGCCCACCGGTGCCGTGACGAACGGCTCCGTGCCGAACGATCAGCGAAGTGCCGAACGATCAGCGAACAAACGGTCGGAGAGGACGAAACCGCCGATCGTCGCCGTGGTCGGGCCCTGTCGGCTGCCGTCGTACCGGATCTACGGCTTCACCGAAGAATAGCCGCCGGATGACCGGACGGAAAACGAACGACGAATCGGCGGGGACACACCGGCCCTCCCCCGGCTCGCCGGCCGCGCGGTCGTTCCCGCTCGCGCGGCCGGTCGGAGTGGGGCCCGGCTTAGCCCACGGCGCGGGCGGCCAGGTCGTCGCCGATCTCGCGGGTGGAGCGGCGGGCACCGCCGGCCGCGGCGCGGGCGGCCAGCGACGCGGCCACCGCGCCCTCCACCCGAGCCGCCTCGTCGGCGTGGCCGAGGTGGTCCAGCAGCATCGCGACCGAGGCGACCGTCGCGGTCGGGTCCGCCAGCCCCTGGCCGGCGATGTCGGGAGCGCTGCCGTGGACCGGCTCGAACATGCTCGGGTTCGCGCCCGAGGGGTCGAGGTTCCCGCTGGCGGCGAGCCCGATGCCACCGGTGATCGCGGCGCCGATGTCGGTCAGGATGTCGCCGAACATGTTGTCGGTGACCACCACGTCGAACCGGGCCGGGTCGGTCACGAAGAACATCGAGGCGGCGTCCACGTGCTGGTAGTCGATGCTGACGCCGGGGAACTCGGCGCCGACCTCGGCGGCCGTGCGGGCCCACAGGTCGCCCGCCTTGGTGAGCACGTTGGTCTTGTGCACGAGGGTGAGGTGGGCGCGGGGACGCCGGCTCGCCCGCGCGAAGGCGTCGCGCACGACCCGCTCGACCCCGAAGCGCGTGTTCAGGCTCTCCTCGGTCGCCACCTCCTGTGGCGTCCCGCGCCGCAGCGTGCCGCCGGCGCCGGCGTAGGGGCCCTCCGTCCCCTCCCGCACCACGATCATGTCGATGGCGGGGTCACCGGCGAGCGGTGAGGTCACTCCGGGGTACAGCCGGACCGGCCGGAGGTTGACGTGGTGGTCCAGCTCGAACCGCAGCCGCAGCAGCAGCCCGCGTTCCAGGACGCCGCTGGGCACCCCGGGGTCGCCAACGGCGCCGAGCAGGATCGCGTCGTGCCCGCGCAGCTCCGCCAGGACGCTGTCGGGCAGGGTCTCGCCGGTCTCGTGCCAGCGCCGCGCACCCAGGTCGTAGTCGGTGGTCTCCACTTTGGGATGCACGGCGCGTAGCACGCGCAGCCCCTCCGCGACCACTTCCGGACCGATTCCGTCGCCACCAATGACCGCAAGCCTCATGGGGCTCGACTTTAGTCCGCCCGGCGTGGACGTCCGGCGCGCCCGCCCCGGGCGCGACCAGGCCGGACGGGCGCCCGGTCGCGCCCGCCGGGGAACAGCTCGCGAGCCACCCCGGGGTGGCCCGGGGCGACCCGGGTCACCGGCGACGGATCGTGCCGCCCCGGCCGTCGCCGGTTGTCATTCCACTGAACCAGGAGACGACATACGAGGACACATCGCGCGTTGACGTAAGCGGCAGCAGACAAAGACGCCACTACATCAACCGGACCACAATCGCCCTGGCCATGATAAATGCGCAGCAGACAAAATTCGGACCACGCACTCGAACGGCACCACAACTCCCGCCACCAGCCGTGCCCAGAGCGTTGAAAAAGTGATAAGAAATCAACAACATCGACGATGCGGCGTGCGGCGACACGAGGGGGTGCACGGCGCATGGTTTCTCAACAGTCGACCATCAGGCGCCCGGTCGAGGCTGGTCCACCGGGGGCGCGCGAACCCGCCGGTCAGGGTCAGGCGGACGAGGCGGGCGGAGCCTGCCCCGCGGACGGACGCCGCCAGGTTCCCGGCCTGCCCGTGCGGCCGGATCTCGACGGCATCCTGGCCGACCCCGACGCGCCATCCCTTGTCTTCCAGCCAATCGTGGACCTGCGCCGCGGCGTCACGGCCGGCTACGAGGCCCTGGCACGCTTCGGCCCGGACCCGCGCAACGCACCCCATCTCGTGTTCGGCGAGGCGGACCGCCGCGGCTGCGCGGCCGAGCTCGAGGCCCGGGTCCTGCGCCGGGCACTCGCCGCCCGCGACCATCTTCCCGACCGTTGTTTTCTTGCCGTCAACGTGTTCCCGCATCTCCTTTCCTCCCCCGAGGTCGCGGCGGTCTGGCGGGGCGCCGATCTCTCCCGCATCGTTCTCGAGCTGAACGAGGCCGTCGACATCGAGCGCGCGACCGGTCTGACGTCGACCTCGCAGGAGCTGCGGGACCACGGCGCGTTCCTCGCCATGGACGATGTCGGTTCGGGATATGCCGGCCTGCGCCAGCTCACCCACATCCGGCCCGATTTCGTGAAACTCGACGCGTCACTGGTCTCGAACATCGACGACGACCAGGTGAAGATCGCACTCACCGAGCTGGTCGGCGGATTCGCCAGCCGCCTCAACGGCTGGGTCATCGCCGAGGGTGTGGAGCGCGTCCAGGAGCTGACCATGCTGGTCGCCCTCGGCGTCCCCCTCGGGCAGGGCTTCCTGCTCGGACGGCCGTCCGCCCGCTGGCAGGAGCTCGACCCGGCCGTGGCCAGGCGGATCAGGCTGCTCTCCGCGCGCTCCGACCGTTCCTCGCGCATCGTGAGCCTGATGGAGCCGGTCCGGATCTCGACCGGCGACTACGGGCGCTGCGGCCAGGTCCCGGGCTGCCCGCCCTGCGCGCGCTCGCCCGCTCCAAGCGACGACGCCGGCTCGCCGTCCCCGGGCGGACGTCCCGAGGAACACGCCGAGGAACACGCCGAAGAACACGAAACGCTCAGGGGCGACGGTTCCGGTGGCGGGACTGCCATCATCGTCAGCAACCGGTGCCGGCCGGTCGCCGTGCGGCTGGCCGGCGGCGCGGGTGGGCGGGAGTCGCAGCGGATTCCCACGTCGCTGTTCGCGCTCCCGGACGAGCCCGTCACGGAGGTCGCCCGCCGGGCGATGACCCGGCCCGCCGGCTGCCGGTTCGACCCGGTGATAATCGTGACCGAGATGGGACGGCCTCTCGGCCTGGTACGGATGGAGCGCCTGATGCTGCGTCTCGCGGATCTGTCGGCCGCATGAGGCGGAACCGATTCTGGACGGCGCAGGCGCTGATGGGCCCGCGCCCCGTCGGCGACCCGGGCGCGCGGGTGCGCGAGGTGAGCATCGCGCGGCCGCCCGCCATGAAGGAGTTCTACTGCGGGGCGATCATCCCCGGCTGCGAGGCCCGGTTCGTCGCCGGCACCGAGGACGAGCTCCTCGGCGCGGTCAACACCCACGCCCGGGTCGACCACTCGATGGCCGACGTTCCCGCCGAGCTGGTCGACCAGGTCCGGCAGGGCATCAGGGACGCCGAGCCGGCCTCCCTCAACGACTGATCACGGCACTGGCCGCGGCGCAGGTCGTGGCCGGTGCGGACGACGGCACGGCCATCCCGCCCGCCCACCCGCACCGGCCGGATACTCAGCTCTCCCGGGACGCCCGGTTCACGGCGCTGACGACCGCGCGCAGCGAGGCGGTGACGATGTTGGGGTCGATCCCGACCCCCCACAGCACCGTCTCCCCCACCGCGACCTCCAGGTAGGCCGCGGCACGGGCGTCCGCGCCCGAACCCAGCGCGTGCTCGTTGTAGTCGAGGACGCGCACCGGCACACCCCGCTCGGACAGCGCGGCCACGAACGCGTCGATCGGGCCGTTGCCGCTGCCCGTGATGACCGTCTCCGTGCCGTCCAGACGTACCGAGACGGTCACCTCGTCCCGTGCGCCGCTCGCCGCGGTCGTCCGCGATCCGAGCAGTTCCAGCGATGCCGCCGGGTCCCCGCCCTCCGGCCGGTACTCCCGGGTGAAGATCTCCCAGAGCTGGCCGGCCGTGACCTCGCCGCCGGCGTCGTCGGTGTGCTTCTGGACCACGCCCGAGAACTCGATCTGCAGCCGGCGGGGCAGGTCCAGCGCGTACTCCGACTTCATCAGGTACGCCACGCCGCCCTTGCCCGACTGGCTGTTCACCCGGATGACGGCCTCGTACGAGCGGCCGACGTCCTTCGGGTCGATCGGCAGGTAGGGGACCTCCCACAGCGTCTGGCCGGTCCGTTCCATCGCCTCGAAGCCCTTCTTGATGGCGTCCTGGTGGGAGCCGGAGAAGGCCGTGTAGACAAGGTCGCCGCCGTAGGGATGGCGCGGGTGCACGGGCAGCTGGTTGCAGTACTCCACGGTGCGGCGCACGCCGTCGATGTCAGAGAGGTCGATCATCGGATCGATGCCCTGGGAGAACAGGTTCATCCCCAGCGTGACCAGGCAGACGTTGCCGGTACGCTCGCCGTTACCGAACAGGCAGCCCTCCACCCGGTCGGCGCCGGCCATGACGCCCAGCTCCGCCGCGGCGACCGCGCAGCCCCGGTCGTTGTGCGGGTGCAGCGACAGCACCACCGAGTCCCGGCGGGTCAGGTTGCGGCTCATCCACTCGATCTGGTCGGCGTACACGTTCGGCGTCGACATCTCGACCGTGGCGGGCAGGTTCAGCACGACGGGGTTGTCCGGGGTGGGCGCCCAGACGTCCATCACCGCCTCGCAGACCTCGAGCGCGTACTCCAGCTCGGTCCCGGTGAACGACTCGGGGCTGTACTGCCAGCGGACGTCGGTCCCCTCCAGCAGCTTCTCCGCGTACTGGGCGCACCAGCGGGCGCCCTGCACCGCGATGTCGGTGACGCCGGCCCGGTCCAGGCCGAACACGACCCGGCGCTGCAGGGTGGACGTCGAGTTGTACAGGTGGATCAGGGCGCGGCGGGAGCCGACCAGCGAGGTGACGGTGCGCTCGATCAGCTCCTCGCGGGCCTGGGTCAGCACCTGGATCGTCACGTCGTCGGGGATCAGGTCATCCTCGATCAGCTGACGGACGAAGTCGAAGTCGGTCTGGCTCGCCGCCGGGAAGCCGACCTCGATCTCCTTGTAGCCCATCGCGACCAGCAGCTCGAACAGCTGCATCTTGCGCGACGGCGTCATCGGGTCGATCAGGGCCTGGTTGCCGTCCCGCAGGTCGACACTGCACCAGCGCGGGGCCTCGGTGATCGTGGCGTTGGGCCAGGTGCGGTCCGGCAGCGCGACCGCCGGGAACGGGCGGTACTTCTCAATGGGCATGCCGGACGGTTGCTGCGGTGTGATCACTGCTCCTGCTTCCTCGGAAGAGCCGGCGGTTATCCCCCCGCCGAGCGGGACCCGGCGCTGACGCACGAGAACTCCGCGGCGGGGAAGCCAGCCATCTGTCCGGCTCGGATCAGCCGGATCGGATCAGGCCCCGCCGCGGCACCTAAGAAGAAGCAGCGCACGCATCACGGTGGCAGTTTACCGGATCGCCCAGCCCACCCGCCGGCCCAGCGGTCAGCTCCGGACGGTGCCAGCCACCACGCCAGCCACCACGAACCGCCCCGAGCGCGCGGCGAGATCATCCGAGCGGATGGTGCAGACCACGGCTCGCACCCCCCGCTCCCAGCTCGCCTCGTCCGGCCGCACCGACCCGACGACCTGGTGCGGGGCCACGTCGAGGGCGCCGACGTACTCGCGCATCGACCCGGCGCAGACGTCCCGCGCCGTGGTGTGCAGGACCTCGACGCCGGGCCAGTCGGCGAAGCGGCCGCCGAGATTGACGATCTTCGTGACCTCGTCGACGTGCGGGGCCGCACAGTCGACGCGGACCGGCGTGACCGGAGACACGGACCGGGCCGACCAGGCCATGCAGTCACCCTTGCGGATCGCGGCGAACAGCCCGGGCGCCAGGTCGAAGCCCCCCGGCACCCCGACCGCGGGGTCGACGGTGAGCGGAACCGAGCTGGCCGAGAACCCGACACCGCCCCCGCTCCCGGTGGCCGCGGCGCCGTCGGCGAGCTCACCCCCGCTGCTCGCCGACGCCGGCCCGCCGACGGGGGTGCTGACCTGCGAGACCGGCAGCGGTTCCGTCGCCACCGGTGTGCCGCGGCCCGCGGTCTGACGCAGCGCCACGAACGTCAGGCTGATCATGCCGACGGCGAGCGTGACAACCGCCAGCACCCGGGTGAGTCGCCTCGTCCGCGGCGCCGGGCGTGGCGGCGCGACGAACAACCGGTGAACGAATCCCTGCAGCCCACGGGGCGCGGGCACCACCTGGCACCGTGTCCCGTGGCCCCGAGCAACCTGACCGGCCCGCTCACGGGCCGATGGTTCGAGAAACCGGGCCGACCGGACGAAGCGCTCGTCGAGCCGAAGGTCCTCGAACGGATCCGGGTGCCGTGCCGCCATGCCTGTCACGGTAACGCGCGCAAGCGCGCAAGAGCGCCGCTTCCCGCTAAAGATCACCCACACCGGGCCGAGTCGTCACGACCCCGGTCAAGTACGGAGAATCTTGCCGCACAGGCGCCCTACCTGCACCGGGGCGCGCTCAGCCCGCGGAGATGCTCACCGCGCGGGCGTACGACGCACCGATGATCTTGGCGATCTCGGCCAGGATGTCGGGCGCCACCGCGTCGTCCAGGGACAGCGACATGAGGGCCTCGCCACCGGCGCTGAGCCGGCTGACCTGAGCGTTGGCGATGTTGATGTGGRCCTCGCCCAGCAGCGCGCCGACGGCCCCGACGATGCCGGGACGATCCTCGTAACGGAAGAACGCCAGGTGGTCCTCGGGACGCAGGTCGACCTCGAACCCGTCGATCGCGGTGATCTTCTCGACCTGGCGGGAACCGACGAGCGTCCCGCTGACCGACACCGCCGTCCCGTCGGGCAGGACGCCGCGCACCGTGACGAGGTTGCGGTAGTCCGGGCTCTCCTCGGAGGTCTCCAGCGCCACGTCGACGCCGCGCTCCTTGGCGATCAGCGGCGCGTTCACGTAGGTGACCTGCTCCTCGACGATGTCGATGAAGACACCCTTGAGGACGGCGAGCTGCAGCACCGACACGTCGTGCGCGGCGATCTCGCCGCGCACCTCGACGGTGATCGCGGCGGCCACGCCCGCGGCCAGCCCGGAGAAGAGCTGGCCCAGCTTCTCCGCCAGCGGCAGACCGGGCCGCACGTCCTCGGCCACGACCCCGCCGGCCTGCACGTTCACCGCGTCCGGGACGAACTCGCCGCTGAGGGCGAGGCGCACCGAACGGGCCACGGCCAGACCGGCCTTGTCCTGCGCCTCCTGCGTCGAGGCGCCCAGGTGCGGGGTGACGACGACGTTCTCCAGCCCGAACAGCGGCGAGGAGGTGGTCGGCTCCTTGACGTACACGTCGAGCCCGACACCGCCGACCCGGCCGGACCGGACCGCGTCGGCCAGGGCGCCCTCGTCGACCAGGCCGCCGCGCGCCGCGTTGACGATGATCACGCCCGGCTTCACCCTGGCCAGCTCGTCGGCCCCGATGAGCCCCAGCGTCTCGGGTGTCTTCGGCAGGTGGATCGTGATGACGTCGCTGGACGTGAGCAGCTCGTCGAGGTCCACCAGGCGCACACCGAGCTGCGAGGCGCGGGCGACGGAGACATAGGGGTCGTAGGCCAGGACCTTCATGCCGAAGGCCGCCAGCCGCTGCGCGACCAGGACACCGATGCGGCCGAGGCCGACGACGCCCGCGGTCTTCTCCGTCAGCTCCACGCCGACGTACTTCGAGCGCTTCCACTCACCGCCGACGAGCGACTCATGGGCGGCCGGGACCCGGCGGGCGACCGCGAGCAGCAGTGCGATGGCGTGCTCGGCGGCACTGACGATGTTCGACTGCGGCGCGTTCACCACCATGACGCCGCGGTTGGTGGCGGCGGGGACGTCGACGTTGTCGAGCCCGATCCCGGCGCGGGCCACGACCTTCAGTCGCGGGGCGGCCGCGAGCGCCTCGGCGTCGATCTTCGTTGCCGAGCGGATGAGGACCGCGTCGACGTCCGCCAGCGCCGGCAGCAGGGCGGATCGGTCGGCCCCGTCCACATGACGGATCTCGAAGTCCCCGGACAGGACCTCCAGCCCGGCCGGTGAGAGTTCCTCGGCGACGAGTACGACGGGCACGGTTGCTCCTAGCACGCTCGTCGCCGGCCACCGCTGAGGAGGACGCAGCGGCGTGGACACGCTGCGCCGCGGCCCGGGCGGACGACGACGATGTCGAATCGGTGGGCGGTTCGGTGCGGGTACAGCCTACAGACGCAGCTCCGCACGTTCGGGCGCCGCGACGGGTGTGCCCGCTCTCACCTGTGGCGGGCGCGGGCGCACGTCGACGGGCCGGGCGGCACGTGCCGCCCGGCCCGGCTCGCCTCAGTCCTTCGCGATCCAGGACATCATCGGGCGGAGCTTGCCACCGACCTGCTCGATCGGGTGCTGCTTGCCCTCCTCGACGAGCTTGGTGAAGGTGGCCCGGCCCGCGTCGTCCTCGGCGACCCACTCGCGGGCGAACGTCCCGTCCTGGATCTCGTCGAGGATCTTGCGCATCTCGGCCTTGACCGCCGGGGTGATCACCCGCGGGCCGCGAGTGACGTCGCCGTACTCGGCGGTGTCCGAGATGGAGTAGCGCATCTGCGAGATGCCGCCCTCGTACATGAGGTCGACGATCAGCTTCAGCTCGTGCAGGCACTCGAAGTACGCGACCTCGGGGGTGTAGCCCGCCTCGACCAGTGTCTCGAAGCCGGCCTGGACCAGCGCGCTGGCGCCGCCGCAGAGCACCGCCTGCTCGCCGAACAGGTCGGTCTCGGTCTCCTCGGTGAAGGTCGTGCGCAGCGCGCCGGCCCGGGTGCCGCCGATGCCCTTCGCGTAGGCGAGCGCGATGTCGAGCGCCTTGCCGGTGGCGTCGGCCTCGACGGCGACGAGCACCGGTACGCCCTTGCCCTCGACGAACACCCGGCGGACGAGGTGACCCGGGCCCTTGGGCGCGACCATGAAGACGTCGACGCCGGCCGGCGGCTCGATGAGGCCGTACCGGATGTTGAACCCGTGCCCGAACGCCAGCGCCTTGCCGGGGGTGAGGTGCGGCGCGATCGACTCGGCGTAGATCTTGCGGTGGGTCGTGTCCGGCGTGAGGATCATGATGATGTCGGCCTCGGCGGACGCCTCCGCCGGGGTCACCACCCGCAGGCCCTGCTCCTCGGCCTTGGCCCGACTGGTGCTCGTCTCCGGCAGCCCGACGCGGACGTCGACCCCGCTGTCGCGCAGGTTCAGCGCGTGCGCGTGCCCCTGGCTGCCGAAGCCGATCACGGCGACCTTGCGGTCGGCCAGGTTGTCGAGGTTGGCGTCGTCGTCGTAGTAGATCTCGACCATCTTCGGTGAATCTCCTCGAGGGAAATGAGGGGTGAATGAGGGATGGGAGTCAGGCCGAGCGCTCGACGGCGCGCAGACTGCGATCGGTGATCGACCGCGACCCGCGGCCGAGCGCGACCATGCCGGACTGGACCAGCTCGCGGATCCCGAAGGGCTCCAGCATGCGGATGAGCGCGTCCAGCTTGTCACGGGTACCGGTGGCCTCGATCGTCACCGCGTCGGGGGCGACGTCCACGACCTTGGCCCGGAAGAGCTGCACGGTCTCGAGCACCTGGGAGCGGACCGAGAGGTCGGCCCGCACCTTGACCAGCATCAGCTCGCGCTGCACGGAGACGGCCGTGTCCATCTCCACGATCTTCAGCACGTTCACCAGCTTGTTGAGCTGCTTGGTGACCTGCTCCAGCGGCAGGTCCTCCACCGCGACGACGATCGTCATCCGGGAGACGTCCGCGTGCTCGGTCGGCCCGACGGCGAGCGACTCGATGTTGAAGCCGCGCCGGGAGAACAGACCGGACACCCGGGCCAGGACGCCGGGCTTGTTCTCGACGAGCACCGAGAGAGTGTGCCGGGTCACAGGTTGACCTCCGCGTCGCCGGAGTAGTCGAAGTCGGGGGCGATGTCGCGGGCGACGCGGATCTCGTCGTTGCTCGAGCCGGCGGCCACCATCGGCCACACCATCGCGTCGGGGTGGACCACGAAGTCGACCACGACCGGGGCGTCGTCGATGCTCATCGCCTTCTCGATCGTGGCGTCCACGTCCGCGGGCGACTCACAGCGCAGGCCGACGCAGCCCAGGGCCTCGGCGAGGCGCACGAAGTCGGGGACCCGGGTCACCCCGGTGCGCGCCGACACCGGGTGGGTGCCCAGGTCGGTGTTCGAGTAGCGCTTGTCGTAGAAGAGCGTCTGCCACTGCCGGACCATGCCCAGCGAACCGTTGTTGATGACCGCGACCTTGATCGGGATGCCCTCCAGGGCGCAGGTGGCGAGCTCCTGGTTGGTCATTTGGAAGCAGCCGTCGCCGTCGATCGCCCACACGGTGGCCTCCGGGCGGCCGACCTTGGCGCCCATCGCGGCCGGCACGGCGTAGCCCATGGTGCCGGCGCCGCCGGAGTTCAGCCAGGTGTAGGGGTGCTCGTAGGAGATGAACTGGGCGGCCCACATCTGGTGCTGCCCCACCCCGGCCGCGAAAACGGTCTCCGGGCCGGCGATCCGGCCGATCCGCTCGATGACCTGCTGCGGGGCGAGCGAGCCGTCGGCGGGCTGGTCGTAGCCGAGCGGGTAGGTCTTGCGCCAGCGGTCCAGCGACCGCCACCAGCCCTCCAGGTCGGGGCGTTCCTCGGTGCGCAGTGCCGCGGTCAGGTCGGCGATGACCTCCCGGCAGTCGCCCACGATCGGCACGTCGGCGATCCGGTTCTTGCCGATCTCGGCCGGGTCGATGTCGGCGTGGATGACGGCCGCGCCGGGCGCGAACGACGACAGCTTGCCGGTGACCCGGTCGTCGAACCTGGCCCCCAGGGTGATCAGCAGGTCGGCCTTCTGCATCGCGGTGACCGCGGCGACGGAGCCGTGCATCCCGGGCATGCCCAGGTGCTGCGGGTGGGAGTCGGGGAACGCGCCGCGCGCCATCAGCGTGGTGACCACCGGGATGCCGGTGAGCTCGGCGAGCACCCGCAGCTCGGCGGCGGCACGGGCCTTCAGCACCCCACCGCCCACGTAGAGCACCGGCCGGCGCGCCGCACTGATCATCTTGGCCGCCTCTCGGACCTGCTTGGCGTGCGGCCGGGTGACCGGGCGGTAGCCGGGCAGGTCGAGCGTGGGCGGCCACACCTCGTGCGGCAGCACCGAGGTGACGCCCTGCAGGATGTCCTTCGGCAGGTCGACCAGCACCGGGCCCGGGCGCCCCGTCGAGGCGATATGGAACGCCTCGGCGATCGTGCGCGGGATGTCGTCCGCCGACTGCACCAGGAAGTTGTGCTTGGTGATCGGCAGCGTGATGCCGCAGATGTCGGCTTCCTGGAAGGCGTCGGTGCCGATGGCCGCGCTCGGCACCTGCCCGGTGATGGCGACGATGGGCACCGAGTCCATGTAGGCGTCCGCGATCGGTGTCACGAGGTTCGTCGCGCCCGGCCCGGACGTCGCCATGCAGACCCCGACACGCCCGGTGGCCTGGGCATACCCCTCGGCGGCGTGCCCGGCACCCTGCTCGTGCCGGACGAGCACGTGCCGGACCCGGGTGGAGTCGAACAGCGGATCGTAGGCGGGCAGGATCGCCCCGCCCGGAATGCCGAAGACCACGTCGGCACCGACCGCCTCGAGCGAGTGGACGAGCGACTGCGCTCCGGTGATCTGTCTGGTCTCTCTGGTCATCTGTCGTCTTCCTTGACGGGGCCGGCGAGGTGCGGACGGGACGTCGTTCACGGGCGGGTCCACGGACGGCGACGGGTGGTCGCCGTGCGCGGCGTTGCCGCCGTGCCCGTGTCCGGGAACGGCGTCACGCGGGGCCGGGGTCGGGGCCGGACACGAAAAAACCCCTCGTGCCATGGGCACTGAGGGGCGGCGCGGGTGGTCGGAGACCGATCTGGTCCGACTACACGCGCTCCGAGCCTACGAGAATCGTACGTACGAGAATGCCGAGCAGCATGCGGATAACCATCCCCGACATCCGCCACCGCGTCAAGCACCACGTCGCGTCCGGAGAGACAGACCACAACACCGACACCGCGACGACAGTCGCCGCGCCGCCCGCCGGGACGCCAGACAAGCATGCGCCACCCCGCCGGCGACGGCCATGTGATCATGGTCCGGTCGATGCCGGCGGGGTGGCAGGGAACCGATCAGCCGGCCGCGGCGGGCGGGCCGCCGACCTGGCCGCCGTCGAGGGCGGTGTAGAACGCCGACACCACCGGCGCGGCCGACTCGGCGCCGAACCCGCCGTCCTCGATCACCACCGCGACGGCGACGTCGCCGCGGTAGGCGACGAACCAGCCGTGCGTGGGCGGCGGGTTGCCGTCGGCGTACTCGGCCGTGCCCGTCTTGCCGTGGACGTCGCCGGGCATCGGGACGCCGGCCGCGGTCCCCTCGGTGACCACCGCGCGCATGAAGTCCCGCAGCGGCCCCAGTGCCTCGGCCGGGAGGGGGTTGCTGCGCGGGGACTCTCCGACGACGAACGGCTGATGCCAGGTGCCGCTGGCCACCGCCGCGGCGACGCTCGCCATCTGCAGCGGCGACGCGGCCACCCGCCCCTGCCCGATCGAGGCGGACGCCGACTCGACGGCGTCGCGCGGGGTCGGGAACGAGCCGCCCACGCTGGCGATCGGCAACGGCTCGGAGCTGTCGAACCCGTAGAGCTTCGCGGCCCGCTCGAGCGCGTCGTCGGGCAGCGACTGCTCGAGCCGGATGAAGGCGGTGTTGCAGCTCTTGGCGAAGACCGTCCGCAGCGGGATGGCCCCGAACTGCTCCGCCTCGGCGTTCCGGAACTCGCGCCCGCCGACGCTCACCGTCTGCGTACAGTCGATCATGGTGTCGGCGTCCTTGCCGCTCATCAGCGCCGCGGTAGCCGTCACGATCTTGAAGGTGGAGCCCGGCGGGTAGGAGCCGCGCACCGCCCGGCCGTAGCCGTTGAGCGGGTGGTTCACCGCCGCCAGCACCCCGCCGGTACGGGTGTCGATCGCGACGAGGGCCCCGTTGGGGCGCGACGCGGTCCCCAGCGCCGCCTCCCCCGCGCGCTGGACGTCCAGGTTGATGGTGGTGCGGATCTCCTCGCCGTTGCTGCTCGGGTAGGTCTTGAGGGTCTCGACGGTCTCGTTGCCGTCGGTGCGCACCACCACCGAGCCGCCCTGCGGCCGCAGCCTGGCGTCGTACACCCGCTGCAGGCCGGACGCCGGATCGACCCGGCCGACGAGGTTCCCGGCGAGCTCGGGGCTGCCGTCCAGCGGCCGCCCGTTGACGTCGAGCAGGGCGCCGCGCTCGCCGGTGGACGCGGCGCGGTCGAGGCGCAGGCCGGGCTTGAGGGACGGGTGCACCGAGGACGGCCGGGCCCGCACCTTCCACTGCCCGCCGCCGGTGTCGACGAGGGCCAGCTCACCCACGTAGGCCAGCGGCTCGGCGAAACCGGCGAGCGTCAGCTTCGCGGTGTACGGGACGGTGGCGCTCGTGCCCGACCGGGTCAGCTCGCCGGGGACGAGCTCGGCCCCGGTCACCGAGAGCCGGTCGCGCACGTCGCCCATCAGCCCGACAAGGGCACCGACCGGGATGTCGCCGTCGGTGCTGAGGGCCGTCACGGCGGCACCCGCCCGCTCCCGGACCTGCCCGGCAGCGGGCTGTGCGCCCTGCCCGGCAGCTGCCGGCGCGGCCGATGCTGCCGGTGCGGCCGCGGTGCCGCCGCCCGGGTCACCCGCCGCCGGTTCCTCGGCGGCCGGCGCGGTCGTCAGCGTCTTCCAGGCGTCCAGGTAGGCGTGGGCGACCGCGGCCACCCGGCGGTCGGCCTCACGCGCGTCGGAGCGGGACTTCAACCAGTAGGCCACCCCGCCGCCGACCGCCAGCAGGACCACAACGAGCGCGACGATGAGTGCGTTACGCCGGCCGCGGCCCCGGCCTCGGCGGCGTGACATGGACGGGCTGAACCCCGTCGGGGTGAGAGGCACGACGGCTCGCCTCCCCCCTCGCTCGGAGAACCGCCTGACAGGACCGTGCGGCCCGACCACACCCTACGAACGGCTAACCCGCTCCGCATCCGACGCGCCGTCGCTCGTCGGCAAGCCGACACGCGGATGCACTGATGGTGGTAACACGGAGGACCACGCCGACCGACCGGACGTTCGGCTTAATCCACCCGATCCGTTGCCAGCCCGGACCGGATCGCCGCGGCGGCGGACTCGTCCCGGGGCGCCCCCCACGGGGGCACCGGCTCGCCCGTCGGCGCCGGCAGGATCTGGCGCAGCACCGGCCGGCGGGCCGGCCAGGACCGCCACTCGCGCGGGTAGCCGACCGAGACCTCCTCGAACCGCACCCCGTCGTACCAGGTCGTCCGCGGAATGTGCAGGTGCCCGTAGACCACGGCGGCGACGTTGTAGCGGGTGTGCCAGTCCGCGGTCAGCTCGGTGCCGCACCACTGGGCGAACACCGGGTAACGCAGGATCCTGGTCGGCTCCCGCACCAGCGGGAAGTGGTTCACGAGAACGAGCGGGACGTCGCGCGGGCACGCGTCGAGCCGCCGCCGGGTCAGCTCGACCCGGGCCCGGCACCAGTCGTCCCGGGTCGGGTACGGGTCGGGGAAGAGGACCGACTCGTCCGAGCACACGATGCCGGCCTCGTAGGCGGCGGCGAGCGCCTCCTGCTTGGTCGAGGTGCCCTCGGGCCGGAACGTGTAGTCGTAGAGCAGGAACATCGGCACGATGCGCGCCGGGCCGCCCTGACCCGTCCACAGTGGGTAGGGGTCCTCCGGGGTGAGCACGCCGAGCCCGGCGCACAGGTCGACCAGGCGCCGGTAGCGCGCCTCGCCGCGCAGCGACGTCTGGTCCCGCCCCAGCGTCCACAGCTCGTGGTTGCCCGGTACCCACACGACCTGCGCGAAGCGGTCGGCGAGCAGCCGCAGCGCCCATTCGACGTCCTCGTAGAGCTCCCCGACGTCGCCGACGACGAGCAGCCAGTCGTCGGGGCGGCCCGGGCGCATCGCCTCGACGATCGCCCGGTTGTCGGGGTGGCGGACGTGGATGTCGCTGGTGGCGAGCAGCCGCCCCTGTGTGGTCGCCGGCATCCGGCCCGGCGTGGTCGATTGCATCACTGACGATCGTCGCACACCGGCCGCCCCGGGCCCGGAGCGAGAACGGAACCAGTGATGTGGCCCACGTCGCCGCCCCGGATGTGTCAGGAGGCCTCGAGGCGCTCCAGCAGCAGGCGGCGGACGGCCGCGGCGTCGGCCTGGCCGCGCATCGCCTTCATAACCGCGCCGACCAGCGGGCCGACGGCGTTCACCTTGCCGCCGCGCACCTTCTCGGCGATGTCGGGCGCGCCGGCGATCGCCGTGTCGACCGCGTCGCGCAGCGCCGAGTCATCGGAGACCACGGCCAGGCCACGGGCGGCGATGACCTCGTCGGCGGAGCCGTCACCGGCGAGCACCCCGTCGATGACCTTGCGCCCGAGCGCGTCGGTGAGCTGCCCGGCCGCGACCAGCTCGCAGATCCGCGCCACGTCAGCCGGGCCGATCGCCAGCTCGCGCGGCTCGACCCCGGCGTCCGCCGCGCGCCGGGCGAGCTCGTTGAGCCACCACTTGCGGGCCGCGGGCGGGCTGGCCCCGGCGGCCACCGTCGCCTCGACCAGGTCGAGCACCCCGGCGTTGCGCATCTCCTGGATGTCGCGCACCGTGTACCCGTGCTCGGCGATGAGCCGGACGCGCCGCTGCGCCGGCAGCTCCGGCACCACCGCGCGAACGGCCTCGATGTACTCGTGCGTGAGCGCGAGGGGCGTCAGGTCCGGCTCGGGGAAGTACCGGTAGTCGGTCGCCTCCTCCTTGGAGCGGCCCGACGACGTCCGCCCGGAGGCCTCGTCGAAGTGCCGGGTCTCCTGCACGACCCGGTCGCCCGCGTCCAGCAGCGCGGCCTGCCGGACGATCTCGAACCGCACCGCCCGCTCGACCGAGCGCAGCGAGTTCAGGTTCTTCGTCTCCGACCGGGTGCCGAACGGCGCCTCGGGCTCACCGGGCGCGGGCCGCAGCCGCAGCGAGACGTTCGCGTCGCAGCGCAGCGAGCCCTGGTCCATCCGGACGTCCGAGACGGCCAGCGCGCGGCACAGCTCACGCAGCTCGTCGACGTAGGCGCGGGCGACCTCCGGCGAGCGGATGTCGGGCTCGGTGACGATCTCGACCAGCGGGATGCCGGCGCGGTTGTAGTCGACCAGCGAGTGGGTCGCCCCGTGGATGCGGCCGGTCGCCCCGCCGACGTGCAGGGACTTGCCGGTGTCCTCCTCCATGTGCACCCGGGTGATCCCGACCCGGTGGATCTCGCCCTCGACCTCGACGTCGAGCCAGCCGTTCGAGCACAGTGGCTCGTCGTACTGGCTGATCTGGAAGTTCTTCGGCATGTCCGGGTAGAAGTAGTTCTTCCGGGCGAACCGGCACCAGGACGCGATCGAACAGTTCAGCGCCAGCCCGATCAGCGTCGCGAAACGCACCGCGGCCTCGTTGACCACGGGCAGCGCGCCGGGCAGGCCCAGGCAGACCGGGCACACCTGGGTGTTCGGCTCCGCACCGAAGGCGGTCGCGCACCCGCAGAACATCTTGGACGCGGTGCCRAGTTCGACGTGGGTCTCCAGCCCGATCACCGACTCGTACCGGGCGGTGGCGTCCTCGTAGGACGGGGTGGCGATGACGGGAGCCGATGTGCTCACCGGGATGACTCCTCTTCGATGCCGTCGACGCCGTCTTCCTCACCCGCGGCGGGCGGGCGGGGAGCGGAGCGGGTGTCACGGACGTGGACGTAACTCAGCGCGATCGCGGCGGGCAGCCCGATGATCCCCCAGACCAGCAGGATCGGGCTCAGCGTCAGGCCGCCGAGGACGAGCACCAGGAGCGTGAGCCCCCAGACGACCATCAGCAGTGCGCGGTCCTGCCGGCCGCTGCGCAACCCGGCCATGTCCCTCCTCGTCCTTACTTTCCCGACCTTCCCCGGCTTCCCGGCCTTCCCAGCTTCCCGGTGTTCCGGGTGCCGGCGCTAGAGCGCGGGTGCCTCGTCCAGCAGCGGATGTCCGCGGCGCGCCTCCAGGGCGGCCTCGAGCGCTCCGCCGACCAGGTAGAGCCGGTCGTCCGCGAACGCCGGGGCCATGATCTGGATGCCGGCGGGCAGCCCGCCCACCAGGCCGGCCGGCAGGCTCATCGCCGGCCCGCCCGCCAGGTTGGACGGGATCGTGCACAGGTCCGACAGGTACATCGACACCGGGTCGTCCACCTTGTCGCCGAGCGGGAAGGCCGGCGTCGGCGTGGTCGGCGAGACCAGCACGTCGGCCTTCTCGTAGGCGGCGGCGAAGTCGCGGCTGATCAGCGTCCGGACCTTCTGCGCCTGCCCGTAGTAGGCGTCGTAGTAGCCCGAGGACAGCGCGTACGTGCCGAGCATGACCCGCCGCTTGACCTCGGCACCGAAGCCGACGTCGCGGGTGTGGCTCATGACCTCCTCGGCACCGGCCCGGCCGTCGTCCCCGGCGCGCAGCCCGAACCGCATCGCGTCGAACCGGGCCAGGTTGGACGAGCACTCGCTCGGCGCGATCAGGTAGTACGCCGCCAGCGCGTAGGTGAAGTGCGGGCAGCTCACCTCCACGACCTCGGCGCCGAGACCGGCCAGCTCCTGGACCGCCGCGTCGAACGCCGCCTGCACACCCGGGTCGTAGCCCTCACCGGAGAGCTCGCGCACCACGCCCACCCGCAGGCCGCGGATGTCGCGGCGCGCGGCGGCCTCGACCACCGGCGGCACCGGCAGGTCGACGCTGGTGCTGTCCAGCGGGTCGTGCCCGGCGATCGCGGCGTGCAGCAGGGCGGCGTCGCCGACGGTGCGGGCCAGCGGCCCGGCCTGGTCTAGCGAGCTGGAGAACGCGACCAGGCCGTAGCGGCTCACCCCGCCGTAGGTCGGCTTGACCCCCACCAGCCCGCACACCGCTGCCGGCTGGCGGATGGACCCGCCGGTGTCGGTGCCGATGGACAGCGGCGCTTCGAAGGCGGCGACCGCCGCCGCGCTGCCACCGCTGCTGCCGCCGGGGATGCGGGTGAGATCCCACGGGTTGCGGGTCGGCCCGTACGCCGAGTTCTCGGTGGACGAGCCCATCGCGAACTCGTCCATGTTGACCTTGCCGAGGATGACCACGTCGGCGGCGCGCAACCGGGAGACCACGGTCGCGTCGTACGGCGGCCGCCAGCCCTCCAGGATGCGGCTGCCGCAGGTCGTCGGCATGCCCCGCGCGGTGAGCACGTCCTTGAGCGCGAGCGGGACGCCGGCGAGCGGGCCGAGCTTCTCCCCGGCGGCGCGGCGGGCGTCGATCGCGCGGGCGGCGGCGAGCGCGCCCTCGGCGTCAACATGCAGGAAGGCGTGGACGGCCTCGTCGACCTTGGCGATGCGGTCGAGCGCGGCGAGGGTCGCGTCCTGCGCGGACAGCTCGCCCGCGGCGATCGCGGCCGCCGTCTCGGCGGCGGTCAGCCGGACGACGTCGTCCGTGCGGCGGGGGGCGCCCGCGCCGGCGGCAGCCGCGGCGGCAGGCGTTGAGGTGCTGGAAACGTCGGTCATGTGCGGCCTGGTGCCCCTCACTCGTCCGGATCGAGAATGCGCGGCACCCGGAACCGGCCCTCCTCGGCGGCGGGCGCACCGGCGAGGACGTCGGCGACCGGCAGCGACGGGCGGGTCACGTCCGCGCGGAAGACATTGGTCAGCGGCACGGCGTGCGAGGTCGGCGGGATGTCCGCGGCCGCGACCTCGGAGACCCGCGCGACGGCGCCGAGGATCGCCTCGAGCTGCGGCGCGAGCGCGTCGAGCTCGGCGTCGGACAGGGACATCCGCGACAGGCGGGCGAGGTTGGCTACCTCGTCCCGGGTGATCGCCATTCCGGTGGACCCCTCGTGGGCGGTGGGCACAGGCCCGAGATCGGTCAGGTCGTCGCGCGCCGTCGTGCGGGTGGTGGCCCGGTGGTGGCCACGACCGGCGGCAGGCCGCTACCGGCGACCCTGACCGCGGCCCGGCCGGCTGGGCGCCGGACGACTACCGCGCCGGTTGCTGCCGGCGGTGACATGCCGGCGAACACAACGTCGGCGTTCCCCACATCGTACGGCCCACCACCCCACCCCGACTCATCCGTGGCGGTTGGCGACACGGCATGGGCGCGGCGGGCGTCGGTAGGGCGGCGCGACACGCGGGCGTGACCCGGCGGCCACCGTTCCGTCACGCCCCTTGCGCATGCTCGACCACATGTCGTACCTGCTCCGGCTCCTGCTTCCCGATCATCCCGGTGTGCTGGGAGCGGTGGCCACGGCACTCGGTGCCGCCGGCATCGACATCGTCAGCCTCACCGTGGTGGAGCACACACCGGCCGGGGCGGTCGACGACCTGATCGTGCTCCTGCCCCCGGGCGGCCTGGCCGAGCGGCTGTTCACCGCGGCCCACTCCGTGCCCGGGGTCTCAGTCGAGTCGCTGCGGCCCTACCAGGCCGACGGCGCCGGGATCAGCGAGGACCTCGAGCTCGTCGACGCGCTCGCCGAACGCCCCGCCGACGCCGTGGCCGTGCTGACCGACCTGGTCGCCGGGGTCTTCCACGCCGACTGGACGCTGCTGCTCGAGTACCTGGGGCCGGGCGACGTCCGGGTCCGGGAGGCCTCGGTGGGCGCGCCGAGCCTGGGCGGCGACGACCTCGGCGTTCCGGAGCGGGTGCGCCTCCCGCTGCCCTGGCTGCCGCTGCGCGCGGCGCGGCGCGTCGTGCCGGACGACGGCGAGTTCCCGGCCCGCTGGGAGGCGGTCAACATGGAGCTCGCCGCGGCCCCGGTCGGGCACGAACGGCTGGCCGTTCTGGTCGGCCGGCCGGGAGGCCCCGCGTTCCGCTCCTCCGAGGTGGCCCGGCTCGCGCACCTGGCCGGCATCGCCGCCACCCTCGCCCGCACGGCCGGCCCCGGCCGCTGAGCACGGCTGCGCGCCGCTGACCGCGGCTGCCGACCGCGGCGGCGCGGCCGTTTCCGCCGACGCGGCGGCGAGCCACGGGGTGAGCAGCACCGCGGGCAGCGCGGGCGCCACGTGCCACCCCTGGGCCGCGTCCGCGCCGAAGCCGGCCAGCCGGCGCCATTCGACGGGGGTCTCCACGCCCTCGGCGACGACCCGCAGCCCCAGGTCCGCGGCCATCCGAACGACCGCGCGGACGAAGTCGGCGTCGCGGTCGGCGCCCGCCATCCGGCCGATCACGGTCCGGTCGATCTTGATCTCCTCGAACGGCAGGCGCCGCAGCGCGTCGAGGGAGACCCGGCCGGTGCCGAAGTCATCCAGGCTGACCCGCACGCCGAGGTCCGCCAGGTCGCGCAGCGCCCCGGCCGGCTCGTCACCGTCCGCGGTGACGGCGCCCTCGGTGACCTCGAAGGTCAGCGCCGCGGCCGGCAGGCCGGTCTCGGCCAGCGCGGTCGCGACCGAGCCGACGAAGCCGGGGTCGCGCAGGTCACGCGCGGACGCGTTCAGCGCGACCGCCACCGGGATCCCCGCCGCGTTCCACCGGGCGACCTGCGCGAGCGCGCGGCCCATCACCCACGACGTGATCGGGCGGATCAGGCCGGCGGACTCGGCGAGCGGGACGAAGACTCCCGGCAGCAGCAGCCCCCGGCTGGGGTGCCGCCAGCGCAGCAGCGCCTCGACCCGCCGCACCCGCCCGTCGGCGATCTCCGCCTGCGGCTGGTAGTGCACCTCGAGCTGCCCGTGCTCCAGGGCGTAGCCGAGTTCGGCGGTCGTCCGGGCTCGTAGCCGGGCACGGCTGGCGTCACGCGGCCCGTAGGCCTGGACGCCGAGGCGGTGCTCCTTCGCGGTGTACATGGCGAGGTCGGCGCACCGCGACAGCGCGGGAAGGTCGCCGCCGTGGTCCGGGTAGAGCGCGACCCCGACGCTCGCGTCGACGTCGCAGAACTGCCCGTCGATCTCGTACGGGGCACGCAGCACGCCGCGGACGCGCCCGGCCACCTCCCCGACCACCGTCCGGCCCGCCTCGCCGGCCGGCAGCGCGGGCAGCAGGACGGCGAACTCGTCGCCGCCCAGCCGCGCGACGACGTCACCGGGGCGCAGCGCGGCGGTGAGCCGGGCCGCGGCGACGACCAGCAGCCGGTCGCCGACCTCGTGCCCCAGCCGGTCGTTGACCTCCTTGAACCGGTCCAGGTCGAGCAGCAGCAGGCCGACCCGGCAGCCGGTCCGCTCGGCCGCGCGGAAGCTGGCGGCCGCGCGCTCGGCGAGCTCCGCCCGGTTCGGCAGCCCGGTGAGCCCGTCATGGCGGGCCTCGTGCTCCTTCTGCCGGGAGACCTCACCGACCCGGGCCACCACCAGCAGCGCCGGCAGCAGCAGCGGCACCAGCCAGGCGCTTCGCGCCGCGGCGACCACCACCAGCGGCGCGAGGGACAGCGTCGCCACCCCGCCCGCCACCCGGCGCCGCAGGTCGGCGAGGGGAGCCCGGTACCCGGCGTGGGCACGGCCCCCGCCACGGCCGGCCGCGCCGCCGACGGCCGCCGGCCCGCGCGGGTGCGTAGGCAGGCCGAGCAGGTCGTCGACGGCGAACAGCGCGAGGCCGGCGAGCGCGACCTCGGGCAGATCCCCGGCCCCGAGATCGGCTCCGAGGCCGTACGCGGCCACCACGGCTCCCGCCGCGCACAGCGCCAGCGAGCGGCGCCCGACGACCACCATCACCCACCGCGGGCGCGCGCCCCGCACGAGCTCCAGCAGGACGCCGACGACCAGGTGCGCCGCCAGCGCGGGCGTCGTTCCCCAACCGAGCAGGAGCGCGAACAGGAAGGTCACCGTGAGATCACTGCCGCCGGCGCCCGGCCCGCCCGCTCGGCGCCGGGCACCCAGCGCGCCCGCCGGCAGACCGGCCGGCCCGAAGGCGCCCGGCCAGGCCCCACCGGCGGGCACCGGCTGCGACCCGACGAGAAGGGCGAGCCCGGCGATCAGCACGAAGGCCACGCCCAGGTTGTCGAAGGCACCGCGCCAGCCCCCGGCGACGGCGACCACCGCGGCCGTCAGGCATCCCGCCGCGCCGACCGCGGCCCCCCACCCGGCCCCTGGCTCCGGCGGCACGTCGCCGGCTCGCGGGGCGCGCATCAGCGGCGACCGGAACGGCCCCGCGTCGATCCCTCGACGCGTCGGGGACGGGCGCACCGACGCCCGGCCACACCGACGAGAACATGACGGAACATATGAGTGCTCACCGTAATGAACCTTTCGCTGCCAGGATGCGAAGGTTACCCGTCGACCTCCTCGAGCACGGCGAGCGCCCTAGCCGCATCCGCTCCGTCACGGAGAAGCACGGCGAATCCGGCTTCGTCCAGGAGCGGGATCTTCAGGGTGCGGGCCTTGTCGTACTTCGACGCCCCGGGATCGGCGCCGGCGACGACGAACGTCGTCTTCTTGCTCACCGAGCCCGTCACCTTGCCGCCGCGGGACTGCACCGCCTCGGTCGCCGTGTCCCGACTCCAGCCGTCCAGGGTGCCGGTGATGACCACCACGACGCCGTCCAGCGGCCCGGGGCCCTCGCCGGCGCCCTCGTCGGCCAGGCGGACCCCGCCCGAGGCGATCCGGGCGACGATGTCGCGGTGCCGCGGGTCGGCGAACCAGTCGACCACCGCGTCGGCGATCTTCGGCCCGACGCCGTCGACGGCCGCGAGCCGCTCGGCGGGCGCCGTCGCGATCGCGTCGAGGGAACGCAGCTCCCGGGCCAGCCCGCGGGCGGCCGTCGGCCCGACGTGACGGATCGACAGCCCGACCAGCAACCGCCACAGCGGGCGGTCACGAGCCGCCTCCAGGCCGCGCAGGATCTGCTCGATCTTCTTGTCGGCGAAGCCACGCAGCCCCTCGAAGGACTCCGGGGCCAGGTGGAAGACGTCGCCGATGTCGTGGATCCGGCCCTCCGCGAGCAGGACCGTCGCCGTCTCGTAACCGAGCCCGTCGATGTCGAGCGCGCCGCGCGACGCCAGGTGGAACACCGACTCCCGCAGCTGCGCCGGGCACGAGACGGTGTTCGGGCAGCGGATGTCGACCTCGCCCTCGGGGCGGACCAGCTCGGTGCCGCACTCCGGGCAGTGCGTGGGCATCACGAACGCGCGCTCGGAACCGTCACGCAGGTCGACGACCGGGCTGACGATCTCGGGGATGACGTCACCGGCCTTGCGCAGCACCACGGTGTCGCCGATCAGGACGCCTTTGCGACCCACCTCGTCGATGTTGTGGAGGGTGGCCATCGCCACCGTCGACCCCGCCACCTTCACCGGCTCGAGCACCCCGAACGGGGTCACCCGGCCGGTGCGGCCGACGTTCACCTGGATGTCGCGCAGCCGGGTGGTGACCTCCTCCGGCGGGTACTTGAACGCGACCGCCCAACGGGGGGCCTTCGAGGTGGCGCCGAGGCGACGCTGCTGGCCGAAGTCGTCGACCTTCACGACGACCCCGTCGATCTCGTGCTCGACGTCGTGGCGGTGCTCGCCCCAGCGCCGGACGAAGGCGAGCACGTCCTCCACCGAGGCCAGCACCTCGTGACGGGCGGAGACCGGCAGCCCCAGCTCGGCGAGCCGCGCGTACGCGCCCGACTGGGACGCCACGTCGAAGCCCTGGTGGGCGCCGAGGCCGTGCACGATCATGTCGAGCGGACGGCTGGCGGTGACCCGGGGGTCCTTCTGGCGCAGCGACCCGGCGGCGGCGTTGCGCGGGTTGGCGAACGGTGCCTTCCCCGCCTCAACCAGCGCGGCGTTGAGCTCGGTGAACCGCTCGGTCGGGAAGAACACCTCGCCGCGCACCTCGAGCAGCTCCGGCACGGCCGGGCCGCGCAGCCGGGACGGCACGCTCGCCAGGGTCCGCACGTTGGGCGTGATGTCCTCCCCCGTTCGACCGTCGCCGCGGGTGGCCGCGCGGACGAGCCGGCCGCCCTCGTAGACGAGGTCGACCGCCAGCCCGTCGATCTTCAGCTCGCACAGCCACGCCGTGACGGGCTGCTCCCGCGCGGCGCGCGCCGCCCAGGCGTGGAACTCCTCGTCGGTGAAGACGTTGTCGAGTGACAGCAGCCGTTCCAGGTGCTCGACCGGGGTGAACAGCGTCGAGTAGGAGCCGGCGACCTTCTGGGTCGGCGAGTCCGGGGTGCGCAGCTCGGGGTGCCGCTCCTCGATCGCCTCCAGCTCGCGCATAAGCGCGTCGTACTCGGCGTCGGCGACGGTCGGCTTGTCGAGCACGTAGTAGCGGTAGGCGTGTTCCTCCAGCTCGCGGGCCAGCTCGGCGGCCCGGCCACGCTCGTCGGCGGCCAGACCAACCTCGTCGGCGGCCAGGCCGCGCTCGTCGGCAGCCAGGCCGCGCTCGTCCACGCTCACTGTGGAGATTCCACCAGGACCCGCGCCGCCTCACGGCAGTGCCGCAGCGCGGCGCGCGCGTCACCCACCCTGGCATTGGCCAGACCACACGTCGGTGTCACGGCCACCACCTCCCCGAGTAGTTCCGGAGCGAACCCCAGCCGACGCCACAGGTCGACCGCCACCGCGACCGTACGACGGGGGTCCGACAGGTTCCCGGCGCCGTCCGTCGGCACCAGGCCGAACATCAGGCCGACGCCCGCCTCGACCGCCTCGCCGACCGCGTCGTCCTGCGCCCGGGTGAGCAGGGTCGCGTCGAGGCCGACGAACCGCGCGCCGGCCCGCCGCAGCAGGTCGAGCGGCACGTCCGGCGCGCAGCAGTGCACGCCGGACGCGGCGACCGACGCCGCCCCGGTCACCGCGGACAGCACGCCGGCCAGCCGCTCGGTCGCCGGCCCCTCCTCTACGGCGGGCAGGACGGAGAACCCGCTGGGAGTACGGATGTGGCCGGCGAGCATAGCCGGCAGCGACGGCTCGTCGAGCTGGACGAGCATCCGGGCACCCGGAATCCGTCGCCCCAGGTCGGCCAGGTGGGCGACCAGCCCCTCGGCGAGCGCCTCCGCCAGATCCCGGGCCGCGCCCTGATCGGCGAGCGCCTTGTGCCCACGCGGCAGCTCGACCCCGCCGGCCAGCGTCCAGGGCCCCGCGGCCGACACCTTGAGCGGCCCGGTGTAGCCGGCGGCCGCCTCGGTGAACGCGTCCAGATCCCGGGCGAGCAGGTCACGGGCCCGACGCAGGTCCAGGCCGGGCCGCGGCACCAGCCGCCACCCGGACGGCTGGAAGTCGACCGGCAGGTCCACCAGCAGCGCGCACGAACGGCCGATGATGTCGGCGCCGACCCCGCGGCCCGGCAGCTCCGGCAGGAACGGCAGGTCCGGCACCTCCCCCAGGACGTACCGCGCGGCCTCGACCGGGTCGAGATCCGGCAGCGACCCGACCCCGGAGGCCGTCCCGGGCGGCCAGGGGATGCCCGCCCGCTCGGCGGTCCCGTCGCTGCCCAGCGGTGAGACACCCTCCCCCGGCACGTCCCGGATCGGCTCCGGGCCCGCGCCCCGCTCAGTGGCAGACCACGTCATCACCACATCGACTCCTTAGATTCCGGCCGCGACCCCAGGCCACGGCCGGCGAACAACACCCACCAGAATCACTCGCCAGAATCACCCACCAGGATCGCCCGTCAGGATCACCCGTCGGAACGACCCGCCGGCGGAACCCCTCGGATGACTCGCTGGCAGGACCCGTCAGCACGCGGAAACCGCGCCCGGCGCATCACCGAAGGCGCGCCGCAGGCCACACGAGCCACTCCGGCCAGGCGGGCGGCCGGGCTTCGGGCGGGCCCGGTGCCTCAGGCCGCCAGGGAGCGGATGCGCCCGCCGCCGAGCACCCGGTCGCCGTCGTAGAAGACCACGGCCTGGCCCGCCGCGGTGCCGCGCACCGGCTCCGCCAGCCGCACGTCGAGCTCGTCGCCCCGGGCCGTCACCACCGCGGGGACCACCCCGCCGTGCGCCCGGACCTGCGCGGTGCACGACACCGGCCCGTCATGGGGCCAGACCATCCGCTCCGCGACCAGGCTGCGCATGTCCAGCGCGCTGGACGGGCCGACGGTCACCGTCGACGTCGCCGGGGAGATCTCCAGCACGTAGCGCGGGCGGCCGTCCGGCGCGGGACGTCCCAGCCCGAGCCCCCGGCGCTGCCCGACCGTGAAGGCGTACGCCCCGTCGTGCTCGCCGAGGGTCTCGCCGGTCTCCGCGTCGACGACCGGGCCCGGACGCGGCCCCAGGCGCTCGCGCAGCCAGGCGCCGGTGTCCCCGGAGGCCACAAAACAGATGTCGTGGCTGTCCGGCTTGTCGGCGACGGCGAGGCCACGGCGCGCGGCCTCCTCGCGGACCTGGGCCTTCGTCGAGTCGCCGAGCGGGAACCGGGCCGCGGCGAGCTGCTCGGGCCGCAGGGTGCCGAGCACGTACGACTGGTCCTTCGCCGGGTCCACCGAGCGGCGCAGCGTGCCGTCCTCGTCCAGCCGGGCGTGGTGCCCGGTGACGACCGCGTCGAAGCCGAGCGCGAGCGCCTTCTCCAGCACCGCGGCGAACTTGATGCGCTCGTTGCAGCGCACGCAGGGGTTGGGCGTGCGCCCGGCCGAGTAGTCGGCGACGAACTCGTCGATGACCTCGGTCTCGAAACGCTCCGCGAGATCCCAGACGTAGAAGGGGATGCCGAGCACGTCGGCGGCACGGCGGGCGTCGCGGGCGTCCTCGAGCGTGCAGCACCCACGGGCACCGACCCGGTCCGAGGCGGGCGAGCGCGACAGCGCCAGGTGGACGCCGGTCACGTCATGGCCGGCGTCGACGGCCCTGGCGGCGGCCACCGCCGAGTCGACGCCGCCCGACATGGCCGCGAGCACCCTCATCCGGCTCACGATCCCACCCCTCGTCCACACCGCCGGCTCGGCGGGCGCTCCCGCCGCCGGCTCATCGACTCACCCCGCGCTCAGACCCGCGAGCTCACCGGCGCGGCTGGCGCGCGCCACCACCGGACCGATCACGGCGACCAGCGCGTCGACGTCCGCCGCCGACGAGCCGTGCCCGAGCGAGAACCGCAGCGACCCACGGGCGTGGGCCTCACCGGCGCCCATCGCCAACAACACGTGCGAGGGCCGCGCCACTCCCGCCGAGCAGGCCGAGCCCGTCGAGCATTCCACCCCGTGCGCGTCGAGCAGCATCAGCAGCGAGTCGCCCTCGCAGCCGGGGAAGGTCAGGTGTGCGTTTCCGGGCAGCCGGCCGGCGCCGGGGGCGGCACCGTTGAGCGTCGCCCCGGGCACCTCGGCCAGCACCCGGCGCACGAGGTCGTCGCGCAGCGAGGCCAGCCGGACCCGCTCGGCGGGCAGCTCCGCGGTGACGGCGGCCGCCGCCGCGGCGAAGGCGGCCACTCCCGGGGTGTTGAGCGTCCCGGAGCGGACGTCGCGCTCCTGCCCGCCGCCGTGCGCCAGCGGCTCCACCTCGACCCCGCGCCGCACGAGCAGCGCGCCCACCCCCACCGGGCCGCCGATCTTGTGCGCGCTGATCGTCAGCGCGTCCGCCTCACTGGCGGCGAACGACGTCTCGATCTGCCCGAACGCCTGGACGGCGTCGGTGTGGAACGGGATGTCGCGAGCGTGGGCGACCCGGGCCAGCTCGGCGACCGGCTGGATGGTGCCCACCTCGCTGTTCGCCCACATCACCGAGACGAGCGCGACCGAGGCCGGGTCGGACTCCACCGCGGCGCGCAGCACCTCGGGGGCGACCAGGCCGGTCTCGTCCACCGGCAGCGTCTCCAGCACCGCCCCCTGCCGCCGGGCCAGCCAGGACGCGGTGTCCAGCACCGCCGGGTGCTCCACCGCGCTGACCAGGATCCGGCGCCGGCGCGGGTCGGCGGCGCGGCGCGACCAGTACAGCCCCTTGATCGCCAGATTGTCGCTCTCCGTGCCGCCCGCGGTGAAGATCAGGTCGGACGGCCGCGCGCCCAGCACCTCGGCCAGGGACTCCCTCGACTCCTCGACGATCCGGCGGGCGCGCCGACCGCCGGCGTGCAGCGATGAGGCGTTCCCGGCGTCCGTCAACACGGCGGTGAACGCCGCGACGGCCTCCGGGCGCATCGGCGTGGTCGCCGCGTGGTCGAGGTAGGTCACGTCTGTAGAGGGTAGCTGCCACTCGGGCGCCCCACCCGGCCTCGGGACGACCGCCCGAACCCGGCCGCGCACCGGGCCGGGGCACCGGTTGGCCCGGGTCCGGGCGGGTCAGAAGTCGCCGGCACCGCGCCGCAGGTCGGTGAGCAGCTCGACGAGGTCCCGCACACCGCTGTCAGGAAGCCCGGGGTCGGCGAACACCGTGTCGTTGAGCTTCTCGGTGGCCGCGAGCGCCGTCGCCCGCCCGTCCTCGGTGATCTCGGCGAGGATCGCGCGCCGATCCGTCGGATGCGGCAGGCGGCGCACCTGCCCGCGGGCCTCCAGCCTGTCCACGGCGCTGGTGACGCTGGTCGGGTGCACCTGCAGCAGGCTCCCGATGCGGCTCAGCGGCAGCGAGCCCTTGCGGCTGAACAGCAGGAGCATGAGCAGCTCGTAGCGGGCGAACGTGAGATCGAGGGGCCGCAGGACCTCGTCGACCCGGGCGAGCAGGATCTGCTGCGCGCGCATCAGCGAGGTGACGGCGGCCATGCCGTCCGCGACGGGCCCCCATCCGTGGGCGGTCCACTGCCGGTGCGCCTCCGCGATCGGGTCGGTCGGAAGCGGTTTCGGCTGTGACACGGGTGCAATATCTCCAGGACGGGATCGTCGGGCCGGCAGACCATCGACAGCGGAGCCATCAACAATAGCCATTCCGGCGTACGACCGTTGCATCCGGGAACGGCGATGCTGGCAACGTTGGCGATGCCGGCAACATGAAGGCCACACAGCGCGCCCAGGTGCGCATCCCCGCCGACGCCCGGATCGACGTCCGACCGACATCTGGTGATCGCCTGATGATCGACGAACCAGGTGGCGTGGGTGCACACGCACGACGCGCCGCTGCCCGCGCACCGGCACCGGCCCGCGGTCACGTCGTCAGATGTTACGCCTGTACTGTCCGCCGACCTCGAAGAACGCCGCGCTGATCTGGCCCAGGGAACACACCCGCACGGCGTCCATCAGCACCTCGAAAGTGTTACCGCCCGCCGCGGCGACCTGCCGCAGCCGCTCGAGAGCCTGCTGGGCGGGCTCGCGGTTACGGCTGGTGAAGTCCGCCAGGCGCCGCAGCTGGGACTGCTTCTCCTCCTCGGTGGCCCGGGCGAGCTCCAGCGGACYGGCTCCCTTGTCGTCGGCGTCCGGCCCGATGAAGGTGTTCACCCCGATGATCGGCAGGGAGCCGTCGTGCTTGCGCCGCTCGTAGAGCATCGACTCATCCTGGATGCGCCCGCGCTGGTAACCGGTCTCCATCGCGCCGAGAACACCGCCCCGCTCGGAGATCCGCTCGAACTCGGCCAGCACCGCCTCCTCGACGAGGTCGGTCAGCTCGTCGATCACGAAGGAGCCCTGCAGCGGGTTCTCGTTCCCGGCGAGCCCCCATTCCTGATCGATGATCATCTGGATGGCCAGCGCCCGCCGCACGGACTGCTCCGTGGGCGTCGTCACAGCCTCGTCGTAGGCGTTGGTGTGCAGGCTGTTGCAGTTGTCGTAGATCGCACACAATGCCTGCAAGGTCGTCCGGATGTCGTTGAAGTTCATCTCCCGCGCGTGCAGCGACCGACCCGAGGTCTGCACGTGGTACTTGAGCTTCTGGGAGCGCTCCGCCGCGCCGTAGCGCTCGCGCATCGCGACCGCCCAGATCCGCCGGGCCACCCGGCCGATCACGCTGTACTCGGCGTCCATGCCGTTGGAGAAGAAGAACGACAGGTTGGGCGCGAAGTCGTCGATCCGCATTCCGCGCGCCAGGTAGGCCTCGACGTAGGTGAACCCGTTGGCGAGCGTGAACGCGAGCTGACTGATCGGGTTCGCCCCGGCCTCCGCGATGTGGTAGCCGGAGATCGAAACCGAGTAGAAGTTTCGGACGCGGTGGTCGATGAACCATTCCTGCACGTCCGCCATGCAGCGCAGGGCGAACTCCGTCGAGAAGATGCAGGTGTTCTGGCCCTGGTCCTCCTTGAGGATGTCCGCCTGCACGGTGCCGCGCACGTTCGCCAGCGCCCAGGCTGCCACCTCGGCCGTCTCGGCCGCCGACGGCTCGCGCCCGTTCTCCGTCCGGAACAGCTCGAGCCGCTGGTCGATCGCGGTGTTGAGGAACATCGCCAGAATCGCCGGGGCCGGGCCGTTGATCGTCATCGAGACGCTCGTCGTCGGCGAGCACAGGTCGAATCCCGCGTAAAGCGCCTTCATGTCGTCCAGCGTCGCCACGGAGACCCCGGACGTCCCGATCTTTCCGTACACGTCCGGGCGGGGGCCCGGGTCCCGCCCGTAAAGCGTGACCGAGTCGAACGCTGTACTCAGCCGGGTCGCCGACGAGTCGGCGGAGAGCAGGTGGAACCGCCGGTTCGTGCGGAACGGGTCGCCCTCGCCGGCGAACATCCGGGCCGGTGCCTCACCGGCCCGCTTGTACGGGAACACGCCCGCGGTGAACGGGAAGAGCCCCGGCAGGTTCTCCCGCCGCAGGAACCGTACGAGGCGGGCGTCGTCGTCGATCCGCGGCACCGCCACCCGGGGGACGGCGGTACCCGACAGCGTCGTGCGCCGCAGCGGGGTGCGGATCTCCCGGTCGCGCACCGTGTAGACCATCTCCTCGCCGGACCGCTCGGCGACCAGGGCGGGCCAGCCGTCGAGCAGCTCGCGGGTCCGCGCGTCCAGCGCCGCGTCAGCCGCGTCCCGGAGGCTCCGCAGCCGCGCCAGCGCGTCACCCGGACCGCCGGCGCCATTCGAGCTCGCGTGATCCGCCTGGGCGCCGTCGAGCTCGGCGATCGCCGTGGACAGGTGCTGGCGCCGGCGGGCGAGCTCGGACAGCTCCTCGGTGTGCGCGTGGTAGCCGCGCACCGCATCGGCGATCTCCGCGAGGTAGCGGACCCGTGCCGGCGGCACCACCGTCGTCAGCCCCGAGGAGACACGGACGTCCACCGCCGGCAGCCGGCCCGGGACCACGCGCAGCCCGCGCTCGCGCAGCAGGTCGCGCAGGAACTGGTAGAGCGCGGTCACCCCGTCGTCGCTGAACCGCGCGGCCGAGGTGCCGAACACCGGCATCTCCTCCCAGGAAGCGCCGAAGTCCTCCCGGTTGCGCACTATCTGACGCGCGACGTCGCGCCGCGCGTCCTCCGCTCCGCGGCGCTCGAACTTGTTGACCGCCACGACATCCGCGAAGTCGAGCATGTCGATCTTCTCGAGTTGGGACGCGGCCCCGTACTCGGGGGTCATCACGTACATCGAGACGTCACAGAAGGGCACGATCGCCGCGTCGCCCTGGCCGATGCCCGGAGTCTCCACGATGATCAGGTCGTACCCGGCGGCCTTGCAGGCCGCGATGATGTCGGCGAGGTGCTCGGGCAGCTCGCGCCCCGCGCCGCGGGTGGCCAGCGAGCGGAAGAAGACCCCGCTCCCGTGGACGCCACTCCCCTGGGCACCGTTCCCCTGGCGGCCCTTCGCCGGACCGCCGTCCGCCGGACCGCCGCCGTCGGGCTCACCGCCGAGGAAGCCGGCTCCCAGCGCGTTCATCCTGATCCGGTCGCCGAGCAGCGCACCGCCGCCACGCCGCCGGGTCGGGTCGACCGCGAGGACGGCGATGCGCAGGCCGTCTTCCTGGTCGAGACGGAAACGGCGCAGCACCTCGTCCGTGAGCGACGACTTCCCGGACCCGCCGGTACCGGTGATGCCGAGCACCGGCACGGCCGGTCCGCACTCGGCCGCCTCGCGCAGCGCTGCGGCCAGGGCCGGGTTCCGGCCGTCCTCGAGCACGGTGATCGCCCGGGCCAGCGCGGACTCGTCGCCGGCCCGCACCGCCTCGACCGCCGGCGGGCGCGCCGCGAGATCGACGTCCCCGTCACGGACGATGCTGTTGACCATCAGGTGCAGGCCGAGCCGCTGGCCATCCTCCGGGGAGAAGATCCTCGCGACACCGCGGGAGTGCAGTAGCGCGATCTCGTCCGGCACGATGACCCCGCCGCCGCCGCCGTACACACCGATGTGCCCGGCTCCCCGCTCCCGCAGCCGGTCCACCAGGTAGGTGAAGTACTCGACGTGACCGCCCTGGTAGGACGAGATCGCGACCGCCTGCGCGTCCTCCTGGATCGCCGCCGTCACGATCTCGTCGACGCCCCGGTCGTGACCGAGGTGGATCACCTCGGCTCCCTGGGCCTGCAGGATCCGGCGCATGATGTTGATCGCCGCGTCATGGCCGTCGAACAGCGACGCCGCGGTGACGACGCGCACCGGCCAGACGGGCACGTGCAGGGCGGGGGCCTCCTGGCCCACCACGGTGGCTGCGCTCATGTGGCTTGCTCCCGAGGACGGTACGCGGACACCAACGACCGTCGTTGGCACTCCGATAGTAGGACGTCCATTTAACTGGGGCCACCGAGACCATGGACATGCTGGCGGCACAGGGGCGTCGAACCCGTCACACAGCAGGAGGACCGGTCGCCGTGACCTGGCGTTCCGGCATGACCCGAACCCTCCACGTTCCGGGTTCCGGCGCCGGTCCGAACGCTCCAGGGGCCTCCGCCTGGGGCTCCTTCTCACAAGCCTGACGCCAGCCGATGAGCCGAGCGGGCCGAGCGGGCCGGAGCGCGCTCGCCGGCGGCCTGGTCACCAAGACCAGCGGGGGTGTCCTGCATGGCTGGCAGCCGAGCCGACGGGGCTGCCTCAGGCAACAGCCTCCGTCGCTCTGACATGACCTGTCAGCCGTCGGCCGGGAAAAGGTCCGGAAATACAGGTGGGGGCTGCTCCCGGCCACAGCCAGAAACAGCCCCCACCAAAAGAAGTCCGGCGGCGTCCTACTCTCCCACGCGGTCACCCACGCAGTACCATCGGCGCTGAAGGGCTTAGCTACCGGGTTCGGAATGGAACCGGGCGTTTCCCCTTCGCCAAAGCCACCGAAACACTATCAGACCCAACCGAAACCGGTCGCAGCCCGAGAACCGCACAGTGGACGCAGAACAGCAGAATCTTTGTGGTCAAGCCCTCGGCCTATTAGTACCGGTCAGCTCCATGCGTTGCCGCACTTCCACCTCCGGCCTATCAACCCGATCATCTAGTCGGGGGCCTTACCAGGCTACCCTGTGGGAGACCTCATCTCGAAGCGAGCTTCCCGCTTAGATGCTTTCAGCGGTTATCCCTTCCGAACGTAGCCAACCAGCCATGCTCTTGGC